>CAZMJS010000089.1:0-13645 GCA_964566695.1 uncultured Bradymonadales bacterium
GGGGGCCACCATCCTCACCTCGGTCTCCATGACCTCTATGGCATATAATCCACATATGGACCGACCCTCGTCGTCGCTCTCCTCACAACCCTCGGTCTCGATCCCCTCGTCCTCCCATTCCAGCTCTGGCGCCACGCCCTGCACCGGATAGCCCATGGCATCGCGCAGGGTGATGTCGACGGTCGCCGGCGTCACGCCATCGGCGATACCATCGCTGGCCTCGAGCATCGATTCATCGCCATCGGCTGGACCGACCACCACATCAAAGGGATCGCTCTCCACGGAGGCCCGCCCGAGCTCTATATCCTCTCCCTCCAGGCTCACCTCGATCTGAACCGCCTCGCCGAGTTCCGTCATCTCCAGTGAAAAGTGGGCCTGCCCCTCCTCGACCTGTACCGGCTCCTGGCCATCGGCGCGCCAGTGCCAATCCGCCTCTCCGTGCTCGCCCTCATCGAGCATCACGATTTCGCCCTCTTCATCCAGCAGGGCCCCCACCACCTGTACCTCATCGCCCACCGTCACCTCCTGGGGCGGCTGCTCCAGGATCTCCACCGTCTTCGCCTCGTAATCCGGCGCCGAGGCCTCATCGCTGCCACAGGCTACGACTAGGCTCATCATCGCCACAGCCATCATCGCGCTCGCTCTCATTCCACCATCCAACATCTGCATGCATTCACTCCTCAACCTTCTCAACAATTGACTGCTCCAAAACCCCTCAGCGCGACTTATTGGCCTCGATCACCGCCTCGTGAAGCTCCTCACCGGACAGGCCCGTCTCCTCCTGAACCTCGCGGGCCAGCTCCATTTGCTCCTCCACATGGGCCGCAAATGTATCCACCGGCTGGGCGCCATTTTCCCGAACGCCATTGATGGTAAAGGCCGGCGTACCGCGCACACCCGCCTGTTGGCCGTCCTCCAGGTCTTGCTCCACCACCTCCTGGATGGCCGCCGACTCCATATCGGCCTCAAAGCGCTCCTCGTCGAGGCCCAGTTCGTTGGCGAACTCCGCGTAGATATCGTCGTGGAGCTCCGATTGGTGGGCGTAGATCAGATCGTACATCTCCCAGAAGTGGTCCTGCTCGCCGGCGGCCTGGGCGGCCAATGAGGCCGGCATGGCCTGCTCCTGAAAGTCCAGTGGGAAGTGCTTAAAGACCACGCGAAGCTCATCGGGATAGCGCTCCAACAGCTCGTCCATCGCCGCCGATCCCTCTCGGCAAAAGGGGCATGGAAAGCTGGAGAATTCGACGATGGTCACCAGGGCGTCGTCGGCGTCGGCGCCGCGGCTATGGTTGGCCTGTCGAATGGGCACCGACCGAACCTCCGGGGGCTGCGCTTCCGCCTCTTCAGCCCGACGCTCGGCCTCTCGCTGCTGGGCCTCCGCCTCGGCCATCGCCGCCTCAAGATTGCGCTCCAGGGCATGGGCGTAGAGCTCCTCTTCGGCTACCCCTTCATCGCGAAGCTCGTCGATCACCTCTTTTTGCTCGTCCACCACCTCCTGGAAGACCTCCAGCGATTGGGCCCCGCTGACCACCACGCCGTTGACCGCAAACAGAGGGGTTCCCTGAACGCCCATCTCCAGCCCCTGCTGCTGATCCTCCTGCACGCGCTCCGCGACTTCGGGGTCGTGGAAATCCTGGCGCCACTGCTCCTCGTCCAACTCCAGCCCCGCCGCCACCTGGGCCCCCAGCTCCTCCATGGACTGGTCCTCATAGTCCGACAGACGCTCAAAGAGGGCATCTCGCATCGCCCAGAAGGCCTCGTCGCCCTGGCGTCCCGCCGCCTCCACGGCCCGGGATGCCTCCTCCGACTGGCGCTGCATATCCAGCGGAAAGTGCTTAAAAACCAGCCGCACATCCCCCGGGTTCTCCTCCACCAACGCCCGCGTCGTCGCCGCCGCGCGGCCGCTGAAGGGGCACTGCATCGACGAGAACTCCACCACCGTGATCGGCGCCGCGCGATCGCCCATGATCGGGCTCTCTCCCACGGGCAGATAATCGCTATCGACCTGCTCCGCCGCCTCCTGTGGCGCCTCCACCGCCGACTCGTCCTCCGCCACCTCCGGCGCGCTGGAACACCCGGCGCCCCACAGCCACAACGCAGCGCCCGCAACCATCCACCGATTAAGACCCTTGCCTGCCATGCCCATGACCTCGCTCCCTTAAATCAAATCCATCGTGATAGTGCGCTCAGATATACTTCACCTATCACATCGGCCCCGGACTCGTCGCCCCGCATCTACTCCTCACAGAAGGAGTGACCTGATTGCTATCACATCCCCCTGGCTCGTCGCCCACTACCAATTGCCTTGATCATTGGCCGACGACGTTTAACGTCACCCCTTCATCAGCCCTCGGGCCACCACCTCTTCTCTTCCACATCCCCTCGCACCATGACCGATGAGCAACGCCAGGCCATCGCCGACGCCCTGGGCCTCGACAGTGGCTTTTTGATCATCGCCGCCGTGATCTTCTGCACCTTTTTTATCGGCTTTGGCGGCGGCATCATCTTTCCCATCATCCCCAACCTGGGCACCCTCCTGGGCATCTCCCCCGTGGTCGTGGGCATCATCCTGAGCGCCAACCGCTTCTCCCGCCTCCTGCTCAGCGCCCCCGCCGGCGCCATGGTCGACCGCATGGGCACCCGCAGCCCCTTTATCGCCGGGATGGCCATCCAGACCGTGGCCACCGGCGGCTATATCATCGCCCTCTACGCCCCGGCGCCGGAGATCTGGTTTCTCATCGCCCGCCTGGGCTGGGGCGTGGGCAGCGCCCTCGTCTTCGCCACGGCCTATACCATCGCCAGCGACGTCAGCGACGACACCACCCGCGGCGCCAGCATGGGGCTTATCCGCGGGGGCATCCTCTTTGGGGCCCCCACGGGCCTGGTGCTGGGCGGCATCATCAGCGAATTCGCCGGCATCGCCACCGCCTTTATGGTCGCCACCGCCCTGGCGGCCATCGCCACCGCCCTGGCCCACCTCCTGATCCCCGAGACCCACGTCCAGGGACCGCCCAACACCTCCATCAAGCCCTGGGACGTCGACACCAGCCTGGCCGCCCTGGTCGCCGGCGCCACCAATTTCGTGCTCTTATTCGTCTATTTTGGCGTCGTCTTCTCCACCATGGTGCTGGTGTTGGACGCCCGCGATCTGGGGGTCTTCGGCATGGACGCCCAGGGAAGCTCCGGCGTCTTCATGGGGCTGACCGTCGTTACCGCCGGCGTCTTCACCTTTATCGGCGGCTATTTAAGCGACCGCTTCGACTCCCGCATGCCCACCTTGCTGATCTTTTTGGGCCTCACGGCGCTGGGCTTTCTCTTCTTCGCCCAGGCCTACTCCCTAGATTCGCTGGTCGCCGCCTGCCTCCTATTGGGCATCGGCCAGGGCGGGACCAGCGGCCCCCTGATGGCCCTCCTCGGCGACCTCACGGCCGAGGAACGCATGGGACGCGCCGTGGGCACCACCAATGTTCTGGGCGACGTCGGCGGCACCCTGGGTCCCATCATCTCCCTTCCCCTGGTGCACGTCATCGGCTTTGGCGCCCTCTACCTTCTCAGCGCCCTGCTTCCCCTGGTGGCGGCCCTCATCCTCCTCGTCGGCATCCATCGCCGCACGGGCCGCTTCTTCCCGGCCATCGGCGACGATTAGATGGCTGCTTGAATTTCCCGGCGTCGTACCCATTTTTTGATGCGCATCACTGAAGACCCTGACCTCTACCGGGATTTAACCATGCGACCGACCCCTCTGGCCGCCCTCATCGTCGCCCTCGCCTTCACCTCCACCTCGGCCATGGCCTGCGACGGCTCGGAGGAGCCGGAACCGCAGGCCGAGGAACCCAATGCTGAGCCCGAGACCCCGGACAACCCTTTTGGGGACCTCCCGGAGGAGATGCCCGAGGGCGCCCAGGAGATCTCCACGGAGGACCAGGACCTATGGGTCACCGAGGTCGCCGGCCCCTTTGAGCACCCCTGGGCGATGGCCTTCTTGCCAGACGGCCAAATGCTGGTCACCGAGCGCGGCGGCCAGCTCCACCGGGTGCACGACGGCGAGGTCACCCAGATCTCCGGTCTCCCCGAGCTGCAGGCCAATAACCAGGGCGGATTGCTCGACGTCTCGCTGCACCCCGACTTTGAGGACAACGACTGGATCTACTTCACCTACTCCAGCCCCGATCCCGATAGCTCCCATACGGCCACCGCCGTCGGCCGCGCCCGCCTGGACGGCGACGAGCTCACCGACGTGGAGGAGATCTTCATCCACAACCAATACTCCAGCCCCGGCCGGCACTATGGCTCGCGCCTGACCTGGCTGGGCGACGGCACCTTCCTGGCCTCCATCGGCGACCGCGGCGCCGACCCGCCCCGCGCCCAGGATACCCAGGACCACGCCGGAAGCGTCATCCGCCTCAACGACGACGGCTCTATCCCCGACGACAACCCCTTCGTCGACGACGAGGACGTCCTCGACGAGATCTATACCTATGGAAACCGCAATATTCAGGGCATGGCCCGCGACGAGGACACCGACACCGTCTGGGCCTCGGACCACGGCCCCCGCGGCGGCGATATTCTCTACACCATCGAGGCCGGCCGAAATTATGGCTGGCCCATCTTCACCTATGGCGACGACTACCAAACGGGGGAACCGATGGATGAAACAGAGACCCAGGACCCCGACGATCTGGACGACGTCGACGCTCCCTATCACCTCTTCGATCCCTCTCATCCCCCCTCGGGCCTGACCATCATCCGCGACGCCAACTTCGACGCCTGGCAGGGCAATATCCTCGTCGGCGGCCTTCGAACCCAGGAGATCCGACGCATCGTCACCAACGACGAGGGCGCGGAACACGAAGAGGCCATCCTCTCCAATGAGATGGGCCGCATCCGCGACGTCCGCCAGGCCCCCGGTGGGGGCGCCATCTACATCCTACCCGACACCCCGGACGCCATGCTCTACCGCGTCGACGCCGCTCGCTGACAATAGTGCCCCACCCTAGAATTGATCGATGCGATCCACGAAGTCCGGCCGGTCGATGAAGGGATTTCGGTTACTCTGAAAGCCCTCGATGGCGTCATTACGCGCCCGCTCATAATCGTCGGGCGGGTCCTCGCAATGCCACGCCCGAAGCGCCGCCTCCTCACCGCTCGACAGCCCCTCGTCGTAGCGCAGCGAAAAATATAATACGGCCCGGGCGATATCCCCGCGCCGATCGGGCTGCACCTCAAAGACGGGATCGCGATCGTCGTCCGCGCTCGGCCCCAGGTAGGAGCCATCGCGCCCCCAGTCACAACTCGCCCCATCGCACCCCACATAGCCAAATTCATAATTCGCCCGGCGGTTATTGGCGTCGATCTCCACCGGAAATAAGTGATGCATATCGCTTCGCTCGGGCTCCGTATCGGCGCCTCGACTCTGGGGCCATACATGCTCCGTATTAAACACCCCGCTGGGCAGATTCGTCCCATCGGGCTCCGCCAGATCGTCGGTATAGACACACTCCAATAGCCCCTCGTCGTTGGGCTCCAATTGCTCAAACATAAAGGTCCGCGCCGCGTTATAACCCCGACCGTTATGGCCGATCACCTCCGCCCTCAACCCCTGGAATAGGTCTTCGCCCTCCATGCCCTCCACGGATTCATAGCCCTCATAGGACAACGCCAGATCCGGATCGCAATCCCAGGGTTCGACACCCTCTGGCTCCTCCCCGTTAGTCTCCTCCTCCCCGTTAGTCTCCTCCTCCCCGTTATTTTGATCCTGTTGTTCGACCGGGTCTTGGTCGTTATCAGCGACCGCCGTATCCGCACATCCAACCCCTACGACCAACGCCACGGCCATCACCGACAACCATCGCCACCCCCTTCGCTCCATCCCATCGCTACCATTTTGACTATTCAATCTCCCTCCCGATCGTCTGATCCTGGCCAACGCGCATTCGCTTCGCAATGGCTCACCCTACCATAGTAAAGCCCAACCTTCGCCCATCATCCCGTTCGCCCTTAAAGAAAGAACGCCGCCCCCAGCCCCACGGCGAAGATCGGTAGAAGGCCCCCTGTCACGTAGAGGCCCAGACGGCGATTGCCCACGGCCGCTGCCAGGGAGGCCTTGATGACGCTATTGGCCAGGATGGCGATGACGATGGCCTGGGTGGCCACGGAGGCCGTGATCTCGCCCATATTCTCCAGGCGGGCCACCGCCAGGCTGATGGCGTTGGTCTCCGCCAGGCCGCCGAACACCGCGGCCACATAGATCGCCCCTCCCCCGTAGAGTTGCTGCAGCAAGTTGGCGCCGCCGATGATCGCCACCAGCAGGGCGGCAAATTTAAAGGACGAGCGAAGCTCGAAGGGGTTTTGTAGCTCCAACTCCGGCTCGTCGGCCTCCTCCTCCTCGTCGGACTCATCCAATTCGCGGTGATGCTCCCTCAATACCCACCACATGGCCCCGGCGATCAGGGTGCCCGGGATCGACATGGCCACAAAGGGCACCCACAGCGTTTGCACCAACGAGATATTGATCACCGCCACCGCCGCGCCGACGCGCACGAACATAAAGGCCGTGGCCAACATGATGGCGAAGGCGCTGGACAAGAGCATCGTCTTGGACCCGGGGTGACGCCGCACCTGGCGGGCCATCGCCAGGGTCACGGCCGTGCTCGATGCCAGTCCTCCCAGGATGCCCGTGAGCGTCAGGCCTCGACGGGTCCCCATAAATCGGATCGCAAAATAGGCCAGGAAGCTGATGCCGCTGATCAGCACCACCAATAGCCAGATCTCACGGGGATTATAAAACCCCCAGGGATCGACGGCCTCGTTGGGAAGTAGCGGCAATAATACCACGGTGATCAGCAAGAACTTCATCGTGGCGATGATCTCGGCGGGCGTCAAAAGCTGCACAAAGCGGCTGGTATAGCGCTTGAGCGCCAATACGGCCGCCACGATCACCGCCAGGCTTGACGCAAAAAAGGGCTGCTCTGGCACCAACATCCCGATCAAAAATACCATCATCGCCGACACCTGGGTGGTGATCCCCACCTCGTGGTCTGTGGCCCGGCGCTCCTGCCAGAAAAAGGCCAGGAGCAGCGCAAAATAACCGCCCCCCACCACGTAGGCCACCCCCGGCAATACCTCGTGGGTCAGCACCGAGGTAGTCCCCAGCAGGGCCGCTAGGGCAAAGGTCCGCACCCCCACCGACCCAAAGGCGCTCTCCGGTTCGCGGTGGCTCTGTCGCTCCAATCCCACCAGCCCACCCAGCGCGAGGCTGATGGCGATGGAACTGATCAATGTCCAATCCAAAGGGGTTGTCTCCACGGCCACGCTCATCCAGTTATCAGTGTTGCCATTTGCGATCGCACACTCTTTTCATTGTCCAATAAGTAGGGACCCACACCAAACCAAAAAAGCCGCCGCGACAGCCCTTGGCTGACGCGGCGGCCTTTTGTATGGGTCACCCCAGATCACCTCAACCGGTGCTCACCTCGATCTTTCGCGGCACAGCATCCTCCGCCTTGGGGAGCGTCAACTCCAGGACGCCCTGCTCGTAATGGGCGCTGATCTTGGACTGGTCGATCTGACGCCCCAGTTGAAATTGACGCATGAAGTGGCCGCTTCGGTATTCGGTGTAGAGCGGCTCCCATTGGTCACCCAGGGGACGGTTGACGATCCCCGTCAGGGTCAATTGGTTATCTCGAAGATCGATATCGATATCCTCGACCCCCGTCCCCGGCAGGTCGGCGACCACCGTCAGGGCCTCATCGGTCTCGTAGATATCGACGGCGGGCTTGAAGTAGGGTCCCTCTCGGGTGCCCTCCTGGGTTTGCAATTCCTCTTTTTGACGCGTGGTCATATCGGTGTTTTCGGTGCTCATGATCCACCTCCATGATGCATATCTGTCGGTCGTTGCCGACGCCTTCAGGGGCTAGCTATTAGCCCGATGACTACCGCTGTTGGACCTCGATGCGTCGCGGCGTGTGGCTCTCTGCCAGCGGCGCGAAGACGTCCAATACGCCCTTCTCGTAGCGCGCTTCAACCCCGTCGGGATTGACCGCTTCCGGAAGGTTGACGGCCCGTCGAAAGGTGCCTCCCTCGCGCTCCTGGCGATGAAAATTGGCCTCCGAGTCCACGTCCTTGAGCTTTCGCTCGCCGCGGATCACCAACTGGTCGCGCTTGCAACTGATATCGAGGCTCTCGCCATCGATGCCCGGCATCTCTGCCCGCACCCGAAAGCCCTCTTCGTTGCCGTAGATATTGACCGGCGGAAATACGCCGGTGACCTGACGACCATGCCCGGTCGACCGTCGGTTCCACCACCCACTGCTGTCGTTGAAGAAATTGCGCAACTCGCGGCGCACCATCTGACGCGGGTCCTCATTCCAAAGAGATCGGCTCATCACAAACCTCCTTGCCGCATTGATGATTATATGTGGCTAGTCATTCAAGGCCGGCGATGACCAAGGCGGCCACCGCTGGGGCCTTCATCGACGGATATTAAGCAGCAAATATCCATCGTCAAGACCGACGATCGCCTCTCTGTCGACTTTGGTGCGACCGCGGTGGTGCCCACATTTGTGGAAGTCTTCCGCCCCGCTGCGGTCCATCGACCGAGGGGCATCAGTCTTGTCAGCAACACCAAGGAGCTGACCATGAAGCGCTTTACCCTTCGACATTGGCTTATCTCCCTAGCGACCCTCCTCCTGGCCCTGCCCCTGGTGGCCTGTAGCGATGATGATGACGATGACCTCGATGAGTTCAGCGTTCAGCTCGTCGGCGAAAACGAGGTGCCTCCCATCGCCTCCATCGGCGACGGCGAGATGGACATCACCTACGACGAGGACTCTCGGGATCTAACCATCGATGGATCCTTTGATAACCTGGTGGCCGACGCCCTCAATATTGGCGATTCGCCGGCGCATCTGCACCTGGCGACCGCCGACGCCACCGGTCCCGTCATCTACGATCTGACCGTTGACCTGGATGAGGATCGCCGCGGCGGGACCTTTGAGTTTGAGCGCACCCTGTCCACCGACGAGGCCCAGGCCTTTGAGGACCTGGAGTGGTACGTCAATATCCACTCTCAGGCCTATCCCGACGGCGAGCTCCGCGGCCAACTCGATCCCGACGCCCCCACCTATGAGGACGTCGATGAGGGATGGGGCGTCCTCTTTGACACCGCCGCGCTGCCGGAACTGGTGGATACCACCGCCGGGGGCTGGGCCTGGATCGTGATCCGCGACGATAATAGTGCCGTGATCTCCGGATCCATCGAAGACCTCAGCAGTGAGCCCACCGAGGTCTTCGGCTCCGCCGTCAACCTGGAGACCGGCGAACTCGGCGAGACCGGCGAGCTCGTCGCCAATCTGAACTACGAGGTCGCCGACGATGGCCACCTTCGCTTCTGGTACCAGACCACCTTTGAGGACGACGAGATCGACGCCATGCGCGATGGCGATTACTTCCTCACCGTCTATACCCAGGACTTCGATCAGGGCGAATTGCGAGCCCAGATCCCCGAAGATGACGACACCTTCTTCGAGGACATCTGGGA
Organism: uncultured Bradymonadales bacterium; assembly: GCA_964566695.1. Lineage (GTDB taxonomy): Bacteria > Myxococcota_A > Bradymonadia > Bradymonadales > Bradymonadaceae > SLJM01. The sequence continues at coordinate 9,539 of CAZMJS010000089.1, forward strand.
GTCCTTCTTCGGTGAAGACGACGATCCCATCGAACAGGCCCCTCCCTTCTAATGCGTAAATGACCTCTCTCAACGAAAAAGCCCCGCTCGCCGTCGGCGAGCGGGGCGTCACTCAAGCGCTCTCCACGCGGCGAAGCCAGCGAAAGGTCATGGCTGCTTCGTTTTCCTCGTCGGCCGGCCGAAACTCCTCGCGCTCCACCGCCCATTGCGATTCATCGTAGTCCGGAAAGTGGGTATCTCCCCCGTAATCTCTATGGATGACGGTCAGGATCATGGCGTCGCAGGCCGGAAGCAACGCCTCGTAGACCGCGGCCCCTCCGCAGACCATCAGGCGCTCCAGATCCCTCTCCTCCACCCAGTCGGCCACAGCCTCCAGGTCATGACCCACCTCCACGCCCTGGGCCTGGTAATCAGTCTGGCGGGTCAGCACCAGGTGTTGTCGATCGGGAAGCGGCCCATCAAAGGATTCGTAGGTCCGCCTTCCCATGACCACCGATTCGCCGCTGGATTCGCGCTTGAAATGGCGAAGGTCTGCCGGCAGATGCCAGGGCAGACCTCCGTCGACGCCGATGGCGCCCGTCTCGTCGTGGGCGGCGATGGCCACCACCTCGCAGCGATGGGCACTCAAACGGCCACAGGCGCTCGAATCGTTGGATGGCATTGATAATCCTCCAGGTGGATATGCTCGTAGCGAAACCCGTCGATATCGTCGACCGAATCGTCGAGGACCAGTCGGGGCTTCTCAAAGGGCTGGCGTTCAAGCTGGGTGCGGGCCTGTTCCACGTGGTTTTCGTAGAGATGGGCATCGCCCATCACGTGGACGAACTCACCGACCTCCAGATCGCAGACCTGGGCCACCATATGGGTCAGCAGGGCATAGGAGGCGATATTGAAGGGCACGCCCAAAAAGATATCACCGCTTCGCTGGTAGAGCTGGCAGCTGAGGGCGCCGTCGGCCACGTAGAATTGAAAGAGCACGTGGCACGGTGGCAGGGCCATGGCCTCCAATTGACCGGGGTTCCAGGCGCTGACGACGTGGCGTCGCGACTCCGGGTTGGTCTTGATGGCGTCGATCACATTGCGGATCTGGTCCACCTCTCCCCCCTCCGGCCGCGGCCAGGAGCGCCACTGGACCCCGTAAATGGGTCCAAGCTGTCCCTCCTCATCGGCCCATTCATCCCAAATGGTGACCCCATGCTCTTCGAGGTAGCCGATATGGGGCTCCCCGCGGAGAAACCACAGCAATTCATGGGCCACGGACTTAAAGTGCAGCCGCTTCGTGGTCACTGCCGGAAAGCCCTCGCCTAAATCGAAACGCATCTGCGTGCCGAATAAGCTTCGCGTCCCCGTCCCCGTTCGATCGCCGCGCGGCGTCCCCTCCTCGAGGAGACGCCGCAGCAAAGCCAGGTAATTGTGCATCGACTTATGCCTTGGGGCCAAAGCCCAGGATGATATAGCCCCCGGACTTTTGATCGCGTTTGATCTCCAGGAGGCCGCGCTTTTCGGCGTCTTCCAGGAGCTCGCTGAACTTGCGATAGCCGTAGAAGGTCTCCGAGAAATGGGGCTTCTTTCGCTTGATGGTCTGCTTGACCATGGAGCCCCAGATATTCTCGTCGCGCTCTCGAAACAGGGCCTCCGTGGTGTCCAGCACCATGTCCAGCGCCTCTTCCTTGGAGCCCTCTTCGTCGGCCTTGGTGCCCGCCCCGCCGTTGGTCTGCTTGCGCTTGGGCTTTTTGCCACTCGACGATCGGCCCTTCTTATTCTTGCGCTTATCGCGCACCAGATCGTCGTAGTAGATATACTCGTCGCAATTGTCGATCAGAAGCTCGGACGACGAGTTTTTAACGCCCACGCCGATGACCTTCTTATTATTCTCTCGCAGCTTGCTCACCAGGGGCGAGAAGTCGCTATCGCCGGTGATCAAGACGAAGACGCCGACGTGGTCCTTATTATAGGACAGGTCCAGGGCGTCGACGACCATTCGGATGTCCGCCGAGTTCTTGCCGGAGTAGCTGACGTGGGGGATCTCGATGAGCTCAAAGGCCGCCTCGTGCATCGGCTTCTTCGAGGACTTATAGCGATCCCAGTCGGCATAGGCCTTCTTGACGACGATGCTGCCCTTGTCGAGCAGTCGCTGCAATACCAGGTGAATATCAAAGGTCTTATACTTCGCATCGCGGGCGCCGATGACGACGTTTTCGAAATCGGCAAAAATGGCGATATTGGGTGCGTCTCTTCCTTCCATAATTTTATACTTTCGGTCTGTGGCCCCCTCGAGGGGCCGGATAAAATGATCCGGGCCCGCCTCACCATCCAGGGTGGGCGTCGCCTCGGCAAAGCTGCTCGAAAAGCGCTTTGCCAACGGACCCTAGTGGATCGGGGGGGCCCATGGCAAGGGGAGGTGACTCAAGGCTCGCCCTCGCTTTCGGGGCACGCCGGATCGACGAGATCGCGAAACTCCTCCGGAATGGGCGGCACCTCTCGAAGTCCGTAGAGCAGTCGATACTCCTCCAAAAACTCAGCGATCTCCAGGGGCGTCAGATCCCTGGCCCTCTCCAGGGCCTCTGGACTAAAATACTGCAGCGCTCTCTCTCTGGGGATCACTTGTCCTCCTTTATACGCTCCAGGGCTTCGGCGTCGGCCATGTCCTGGGGCCGCGCCGTCAGCGCCTTCATCTCCATGAGTGACGCCAGGCTGAGGAGACGAACCTCCGTCTCATCTAGTTGCTTCGTCTCCACGTCAAAATCGCGCAGGTCATAGGCGATGATGATATCGACGATCTCCACCGGTCGGGCGTGGTTCACAAACGACCAGGCGATCAGGTTTCGCTCCTTCAGCAATTGCTGGCGATGCTCAAAGACATAATCCGCCGACAGCGGCAAATAGGGCGTCAATCCAAGGTCGCGAAGGGCCGCTTCGACGCCCTGGAATTGCTCCCTCGAGTGCTCGATCATCACATCGACGTCCAGCGTCCCTCGCGGCGCTCCATGGAGCGCCACCGCATGTCCCCCGACGATGGCATAGGAAATACCGTGGTCCGCCAACTGCTCACAGACCCGCAATAAGAACATAGGGACTCCAAACCGAGTGGCCCGTCATCGCATCGACGCCGAAGCACTTCCAACGATAGCGCTACCGACCACTGCGGCGCAAATCACCATGGTCCTTGATGCGGTATTCACCAAGGGCTTTTCATTCACTACCATGGGCCATGGGCTGGCCCCATTCACCAAATTCACCTGCACAGGAACGCCATGAAGATCACCCCGATTCGCGTTGCCATCGCCTCCATGGCCTTCCTGGTGGCTGGCGTTCTCGTCTTCGACTGGTATCGCACCCCCGATTATGAAGATCACTTCTACGAGGAAAAACCCGAGGGAGCGATGACCGTCTTTTTGGTGGGGAATAGCCACTCCAGGGTCTCCTATGTCCAGCAAATGCTGGAGCGCATCGCCCACCACGACGATCGCTATCCCCCGCTCTGGATTGACGGCTTTTTACCCGGTGGCGCCACGCTCTATCAACACGTACATAACGACACCATCCAGACATATACCAACCCTGGAGAATTCGACCATATCGTCCTTCAGGGGCAGAGCCTGGAACCGCTTATCTGGCCCGACTACTACGTCGATTCCTTTGAGACCCTGGAAGCTCAGGCCCGAGACAAGGGCGCTCGTCCCATCCTCTATCAGACCTGGCCGCGTCATCCCGATTGCGACTCCTATCACGAGGTCTTTCAGCCCCCCGCTGACGTGGCGTGGGCCCATGACCAGAAAACAGAGCTTGCCCAACGGGCCTTGAAGAATAATGACGCGGCCTTCGCCCCGGTAGGACCGGCCTGGGAGTCCCTTCGCACCGCCGACGAGCCCATCGACCTGTATATGCCGGACCACAACCACGCCAATCGAAAGGGCGCCTACCTCATCGCTCTGATCCTCTACGCCACCATCATCGACGACGAACTCCCCGCCGATCCCTGGACTCCTTCTGACCTGGACGTCGACGTCACCACCAACTTGGTAGACCACGCCCGTACCTACGTTCCCATAGATAGACACTGAGATAGTGCGGAGCCCCGCAGGCGGGGATCTGATCTGGCGCCGT
>CAZMJS010000090.1:0-13448 GCA_964566695.1 uncultured Bradymonadales bacterium
CGCTAGACGCCATGGGGCACTGACGGCTACAATGGTGGCCGTGATGTGACCCTTGCCCCCTGACACGCTTCGCCGCAGGACCCCCCGTGCGCCTCTTCGATTGGATCGGAATCCTCGCCGTCGGTTCTTGGCTCCTTGCCTTCACCGCCTTCTTTTTGGTCGGTCATGAAGGCGATCCCCAGGCCATTACCCTCACCGACGGCGCCTTTGAACTTCAGGAAGACACCACCTGGATGGCCGTCTACCACGCCGGCGACGAGGTGGGCGTACTCCGCGAAGATCGGACCCGGCTCGTCGATGGCTGGCTCATCGAAAACCAGGGCATCGCCGAGCTGAGCTTCGGCGGCGACCCCTACCTCTTCCAATTTACCTCCCGGGTGACCCTGCGCGACGATTTGGCCCTGCGAAACGCCACCGCCTCCATCGACGCCTTCGGCCACACCCTGGAGATGCTCGGCCAATACACCGACGATGGCCCCTCCTTTCGCGTCCATCTGACCCTCGACGAGGCCGCCGAGCAATTCCGCGCCCCTCTCGACCAACGGCCTCGCATCGCCCCCCACGCCATCCCCCAGATCCTGGCCCAGCACGACCCCCAACCGGGCGACCGCTTCTCCCAGGACTACTTCGATCCCATGACGCTTACCCCCTCCACCATCGACATCACCTACGAGGGCCAGCGCGAGGTCTCTAGCCTGGACGGCGACTACCCCGACGCCCACCACTTCGTTCAGTCCACGGGCGGCCTGGAGACCAATATCATGGTCGATGAATTCGGCATGCCCATCCAGCAAGTCCTCCCCATGCAGGTCGCCATCGCCCGCCTTCCCCAGCCCATCGGCGCCCAGAAATTTGCCGATCTTCAAGAGCGCTTCGACGAGCGCGGCGACACCTCGCCCCCCTTCGTCGACGCCATCGACGCCGGCGATCTACTGGCCATCGCCGCCCGCTTCGGCTCCGGTGACCTGGATCGCCTCCAACCAGACGACCTTCAAGACCTCGACCCCGGCGATGACCTCCACGAACTCCTCGATACCTCGTCGACCGATGACGCCGACGATGACGATGACGATCCCTCACCCCTGACCATCGCCATCGATCCCCTCCCCGAGCGCGACCTCGACCTCCTGAGCCCTCGCCAACATATCGCCCTGCAATCCAATGACGATGCCCGCGTCCAGACCGCTCATCCCAGCCCCCTGTGGCACACCGCTCACGCTCCCTCGCCCCCGGAGTTCGAGTCGCGATGGCCCGATCCCGACGACGCGCCCCCCTGGTTTCGCGACCTCGTCGATGCCATCCCCACCGATCCGGACCCACTCCAGTCCCCAGACGCCCTCCGGGATGCCTGGCCCGACACCTGCCCCCCGTGGCACCATGGGCTTCCATCGGCGCCCGACAATTCGGCACCATCCCTGGACGATGTCGCTCCCAAGGAGCCCTACACCTGCCTTTCTGCACAGTACCAGGCCCTGCTCACCGCAGATTATCATCCACACCTGGTCCATGGCTTCATCCTCCACCCCGATCGGGGCTTTGTACCCCACCTCTGGATCGCCCTCTATGACGGTCACCAATACCTGGCAGACATCGACCCCCTCGCCGGCCCCGTTGACCGCCATCATCTCCAGCTATGGCTCGCCAGCGAGGCCGACCTGGAGGCTCTCGTCCCCATCGCTGACAGTCTGCATGTCCTCGACTAACCGCTGCTCTCACGACGCCCCTTGGAGCTTTCGATGAATGACCCCGCCCCCAGCCCTGCCGCCGATGGCACCTTGCACACCGACGACGTCCTTGTGCGCGTCCGCGGCCTCCAAAAGACCTATGGCGACTTCAGCGCCGTCGGCGGCATCAACCTCGACGTCCCCGTCGGTCAGGTCTTCGGCGTCCTGGGGCCCAACGGCGCCGGAAAAACCACCACCATGCGCATGATCACCGGCCTCATCGAACCCTCCGACGGCTCCATCACCATCGACGGCTTCGACCTCCAAACGGACACCGTCAACGCCAAAAAGGTCACCGGCTTCATCCCCGACCGCCCCTACGTCTACGACAAGCTCACCGCCTTTGAATACCTCAGCTTTATCGGCGGCCTCTACCAGATGGAGCGCCCCCATATCGCCGATCGCATCGACGAATTGCTGACCCTCTTTGAACTTCGCGAGTGGTCCGACGGCCTCATCGAGAGCTTCTCCCACGGCATGAAGCAGCGCCTGGTCTTTGCCGGCGCCATGCTCCCTGAGCCCCGCCTCTTGGTCATCGACGAGCCCATGGTGGGCCTCGATCCCAAGGGCCATCACCTCATCAAGCGCCTCTTTCGAAGCCTCGTCGAGCAACAGGCCATGTCCATCCTCCTCTCCACCCACACCCTGGAGGTCGCCGAGGAGGTCTGCGACCAGATCGTGATCATCAACCACGGCCAGATCATCGCCCGCGGCACCTTGGGCGAGCTCCAACTGGAGTCCGGCGCCACCGGCGGCACCCTGGAGCAGGTCTTCCTAACCCTCACCGAAGAAAGCGAACAGGAACGCGACCAGGCCGTCGCCCAGCGCTTCGGACGCCCCTCTTCCACCAGCGAGGATCCCCGGTGATTCGCCACCTCTTAGCCATCAAACTTCGCACCCTTCGCGGCACCCTGCGCTCTCGCCAGGGACGCATGCGCGTGCCCGCCTTCACCGTCTTGAGCATCCTCTTTGCCTTCATGCTCTATCGCTCTGGCGACTTCGTCGTCGCCAACGCTCTGCAGATCGATCTGGTCGGCGAGCTCCTGGTCCATCGCCTCTTGAGCATCACCGTCCTCGTCTTCTTCGCCCTCCTCCTGTTTTCCAACGTCGTCACCGCCTTCAGCACCTTTTATCTGGCCGACGACCTCGAATTCTTGATGGGCCAGCCCATCGACACCGACGACCTCTTCGCCGCTCGCTTCATCGAATCCCTGGTCCAATCCTCCTGGATCGTCGTCCTCTTCGGCCTCCCCCTCTTTATTTCGGTAGGCGTCCAACTGCAGGCCCCCCTCTACTTCTACCCCCTCCTGGTGGCCGTGCTCCTGCCCTTCGTGGCCATTCCCACCGCCCTGGCCTCCATCTTCGCCCTATTGGTCACCAATATCATCGCCGCCAACCGTACCCGCGACGCCGCCCTCTTCTTCGGCCTCGTCGCCTTTACCACCCTCTTCGTCGTCATCCGGGCCTTTGAACCCGAGCGCCTCCTCAACCCCGACTCCTTTGATTCCATCGGCGAGCTCATGCGCCTCCTATCGCCGCCGGAGACCTCCTATCTGCCCTACGACTGGGTCGTCAGCATCTTGACGCCCCACCTCTTTGAACTCGACGCCCCCGTCTTCTGGTCCGTCCTCCTCCTCTTCACCACCCCCATCGCCCTCTATTTCATCGCCGCCTGGCTCCACCGCCCCCTCTACTTCCGCGGCTACTCCAACGCCCAGGAAGGCGAGCATAACGGCGGGCTGATGGTCGTGATCCGCGACTGGATCCTTCGCCAGACCCGAACCCGTGGAAAATCCCTGGCCCAGCGCCTCCAACAACTTCGCCAGCGCCCTGGCCCCGCCTCCACCCTTCGTCAATTGATCCGCAAAGACCAGGCCATCTTTCTCCGCGACGCCAGCCAGTGGTCTCAACTTCTGATCGTCATCGCCATCATCATCATCTACCTCGTTAACTTTAAGTACTTCGAGGTCGCCGCCGACGAGACCTTCGTCGGCGATGTGGGCCTGGTCTTCTTCAACCTCGCCGCCTGTGCCTTTGTCGTCGTCGCCCTCTGCGGACGCTTCCTCTTTCCCGCCGTCAGCCTGGAGGGCCGCTCCTTCTGGCTCATCCTCCAGGCGCCGCTATCGCTGGAGCGCTTTCTCGTCGGCAAGTGGCTCGGAAGCCTCCTGCCCATCCTCGCCATCGGTCAATTCCTCATCTGGTCCTCCAATCTCCTCGTCGGCATCGATCCCCTCATGACCATCCTGGCGGCCACCCAGATCTTCATCATCAGCCTCGTGGCCTCCGCCATGGCCGTCGGCATGGGCGCCATGTCCCCTCAATTCCACAACCCCAACGCCGCCAAGATCGCGTCTAGCTTCGGCGCCGTGGTCTTTATGATCACCACCATCTTTTTGACCCTCTCCCTGATCGGTCTATGGCTCCAACCCTCCCTCGTCCTCACCGATCTGGGATCGCGCACCCTCACTGCGTGGACGGCGCTGGCCATCGTCGGCGGACTCCTGATCAGCGCCCTGTCGATCCTTGTCGTCATCAAGGCTGGCGCTTATCTATTGCGTCGACAGCTCTAAGCCCCCTCCCTTGCGCCGAGCCCCACGATCATGGCCACCGACTCCCGCTCCACCTTCCAGACCCTGGCCGCCGCCCTGGCCCTCTTCGCCCTGGCGCTGGCCCTTAGCGCCTTTCGAGGCCTGCGCCGCGACACCTATTGGTTTGACGTCACCGTCGGCGACGTCATCCGGGCCTACGAGGCCATCCCGGCCGAACAGCTCTTTCTCTTCCGCCTCCCCGCCGACTTTCCCGTCGTCTACCCCGATTGGCTCTCCGCCGTCCTCTTCTCCCACCTCCACCACCTCGGCGGCGCCGGCCTATCGCTGTGGATCGTCAACCTTTCTCTGGCCCTCGCCTTCGCCCTGGTGAGCCTCCCGGCCCTTCGCCGCGGCCACTCCCTGCTGCAGACCATCGCCCTGGCCCTCACCGCCGCCGGCGCCGCCGCCTGGCTGACCGACGTCCAGGCCACCGCCCTCCTTGCCCTCCCGGCGGCCCTCCTCCTCCTCGCCCTCCACCGCCTCATCGACCATCCCCACCGGTGGTGGCTCGCCCTCGCCGCCCCCCTGAGCGTCGCCGCCCTGGTGAACCTGGACGCCGATCTGGCCCTCCTGTTGACCCTCATTTCCCTGGCGGCATGCGCCTCCCAGGGAGCGACAAAAGCCTGGATTTCTGCGCTCATTCTGGCCTCCGCCCCCCTTGGACTCCTGGCTTTCGCCTACGGCCCATCGGCCCTCCCCCAGGCCTGGTCCGGGCCCGCCATCACCACCGCCACACTCCTCGTCTTTGCCCTGGCGCTTCCGCTGATCCTTCCACGGCTCTTGGAGCGCCGCATCGCCCCCCCCATGACCACCGTCCCCTGGTTTGGCTGGCTGGCCATCCTGGTCCTCCTCGGCGTCCTGGCCGCCCTGGTCCAGCCCGGCACGGACACCCGCCACCATATCGTGCCCCACGTCGTCGACGACCTGCGCTACGAGCCCCCGCTCAAGAGCCTGGCCAGCCCGGAGCTTCCCTTTCGCTGCGCCGAGGAGCTTCGCCGCACCGGCCGCACCCTGCGCATCTACCACCGCCCGGACCACGCCGGCTTTCTGCTATACCACACCTTTCGAACCCACCGACCTCAGGCTCCCCTCATCGACGACCACCGCCGTCTCCAGCCCGAGGACATCGACCCCTTCCACGACCTGCTCGTCGACCAGGCCGGCGGCCGCGGCCTCTTCGCCGCCCAGGACATCAACGCCGCCCTCCTCGATCCCCGTCTCCACGGACCCCTCATCGACGAGCTGGACGACGCCCCCGATTGGTACGACCTTCGCCCTCAAGACGACGACGGCCTTCGCTGCTTTATCGCCGTCGACCCCGCCGACGGCCCCTGATCGCACTCTGGAATTGTTCCATGACCGCTGGTGTTTACGTTCCTGACAGCGGGTGCAGACATCCCGCTGCCATTTTTCGCACCGCCGGGAGGTCCAATCATGGGGCGACGCATCGCGTACCTCTTCGTATTCACCACCATCCTCTCTCTCTCCCACCTCGCCTGGGCATCGACCCCCGCCGAGCTGCGCCAAGACATCTCCCACTCCCCTTCGGACCTTAGCGAACCGCGCCCCCTGGCTGACCCGCTGGGCCCGGGTCCGCTATTCTACGGGCTCCCATCTCTTAGCGCTCCCGCTCAGATCGCACCCACAGTGCCCATGGACAACGCCATCGCCCGCCCTTCCCAAGAGAGCTCCATCTATTTTTCCTATGACGACCCCCTGCCCGACGATGCACCGTCCCTGGAAGACGATGCCATCGACGACGCCCCCCCGGTCGTCGACGAACCCACCGATCCCGAGGACCTGAACCTCTCCGTGGCCTATGTGCCCTGGGACTATATTCCTGTCGTCGAACTCCTGGAGGCCCCCGACGACGTCGCCGGCGTCGACGCTCAGGGTCTCCTCAATGATTCGGCCGCCGACATCGACGCCTGCTTTCGCCCCCGACACTTTGGCGATCAGGGAAGCCTCGTCGTCGACCTCTATCTCGCCGAATCCGGCACCGTTCAGGGCGTCCAGGGCCACCACCATCGCCTGGCCCCCGACCAGGCCCGCTGCATCCTTCGCCTGGCCTGGGACTATCGCTTCCCTCGCCTCAGCGACACGCCCCGCGACGTCGCTCACCTGCGCTACCGAGTCCAGATCGTCGCCCAACCGGCCGACGATCGCCGCGACGCGCGCCCGCGCCTGCTCCTTCAAGATCTGCGCCACATCCACGATCCCTTTCGCGCCCCCCTGGCCGACGCCCTCACCGACCGCCTCCCCGACATGAGCGACTGCGCCGCCCTCTCCCTGGATCAACTCGGCGACGACGCCACCGTCGCCGACATCCAGGCCCACCTGGAGATCGACGCCGACGGCACCTACCGCATCGCCCACCATGATCTGACCCTCACCAACCAGGACTCCCACATCCGCCCCTCTCCCGACCTCCTGACCTGTTATCAGGACCATCTCCGCCAGTGGTCGGTCGACCTTGATGACCTCGACACCGATGACCTCCCCTCCACCCTCACGCCTCACTTCGCCATCACCTTCGAGCCCTGAGCGACGGCTTCCCTTCCCCTGAACCGGGGGCAATGCTACATCTTAGGGCCCATGCATTGCCCTCTTCCCCAGCACGATCGGCCCCTTCTAGCAGTCCTGGGACTGGTCTTTACCCTCGCCGCCATCCTCGCCATTCCCGGCCAGGCCACGGCCCTTGACGACCGACACCTCGACTACCACACCATCACCACCGACCACTTCCACGTCCACTACTACGACGGCCTGGAAGCCCTGGCCCGCCGCACGGCCTCCATCGCCGAGGAATCTCACACCGTCCTCACCCCCATCCTGGACTGGAAGCCCGGCCAGAAGACCCACATCCTGGTCACGGATCAACAAGACGTGGCCAATGGCTTTGCCCGCATCTTCGGGCGAAATTTCATCACCATCTATGGCAAACCACCGACCCCCGAGGGAAACCTCGGCTACTACGATGACTGGCTCCGCGTCCTCATCTACCACGAATACGTCCACATCCTACACCTGGACACCAACCCCGGGATCCCCCAGGCCATCAACCGCGTCATCGGAAAGCAATACCACCCCCACTCCCTTCTGCCCCGGTGGTATATCGAGGGCATCGCCGTCTACCTGGAGACCGTGCGCACCGGCCGCGCCCGCGCCAATAGCCCCCTCTTTCGCATGTGGCTTCGCACGGCCGCCCTGGAAGACGAACTCTTCGACATCGGTAAGGCTTCAGGCCTTCCCTTTCGCTGGCCGACGGGCACCACGGTCTACCTCTACGGCGCCTTCTTCATCGACTATATGGCCCGCCACTTCGGCGAGGACTTTATCCGCGACTTCAACCATGATTATGGCGAGCGCCCCATCCCCTACGGCATGAACCACATCACCGAGGCCCTCACCGAGGCGGACCTCCTGGAGCACTGGGAGGGATTCATCGACGAGGCCCGCGCCGAGGCCGAGGCCACCCGCATCGCCGTCGAATCAAGGGGTCGCACCCCCCTGGAGGTCCTCACCAACGGCGGTGGCCGCAACCGCTACCCCACGCTACGGCCCGATCACCCGCACCCCATCACCTTTCACCGAAATAACCTCACCGACACGCCCGTCTTCGCCTCCATCGCCCCCTCCGGACAGGACTTCGACGAGGTCCGAAGCGCCCACGGCGCCGCCGGTCCCGGCAACTGGTCGCCCGACGGCCAGACCTTCTACTTCTCTCGCCGCGAGCGCACCAAAAACGTCTACTCCTACCAGGACCTCTTCGCCTACACCCCCGCCACAGGCCGCCTCCACCGCCTCACCGAAGCCGACCGCGCCCGCGAGCCCGCCATCAGCCCCGACGGCCAGCACCTGGTCCACGTCCGAAACCGCGCCGGCTCCATGGAACTCGTCCAGCGTCCCCTCCGCTCCCCCAGCCAGGAGGAGGTCCTCCTTGGCCGCCATGACTTTCCCGACGACGAAGACGGCCACTGGCAGCAGATCTCCAGCCCCACCTACACCCCCGACGGCTCGGGCATCGTCTTTAGCTGGTGGCGCCTCGATCGCCGCCAGCGCGATCTCTACCTCTTCGATCTCTCATCGCGCACCTGGGAGCGCCTGACCGACAGCCCGGCCCACGACATGGATCCCTCCTTTGGGCCCGACGGCATGCTCTACTTCACGGCCGACGTCGACGGCATCTTCAATATCCACGCCATGGACCTGGAGACCCGCCAGACCTGGCAGATGTCCAATGTCCTGCGCGGGGTCTTCCACCCCCAGGTCAGCCCCGACGGCTGGTGGATCTACGTCTATACCTACACCACCGAGGGCTTCGAGATCGCCCGTTTTCGACACCCCGGCGGCTTCTACCACCCCGATCGCCGACGCACCGAGCGCGACGCCCCCTGGATCGACTATCCCGAACCCGATCTTGGCGACGCCGCCACGCCCCGGGATTACCAACCCTTTCGATGGCTCAAGCCCATGCTCTTTGAGCCCAACTTCGGCCTCATCGCCGAAGGCACCGGCATCGGCGCCACCATTTCCGGCTACGATCCTATCGAACACCACGAATATACCCTCAGCGGCGGCTGGACCACCGGATCCGACCTCATCGATCGCAGCGCCAACCTGGGGCTGCAATACGCTTACCGAGGCGCCCCCATTAACGTCTCCACCCTGCTGCGCCTCCAGGACACCCCGCGCACCTCCGGCCTCTTCGCCGAGAGTCGCCAGATCCCCTACCTGGAACGCCAATACCTGGGCAACCTCAGCCTCTCCTACCCCATCCGCCGCCACGACCACACCGTCAGCCTCTCCACCAGTTATCGCGTCGATTACCGCACCGAGCGCGAGCGCCCCACCATCCAACACGAGCCCGGCGACCGTGCCCCCTCCGAGCCAAACGACGGCTTTTTCAACGAACTCCAATTCGGCATCAGCTATAGCCGCCAGGAGCGCTACCCCTACTCCATCTCCACCGAGCGCGGCCTCTCCGGTGGCGCCACCTTTGGCCTCAACCACCCCTCTCTCGGCCACCCCGATAGCGCCGTCAATCTCAGCTATCGCCTCAACCTCTTTCGCCCCAACCCCCTGGCCGATAGCCACGTCTTTGCCCTCCGCCTTCGCGGCGCCATCAACCGCAGCCAGACCGGCCGCGTTCGCCGCTACTCCATCGGCGGTCACGCCCCTCAAGACGTCTTCTCCGCCGTCGTCTTCCAAGAGCCTCGCGGCGGTACCCCTATCCGCGGCTACCCACCGGGACTTTTGACCGGCTCTCAATACCAGACCATCAACCTGGAATACCGCTTCCCCATCCTTCGCCTCGACCAGGGCCTGGCCACCCTCCCCCTCTTCTTCCGAAACCTCAAAGGCTCCGTCTTCGTCGACCACGGCACGGCCTATGACGGGTACCTGACCCACGCCGACTACATGACCGGCGTGGGCGCCGAAATTCAACTCGACGGCATCCTGGGCTACCGCATGTCCAATAGCCTGCGCACAGGCCTCGCCCGCGGCCTCGACGAAGGTGCCATCACCGAGTGGTACCTCCTATTTGGAGGCGCCTTCTGACCTCTCTTGCCCATCGTCACCCACGCCATCCCACCGTTCCAACGCCTCCCGCGCCACCCGGCGCCCCGACGGCATGACCAACCGATCTGGCAGCGCTTCGTTCTCCAGATGGCGTTCAAAATCCGGCCCCACGCGGGCCTCCAACCCCACCACACCGTCCTCATCAAAATGCACCAAGCTCAACACCCGCTCCCCCGGCTCATCCTCCCCCAGCAACGGCCGAACCCCCGACCCCAGCGCCCCGGCATGCAAAAATAGCGTCTCCCCCACTCGCGCCGGATAGTAGGCGTGATGGTGCCCGCTGATCATCGCCGCCGGCCCCACCTCCTCCACAAAGTCCTCCAACTGAGGATCATCAAAAATCTCGACCTCTCGCCCCTGGGCCACCGGGTATTGAGGCAGGTGACTCATCACAAATACAGGCCCCCCCGTGCCGCTCCCAGGGAGCGACATCATCCAGTCTATATGCGCCTCATCCAGCCTTCCGACCCCCGTTCCGTCCATCGAAATCACCGTCGCCGGACCCACCTCAAAGGCGTAATAAAAGGGATACATCTCATCGTCGATCATCGCCACCTGTGGTCGGTACCTCTCCCACTGACGGGCAAACTCCACCCGCTCACGCCAAAACCGCGGCCGCTCCGATCCATCGTGATTCCCCGGCGTCACCGCCACCGCCAACCCCGCCTCCCTCAGCGGGCGTGTCACCACCTCGTGAAAGGCCTCCCACATCCCCGAGTAATCCAACCCTTCCATCTGCCCCGCCACCATATCTCCAGCGATCAGCACGGCGTCCGCCTCCCCATCATCGATCAACCACTGAACCGCCCCATGGACGTGCTCATTATACTCCTTCGAGCCAAAAGCCCCATTGAGATCGGCCATCACCGCCAGGGTCCACACCTTTTCGTCGGCCTCGCCTCCCTGCGCCTCGCCCGACGCCCACACCGGCCCGCCCCACATCGCCACCATCCATATGACAGCCACCAGTGCCCACCGCACCCCGTCCATCCCGCGTTGACCGTTGCGCATTTTTCCATCCCACATTACAAGCGCTGATCCGCGACCTTGGCCACCTTCAGCACCGGTTCCAACCATGAGCACCATCCGCACCGACGACGGACTGTCCCTCCATTTTGAATATCACGGCGCCGACCAGGGAGAAACGCCACTGGTTTTTCTCAACGGCATGACCCAGACCACTCGCCACTGGCGAAGCCACGTCCGGGCTATCAAATCGGAGCGCCCCGTCCTGACCTACGACGCCCGTGGCCAGGGCCAATCCGACGACCCCGACGAGATCCCCACCCTCCGCCAACACGCCGACGATCTGGCGGCCATCCTCGATGAACTGGACCTTTCGCGGGTCGACCTCGCCGGGTTTAGCCACGGCTCCCGCGTCGCCCTGGGCCTCGCCGTCCATCACCCCCAGCGCCTGCGCCGCCTCGTCCTCTGCAGCGCCACCGCCGAGCCCACCGCCCTCGCCCGAACCATCATCCGTTCCTGGCACGCCCTCCTGCGAGATTGCGGCATGCGCGCCCTCTCCTGGGCCTCCCTGACCACCATTCTGGGGACCGACTTCCTGGATGCCAACGAAGCCCTCCTGGACAATATCGTTCAGGCCTCCGTGGACCGTAATAGCCTCCAGGGGACCCGACTCCTCCTCGAGGGACTCGTTGGCTTTCCCGACGTCTCCGACCTCGCCCCCAGGGTCCAGGCCCCGACCCTCGTCCTCTCCGCCGACCAAGATCCCCTCGTCGAACCCGAGGGCGCCCGCCAACTGGCCGACCTTTGCGGAGGCCACCACCACCTCATCGAGGATTGCGGCCATACCATCCCCATCGAACGCCCCCGCCAATTTCGCCGTCATCTCTTGGACTTCCTCGCCGACTCTTGACCCCCTGGGACTACCCGACCCCTTCGCTCTCTCCCCCATTATCCCAGTGTAAATAGGGCCCGGGAGCCATCTCATCTTCTCGCTCGTAGGGGATCTCCACCGGCTCCACCGCCTCCTTCTGGGTGGCCACCAACGCCTTGACCAACGCCTGGATGGCGATTCGTCGCCGAGACCCCAGGGCCCGATTGGCCACCAGCTTCAGGCGCCGATGTTCCAGCACCTCCAACACCCGAAAATCATGCTCGTACATCGGCGCCGGATCGGCCATCCGATCCACAAACGCATCGGCCAGTCCCAACAGGCACGCCGTATAACTATCGGAAATATTGACGATCTCCACCGGCATGCCGCGGCGGGCAAAGACCTCGCTGGCCAGTTTTGGATAGGGCGTCGCGATCCGCACCTGCGGCCGCGACGATAGGCTGGCAAACGACTCCCCTCGCGGCGCCGCGAATACCATCGGGTACTGCCCAAACCGAAACGTATAGGGCCGCCACACCTGGGCATTCGTCTCCCGCAGTAAATCGGTGCTCATCACCCCGATATGACTGATCGCGTGCTCCACATAGGTTCCCACATCGGCCGCATTGAGGCGAAAAATCTCAACCTCATAGCCGCACTCCAGCGGATCGCCCACCCGATGCAGTCCCGGCATATCCAGGTCAGGGATCTCAAACCCGCAGCGTCGAAATTGGTCGCTGATGGCCGCCAACTCCTCACACGCTGGCAGCGCCAGCCTTAACCGCTCCATCTGGCTCACGTCGCCTCCTCTTGTTTGGCCACGATCCGTGCCGAAAGGTTATTTCGCCGCCGCTTCAACGCCTCCTCAAACCCCGTCGCTGCATCATCGCTTCGCACCGTCACCACCTCGTGATCGCGCTGCCCCCGGGAGCGCTGAGAAATCTTGGGGTGAAGCAATTCCACCAGCGTCTCCAGCGAAAAGGAAAACCCCACCGCCGGCGTATCCGACCCGTAGTGACCGATCAATTTATCGAACCGCCCTCCTCGGGCGATGCGCCGACTGGCCCCTTCCGACACCACGCTAAACCCGATCCCCGTATAGTATCCCGGGCCATCGAGCTCCCCCAGATCGATGCGCACACGCCTGCCATATCCCAGTTGGTCCACCGTCCGTTCCACGTCTCGCAGATACTCAATGCGCTCCTGGAGGGCTCGCTCCTCGCCCAGGATGGCCTCGATCTCGTCCAACTGCTGGAGGCCTCCCTCCAACTCCGCCAGCACCACCAGGGCGTCCACAAAGCGCTTGCGCGTCCCCAGGTTCACCAGGATCCGCCGCACTTCATCGGGATCGCGCGATAAAATCGCCTCCTCTACCTCGTCGCGGATCCGCCGCGGCGCACCACTGATATTGAGCAATAGCTTCGCCAACCGATGATCGCCCAGATTGATATGAAAGCGCTTCAAGCCCAATCGCTCCAGCACCTCCAGCACGATCAGCAGCACCTCCACATCGGCCACTAGCCCCCGCCGACCGATGAGCTCCGCCCCCAATTGATAGCTCTCCACCTGGGAGGTCCCAAAGCTCTCCTCCACGCGCACCACCTTATTGGCGTAGGCCACCCGCAGCGGCAACGGAAGCCCCCGCAACTGATAGGCATAGGTCTTGGCCACCGCCGGCGTCACGTCCGGCCGCAGCATCATCACATTCCCCCCGCG
>CAZMJS010000091.1:0-10164 GCA_964566695.1 uncultured Bradymonadales bacterium
GAGCTCCTCTATACAGGGCTGACGCGCGCCAGCGGCGGGGTGTTGGTGGTGGGCCAAGCGGCCCGTCTTCAAGAGGGAGCAGGGCGTCAGAATCAACGCTTTAGCGGGATCGGCCAAGGGCTTTGATGGAATAGTTAAAGAGGCCCTTTAACAGACGCTTAGTTCCTGCTAATGTGTTTATACTGCAACGAAGTGAGTCGGGAGGCTGTGGCCTGGAGATAAGCCAGGTCGCAGTGCGGTCCTCAGGGAACTTGGAATGAAAAAACGGGGGTCTTAGAGTCAAGTTGGCTGGCTCTTGGTGTTTCTTCAAGGCCGGTATCGAGCGATGGCCTGGGAGTGTTGATAGCACGGAGGATGGTGGTGTGAGTGTAGAAGTGATCGTGGTTGCTATCGGCGTCGCTGTGGTGGTGGCGGGGATTTCGACGTTGTTCGCCAACAAGCGCGTTCGACGCCTTGACTGGCCAGCGATGGCCGAGCAGTTGGGGCTGGAGAGCGATGCCCCTCGTTGGGCGCTCAATTGGCGCAAAGAGGAGACCGTCATGGAGGGCGAGGTCGGAGGCCGCAAGCTATGCGTGGAGAGACGCTTTTATTGGTGGCCCTTCGAGGATGCCCTTCAGCTCGCCCGCTTTGATCTGCAGCACGGTCCATTGAGGCAGGATAGAGAGTCCAAGAGTTTGTGGTATGCCATCTCGATATCGTTGGGGATGAGCTGGCTGGGGGTGTCGCTTCGACCCCGAGAGTTAAAAGTGGGTGATCGAGAGGACGGCTTGGAAGAGCCCACGGGCGATCCGGCGTTTGATCAGGAGTTCGTCTTATTCGGTCGCGTGGGCCAGGAGATGGTCCAAGCCGTTAAGACGCCGGCGATGCAATCGCTGTTGGCGGAGGCGCCGATGGCGTTTGAGATTCGCAGGGGTAAGGTGACGTTCTATCTTCACCACGAGGCCATGAGGCGTCGACAAGGCGATATCGAGGCGATGCTGGAGGAGTTAGTGGCCTTTGCGGATCGCCTCGATGACGCGGTCACGTCTTGATCTTGGAGATGTCGGCGACCTCAAAGAACAGGTCCTGGAGCTTCGCCAGAAGGGCCAGCCGCTTGAGGCGGATAGCCTCGTCATCGGCCATGACCATCACGGAGTCGAAGAAGTCATCGACCGGGTCTTTGAGCTGAATAAGCGCTCGACAGGCCTGGCTCCACTGACGGGAATCCAGGGCGTCAGCGATCTCGGACTGGGCCTTGGTGGCGGCCTCCATTAGCGCCGACTCCGCGGGGTCCTGGAATCGCTCCACGTCGAGGCTCAAGGCGTCGAGATCGACGGATTGAGCCTGCTTGTCGAGGATATTGACCACCCGTTTAAAGCCCAGGGCCAGGGGACGGAAGTCGGAGGCGTCGTCGCTGAGTTCGGCCAGGGCCTGCGCGCGGCCGTGGGCCGAGGGAAGCTCCGTGACGGGCACGGCCAACACGGCGTTGACCACGTCCGTGGGCAGCTCCTCCTGGAGTTGGTAGCGCAGGCGGGTCACCAGGAACTCCTTGACGGCGCGCTGGACGTGGTCGGTGGTATGTTCAAAGGGGGTGGAACCATCATCGAAGACGTAGGCGTCGGTGGCAGCCTCGATGAGGACGTCCAGGTCCACCTGTCGGTGGCGGAGGATGCGCAAGACCCCGAGGGCGGCGCGGCGCAGGCCGTAGGGATCGGAGGTCGACGAGGGGATCATGTCGATGCCAAAGCAGCCGACGATGGCGTCGAGCTTGTCGGCCAGGGCCACGACTTGTCCAGCCGGGGTCTGGGGAAGGGGCCCGTCCGATTTGGCCGGCAGGTAGTGCTCCTCGATGGCCGTGGCCACTTCATTACTCTCGCCGGCGCGCAGGGCGTATTCGCGACCCATGACGCCCTGGAGATCGGGGAATTCACCGACCATGGCCGAGACCAGATCGGCCTTGGAGAGCTCGGCAGCGCGCCGGGCGTGGGCCGCCACTTCGTCGTCGAAGCTCAGGGCGTCGGCGATGTCACCGGTCACGTCGGCCATGCGCTCTGTGCGCGCCAGCGTGGAGCCCAAGGGGCCAATCCAGATGACGTCTGACAAGGCGTCTCGAAAATCGTCCAGGGAGGTGTCGAGGTCGTTCTTCCAGAAGAAAAAGGCGTCGTCCAGGCGGGCTCTCAAGACCTTGAGGTTGCCCTTATTGACCACCGAGGGGTCTTTGACGGGCGTGTTATAAATAACGGCGCAGGCCGATAGGAGGCCGCTTTGATCGCTCTTCTCGATGGCGAAGTAGCGCTGATGAGAGCGCATGGAGGAGATCAGGACCTCCGGGGGAAGCTCCAGATATTTGTCGTCGAAGTCCAGGGTGGTGGCCAGGGGAAGTTCGATGAGGTGGGTGACCTCGTCGACCAGCTCCGGATCGTCGACGACCTGGCCGCCGGCCTGCTCGCCGGCGTCGCCTAAGGCGTCGAGGATGGACTGGCGGCGCTCGTCGGGATCGACGATGACCTGGGCCTTGCGAAGTGTGTCCTGGTAGTCGTCGATGCCGGTGACGGCAAAGGGCTCGGGGGCCGCAAAGCGGTGGCCCCGGGTACGGTCGGCGCTGTGAACGCCGGCAAACTCAAAGGGGATCACGTCGCCGTCGGCGAGGGCCAGGATCCAACGGATGGGTCGCCCAAATTGGAGATCCAGGGAGCCCCACCGCATAGACTTGGGAAAGTCGATGTCGGCGAGCATATCGCTCAAGATTTGGGGCAATAGCTCGGTGGCTGGGGCGCCCTCTTCGAAGACGTCGGCCGCCAGGTACTGACCTCGCTCGGTATCGACGGTGTAGAGGTCGTCGGCGTCGACGCCCTGGCCGCGGGCAAAGCCCTGGGCGGCCGGCGTGGGGTTGCCGTCGTCGTCAAAAGCGATATTGGCCGGCGGCCCGGTGCGCTCCTCTCGGAGGTCGGGCTGTTTGTCGGCCAGGTCGGTGACCATCAGGGTCAGCCGGCGCGGGGTGCCGGCGGTGCGGACGGTGCCGACGTCGAGGCGTTGGTTGTTACAGGCCTCGACGAAAAAGGCTTTCATCTGGCTCAGCGCCGGATCGACAAAGCGAGCCGGCAATTCTTCGCATCCAATTTCAACGATCAATTCCATGGCGTGTGGTCCTGCGTCAGAAAAAGCTCAGTCGTCGAGGAGGGGAAAGCCCATGGCTTCGCGCTTGTCGAGGTAGGTGCGAGCGACGTTTCGGGCCATGCCGCGGATGCGGCCGATATATTTTTGGCGCTCCGTGACGCTGATGGCGCCGCGGGCATCGAGAATATTGAAGGTGTGGCTGGCCTTCATGATGAAGTCGTAGGCCGGAAAGACCAGGTCTTGCTCCAGGAGGTCGAGGGCGCTGGCCTCGAAGTCATCGAACCACTGGAGGTGACGGTCGACGTCGGCCTCGTCGAAATGAAAGTGGCTAAATTCGACTTCTTCCTGGTGGCGGATCTGGCCGTAGCTGACGCCGGGGGCCCAGGCCAGGTCGTAGACGTTGTCCACGTCTTGGAGGAACATGGCGATGCGCTCCAGCCCGTAGGTGATCTCGGCGGGGACGGGATCGAGGGCGATGCCGCCGACCTGCTGGAAGTAGGTAAATTGGGTGGTCTCCATGCCGTCGGTCCACACCTCCCAGCCCAATCCCCAGGCGCCGAGGGTGGGTTGTTCCCAGTCATCTTCCACCAAGCGAAGATCGTGGACCATGGGGTCGATACCGATCTCGCGGAGGCTGTCCCAATAGAGCTCCAGGACGTTGTCGGGCCCCGGCTTGAGGAGCACCTGGAATTGGTAATAGGCGCCCAGACGGTTGGGGTTTTCGCCGTATCGGCCATCCGTGGGGCGGCGGCAGGGTTCCACATAGGCCACGTTCCAGGGCTCCGGTCCCAGGGCTCGCAAAAAGGTGGCGCTATTGTAGGTACCGGCGCCCTTTTCGACGTCCCAGGGTTGCTGAATGACGCAGCCCTGTTGGGCCCAGTAGTTCTGGAGGGTAAGGATAAGGTCTTGGAAATAAGCGGAGGACATAGGCGTTCCGAGGCATCCAGAGGAGGTGGCCATCCAAACTCAAAGGCGGAGCGACTTATAAGGGGAGGCCGAGAGGGAGACAAGGGGATAAAAAAAGCCCCGGCCTCCAAAGAGAGGGCCGGGGCGATACAGGGCGTCTCGAAAGATTCACCTCAGGTGAGGTGGTTATTGGGGTGCCAGGCCTTCACCCACACCACTGATGGACACGCCTTCGGCGTCGAACTCCAGGCCGACACTGATGGCGTCCGTATTGTTGTTGTTATTGGTATCGACGTCGGCGAAGCTGTTAACGATGCCAACGAAGCCACAGAATTCTCCAAGGAGGGCGCAGATTTCTTCATCGTTATCCTCGCAGGCCTTCGGTGCATCGTCCGAACCTTCTGGGAGGTCGAAGGCGCAATCGGCTTGTACGCTTCCGTCGACGTCATCGATCGTGAGTACTTCATCGGGGTTTCCAAGGCACTCACAATCAGCCGCGAAATCATTAATGATGGTGGCCAAGTCTTCCAAGAGTAGAAGACCACCGATGGTCCCGTTTTCCAAGGTGACGCCATCCTCCAGGTCGCCGTCTAGACTGGCTTCAGCTTCTACCAGGGCGGAGCTAATGGTTAGCTCCAGATCGAGGTCGACTTCGCCGCCGGTAAGGGCACCGATGTCCAGAGACAAAAAGACCGTGCCCGGTCCAGCGGTGACGACATCGTCGTCGGAGATCTCGGCGTTTGGGATCTGAGCCAGCGGGTGGGTCCCCGCTTCAAAGCTAGCCGGATCGATGGTGGCCATGCCGCCGTCGACGTCCTCGGCAAAGAGGAAGTTGATGTCAAATTCGGCGCCGGCTTCAAACTCCTCAAGTCCCTGATGCTCCAAGACGATGGAAATGGAGCCGTCGTCGATGCTCTCTTGGATGAGTTCGTTGACGTCGTCGCGGTCCATATTGGCAATTCCGCCAAGACCTCCGATCAGGCCACCGAGGCCGTTGTTGGGCTCGCCATCACCGTCAAAGTCGACGCAGCAGTTCTCGTCGGCGATGCCGAGGCTGGTGACGTAGGAGGCGGGGTAGAAGTCCTCAAAGGCCTGGGCGTCATCGACGGCGCAGCGCTCCGGCGGGTCGGGATCTTCACAGGTCGGCGCCACGACGACGTCATCGTGGTTGGGCATCCCATTATTGGGCGTCTGATTATTGGGCTCTTGGTTATTCTCTTGGTTATTGGGCTCCTGGTTATTGGGCTCCTGGTTGTCGGTATCATCCGATTCATCATCGCCGCAGGCGACGACAGTGGCAGTGAGACCGGCGGAGAGAAGGGCAATGAGAGCGAGTTTGAGCAATTGTTTCATCTGCATGAGCGACTGCCTCCTGAAGAAAATTTAACAGAGCTGATCTGACTGCATCATCACGGCTGCTTTAGAGCCGAAGGGCTCTCGGTGTTGCATACGCACTTCACGCTGGGACGCCGGTGAGATAGTCAAGCGGACGCTAACAAAAAAATGACCGGGAGGTCAAGTTTTTGGAATAAAAGAATTTCGAGGGGTTGTCGGATCGGCGACGGGCGAGGTTGTGCGATGATCGTGGGTTATATAAGGTGCCGGCGCTGCGCGGCGTCGCTTGAGCAAGGCGACGCCACGGCCAGATATTAGGAGCGATAGCGATATAGAGACGACGAAGTGAGGTCAGGCGTGGATAGTTCGACGAGGGTGGTGGCCGTGGTGGGAGCGACGGGGGCCGTGGGAAGAGAGATGCTGGAGGTGCTGGAACAGCGGGCATTTCCCTATGACGAGATCCGATTGATGGCCTCGTCGCGTTCGGCGGGCAAGGAGATCGCCGTCGGCGAGCGGTCGGTGGTGGTGGAAGATCTGGAAGAGGCGAGCTTTGAGGGCGTGGACTTCGCGCTCTTTTCGGCAGGGTCGTCGGTGAGCAAGGCCCACGCCCATCGGGCCGTGGAGGCCGGCGCTGTGGTCATCGACAATACCAGCGCCTTCCGCATGGATCCGGAGGTGCCCCTGGTGGTGCCCGAGGTCAACGCCGGGGCCATCGACGATCACCAGGGCATCATCGCCAACCCCAATTGTTCGACGATTCAGATGGTGGTGGCCCTCAAGCCGCTGGCCGATACCTTTGGGCTGGAGCGGGTGGTGGTGAGCACCTATCAATCGGCCTCTGGGGCCGGCCAGAGCGGGGTGGAAGAGCTGATGGAGGGGGCCCGGGCGTTCCTGGCTTCGGAACAAGAACCGGAGCCATCAACGTTTGCCCATCCATTGGCGTTTGAAGCGCTGCCCCATATCGACACCTTTGAGGAGTCGGGTTATACCCGCGAAGAGTTGAAGATGGTCTATGAGACCCAGAAGATCATGGCGTCGCCGCAGTTGGAAGTGTCGGCGACCTGTGTGAGGGTGCCGGTTCGGCGAAGCCACGGAGAGGCGGTGACCGTCGACCTCGGCCAACCGGTGACGCGCCAAGAGGTCATCGAGGTGTGGAGCGACCAACCGGGGCTACAAATTCTGGACGCCCCCGAGGAGGCGCGCTATCCCCTGGCCCGTCAGGCCGAGGGCACCGACCCCTGTTGGGTGGGCCGAATTCGCCGCGATATCAGCCGAGAGGCCACGCTACACTTCTGGGTGGTCAGCGATAATTTACGCAAGGGAGCGGCCCTAAACGCCGTTCAGATTGCCGAAACCATGATCGAGGACGTGCAATGAAGGTGACGATGCGCAGACCACTGATCCTAGGATGTCTGAGTGTCCTTGCGGGAGCGTCGATGGTGCTCGCCGCAGAGGCAGAGGCCTATGATGTGCAGACGAGCAACTATGAGAACTCAATGCCACAGATCGACGTGAACCCGGAGTTTACGCGAGACTTCCATCCCGATCGCACGGCCTATGCTGGGATCAATCAGTGCGAGACGCTGATCGATGAAAATCGGGTCATCAGCGTAGACTACGACATGAACCTCGATCTGCAAGGTGATACGTCCCTTTTTGGGGGCCTTTACTATAGGGACTTGGAACGAAGCGAAGGTTCACGGGTGGCCTGCCGAGATTCCGATGGCAATGTCCGAGAGGACTGTGTGGAGATCGGTAGCGACGATTATACCACCGAAGTGGGACAGGTGGGCGTCGAACTTTCATTCGAGGATCTCACCGGGTATGACGATGTCGAGATCTGCGACGAAGGAGAGGTGGACCGGCACTATATTTTTCAGCTGGTCTCACGGGGCCGAAGTCAGACCACGGGGGATACCACGGACTGGGAACAATCAGAGGTGCGCTTTGTCTTCGATCTGATCCGCCCCGACGCCCCGACGTTGCAAGATGCATTTGCCACGGAGACCACCATTGAGGTGGAATTCGAGGAATCGGAGACCGATGATGTGGAGACGCACCATATCTTCTGGTCCCGTGACAGCTTTTCGGCCGGCGATCTGCCGGGCGATGTCAATCCCGATCGCACGCCGCGATCGGTTGAGGGGAGCGAATCCGGGAGCATGAGCGCCGATTTGGACGCCGGGGAGACCATTTACGTGGGCATGACCTCCCGCGACCGGGCGGGCAATTTTAGCCCTCTGACGGAGCCCATTGAGCTTCAGGTCGTGGAGACCAATAGCTTCTGGGACTTCTACGTGGATGCGGGAGGCGAAGAAGAGGGCGGCTATGGCTGCCAGAAGGGCGGCGCCATGGGCACGAGCCTGGCGATGATCCTGGCGGGGTTGATCGGCCTCGGCCTGGTGCGTCGACGACGCCGTCCAGCAGTGGCCCTGGCGACGACGGCCGCCCTGGCGGTGGTCGTGATGAGCCCGGCGGTGGAGGCCAATGAGAAGGAAGAAGCCGCAGGCATGGTCCAGGTGGGTTTTGGTCCCTATGGTCCGGCCATCGATGATGAATTCGACGGCGAGGGGCCCTATGAGGCCTATTTTGGCGATAGCTCACTGCGCTACCTGGAGGTGCAGGCCGACGCCCACCTGTGGCAGCGCATGGGCACGTTGAGCCTGGGCTTCCACGGCGGCTATGGACGGGTCAGCGAGACGGCGCGCGACAATGATGGAAATCGACTGGACACCGATGATACGGCGAGCTTTCGCATCATTCCGCTCAAAACGTCGCTGGTCTACCGCTACGATTATAGCGCCCATAACCACGGGATCCCCCTGGTGCCGGTGGCCAAGGCAGGGCTGAACTATAATTTCTGGCGGGCCAAGGATACGGCGGGAGACACGGCCCGCGTGGAGGACCAGCGCGGGTCTGGTGGGATGTTTGGATGGCATGCCGCCCTGGGGCTGCACCTGCACCTCAACTTTTTCGACCCGACGAACGCCGCCTCCTTCGACATGACCTGGGGTATCCACAACTCCTATGTCTTCTTTGAGTACGAGTGGACGCGCACCGGTGATTTTGGCGACGCGGCGCTCAATCTGGACGCCAATCACTGGTCGGTAGGCCTGGCCTTCGAATTTTGAGGGTGGGTCATGAAGACGATACGAATGCAGGTGGCCTATGACGGTCGGGCCTATCATGGGTGGCAGATCCAGCCGGAGGACCGGACCGTCGAAGGGGTGTTGACCCGGGCGGTGACCCGGATTTTAAACGCCGACGAGCCCGTCAAAGTGCAAGGGGCCAGTCGGACGGACTCCGGGGTGCACGCCCGTGGCCAGGTGGCCCATTTTTATCACGATACGGATCGCACGCCCTGGGAGTTGACCCGCGGCCTCAATGGGCTGACCGACGACGATATATGCGTGGTGCGCTTGGAGGAGGCCGATCAGGAGTTTCACGCCCGGCACAGTGCCCGGGGCAAGATCTATCGCTATCGGATCTGGAACCACCGATTTCCCCACCCTTTTTTGAGGGGCCGCGCCTGGCATATTCGCCGCGATCTGGACGTGGAGGCCATGCAGCGGGCCAGTGAGTTATTGGTGGGGCGCCACGATTTTGCGGGCTTTCGCTCGACCAATTGCGCCAGCCCCACGACGGTGCGGACCATGGATCGCGTCGAGGTGCGACCTCAGGGCGATCGCTTCGTGGAGATCATCGTCCAGGGCGAGGCGTTTCTCCAATATATGGTGCGCATCATGAGCGGCACCCTGGTCGATATTGGAATGGGGCGTCTGGAGGCATCGGCCATTGAGAAGGCCTTTCGTACAAAAGACCGGCGCGACGCCGGGATGACGGCGCCGGCGCACGGCCTGGAGTTGGTAGAGGTGTTCTACCCCGATTTTGATTGGCGCGGCGACAAGCCCACCCTCGGTGGGCCTATCCTGGCGGACAATCAATATTACGAAGCCCGAAAGCGCTCGGGCTAAGGCGCGGGGCGATCAGGACACGACCTTGATGGGGCCGTGGTTATCGCAGTGATCGCCGTGGGGATGATGGAGGTGTCCGTCCACCAGATAGCAGATATGATCGCCGTGGGGGACGGCCTCGTGGCCGCAGTCCGGACCGTGGACGTGGTCCGGGTCGTGGCCCCCGCAATCGTGGCCGCCGGTGCACTCGTCGGGGTTTTGGTCGGAGACCTCGATCTTATGCTCGTCGTAGTGATCGCCGTGGGGATGATGGAGATGGCCGTCGTGGAGGTAGTCCACGTGGTCCTCGTGCTCGATGGCGGTGTGTCCGCAATCGGGGCCATGCTCGTGGTCGTGATCGGTGTGGATATCGCAGCTCATGGGGAGGCTCCTGGCAGGGGTTGAGGGTTATTCAGCGGAGTGAAGAAAGAGTTGATCCACGATCTGGCGGACGTGATCGTCGGCCAGAAAGTAATACACATGCTTGCCGTCGCGCTGGCGGTCGACGATGCGAGCGGTGTGCAAGATCTTAAGCCGCTGAGAGATGGCGGGCATCGAGTCGTCGGTCTCGGCGGCCAGCTCGGAGACGCAGTGGCGACCGTCGAAGAGAAGCTCCACCAGGCGAAGCCGCTTGGGATCGCCGAGGGCGGAAGCCATGTTGGCGGCCTCTTCGATGATGTCGTCGGAGCGAAGCTGATGGCTGTGCTCCGGGTGGTCGTGGTCGCATGATGGTTCGATATCGCTCATGAGTGCCTCTCAGTCGGTTAATCACTCTATTAAATGTTTAACTCGGCGGGGGAAAAGTCAAGCCCTTATCCAATGGGAGGGATTATCGGATCTCCTCCACGGCGTCGCGGATGCCCTCCAGGGTCAG
>CAZMJS010000091.1:10264-13400 GCA_964566695.1 uncultured Bradymonadales bacterium
ATGGGAGGGATTATCGGATCTCCTCCACGGCGTCGCGGATGCCCTCCAGGGTCAGGGGATACATGGGGAAGAGGGACTGGATCTGGCGGACCGTATAGACATTCCACCACCGGGGCTTGTCGGGGTTGAGCCACACGCTGTGGGGGAGGGCGTCGCGGATGCGGCGCAGCCAGGCGATGCCGGGCTCGTCGTTATAGGCAAAATAATCGATGATCCCGCCGGGCTGCATGAGCTCCGAGGGGGCCATGGCGGCGTCGCCGATGATGACGACACGCCACTGGCGGTCGAGCTGGGCCAGGACCTCCTGGGTGGGCTCGCCGACGCGGCGGTTCATATCCGTATACAGGGTGTCGTAGATGCAGTTGTGGAAATAATAGGCCTTAAAATGCTTGAAATGCTGGGCCTTATGAGCCGCCGAGAAGAGCTGGCTGGTGCGGCGGGTATGAGGGGTCATGGAGCCGCCGACGTCGGCCAATAGGAGGAGGTTTAACTGGTTTTGGCGAGGCGGTCGAAAGACGAGGTCGATGTCGCCGGCGTTATTGGCCGTGGCCTCGATGGTGGCGTCCAGATCGAGCTCCAGGGAGCGGCCCTTTCGGCGCAGGCGGCGCAGCTTTCGAAGGGCGACGCCGATCTGGCGGGTGTCCAACACCTGGTCGGAGCGCAGGTTCTGAAAGCGGCGCTTGGTGGCCACCTGAATGGCGCGGCCGCGGCGGCCCGGACCGCCGATGCGCAGGCCGGCGGGGTTGTCGCCGCCGTGGCCAAAGGGACTGGTGCCGCCGGTGCCCACCCAGTGGCTTCCGCCGTCATGGCGCTCGTCTTGTTGCTCCAGGCGCTCCTGAAATTGCTCGCGCAGCTCGTCGAGGTCCAACGCATCGATGGCCTGGAGTTGATCCTCGTCCAGCTCTCGCAGCCAGCGGGCCTCCTCCAGCCAGTCCAGCAGCTCGTCTTCGAAGGCCTGGGGCTTGTCGGAGAGTTGAAAGGGCCTATCTTCAAAAAACTCTACGAAGGCCGCGTCGTAGCGATCGAAGTCCTCCACGCGCTTGATGAGGATGGCCCGGGCGATGCCGTAGAAGCGGGTCAGGCTGGCGCCGGCCAGCCCGCGATCCAGGGCCTCCAGGAGGGTCAAGAACTCGGTGAGCGACACCGGCAGGCCGCGGTCGCGAAGATGGTAGAAAAAGGGGATAAACATGGTGCAGTGGGCTCGCCAGAGGAGAGGATCAGCGCCGTTGGAGCTGTTGGAGGTCGCGCTCCTTTTTGAGAAGCACCCCCAAAAAGGGGTAGTCCTCGGTGTGGCTCGCCAGGTCGATGCCGGCGCGCTTGAGGGCGCCGATCCAGTCGATGAGCTCGCTGGTGGAGGGGCGCTTTCGAAGCTGGGGCTGGTCGCGCAGGGCGTAGAAGCGCTGGAGGCAGGCGTCCAGGAGGCGCTCCTCGAGATCCGGGTGGTGCACCTCCACGATCTGGCGCATCAGCTGGGGCCCGGGAAAGTCGATATAGTGAAAGAGGCAGCGGCGCAAAAAGGCGTCGGGCAGCTCCTTTTCGGCGTTGGACGTGATGAGGACGAAGGGGCGCTGCTTGGCGACCACCTCGCGGCCTGTCTCGTCGATGACGAAGCGCATGGCGTCCAATTCGTGGAGGAGGTCGTTGGGAAATTCCAGGTCCGCCTTGTCGATCTCGTCGATCAACAGCACGGAGCGCTCCTCGGCGTCAAAGGCCTGGCCCAGCGGGCCCAGATCGATATAGCTGGCGATATCGCTGACGTCGCCGTCGCCAAAGCGGCTGTCGTTGAGGCGCTGGACGGTGTCGTAGTGATAGAGGCCGTCGTCGGCGTCGGTCGTCGATTTGACGTGCCATCGGATCAGGGGCATGTCCATGGCGTCGGCCACGGCTTCGGCAAGCAGCGTCTTGCCCGTGCCCGGTTCGCCGCGGATCAGCAGCGGTTTTTCGAGCGCCAGGGCGACGTTGACGATCTGGCGCAACTCGGCATCGGCGATATAGGAAGAGGTTCCCTCAAAGGACTGCATCGGTGTCACTCATGCTTTGGGACGGGGATCAACGAGCGGGTCGGTCCATGAATAAATTAAGAGCTCGACCAGTACAACTGACTTGACGGGGTAAGTCGCCGTGCTAGCCTCCAGGAGAGCCCCGGTCTTTTTTTTGGGAGCCAATTTTATCATGCGCCATAGCACTACCATCGCCACATTATTGGTCGCCCTCATCCCCCTGTGGGTGGGGTGTACCTCGGAAGATCACCTGGTGGAGAGCCAGGGGAGCGACGAGGACGAAGGGGTGACGGTTCAGGAGAGCTATGGGGCGCTGATCGCCAGCCATAGCCACGATCGGAGCGGCGACGCCGGCGACATGATGCTCCAGGCTCAGGTGGTGGAGGCCCGCGGCGTGCGGGCGGCGCCGGCGATCCGGGCCTTGGACGTGTGGCTTCCGCCGCAGGATATCGAGGTCGGCGAGTGCCAATTTGAGGAGCCTCAGCGCCCGGACGTGTCGGTGGAGGGGGCGGCCTCGCTTCGCCTGCTGGACGTCGGCGATATCGAGGTCACCACGCCTTCTCAGCAGATCTACCTGGCGCCGACGAGGCTCCCCGATCTATTGGCCTCGTTCCACGGCGTGATCTACGACCGCGGATTCAGCGCCGACGACCTGGCCTACGAGCCGGACCAGCGCTGGCAGATGTGGGCCCCCGGCGCCGAGAGCACGGGCCCCATGGACGCCACCATGAGGACGCCGGAGCCCATGGTGCTCACCGGGGCCAATGGCGTGGCCATCGCCGACGCCCAGCGACGAGCCCTCATCGACGACGACCAGGACCTGGAGCTGGTGTGGTCCAACCTCTCAGAGGACGATCAGGTCTTTATTGAATTGCATACCGGGCAGGGGCTTCGCGCCACCTCCGTGGTGTGCCACAGCGAAGATAGCGGCGCCTTCTCGGTGCCGGCCTCCAAGATCCGCGACCTCGCCCGCCATGGCGACCGGGTGGAGATGCGTATCCGCCGCGTGAGAAGCGGCGATATCGCCATCGACGGCGTGGAGCGCGCGGAGTATTTCTTCTCCGTGGAGGACGCGCTGGAATTTGGCTGGCGTTGATACGGAAGACGGAAAGCGGAAGTCGGAAATCAGAAGGGGG
>CAZMJS010000092.1:0-13269 GCA_964566695.1 uncultured Bradymonadales bacterium
CCCCGCCGGTTGATCGTCGGCACCGACTGGCGCGTCAGCACCAGGCCCGATGGCCCGTCCTGTCGCTCCATGGCCATCCGCCAGCAATCGCGCACCTCATTGGCGTCCGCCGGACGCAGCACGTGATAATTCGGCATCGCCCGAAGCGCCATCAGGTGCTCGATCGGCTGGTGGGTCGGGCCGTCTTCGCCCAGCCCCACCGAGTCGTGGGTAAATACCATCAGCGACGGCTCCTCCATCAGCGCCGCCAGCCGAAGAGCCGGCCGCATATAATCGGAGAACACCAGGAAGGTCGCCCCGAATCCTCGTACGCCGCCGTGGAGGCACATGCCGTTGACCATCGCCGCCATGGCGTGCTCTCGGATGCCAAAATGGATATTCTGTCCGTCGTACTCCCCGGCTCCGATCACGCCGAAATCGGGCTTCAAGGTCTTATTGGAGCCCGCCAGATCCGCCGATCCACCGACCAGCTCTGGCACCGCCTCGTAGACCGCCTCGATGACCGCACCGCTGGCCTTCCGCGTCGCCATCCCCGACGACGAGGGCTCAAAGCCCGGGAGGTTCAGATCCCACCCCTCGGGAAGACGCCCCTCCATGCGCCGCTTGAGCTCCGCCGCCTTCTTTGGCGACGACACCTCGTACTCCGCCAGCGACTTCTCCCAGCTCTTTCTGGCCTCTTGGCCCGCCTCGCGCGCCGTCGCCGCCATATGCTCCTTGACCTCTTCGGGCACCGTAAAGGGCTCCTCGTACTCCCAGCCCAGCTTCTCCTTGGTCAGCGCGATCTCCTCCGGCCCCAGCGGCGCTCCGTGGGCCCCCGAGGTATCGGCCTTATTGGGCGAGCCGTAACCGATCACTGTGCGCACGCTGATCAGCGTCGGCCGATGAGCCTCCGCCTTGCCGGCCTTGATCGCCTCGTCGATGGCCTCCACATCGTTGCCATCGTCCACCTCCAGGACCTGCCACCCGTAGGACTCGAAACGCGCCGGAATATCCTCGCTAAACGAGATATCCGTTCGCCCATCGATGGTGATCTCGTTGTCGTCGTACAAAAAGACCAGCTTGCCCAGTCCCAGGTGCCCCGCCAGCGACGCCGCCTCATGGCTGATCCCCTCCATCAGATCACCGTCGGAGCAGATGCCGTAGACAAAGTGATCCACCACTCCATCGAAGCGATCGTTTAGATGGGCCTCCGCCAGCGCCATCCCCACCGCCGTGGCAAACCCCTGGCCCAGCGGTCCCGTCGTCGTCTCCACCCCCGGCGTCAACTCCGCCTCCGGATGCCCCGGCGTCAAACTCTCCCACTGGCGAAAATCCTTGATTTCCTCCAGCGTCATCGCCTCATAACCCGTCAGGTGAAGCAGGCTATAGAGCAGCATCGACGCATGCCCGTTGGACAACACAAAGCGATCGCGATTGAACCACTCCGGCTCCCCCGGATCGTGGCTCAAATGGCGCTGCCAGATGCAATAGGCCGCCGCCGCCAGTCCCATTGGCGCGCCCGGATGCCCACTATTGGCCTGCTGCACCGCGTCCATCGACAGGGTGCGAATCGTATTGATGCTCAACTCTGCGATCGCTTCGCTCATAGCTCTTCCTCATCGCCTACAAATCGTTGGGTTCTCACTCACCCCGTGTTGTGCCCCCCCACAGGCCCCACGTCAACTCAGGGCTTCTCGTCTCTCAAAAAGACGTACTCATCCTCCGAGGAGCGCTCATCGCTAAAATAATATCCCCGCTCGTTGAACGCCTTCAGATCTTCCGGATCTTCGATCTTATTTCGCACCACGAAATCGCTCATCGTCCCCCGAAGTCGCTTCAGATAAAACGAGATCGTCCGATAGGTATCGCCCCGAAGATCCCGAAACTTCACCTCCAGCACTCGACCGTTGAGGTGGCGCTTTTTGACGGAGCGAAAATACTCGTTGGACGCCAGATTCAAGATCACATCATCGCCCTGGGCCTCCAGCGCCTCGTTGATGGACTCCGTGATCGCCGTCCCCCAGAAATCATAGAGGCGATCGCCTTTTTCCGTCTCCAACTTCGTCCCCATCTCCAGCCGATAGGGCTGCATCAGATCCAGCGGTCGAAGCACCCCGTAGAGGCCCGACAGAATCCGCACGTGCTTCTGCAGGAAATCAAAGTCCTCATCATCGTAGTCGTCGAGGCGAAAATCGCGATATACGTCGCCGTCAAAGGCCATGATCGCCTGCTTGGCGTTGGCCGGCGTAAAGGGCGTCGAAAACTCCTGGTAGCGATCGTAATTCAGGTCCGCCAGGTTCTCGCTGATCCCCATCAAGTCCTGAAGCTCCTGGTGCGAAAAATCCCGAAGCACATCGATGAGCTCCTGGGCCTCCTCCAAAAACTCCGGCTCCGTGGCCTTCTCTGTCTGCGGGGGCGTCTCATAATCCAACGACTTGGCGGGCGATAGCAATGCAAGCATGGCCGATCTCCTTCAACAAAATAGGATTCATTCACTGACCTGATCCGACGTCGGGCCCGACCATAACCGCCAGCGTTGCGTTGGCAACTCCCCTCGGACCGCTCCCCCCACAGCGCTTAGTCATAGATCGAAGCGATAGGTCACGCCCGTATAGATCCCAAAGTGACCGGCGTATTGCCCATCGTAGATGATCTCGTTGCTGTCCGGGCGATAGGTCGCCCGCTCCTCCATATCTCGGCTGTGGCCCAGGTTCCATCCAAAGCGCAGCTCAATGGGGATCGACACCGCCGACCCCGCCGAGATCTCGGCGCCCAGCGTCCCCGCCAGCAGGGGATAGGTCGACGTCTCGATCTGGTTCCGACGATTGAGCTCGTCCATATCGGACTCCGTCCCATAGGATCCCGCCTGACGATCCTGCGTATAGCTCAGGTCACTGCTCGTCTGAACCACCACCTCCACGCCCGCCGACACATAGGGCCGAATCGTCGGCGTCGGGATCATCGCCTTGAGCATCAGCGGAATGCGCACCGACGTCGTCTCCTGCTCACTCTCGATGCGAGCGATCACCGTCCCCGTGCCCGCCTGGCGTTTATCGACGTAGCCGCTGGCCCGATCCCTGGAGATAAAAGCCCCCGTCTCAAACCCCACGATGCTTCGGTGGCGAAACTCCAGGGTCAGCCCCCCGGAGCCGCCGAGTCCGAAGTGGCCGTAATACTCCGGATACACCCACGGGTTTTGCTGAGGCATCGGAAAACTATACTCTTGGCCATCTCTATCGAGCACCGTGGCGTCGTTATCAAAGCCCCAGCCGGCCACCCCGTTGAGCCCCCCTCGAAGACCGATATGAGCGCTCAGGCTACTATCCTCACCAAAGGACACATTGCCCTGGGCCACCGCCACCGACGGGCTAAGCGCCATCCCGGCGGCCATCACCACGCCTATCGCCAATCCTACTCCCAGATTTCTTGCTCCCATCACCACTCCTCATTGATTTCGGTGGCCCACCACCGTGCAGCCCTCGTCTTTAAGGCCTCTCGACCCCGCGGGGCATCCGATTTGACATTGGTCTCCCAGAGCATACAACTTTTAGTTCCTCCGGCCAACGATGCTCCCCACCATGGCGCATCGCCATTGCCTCCCTTGAACACCGACGAGTTTATCATGGGCCTCCACGCGGGATTCGATGTCGGCGGAACCAACGCCCGACTTCAACTCTTTGACGACCACCGCCAGCCGGTGGCCGACTCCCGCCGTCGCATCCGCGACCTCGGCGCCCCCGAAGAGGTGGCCGGCGCCCTATGCGCTCAACTTCAGGCGGCCCTCACCGACGCCGACGCCTCGCCCTCCCAACTGCACGCCATCGGCCTCGGACTGGCCGCCCACCTGGACGCCACGGGCCGCCACGTCATCAACTCCCCCAACCGCCACTGGCAAGACGTGCCCTTCGCCGATCTCTTCGAGGAGCGCCTGGCCGCCGACCTTCAGTGGCCCGCCGACGAGCGTTCCGTGGCCGTCTTCAACGATCTCAACGCTCAACTTTGGGGCGAATATATCGACGGCGCCGTCCAGGGCGTCGACGACGTCCTCGCCGTCTTCGTGGGCACCGGCATCGGCGGCGCCATCCTCCAGGGCGGCCAATTGATGACCGGCGGGGGCCACAACGCCGGCGAGATCGGCCACTCCAAGATCGTCGTCGGCGGCCGCCCCTGCGGCTGCGGCGAACAGGGCTGCGTCGAGGCCTACGCCGGCGGCATCCACCTTGAGCGCCAGGTCATCGCCGCCGCTCACGACTCCCGAGACAGCGACCATGACTTTAGCCACTGGCTAAACGACGCCGGCACGGACCTCGCCGTGCCCCTCTCCACCGCCGACGAGCACTGCCGCGAGCTGCCCCCCATCGACGCCATCTGGGAGCAGGCCACGGACTACCTCTCCATCATCGTCGCCAACGCCTGCACCCTCCTCAACCCCTCCACCCTCCTGCTGGGCGGCGGCGTCCTGGAGCATTGCCCCTATTTTGTGGATCGCCTCCTCCAGAAGCTCCCTCCCCTTATCCTCCAGGTCGCCCGCGACACCCTGAGCATCACCATGGCCTCCCACTCCGACCACTCCGGCATGCTCGGCGCCGCCGACCTCGCCCTCCACCACACCTCCTGAGCCATGCCCTCCACGCCCATCCAAACCGCCTCCTTAACCCTCACCCGGTCGCACCGTGGGTTCGACGAAGTCCTCATTTTACGCCGAATCTCCGATCGCGCCCCCTTCGGCGGCCACACCACATTTATCGCCGGAAAACGCCGCGCCGCCGACAGCCAGATCCCTGTGGACGACCCCTTTATGGACCTCGTGGATCTGCGGGCCACAGCGCTCCGCGAATGCGTCGAGGAGGTCGGCCTCCTGTGGCGCCCCCAGGGGCCTCAATTCATCGCCGATCTGGA
Source organism: uncultured Bradymonadales bacterium (assembly GCA_964566695.1). GTDB lineage: Bacteria > Myxococcota_A > Bradymonadia > Bradymonadales > Bradymonadaceae > SLJM01. The sequence continues at coordinate 4,879 of CAZMJS010000092.1, forward strand.
CGCCCGACGAGCCGCCGACCACATCACCCCCGACGCCCCCCTGGCGGTCTCCCAGCTTCGCTTCCACGGCTGGTGGAAGACCCCCGCCTGGATGGATCCCGCCTTCGACACCGCCTTCTTTTCGCTCTCATTGGACGACGCCGACCAAGATCTCACCGACGCGATTTCCCAGGGCTTTGATCCCGACGAATTCAGCGACGCCCGGTGGCAACCGCCCCACGACGTCCTCGATGAGTGGCGCGCCGGACGCCGTCTCCTGACCCCGCCTATTCGGCGCCTCCTCCTCAACCTGGACCACCCCGACCTCGCCGCCTCCCCGGGCCTCACGCCCCAATCCGTCCACCGCCCCATCGGCCCCCTGGAGCGCATCGCCCTGCCCACGGAGACCCTCCCACCGGCCACCCACACCAACGCCTACCTCGTCGGCGACCACCACTTCGCCGTCGTCGATCCCGGCACCGACGATCCCGAGGCCCTGGCGCCCCTGATAACCCACATCGACGCCCGGCGGTCCCGAGGCGACCTCTTCCAGGGCATTCTTTTGACGCACCACCACGGCGACCACATCGCCGGCGTCCCACCCCTGGCGCAGCGCTACGGCGCCCCCGTCGCCGCCCACCGCCTAACCCTGGAGCGACTCCCCTTCATCGACGATCTCCCACAGACCGTCTCGCTGACCGACGAACAACCCATCGACCTCGTCGACGCCCCCCTCATCGCCCACCTCACGCCAGGCCACGCCCCGGGCCACCTGGCCTTTGAACTGCCCCACGTCGACGCCTTCATCGCCGGCGACCTCATCGCCTCCCAGGGCACCATCCTCATCGATCCCCCCGACGGCCACATGGGCCGCTACCTCCACAGCCTCATCGGACTTCGCCACCGCCAGCCCACCCTCCTCTTTCCGGCCCATGGCGACCCCATCACCACCCCCATCGAGCGCCTCGACCACTATATCGACCACCGCCGCCACCGCGAAGATCAGGTCCTCCAGGCCCTCCGCCAACAGGGCCCCATCACGGCCCACCGCCTGGTGCCCTTCGTCTACGACGACGTCCCCGCCCACCTGTGGCCCCTGGCCGCCCGCAGCCTCCGCGCCCACCTCATCCACCTCGCCGAACAGGGCCTGGCCACCGCCAACGGCCACCGCTACCACGCCCCCCTTTGACAGATTCACGCTCGCCGTGGCACTCATAAGCCAAAGCCAGTACCCCTATACAACTCAACCCACCTCCCACCCCTTTTCTGGAGGCCCCGATGAGCGCCACCCCCACCCTCGATGACGCCCACGAGCATTTTGACCTGCCCATCGACGACACGCCCCTCTCCGATCTGGCCGAACGCGCCGACTTTGACTTCATGCACTTCTTTTTGCGCGACGCTCTGGCCCATGACCAGATCGGCGACTCGCCCCACTCCCACCACCGCTTTGCCCTCATCCCCTATTCTCACCCCAACGACGCCCTCGACGACCAGACCTTTCAGCTCATCGCCGACGCCGGCTACCGCCCGGCCTCGCTGAGAGCCCTGCTGACCCTTGCCATCGAGCGCCCTCAACTCCAGACCGAGGCCGACGTCATCGCCCTCGGCACCCTGCGCACTCGCCGCATCTTTGATGGCGATGGCCAACCCCAGCCCGGCGAGACGGTATGGGATCAGACACGCCTCGATCCCTCCATCTGCCAGTGGGGCGTCGGCCTCTCCCGCATCGACAACCGGCGCGCCCTCGTCCCCATGGAGCTCTTCCTGGACGATCTCATCGGCGATCCGACCTATCTCCTCGTCGTCGCACCCAATCACTAAACCCTCCCTTTACCGGCGGGCCGATCCCCTGTTACAACCATGCCCCTGTGTTTTCATCATTTGTGGGCATGAATCGTTTAATTGTGAATAAACAGGCCTTTCCTGGCGTTTTATTACCACCCCTGCCCTGAACCCAAGCTGATTCGTACCATTACGTGCTAAAGATTTTGCCGTGGCCCCCGCTTCTCCCCTAAGATTTGGCGCCTTCCGCCTCCAGAGCCGCCTAGGCAAAGGGGGCATGGGGGAGGTCTTTCGCGCCCAGCATATTGAACAGCGCTGGCCCGTGGCCCTCAAGATCCTCAACGCCGATCGGGCCCGAAACCCCGATTTTCGCCAGGCCCTTCGCCAGGAGATCCGCGCCGTCGCCCGCCTCTATCACCCGGGGGTGATCATGGTCTTTGACTGCGGCGAGGTCTCTGAGGCCCTGGAGGAGCAAAGCCAGGGCCGCTTCGTCGCCGGCTCCTCCTGGCTGGCCATGGAGCTTGCCACGTATAGCCTGGAGGATATCGATCGCGACCGCCTTAGCTGGCGCCAGATCAAAAATATCTTTCTGCGCATCCTCGACGCCCTATCTCACGCCCACGCCCGCGGCGTTATCCACCGCGACCTCAAGCCCGGCAACGTCCTCTTCTCTCAGGGCCCCGAGGGCCGCCACCTCAAGCTGACGGACTTCGGCCTGGCCCACGCCCTGGACGATAACGAACAGGCCCACGCCCTGGCCCACAAGATCACCGGCACCCCTCGCTATATGTCCCCGGAGCAGATCACCGGCCAGTGGCGAAACCACGGGCCCTGGACCGACCTCTACGCCCTGGGCTGCCTGGCCTTCTGGCTCGTCTCCGGCGCGCCCCCCTTTGAGGGCGACGACACCGAGGCCATCCTGGACGCTCACCTTCGCCAACCCCTGCCTCCACTCCGATCGACGGTGGACCTCCCCGAGGGCTTCGGCCCCTGGCTGGGCCGACTATTAGCCAAGGACCACGATCACCGCTTTCAGCGCGCCGCTGACGCCGCCCGCGCCCTCTTCGCCCTCGGCAACCCCGAAAGCCAGCCCACCTCCGCTGACGCCACCAAACTTGTCTTTAACGCCACCCTCGCCGAGGAGAGCCTCCCCGAGGGCGCTGACACCGACATGGGCATGACCGACATCCTCAGCGACGTCGTCCCCACCACGGCGCCCCCCGATCTCCAGGCGCTGAGTCGCTCCACCGCCCAGGCCCCGCCCAGAGCCCAGTCCACGATCCCCATCCCCGCCTCCTGGCACCGCCCGGAGCCCCCGCCGCGATCCACCAACCTCCTGGGCGTCGGCCTCGGCCTCTTCGGGCTTCGCCAGATCCCCTTCGTGGACCGCAACCAGCAACGCGACGAACTGTGGTCCGCCCTCCGCGACGTCCACGCCACGCGCCGTCCCCAGATCGTGCTCCTCAAGGGCTCCACGGGCACCGGCAAGACCCGCCTCGCCCAGTGGCTCTGCGAACGGGCCCACGAGGTCGGCGCCGCCACCATCCTGCGCGCCCACCACAGCCCCACCGGCGGCGTCCATGAGGGCTGGCCGGCCATGCTCGCCGACCACCTCCGCGCCCGCGGCCTCCCCCGCCAATCCCTCGTCGAGCGCGTCCGCCAGGGCCTTCGAGATACCGACCTCGATCCCGACGCCCTCCATGACTGCCTGGCCGTCACCGAGATCATCGCCCCCGTCATCGTCGACGACTACTCCGAGGACGACGCCCGCATCCGCTTTCGAACCGCCGACGAGCGTCACGGCGCCCTCTTTAGCTACCTGGAGCGCCTGGCCCAGCAGCGCCCCGTCATCGCCATGCTCGACGACCTGCACTACGGCCACGAGTCCCTCCAGGCCCTCCAATTTCTCTTCGACCAACCCGGCCGCTACGACCTTCCCTTATTGGCCATCGCCACCATCAACCCCGACGCCACCGGCGAGACCCCCCTGGTGCAAGACGAGCTCCAGGAGCTCATCGCCACCAGCGACGCCCGTATCATCGACGTCGGCCCCCTGGAGGACGACGATCACCGCCAGCTCATCAATCACCTCCTGGGCCTGGAGGCCGATCTGGTCGACGACGTCGCCCAGCGCACCCGCGGAAACCCCCTGCACGCCATCCAGCTCATCGGCGGCTGGATCGAGGGCGACGTCCTGGAACTGGGCTCCCAGGGCTTCCGCATCGCCAGCGGCGAGACCGCCCCCCACGTCTCGGACCTCAACGCCGTCTTCGAGGATCGCCTGGCCAAGCTGTTGGACCACGACCCCCGCGACCACTCCTCGCCGGATCTCATCGCCCTGGAACTCGCCGCCACCCTGGGCGTCGACGTCTCCCACCACGAGTGGGTGCGCCTGTGCGACGACCAGTCCCTCAAGCTCCCCCTGGGCCTACTGGACACCATGGTGGCCCACGACCTGGCCACCCTGGAGCACCACGGCTGGAGCTTTCATCACCAGGCCTTTCGCCACATCCTGCTCGACGTCGCCGACCACCACCAACGCCTGACGGACCACCACCTGCGCTGCGCCCGCGCCCTCCAGAGCCTCTACGACGACGACCACCCCGATCGGGCCCTTCGCGTCGCCCGCCACTTTCGAAAAGCACAGCGCCCCGACCTAGCCCTCGAACCCACCCTGACGGCCGCCCAACGGGCCCGCATCCGCTGCGACCTGGAGCTGGCCCACCAACTCTTGGACACCTACCAGGAACTCTTGGAACTCTCCGATGCCCCGGACGACGATCGCCGCCGCGCCGCCGTCGACATCGAGCGCGCACAGCTCCTGCAGAGCCACCAGGATTACTCCGGCGCCGACACCTGCCTCCAGCGCGCCGAAGCCCTCGCCCGCCGCCTCGACGAGACCGACCTCATCGCCCAGGCCCTGCTTCGCCGCGCCGTCGTCTGCATCCACCGCACCGACCTGCCGGCGGCCCGCGCCCTCATCGACGAGGCCCAGCCCCTCTTTGAACAATTGGGCGATCACCACGGCCGCGCCCAGGCCCTCCTGGCCCTCGCCGACCTTCAGTATTGGGAGGGCGAATACTACGAATCGGAGCAGTCCTACCTGCGCTCCCTTCGCCTCTACAAAGACCTGGACCATCCCCTGGAAAAGGCCCGCGTCCAGACCCGCCTGGGATCCCTCCTGGCCACCCAGGGCGACGTCGACGCCGCCCGCGACTGGCTGGAGGCCTCCCACGCCATCTTCGACACCCACGGCGACCTCCGCGGCATCGCCAACTGCCTCAATGACCTCGGCGAAATCCACCGCCAGCAAGGCGATCTTCGCCGCGCCGAACACGCCTACCGCCGCGCCCTGGACATCCGCCGCCGCACCCGACTCGGCGACAGCCCCATCGTCCTTCACAACCTGGGCATGGTGCGCCTGGCCCAGGGCCGCCTCGCCGACGCCACCCCCCTCTTCGAAAAGGTCAGAGACCTTCTGGAAGAGGGCGACCAACCGGGCTTCTTGGGCCTGGCCCACGTCTCGCTTCTCCCCGGCCTCGCCAAGGCCCGAAACTGGCCCCGCTGGGATCACCACCTTCGCCGCGCCGATCGCCTCCTGACCGAAAGTGGCTTTTGCGACACCGACGTCGCCGCCCTGGCCCATGAAGCCGGCGTCCGCGCCTTCGGCGCCGGCGACCCCGCCCGCGCCCGCCAGGCCCTGCTCCTGGCCCGTCGCCAATGGCTGGCCATGGGCCGCCAGGATCGCGCCGCCGACATCGACCGCATCATCCCCGAGCCCTCCCCGGGCCGCTGACGACACCTCCCCCACCTTTTGACTTGAACTCCTCTCGTCGGTGCCTTTGTTTTAAGGCCACGGCCACCTTCACCATCGCGCTCTCCGGGGGGAGATATGACCGACGCCCAAGATGCCCACGATCCCATCCACCTCGCCGTCATCGGCGGCGGCCTCGCCGGCTGCGCCGCCACCTCCTGGGCCGCCTCTCAGGGCGCCCGGGTCACCCTCTTTAACGCCGGCCTCCCCCTGGGCGGAAGCTCCATCCACACCGACCAGCTCCCGGCGCGCATCCTCATGCACGCCGCCACCGCCACCCACCGCGCCCGACACCCCCACCTGCCGGGCCTGGGCACCACCGAGCTCCCCGTCGACCTCGCCGCCCTTCAATCCCACCGCCATGACTGCGGCCACGACGTCCAGGCCCTGCTTCGCCAGCGCCTTCAACGCCACGACGGCGTCCACATCGTCGAGGCCCAGGCCACCTTCGTCGACGACCTCACCCTGCGGGCTGACGGCCAGCTCTACCACCCCGACCGGGTCCTCCTGACCCCCGGCTCTCGTTCTCAATGGCCCGACATCGACGGTCTCCAGGACATCGACCCCTGGTCGCTCGCCGATCTGGCCTCCCTCCAGTCCATCCCGGACTCCCTGATCTTTGTGGAAACCAGCCACAGCGCCCTGGCCTACGCCCAGGCCCTCTGCCGCCTGGGCACGGACGTCACCATCCTCAGCCACCGCGACTCCCTGCTGGGTCCGCGCTTCGACCCCGACGTCGACCAGGCCCTCCACGACCTCCTGCGCCACGAGGGCGTCGCCTTCCTCGACCGGTCTCAGGTCACCCACGCCGAACGTCGCCAGGGCGCTATCCGCCTGCTCGGCACCCGCGACGGCCAGCCCCAGCGCTGGGACGCCTCCCACGTCGTCTTCATCAACCACCGCACGCCCCGCATCCAGGACTTGGACCTTTCCCGGGCCCACATCGACACCGACGACGGCTTCATCACCATCGACGAGTCCTTGACCACCACCAACCCCCACGTCGTCGCCGCCGGCGACGCCGTGGGCCGCCACCACCACCCCTACGCCGCGGCCTACGACGCCATCCAGGCCGCCCACAATGCCATCAGCGCCTCCCGCACCGCCGGCCAGGCCACGGCCATCCCCTTTACCATCGACACCGATCCCCCCGTCGCCGGCGTCGGCCTCCACGAAGCCCGGGCCCGCCAGCTCGGCTTCGACGCCCAGATCGCCGCCCTCTCCCTGGACACCCTCCCCGCCGCCCAGGCCATGGGCCACTCCCGGGGGTTTATCAAACTCGTCCGAGACGCCCGCTCCCACCGCCTCCTGGGGGCTCGCCTGATGATGCCCGGCGCCCACGACCTCATCATGGAGCTCGTCCTGGCCATCCGCTACGGGCTGACCTCCCAGGACCTGGCCGCCCTCATCCACCCCCCGGTCTCCATGGCCGAGGGCCTCAGCCGCGCCGCCCGCCAATTCGACGACCAACACCGATCGGATAGCACCGACTTTACCTCCTTTTCTCACGCTCAACACTGAACCCACCCCCGGGGGACCACCATGACGACGCGCCGCTACCTGATGATTGTTGTGATCGCATTCGCCCTCTATATACCGGCCCTCAGCGCCTGCGGATCCTCTGACGAGGATGGCGACGGCACCCGTGATGACTGCACCCTCTTCGACAACCTCGACGATCGCTCCCACCTCGATGACCCCTGCTACCTCGTCCAACGCCGACAGGTCGTCGACGACCGGACGCTGTCGGTGGCCCCCGGAACCATCGTCTACTTCGAGGACCGCGCCGGCCTCCACATCGACGGCCAGGCCTCCCTAAAGATCGAGGGCACGGCCGACGACCCCGTCACCTTCCGCGGCCACTCCGATCGCTTCGGCGCCTGGCGCGGCCTCCACATCACCGCCCCCGGCCCCCATCAACTGGACCACCTCCACCTGCGCGGCGGCGGCGACGATCGCTGGGATCTGACCGAACCCTTCACCCAGGCCGGCCTCCTCGTCGGCCACCCCGACGCCGACCTCTCCCTTCGCCACGCTCACCTTAGCTTCAACGCCGGCGCCGCCCTCAGCGCCACCGCCGGGGCCTCCCTGACCATCGAGGCCTCCCACTTCCACGACAACGACCTGCCCCTTCGCATCACGCCCCACCAACTCCAGGCCCTGGGCCCGGACAACCACTTTCAGGACAACCGCCACCACGCCATCACCCTCCACGTCGACACCGACGCCCCCCTCACCGACGACGCCCACTGGCCGGCCCTGGACGTCCCCCTTCGCCTGGACGACGTCCTCACCGTCGAGGCCTCCCTTCACATCGACGCCCCCAACACCCTCCTCTTTGGCCGCCACGCCGGCCTCGACGTCGGCGACGGCGGCCGCCTCCTCGTCGACGCTCACCTCGACGAGCCCGTCACCTTCCGCGGCACCACCGACGACGCCGGCCACTGGCGCGGCCTCCGCATCCACGCCAGTAGCCCCCTGACCCCCAGCCGCCTGGCCGGCGTCGAGATCCTTCACGGCGCCAGCCAGCGCTGGGACCCCAACTGGAGCAATTCCCAGGCCAACCTTCTCATCCACAAGGGCGGCCACCTCCACCTCTCCGACGCCCTCATCGCCCACAGCGATTACCACGGCATCAGCGTCCGCGACGCCACCCTCCAGGGCTGCGACGACGTCCAATACGACAGCAATCGCCGCCACGATCGCCACCACTACGACGGCGACGACGTCTGCTTCTAGCTCCCCGAACACCCCGATACCCCAACCACCGCGCCAGATCCGCTCCCCGCATGCGGGGAGCTGGCGAGCCCTGC
>CAZMJS010000093.1:0-13256 GCA_964566695.1 uncultured Bradymonadales bacterium
TGCCCCCCTTATGAAGAGGGGCCAGTATTTGACCGCCTTCGTCCTCCCGGAGGGGAGCCGAAAGCAAGCGCCTTTGTGATTTGGAGAAAGTGCCATGCGAGAAAAAATCAAACTCGTGTCCACGGCCGGCACCGGTTATTTCTATACGACCAAAAAAAATAAGCGAAAGACCCCGGACAAGCTTCGGCTCAAGAAGTATGATCCGGTGGCTCGAAAGCACGTCGAGTTCGTGGAAAAGAAGATCAAATAATCAGCATTTGTGACGAGGACTGATCATGTCGAAATACCCCCGCATCAATTGGCGGCGACGCCGCAAGGTCGACCCCTTTGAGGAGAATCCCTCCTGGGAGTTGGATTATAAAAACCCGGAGCTTCTCAAGCTCTTCGTGACGCGCACCGGCAAGATTTTGCCCCGTCGCATCACGGGCGTGTCGGCGCGCAACCAGCGCAAGCTTCGCAAGGCGATCCTGCGCTCGCGCCAGATTGGGTTTTTGCCCTACACGACGCATCGCACCTGAGGCCTGTCGAGGCCCGAGAGGATGCGCCGAAGAGAGCCGTCGCCGATGAGGTGGCGGCTTTTTTGGTTCGATGGCCAGGTCAGTCGTCGTCCCAGACGGTGAGGACGGTGCAGTCGTCGCCGGGCTCGATGGAGATCTCAAAGGATTCGCGGCGATCGCTTTCGGGGTGATGGACGGTCAGTTGGTGGTCGCCGGCGGGGAGGCGATGGTCGCGGAGGGTCATGTGGCGGCCGTCGAGCCACTCATCGTTGATGGCGATGCGGTTGTGGGCGGGGTAGATGGCGCGAAAGTGGAGGCAGCCCTCGGGCAGGGGCTCGAGGCGAAGCTCCAGGGGTTGGCCCGGATCGGGAAGGTTGTCGGGCCTCAGGCGAATCTCCAGGGGCTCGTAGCCCTCGTATTCGGCGGAGAGGTCCACGGCCTCGGAGGGACGGGCGATGTCGACGGGGGCGGCGCCCAGGGAGCGGTCGCCGAGGGTCAACTCGGCGCCTCGGGGCTCGGTGGTGATGGGAAGGGAGGGGGCCGGCGACGGAGACTCGTCGTCGGCCGGCGCGGAAGCGGCCTGTGCGTCGTCTTCGTCGTCCGGACAATCGAGCTCGATGAAGAGGCGCTGATTTCGGCGCTGGCCGTCCAATTCGGCGAGGTGGTCCCGGCAGCCCTCGTGGGTGACGCGCAGTTCGATGGACTCGTCGGGGCTAAGCTCGATATCGAAGGGGACGGTGCCCACGGATTCGCCGTCGATATGGAGGCGGGCCTCCCGGGGTTCGGCGTCGATCTCAAAGCGACGCTGGGGAAGCGACGAGGGGATCAACTGGAGGTCGTCGGCGCTGAGGTGGCGAGACTCGCCGGGTTGGAGATCGACGCGGAATTGACGGGCCTCGTGCTCGTCGGCATGGAGTTCGATGCGATGGGTGCCGGGGTTGAGCCTCAGGGTATCGGGGGTGAAGCGGCCGGCCAGGGCGTCGCCGTCGAGGTAGATCTGAGCCCCCGGGGGATCGCTCTCGACCTTTAATTGGGCTTGCTCCTCCTCGGGCATCGGATCGGGCACCAATAGCTCCAGTAGGAGAAGGCCGATAAAGAGGAGGGCGGTGGCGACACCGACGATGACGCTGGCGCGGCCATAGATATTGGGTGGATCGTCGTCGCCGTCGGTCGGTTCGGTGGTCTGGTTGGCGGGACCGGTGGTCGCCGAGAGGGTGCCGTCGGTGCCGTGGGAGCTATTGCTGCTATCAGGGGGCGTGGAGAGCGGGCCCTGGGTGGCCGTCCAGGCCAACCCCAGCGAGGCCGTATTGGCCGATGGCGCGCTCCCATCGTCGCCCAGAGCGGCCAATTCCCGCTCCAGGGCGGCGTCCAGATCAAGGGGTTGAGAAGAGGAGGAGGTCGGGATCTGGTCGTCGAAATGGGGCTTGAGGGCGTTGGCCAGTTGGTGGCTGGTGACGGTGTGTCCCAGCTCGTGGAGCGCGTTTTGCAGATCCACGTATAGCGCGTCGGCGCTCTGATAGCGCTCCTGCGGGTCGTGGGCCAGGGCCTTGTCGAGGATGCGGTCGATGGACTGGGGAATGGCCGGGCGGTGCGTGCCGGCCGGGGGGATCTGGCATTGGCGGACCAGATCGAGGCTCTCCAGATCGGATCGCCCATCGAAGGGCCGTTGCAGGGTGAGCATCTCGTAGATGAGCAGGCCCGTGGAGAAGATGTCGCTTCGGTGATCGAGGGCCTTGCCGCGAGCCTGCTCAGGGCTCATATAGCAGCATTTTCCCTGGATGCGCCCGGTGGCCGTTTCAGCGACTTTGTCGGCGGCTCGGGCGATGCCGAAGTCGATGAGCTTGACCTCGCCCTCGCGGGAGATGAGGACGTTGGAGGGACTGATATCGCGGTGGACGATCTCCAGGGGGCGGCCCTGGTCGTCGGTCTTTCGGTGGGCATAATCGAGGCCCCGGCAGACTTCGGCACCGATATGCAGGGCGTGGGCGATGGAGAGGCGGTCGCCAACGTCGCGCAGATTCTTGAGGATGGCCCGGATGTCGAGGCCGGGGACGTACTCCATGGCGATGAAATAGTCGCCGTCTTCCTCGCCCATATCGAAGACAGGGACGATATTTCCGTGGGTCAATTGAACGACCGTGCGCCCTTCGTCGAGGAATTTGGTGACGAATTCGGGCCGCTCGGCGAGGTGGGGGAGGATCTTCTTGATGATGACCAGCTTCTCAAAGCCTCCTGCGCCCTCGGCACGGGCCAGGTAGATCTCGCCCATGCCACCTTTGGCCAGGCGGCGAAGCAATTGGTAGCGCCCCAGTTTTGGGAGGGTCTCGCTCATAGGCGCAATGGCAACAGGGGTCGGAAGTTGGGGTTATCGATGCGAAAATCTCCAGAGCATGTATACTGCACCTAGCGCATCTCGTCACTGCCATTGGGGAGGAGGCGGTGATCATGAGCATAGATTTTACATGACGAGGATGAAGCGATGGAGCGTCAGAGACAAGCCCGATGGGACGAGGCGGGAACGTCATGGAAGGCCAAGGCCCTGTCGAAGGTGCTGCGGACCCGGCCGGTGTTTCAGAGCGCCATGTGGGCTCAGATGCCCCTGCTGGCGATGGCGGGGCCCCGGTTTAGGGAGGTAAGCGCGGAGCGCTGCGAGCTGGTGCTGCCCTTTGGGTGGCGGACGAAAAATATCTTCGGGACGATGTATTTCGGGGCCTCCCTGATGGCGGCGGAGGCCACCACGGGAGGCCTGGTATTGTGCCGCGGGGCTGCCGCCGACGATATCTCCTATATCGTCACCGGGGTCAGCGCGGACTTTGTGGACAAGGCCCAGTCCGAGGTGACCTTTCGCTGTGAGCAGGGCCAAGAGGTGGCGCAGGCCTTTGAAGAGGCCCGTCGCCGAAGCGATCGCTTTGAGCGGGAATTCCAGGTGGTGGGGGAGCGAGAGGACGGGGTGCAGACGGCGCAGGTGACGGTGCGGTGGTCCTTTCGCGGGAGGTCGGCGTGAACGGTTCGATCAGCCTGGGGTGGGCCGTGGCCTCGTTGATGGTGGGGGCCGCGATCTGGGCCGTCGTTATCTGGCGGCTATGGGGAGATATCAAACGGGGTCGACAGGCCCGAGCAGGGCAGCAAGAGGGTGAGTCCGATGAAGCATGAGCGACGAAAAGTAGGTGTGTGGTCGGTGGTGGCCGTGATGTGCATGGCCCTCATGATCAGTCAAAGCAGCGCCGGGGAGTCGGCGACGGCCTCCCTGGAGGGGCCGTCCATCGAGGATCCGGATCGGGTGGAGGAGTCGATCGACGAGGAAGAGGTGTCCGCCGAGTTTCCGGCGCTCACAGAGGCCATCGATGACTTCCTCAATAGCTCGGCGATGCGAGGGGTGGATGTGGGGATCCACGTCCAGGATCTGATGAGCGAGGAGGTCCTCTATACCCACGAGGCCGACCGCTTGATGAACCCGGCGTCTAATATGAAATTGGTGACGGCGGCGGCGGTGCTCGATGAATTGGGTCCCCACCACACGCTGCGCACGGAGCTTAGCACGGAGTCCGTGGAGAATGGCAAGATCGACAACCTCTATATCCGAGGGGAGGGGGAGGCCTTTCTGCTATTTCGAGACGTCCTGGATTGGGCGCGCCAACTTCGGGTGCAGGGCATCGACACCATCGGTGGAGACCTGGTGATCGACGACGGGGTCTTTGACGAGGCCTATCTTCCGCCGGGCTTTGATCTGCGCGACGAGGGAGCGGCCTGGCGGTCGCCGATCGGGGCGGTGTCGGTCAATTTTAACGCCGTCACGGCGATCGTAGAGCCCGGCGAAAGGCCGGGCGTGGCGCCGAAGGTGCGCATCGACCCGCCCAATCGCTACGTGCAGATAGAGAACCGGGCGCAGACGACGACGGGCTCTCTGCAGCGCATTCAGGTGGACTCCAAGGCCGGTCCCCAGGGCACGGTGATCACCGTGGAGGGGAGCATCGGCGCCGGGGCGTCGGAGGTGCGGCAGCGCCGTCGGATCAACGATCCGCCGGCCTTTGCGGGAGCCGTGGTGGCAGAGGCCATGGACATGATGGGCATTGAATTTGAGGGCCAGGTGCGACGGGGAGTTACCCCGTCGGATCGGGAGCGCCTATTTCGGCATGAGTCGTCGCCGCTGGTTGATACGGTGTCGGCGATGAATAAGTGGAGCAATAATTTTATGGCCGAGCAATTGCTCCGCCTGCTGGGGACCGAGGCCAATGGGCAGCCCTCGACCTGGGAGGCCTCGCGGGCCCGAATGCGGGAGACCCTGGATCGGCGAGAGTTATTGCCCGGGCAATACGAGATCCATAATGGCAGCGGTCTGTGGGACGGCAATTTGTTGAGCGCCCGTCAATTGGTGGTGTTACTTGCGCGGATGCAGCGCCATCCATTTGGACCGGAATTCGTATCATCGCTTCCGATCGCCGGCGTCGATGGGACCCTTCGGCATCGGCTTCGGGGCGAGGCCACGACGGGCAATGTGCGGGCCAAAACGGGAACCCTTCGCAACGTGACGGCGCTCAGCGGTTATTTGACGACGGCCTCGGGGCGTCAGGTGGCGTTTTCGGTGATCTTCAACGACCCCCCTCGACGGGCCTGGTTTTATCGCGATGAGCAGGACAAGATCGTGGAGATGATCGCCGAGTTTGAGGGCTGAACGGGGAGCGCTGGAGGAATACCTACTAACGCGCTATGCTTTTTCTATACGTTCATGTGGCAAGGACCTCTGGAGAACGAAGCGCCTATGTGCCGTCTATTTGGTTTTCGATCCGTGATATCAAGCCAGGTTCACCGAAGCCTGGTCAGCGCCGACAATGCCCTGATGCGACAGAGTGAGCGCCACCCCGATGGGTGGGGCGTGGCCTACTATGTGGAGGGTTATCCCCATGTGATCAAGAGCGTCGATGCCGCGATGTCAGATAGCCTCTTTCAGCGAGTGTCGGGGATTGTGTCGTCAGAGACGGTGCTGGCCCACCTTCGCAAGGCAACGGTGGGGAATCTATCGACGGTCAACTCCCATCCCTTTCAATACGGCAATTGGATCTTCGGCCACAACGGTCAGATCCCGGGATTTGATACGCATCGAGAGGCTATCCTGGAGAAGGTATCGCCGAAATATCGGCGCTTTATCCTGGGGGATACGGATAGCGAGGTGCTATTTTATCTATTGATCTCGCATATGGCGCGCTACTTCGACGTGCATCGAAAGGGGACGGACCTGGGCGATGTGATCCAGGCGGTGCGCTCCATGGTCTCGGAGGTCGAAGATCTGACGGGCTTTGATTGCAGCGACATCGATCGGGCCAAGGAGGAGGAATTCTACCTGAGCTTCGTGTTGACCAACGGGCATATGATGCTCGCCCACCAAGGCGGCAAGCCCCTGTATTTTAGCACCTATAAGCACCGCTGCCCGGAGCGCTCCAGTTGCCCGAGTTTTAGCCCGGCCTGCGAGGCGATGACGAAGTCGGGCTTCGTCAACCACTTCATCGTGTCCAGCGAGCCCCTCCATGGGGAGAATGTGTGGTACGATATGGAACCGATGGATATTGCCGCCGTGGACTGGCGGATGCGCTTTCGGGCGCCCAATCGGCCGCTTCGCCAGCCGGTGTCGGCCTAAATTGGGTGAGACTTAGGCGATGGCCGCTTCCTGCTGGCGGCTGCGCTCGATGGCCCGCTGCAATTCCTCGCTGGACAGGCCGGAGTGTCCCTCGACGGTGATGGATTTGGAGGCGTTGGTGCTGAGATCGCGGGCCGAGACGTTGACGATGCCGTCGGTGTCGATCTCAAAGGCGACTTCGATGCGGGGTTTTCCAGCCGGCGCGGGGTCGATGCCGGTGAGGTTGAACATGCCCAGCAATTTATTCTTGCTGGCCTCGCCGGATTCGCCCTGGAGGACCGTGACGGTGACAATATCTTGATTGTCCTCCGTGGTGGTAAAGATCTTGGTCTCTTCGGTGGGCACGGAGCTATTCTTGGAGATGATGGGGCTAAAGCGGTCGCCGCTGACGCGAATACCCAGGCTCATGGGCGTGATATCGAGGAGGATGACCTCTTGGACTTCGCCGCCCAGGATGCCCGATTGAATGGCGGCGCCCTTGGCGACCACTTCGTCGGGGTTGACGCCTCGGTGAGGCTTTCGACCAAAGATCTCCTCGACGCGCTCCTGAACCAGGGGCATGCGCGTCATGCCGCCGACGAGGAGAATGTCATCGATGTCCGAGGCAGAAAGTCCGGCGTCCTCCAGAGCCTGATTGCAGGGACCGTCGAGGCGGTCGACGAGATCGTAGACCAGGTCATTGAGCTGGGATCGGGAGAGATCCAGGGAGAGGTGTTGGGGGCCGGCGTCGTCGACGGCCAAAAAGGGTAGGTTGATATTGGTCTCGCTGATGGTGGAGAGCTCGCACTTGGCGTTTTCAGCGGCTTCCTTGAGACGCTGAAGGGCCATGTTGTCGGCGCTGATATCGATGCCCGTTTCCTCTTCGAAGCGCTCCATGAGGAAGTCCAGAACCGCCCGATCGAAATCCTCGCCGCCCAGGTGGTTATCGCCGGAGGTGGAGGCCACTTCGAAGACGCCGCCGCGAATCTGGACCACTGACACGTCGAAGGTGCCGCCGCCGAGGTCGAAGACCACCAGGTTGGAATCGTCGGTCTGATCGTAGCCGTAGGCCAGGGCGGCGGCCGTCGGCTCATTGACCATGCGTCGCACCGTGAGGCCGGCGATCTTGCCGGCGTCTTTGGTGGCGCTTCGCTGGGCGTCGTTAAAGTAAGCCGGGACGGTGATGACGGCCTGGGTGATCTCCTCGCCGAAGTAGTCCTCGGCGGTCTGCTTCATCTTGCGAAGGATCCGCGATGAGATCTCCTGGGGACTAAAGCGCTGGCCGTCGACCTCTACCCAGGCGTCGCCGTTGGTATTTTCCACGATCTTATAGGGGAGTGTCTTTTGATACTCCTGGATCTCCGGATCTTTGTATTTGTGGCCGATAAGTCGCTTGATGTCGTAGATCGTCAATTCGGGGTTGATGATCGCCTGGCGCTTGGCTTGCTGCCCCACGAATTGTTCACCATCCTCCGTAAATCCCACCATAGACGGGGTGGTCCGTGAGCCCTCACTATTGGGCAGGACGATAGGATCGCTGCCGTCGATGACGGCCACGCAGGAATTGCTGGTGCCCAGGTCGATGCCGATGATTTTGCCCATAGAATTGCCCTCTGTGCCCTGATCGTCTCCCGTGGAGCGACTATCAGCTGGGGTTATGCCCCGTGGTGTTTGAACACTATCATGGGACCATTAGAAGGGCTAGAAGGCAAGGGATCAAACAATTACTTTTTGAAAAGCTTGTTAAAGAAGCCCTTTTTCTGCTTTTTCCCCGATGTATCGGAGTCATGGCGCTTTTCGTAGAGGCGGATTTCGCGCTCCGCCTCACGGTTGGAGGGGTTGAGGTTGCGCACTTTTTTGAAGTGGCGATAGGCCCGCTTTTCTTTGCCCAGAGCCTTGAGGATATGGCCCAAAAAGAGGTGGGTATCGGGGAGTGATTGACGGTCCTTTGCCTCCAGCGCGTTTTCCAGGATCTCGCGCGCTTGCTGGGCTTTGGAGGCGTCGGTTTGGAAGAGGCAATAGGCGTAGAAAGTGGCGTAAAGGGGGTTTTTGGGATCCTTTTGATAGGCTTTTTCAAGGTGCGGGAAGGCCTTCTTGAAGCGCTGATCGCGAAACTGTTTATATCCCAGGTTAAAGGTTTGACGGGTGGGATCGGAAGAGGGGGTGGAGCCGGGGCGGGTGGTGGAGCGGGGCCGGGAGGAGGTGCGCTTTTTTTGGAGTCGTTCCAACTGTTTTTTGCGCCATTCGGGATCGGAGGCCTGGTCGCCAATGCCGTGAGAGGAGTGGCGCCTCGAGGACGAGGGGGTCGAGCGCTGTGGCTTGGAGCGGGAAGGCTTCGCCGGGGTCGTCTTTGTTGGTTTGGAGGTCTGTTGTTTTGCAGCTTGTTTTTTTGCGGCCTGTTGTTTGTCGATGCTTGGATGAGGAGCGGTGGGCTCTCGGCCCATGGCGATGGGGGTGGAGTGGCTCTGGCGCTTGGGGGATGAGGCCTTGTCGCCGCCATCGACGGGGGAATTTAGTTGGCCAGGCCGAAGGGTCTGGCGGGGTTTTCGATTGGCCTGCTGATGGGCTCGTTGAGAGGACGTGCTATCCGGGGGAGGAACGGTTTGTTCCTCTTCCTCGTTCAACAGCCGGGAGTAGGCCTTTCGAATGGCGACGAAGATCTTCTGGGCCAGCCGGCGAATATCGCGATCGACATTGCCGCCATAGACGTCGGGGTGATGCTTTTTGACGAGGTCGTAATAGGCCTCTTTGACGGCTTCGCGACCGCATCCCTCCCAGAGACCGAGGGCTTCATGGTCCGATTGGTCGGTGAGGCGCTCATAAAAATCGCTCAACTCTCGTTTGAGGTTGGCTGGCTCATCGTCCACCCGAGAGGCCTTGGAGGGGCGTTGGGTCTGAGGCTCAGAGTTTTGGTTGTTGGGGGCGTCCTGGGACCGGCCATAGGTGATGGTGACCGAGGAAGTCGTCGGGGTGTCGCTGAAATGGATGGCGTCCGTATCTCGGCATAGCGCAGCGGCGCGAAAGGCCTCATTGACCTGGGCGCCCAGGGAGCTGAAGACCTGCTCTAGGGTGCTCTGGCCGGTGCATTGGTCGAGAAAATCACCAAGGATGGACCAGTCGACCTTAGAGCGAAGGACGTCGGTGAGCTGGGTGGTCGTGGGGTAGTCGTGGAAATGAGGGGTAAGCGCCTGCATGAGACGGCGTTGGGGGCGATGCAATTTAAGGCCGGCGGCGGTGAGGCTCATTAGATCGGTGGTATTGGTGGCGCTTAGAGGCTGGGCGTTGAACGTATAGCGGCCACGTTTCCAGGCGAAGGTGCTGGTCAGGGCGTCGGCGTCATGGTGGGCGGGCGACTCGGCGAATTGGCCGTCGACGATGGCAAAGCGGCGGCTGATCTTATCCGATTGGATGGTGAGGATGCCCGTGGGTTGGCGACGAGAGAGGGCATAGAGGAGTCGGCCTGGAGTGATTTCCTCGAGGGAGCCGCGATGTATGGGCGGCAGTGAGACGTCGATGGTGGAGGCGTCGGAGGTGGGGGCAGATGGCGATGGTTCGGCGGCGGCCGATTCCAAGAGGGGTTGAAGCGCTTGAACGATGGCGTTCCAATCTGCGCTTTGATCGGGGATAGCAAAGATACGTTCCAGCGAGGTGAATATCGATGCCCAGCCCTTCGCGGCCTGGGGGTTGGCAGCGACGATGAAGAGGGGGCAGGGGCGGTCGCTTTGAGTCAGGAGTTGGTCGAGTTTGGCCAGGTGTTGGGCTTGATCAGAAGAGCCCAGCCGAGGGCCCACGACGATGGCGATGGGGTGTTCCTCCGCCAGAAGACGAAAGGCTTCGGACCAAGAAGAGATCCGGGCAATATTGCGGGGGCTACCGAGGAGATCGCCGAGGCGCGACTCCATGGCCGATGAAGCTGAGATGAGGAGAATAGTCTCCATAGGGGAAACACTCGGTAGAGGAAGATCAGAGGCGTCACCAAGGTGAGCACGGGATGTCGATAATCAACCACCCAGGCGTTCGATCTGGCGCAGCATTTCTCGGCGGTCGCTGTCGGCGATGTCGTCATCGGCTTCGCGAAGGAAGCTTCGGAAGGCATCGATGGCATCGTTGGTTCGACCGAGATCGCGGTATAGATAGCCCATGGTGCGATAGACCTGGGGATCCTCGTAGCCGTGTCGCACCGCCTGCTGGAGGTGGCGCACCCCTTCCTGGTCGCGGTCGCGGTAAATATAACTCATGCCCAGGCGGTATTGAGCATCGGCCAGGGACTCATCGTCATCGACGACGCGGCGAAGATGGTCGATGGCGGCGTCGTAATTATTTTCCTCGTAGGCCAGCAGGCCGGCGACGTAGAGGGCCTCGGGGTTATCGGGCTCGCGCTCCAGGGCGGCGTCCAGGTCACGGGCGGCCTGCGGGGTTCGGCCGGTGTCGATGAGGAGGCGGGCCCGGCGGATCAAGACGTCTGGGTTTTGATCGACGTACTCGGGGTCGCTATCGATGGCCTCGGCATAGCTATCGAGGGCCTGATTATCGGATCCGTCCGCTTCAAAGGTTCGGCCCATGAAGTAATGGATCTCGCCATTGTCCGGCTGATAGTCCAACACGTGGCGGAAGATTCGGGTCGCCGTCGAGAAGTCCTCTTTGGCCAGGGCGGTGCGCCCGACGAAGAAATAAGCTTCGTGGAAGCGGGGATTGAGATCGTAGGCGTTGGAGAAGTCCTCGCGGGCCGTGGCGTAGTTGCCGCGGTCATAATAGATGCGGCCACGGATGAAGATATACTCCTCGTTGTCCGGGGCTTCGGCGATGACGTCGTTGATCTCATCGATGGCGCGGTCGTATTGCTCGTTCATGCGATAGGCGTTGGCCAGAATGGCTGACAGGCGCACGTCCTGAACGCCCTCGTCGCGAGAGCGCTCGAGGATGGTCAGGGCTTCGTCGACGTCGCCGTCCTGGAGACGCAAGTCCGCAAGGGCGAGTCGAGCCGGCCAGAAGTTGGGATCCAAGCGCAGGGCTTCTTCGTTCCATGCGCGGGCCAGGGCGGCGCGATCGGAGGCCTGATAATAGTCGGCGATTTCACTGGCGATGGTGGCGTCGATGAGCTCTGGGTGTTCGGTGATGGCGCGGACCTGGTCGTCGCCGGCGAGGGCATCTTCGTCGATGCGCCAGCTCAGGTGGGCCAAGGAAGTGCGGGCCGTCAGCAGCTCGGGGTCCAGGTCGAGGGCGCGCTCATAGGCCTGTCGAGCCTCGTAGAAATTGCCCTGTTCCTCGTTGAGGACGCCCAGGTTGTAGGGGAATCGAGCGTCTTCGGGAAAGGACTCTTCTCCCTCTTCCAGGCCGCGAATGGCGTCGGACCACTCCTCGAGTCCCATGTGGGAGCGGACGATACCGAGGATGACGTCGGGGTCTTCTTGGCCCAGGTTTTCGTCGGTGCGAAAGAAGTTGAGGGCCTCTTCATACATCTCGGCGCGCTCGTATTCCTGCGCCAGGAGGCGCAGGGTTTCGGAGCGGCTGCTGTCGGTGCTCAGGGCCCTGGTGAAGTAGTCGATGGCCAATTCGCTGTCCTGGCGGGCCTGGTGGACTTGTCCCATGAGGTGAAGCGCCAGGGCTCGCTCATCGGTGGAGGAGTCGCCGGAGAGGTCGTTGATGAGGACGTCCAGTTGGTCCTCGGCGTCGTTGAGGTCGCCTTGCTGGTGGGCGATCTGGGCGGCCTGGAGGCGCGAGGGGATATGACGGTCGTCGGCCTCGATGCCCTGGATGAGGTGGTCTCGGGCACCGTGGGCATCTTCCATGTGCAGGGCGATACGGGCCATCCAGTAGTGGGGCATGGCGCTGGTGGGGGTGTCGTCAGCGGCGGCCTGAAGGTGGTCGAGGGCGCGGTCGGCGAAGCGCTGGGGACTTTGCTCGTCGTCGGTGTCCTCGTCGTCAGCTTCCTCGTTGTCGTCGGCGGCGCTGGCGGAATCTTCCTGGGCCTCGTCGTCAGCATCGTCATCGTCTCGGGGGGCGTCCTCCTCATCGAAGTGCGCCTGGGCATCATCTTCGTCGAGGAGGGAGTCGCTGATGGCGACGCCGTCTTCAGCATCGGCCTCGTCATCTTGGGTGGACTCGGAGTCGTCTGCTTCATGATCGATGACAGCGGCGAACTCCTCGCCCTCGAAGTGTGCGGTGGCGTCAGCGATGCCCTTGACGAGTTCTGCAAAGAAGGCCAGCTCGGGGTCTTGTTGGGCCTCGTCGGCCAGGGTTCGGGCGGCGTCCGGTTGGCCGCGGCGGGCTTCATGGGCGGCTAGGCCTAAGGCCACATCGGCCAATTGCTGTTCCGCTTCCAGGGCATTGGCCAGTTGGTCGGCCTCGTCTTCTAGGCCGGGGTCGTCGTAGCGCGTCAAAAAGAGGGACTGGATCAGCAGGAGGCGGCCCTGATGGGTGGGGCTCAACTCGCCGTCGTCGGCTCTTCCCATCAGTTCTCGTAGGTGGCCGTAATTATCGAGGTGGATCTCGGTGAGATCGTACTCGATGGAGGTGGGGCCGGTGTCGACGACTTCCTGAGGTTCTTCGTCCGTCTGGAGGGCCTGGAAGAGAGCAAATCCGCCGCCGCCGAAGAGAAGTAAGCCCACAGCTGCGATGCCGATGATGGTGACGATGCCGCGCTTTTTGTCAGCGTCGACGGCTTCGTCTTTGGAGGTCGTCGCCGAGGCCTGGGGCTGTTTGATCCCCGAGGAGGCGGGCATCTGACGAGCCTGTGGGCGATCGGGGTCATCTGGGCGACCGGGATCGGGGGATGGAGAATGGGGCTGTGAGGGTGGAGCCTGCGCAGCTTGCCCGGTGGGCTGAGCCGGCGAGGCCGGTTGAGAGGGCCCCTGGGGCTGGGAGGGCTCGATATCGCGCTCCCAATCCTCCAGGTCGTCATCCTCATCATCGTCTTCCAAAAAGGAGAAGCCTCCGTCGCCGCTGAGAAAGTCGTCGTCGTCATCGTCGGTGTCGGCGAAGAGGTCGTCGTCGTCCATCTCCGGGGAGTCAAAGAGGTCGTCGTCCAGATCGTCATCGGCGAGGTCTTCACTGCCGAAGAGCTGGTCGCCCGGCGCTTGCATGGCATCGTCGTTATCCTCGTCGAGGCCGTCGGGGGCGCCGAAGAGGTCGTCGCTATCCTCGTCGAG
>CAZMJS010000094.1:0-12985 GCA_964566695.1 uncultured Bradymonadales bacterium
CCGGAGCCCGAACCGGAGCCCGAACCGGAACCCGAACCCGAACCGGAGCCCGAACCTGAACCGGAACCCGAACCGTCTGTGGAAGAACAAAAAGAAAAGGTCCTCGAGGATACTCCCGAGGACCATTACGCCTGCTTTTCCTGCGTTCAGCTATGCCCGGTGGAGGGCGGTAGCGCCCAATGTTCGGAGCGCGACGAGGACCTCATTTGCGGCTGGGGAAGCGCCTCCTCCGAAGAGGCGGCCGCGCGCCAAGCTCATGCCCAATGCGAGGCGATGCTGTCGATGGCGCGCGAGATGCCCTCATATGCCTCCATCGACGGCGACTGCCCACCGGCGACCTGCCGCTGAGCTCGCCGCCGCCGCTGGCGTCTTTAGACCAGAAGCATCATGGGGTTTTCCAAGAGGGTGACCACCTCGTCGAGGAACTCGGCGCCCACGGCGCCATCGACGGCGCGGTGATCACAGGCCAGCGAGACCTTCATACGCGTCCCCACGGCCAGTTCTCCATCCTCCACGACCGGAACGTCCTTGACCGTGCCACAGGCCAGGATACCAGCGTCGGGGGCGTTGATGACCGCCAAAAACTCGTCGATATCGTACATGCCGAGATTGCTCACCGAGAAGGTATGAGCGCCGTATTCCTCGGGGGCCAATTGACCCTCTCGAGCCCGTCCGGCGAGTTCCCGAATTTCCTTGGAGATGGCGCCGGCGCTCTTGGCATCGGCATTGCGCACCGTCGGTGTAATGAGCCCCTCGTCGACGGCGACGGCCACGCCGATATTGACCTCGGAGAAGCGATAGAGCCCATCTTTGGTGAACGCCACATTCATCGCCGGGTAGTTCGCCAGGGCCGTAGCGCAGGCCTTGACGATGAGATCGTTGACCGACAGCTTCACGCCGGCTTCGGCGGCCTTTAGCTGGTCGTTGATCTCGGCGCGGCGCGCCATCAGAGGGCCCATGTCGACGCTGCGGGTCAGATAGAAATGCGGCGTGGTCTGCCAGACACCGACGAGACGCTTGGCGATGGTCTTTCGCATCTGACTGAGCCGTTCGGTCTCCCCATCGACGAAGCTGAGATCGCCGACATTGTCCAAGACGCCAGCCACGGCCGGCTGTGCGCCCTCCTCGGAAGGTGCGACCTCGTCACCGACACCGGCCTCGATGGCGGCTTCGACATCGCGTTTGATGATACGGCCACCGGGACCGGAGCCATCGATGAGCTCCAGAGCAACGCCCTCGTCATCGGCAATGCGCCGCGCCAAGGGGCTGGATTTGATGCGACCTCCATCATCGGACGTGGACACTGGCGCGGGGCTTGCGGACTCCTCCTCATCTACGTGTTCGTCCTCCGCGTCCTCTTGGCTGTCGTCGCTTTCATCGCCGGCATCCGTCGGCGAGGTGCTGCCGGCTCCGTCGACCAAATCGGAGATATCCTCGCCCTCTTCGCCGATGATCACCAATGGATCGCCCACCGTGACGGTGGCCCCGGCCTCCACGAAGAGCTTGAGGATCGTCCCCGAGTGGAAGGACTCCATCTCCATCGTGGCCTTATCGGTCTCGACCTCTGCCAGGACCTCGCCTTCCTCAACGGCATCGCCCTCTTCCTTGAGCCATTCTGCGAGCACGCCCTCTTCCATCGTGGGACTGAGGGCCAACATTTCCATTATCTCGGCCATTTTTGCCTCGGTGCTTAAAACTTAGCTGGAATTACGCATCAATTATCGGTGCTCGGTCTCAGATATAACAGGCGCGCTTGATGGCCTGGACGATCTTCTCCGGCTGAGGCAGAGAGGCCTCTTCCAGGTTGAAGGCGTAGGGCATGGGCACGTCGCGCTGGTGGACTCGCTCCACGGGGGCATCGAGCCAATCGAAGAGTTCTCGCGACACGAAGTCGGAGATGGTCGCGCCCACCGAGGCAAAATGCCATCCCTCTTCGACGACGACGACCCGGTTGGTGCGCTTGACGGACTCCCGGATCATCTCTTTGTCGAAGGGTCGGATGGAACGCAGGTCGATGAGATCCACCTCCACGCCCTCGCTCTCGGCGATGCGCTCTGCGGCTTCGTTGGCAAAGTGGAATGCCCGGCTCCATGAGATGACCGTGCAATCATCGCCCTCTCGTTTTTTGTCGGCCTTGCCCACGGGAATCAGGTACTCCTCCTCGGGGACCTCGCCTTTGGCGCCGTAGAGGATCTCGGACTCGATAAAGATGACCGGGTCGGGATCGCGAATGGCCGTCTTGAGCATGCCCTTGGCGTCCCTGGGGGTCGCCGGCATCATGACCTTGAGCCCTGGGAAGTGAGCGTATTGAGCCTCCAGGGCCTGGGAGTGCTGAGCCGCCAGCGCTCCTCCGGCGCCACCGGCGCCGCGCACCACCATGGGCACCGACATCTGTCCATCGGACATATAGCGGGCTTTGGCAGCGTGATTGACGATCTGATCGAGCGCCAGAATGGCAAAATTAAAGGTCATCATCTCCACGACGGGCTTGAGCCCGGCCATCGCGGCCCCCACGCCGATGGCGGCGAATCCGGCCTCGGCAATTGGGGTGTCGACCACTCGCTTTTCCCCAAATTGGTCGAGCAATCCTTTGCTGACCTTATAGGCGCCATTATACTCGGCGACTTCCTCGCCGATTAAAAAAACGTCTTCGTCTCGGGCCATCTCTTCGGCCAGAGCTTCATTGAGAGCTTGTCTAAAAGCTATTTCACGCATCTTCAATTCCTGGGCATCATAGACTTCGTTGGCAATCCACAGCGGGCAGCGGCGAGAGCTCTACTCGATCTCAGCCGGCCAATCGACGTAGACGTTGGTGGTCAACTCCGACAGGTCCGGGAAGTCCGACTCGTCGGCAAACTCCAGGGCTTCTTTGACCTCGTCGTTCTTTAGATCGTCGAGCCCATCGATGAACTCTTGGTCGACAATGCCCTCTTGGACGACCCAATTTCGAAGCCGGACGATGGGGTCCCGAAGATCGCGCTGCTCTTCGACCTCGTCTTTGCTCCGGTAGGTCGCCGGATCGGTCATGGAGTGGCCGTAGTAGCGATAGGTGCGCACGTGCAGAAAGGAAGGTTCTTCCTCCTCGATAGCTCGCTTGCGAGCTCGTTTGACGGCGTCGTAGACGGCGAATACGTCTTGGCCATCGACCTCTTCGCTATAGACCTGATGGCTATCGGCCTTTTTATAGAGATCCGTGGTGGAGCTAACTCGCTCCACGGCGGTGCCCATGCCGTACCCGTTATCCTCCAGGATCACCACCAGGGGAAGCCCCCAAACCTTGGCCATATTGAGGGCTTCGTGGACCACGCCCTGATGGACGGCACCGTCGCCCAGATAGGCCATGCACACCGCCTCTTTTTCCTGATATTGCAGGGCGAACGCCATGCCCGCGCCCAGGCCCACCTGGCCACCGACGATGCCCCAACCGCCCATAAATCCCTTTTCCACATCGTAGAGATGCATGGAGCCGCCCTTTCCGCCGGCGCATCCCGTCTCCTTTCCGAAGAGCTCCGCCATGACCTCTTTTGCACTCAGGCCGGCCGCCAGGGCTTGGCCGTGATCCCGATAGTGGCTACAGATCAAATCATCGTCGCCAGCAGCCTCTAACGACCCCACAGCTACCGCCTCTTGCCCGCTGTAGAGATGGCAAAAGCCCTTGATCTTTCGCCGCTGATAGGAGCGTCCGGCGTGCTCCTCGAAGCGCCGAATCAACACCATCTTTTCCAGCATTTGTTCGATCTTGTCATCGCCCAGCTCTTCCCGAGCTGCCTTAGCGAGCTCGGCATCGAGCTCCTTGAGGTGCTGCTCCTGCTGGGAACTATCCTCAGTCTGTGCTTCAGCCATCGGTAACTCCGCTCATATTTTAAGGTATACATCCTCGGAATGGTCTGGCGAATCTGTAGTACCGCCGGCCAAAACCGTCAAGCTATCAACTCGTCGAAACCGGGTGCTAAGCGCCACTCGTCGTCCCTTGCGTCGGCGGTGGCCCTGTCCCAGTCTATCAGTCCTCTGTATCTCCCCGAGGCGAGCCAACGATGAGCGATACCAGCAACAAAGATGACGGTCCCGAGGTCTTCCAGACAGAGACCGAAAAAGAGTGGGGCCAGTCCACCACCGTAGGCGGTGTGGATCCGGACTTGATGAGTGCCCGGCGACGTGCCCATGAAGAGATCACGGAGGAAGACCTGGCGGCCTTTAGCCCGCTTTTGCTCCCCTTTGCCGCCATGCTGACGGGCCCATTGGTGGCCAGCTTGTTGGCCCTATTTTGCGACGGCGATCCCCCGACGGGCCGTCAAGCGACGGCCCTGGTGGCCACCGGCGCCACGGCCTGGCTGCTAAATATGGGCCTGGCCGCCAGCGGTGATGCGTTCATGCCGATCCATGTAGCCGGGGCCCTTCGCTTGACGGTCCTCTTTCTCAGCGGCCTGGCGCTGTGGGCGCTCTACACCTACTGGATCAAGGGAGCGCGCGTGGTGGACCGGAGCGCCCTGAGGCGCTCCGTGGTCCTGCTGATCTTATTGTCCATGACCTTTTGGATCGGCCGTGGCATGGATTGGTGGGCCTGGATGGGCCGTTGATCAGGCCTCGTCCTCACCACCGCCGCCCTTGAGCTTTTCACGGGTGTCGTCAAGTTGACCGGGTCGCACCACGAATATGGGACACGGCGCCTTTCGCATCACCCGCTCCGCCGTATTTCCCAAAAAGAAGCGCTTGATGCCTCGACGGCCGTGGCTTCCCATAAAGATCCACTGGGCGTCGTGCTCGTCGGCCCATTGGCGAATCGCCTGGGCTGGCGATAGATGAACGCAGTCCACGTCTTCCACGACGTCCTCTGCGCCCAACTCCTGGACCAACTCCTGGATATTCTGCTTCTTATTCGCCACCACCTCATCGATTTCGGTGCTGATGCTACCCATGGAGCCGTCGAGGGTGGCCACCTCTGGCAGCACGTAGCCATAGACCAGGTGCAACTTGGCGCCATAGGTCCGGGCCATCGCCGCCGCACGCCGAATGGCCTCCCGAGAGGGGTCGGAAAAGTCCACGCCCACCACCAGATCTTTGGGCTCCTCCACCTCGGCCTCCGGCGGCACGACCACCACGGGCTCGTCGCTTTGGCGCACCAGGCGTCGCGCCGTATTGCCCAGGACGAATTCCTTGAAGCGACTGGCACCTCGCGTCCCGGCAACGATGACGGGGTCGTCCTTGCCCTCGGCCTCCGCCAAAATCTCATCGATGGGCGTGCCCAGGCAGCAGCGATAGGTCACCTCACTTTCGTCCACATCGCAGTGCTCTCCCACGAAATCGCGCAGCTTCTTATTGGCCTCTACCACCGCTGACTGCTCGATCTCCTCCGGGGTCTCCACCAGGATCCGCCACGTATTATCGCCAGCCGCCATATCCACGACGTGCATGACCGTCAGATCGGAGCCCAGTTGCTGGCTCAAAAAAGCGCCCCACTTCAGGGCCGGAATCGAGTGCTCAGAAAAATCGGTGGCCACGATAATATTCATCTCATGCTCTCCAGAAAATGGGGATCGATACTCACTGGTTATTCAACGCAGGGCCGAGGGTAATCACTGGCCATCAAAATAAAAGGTCCTCCCGAAAAACCGGGAGGACCTCTTCCGAACTCAGCCTCTACTCAGGCGATGGTCACGTCGTCGCAGAGATAGACATCTTGAATGGCGTGGAGAATCTCAACGCCTCGCTCGCGCTCCTTCTGGAAGGCCTTGCGCCCTGAAATCAGGCCCATTCCGCCGGCGCGCTTGTTGATCACCGCCGTCCGCACGGCGGCCTCCAGATCGTTGTCTCCGCTGGCCCCGCCGCTGTTGATAAGCCCGGCGCGGCCCATATAGCAATTGGCCACCTGGTAGCGCACCAGGTCGATGGGATGATCCGTGGTCAGGTCCTCGTAGACCCCATCGTCCGTGCGGCCATAGGAACTGCCGTCGTGGTGGACCACGGCGCGGTAACCGCCGTTATTGGTGGCCATCTTCTGCTTGATGATGTCGGCGTGCATCGTCACGCCCAGGTGGTTGGCCTGCCCCGTCAGATCAGCGGAGCTATGGTAGTCCTCGCCGCCCACCTTAAAGGCCGAATTGCGCGTATAGCACCACAGGATCGTGGCCATCCCCATCTCGTGGGCCCGACTAAAGAGACGGGCGATCTCTTGAATCTGGCGGTTCGATTCCTCGGAGCCAAAGTAGACGGTGGCGCCGATGGCCACGGCCCCCATATCGAAGGCCTGATTGAGGGTGCCAAAGAGGATCTGGTCGTAATCATTGGGATAGGACATCAACTCATTGTGGTTGACCTTGACCACAAAGGGGATCTTGTGGGCGTATTTTCGGGCCACCGAACCGAGGACGCCAAAGGTCGAGGCCACGGCGTTGCATCCACCTTCGATGGCCAACTCACAGATCTGCGCGGGATCGAAATAATCGGGGTTCGGCGCAAAGGACGCCCCCGCCGAGTGCTCGATGCCCTGATCGACGGGCAGGATCGACAGATAACCGGATCCGCCCAGACGACCGTGGTCGAAAATGGTCTGCAGGTTTCGCATCACCTGGGGGGTGCGGTCGCTATGAGCGACCACGCGATCCACGAAGTCCGGCCCCGGCAGGCTGAGCCGGTCCTTGGAAATCCCCTGGGCCTCATAGCTCAACAGCCCTTCGGCGTCATCGCCCATGATCGTCGCCAATTCATCGATCGAACGTGCCATCGTCATCTCCCTTTTCGCAATTCAAATAGAAGCAAGCCATCGTCGTCTACGACACTTATACGGCGGTACGCCACTGCCCATGCTCATCGGTGCGGCCCTTGACCACGTCGAAATAAGCCGTCTGAAGCTCCTGGGTGACCTCTCCGGGCCGCCCGCTGCCGATCTGGCGATCGTCGACCTCCCTGACGGGGGTCACCTCGGCGGCCGTGCCAGTCATGAATAGCTCATCGGCCCCGTAGAGAAAATCGCGGGTAAATCGCTGTTCCTTGATCTTAAACCCGCGCTCCTCGGCCAAGGTCAATACGGTGTGGCGAGTAATCCCGCCCAAAATCGAACTTCCCAGTGGCGTGGTATAGATATAGCCATCGCGAACCACAAAGATATTCTCTCCCGACGCCTCCGAGATATACCCCTCGGTGTCCAACATGATCGCCTCATCATAGCCGGAGGTCATGACCTCTCGCTTGGCCAAGATGCTGTTGACGTATTGGCCATTGATCTTGCCCTTGACCATGGAGGCGTTGACGTGATGGCGATTGAAGCTCGAGATCTTGGCTCGGATGCCCTTCTCCAGCCCTTCATCGCCCAGATAAGCACCCCAGGGCCAGGTGATAATCGCCACCCGCACATCGTTGGACGTCGCGCCCAGGCCCATCTCACCATGGCCCAGAAATACCACCGGTCTTAAATAGCAATCCACCAGATCATTAGCGCGAACCGTCTCAAGGCAAGCCGCTTTTAAGTCATCGACGTCGTAGGGCAGGTCCATGGTACAGATATGACAGGTCTCGGCCAGTCGCTTGAGGTGTTCATGGAGCCGAAAGACGGCCGCCGTCCCATCGGGTTGGGCGTAGCAACGAATGCCCTCGAAGGCGCCCAGCCCGTAGTGAAGTGTATGCGATAAGACGTGGATCTTGGCATCTTGATAATCCACCAACTCGCCGTCCAGCCAAATCTTGTCGGTCTCAAGTCCCACATCGCCTCCTAGCCCATTGAAATATCGGCAGTTGAGGACCGCCACCAAGGCGATCCCTTCACCATGACCTTCTCTATCTTGAGCCTACGGCTACCACACTCCATGGGGTGTCTCAACGCGCCCCCTCCCCCCCTTCCATCACCTGATCCCAGGTGCGAGCCACGCGCCGACGAAGCCGTTGAAGGTGGGCATTCAATTGGGCGACCACGTCGCGGCCCTGAAAACCGATCTGCCGAGCCAGGGACTCTCGCTGTCGGCGATCGTCGGGCAATTGATGGGAGCGGCCTGCGATGCCCAGCCGAAGTTCCAGACGGCGCAACCAGCGATAGTCCCGCCGAAGGCCCGCCCAGGGCTCCTCAGTGGCCAGCGCCTCCAATATCGCCGTGGTCGACCGCCCCTGTATCGCCACTTCGCGGCGACTCAATTGCACCCACTGAACCAGAAACTCGATGTCCAGCAGCCCCCCTCGGTGAGCCTTGATATCGAAGGGCTCGGCGCCTCGCTCCTCAATGGCGGCTCGCCTGAGGGAATCACGCATATCTGCGATGCGCGTCCGCAAATCATGGGGAAGCTCCTTTTGGAAACAGTGGCGGTGGCGAACCTCCTCGATGGCCGTCCGCAACTGCTCACTTCCCGTCAAGGGCCTCGCCTTGAGCAGCGCCTGGTGCTCCCACACATCGGCCCGCTGCTGATAATAGTCATCCCACGACGAAGTGCTGACGACGAGGCGCCCGGCCCCACCAGAGGGCCGAAGGCGTAGATCAATGGCATAGCCCTCGCCCAACCCGCCGGGCATCCCCAAGACCCGGACCAATCGCCGAGCCAGGCGCGTGGCCGTGGCCTGATCGATGCTCTTGTCGTCGTCGTAGATAAATAATAGGTCCAGATCGCCGCCGATCCCCAGTTCGCGACTGCCCAATTTCCCCATGGCCACCACCGATAGGGGCAAGGTCGTGACGGGATCGCCGGGGGGGATATCCAGCCCCTGAGCGGTGGCAAATTCGTCGACCACCTCCCGGAATCGAGTCTCGACGCCCAGCTCGGCGATGTCGCTCCACTGGCGGCACGTCGTCTCCAGCTCCACCTGACCGGCCACCTCATGGAGCGCAATCCGGACCCCCTCTTCCCGCTCAAAGCGTCGAAGCCGCCCCAGACGACGAGCTCGGTTGGAGATCCCCTGGAGGCGCTCATTTAATTGCTTCGCCAACTCCGCACGGCTGCGCTCAAAGGTGACGCTATCGCGATAGACCAGGCGCTCAAAGAGCTCCGGCTCCTCGGCCAATAGGCGCGCCATGGGGGGACTTGAGCCAAATAAGTAGATCAGGAGTCGGGCGGCATGGCGCTGACCGGCCAGTAGATCCCAGGTCGCCGGGGAATCGCCGATGGCTGTGCTAAAGCGCACCAAATAACCCAGGGCCCCTTCCGGGTCCGGCGCCTGTCGAACGGCTTCCAATAAAAACTCGGCAAATCCCGGTCGCGCCGTCGCCGGGTTGGTGGAAAAAGGACCCCGCCGCTTTTGACGAAGCACCTGCAATTGGCCCGCCGCCTGGCGAGGTCGCTGGAAGCCAGATTCCCTCAATAGATCCAGCGCCGGCGGATCGCTTAGCTCGCCGGCCTCCAGGGCCACCAGCGTCGCCAAGGGCGACGTCGCCTGGGGCACCGTTGGCTCTGAGGGACGGCGCTCCGAGGCCTCGAAAAGCCGCTCGAAAATCGCTCGCACCTCCGATCTATGGGCCTTCACCCTTTCCTGAATGCCTTCTCCGAAGACGAGGGCCAACTCCTGCCAATCCTGGCGGTTATCCCACGGTGGAAGGCGATGGGTCTGGAGATCTTCTCGCAGTTGCAGGCGATGTTCCAGGCGGCGAAAGAGGTCATAGGCATCGGCCAGGCGGTGCTGATCGCTTTGGTCTAAGAGACCGCTGTAGAGCAGTCGGTCCAGGGCCTCCAGGGTGGACGCCACCCGGAGCTCCGGTCGCTGACCGCAGTGGATTAATTGCAGCGCCTGCACAAAGAACTCGATTTCGCGAATGCCCCCCACCCCACGCTTGATATCCCAACCGACCTCCTGTTCCGAGGGGGGCTCTGGCCTCACCGAACCACGGGAGGTAGAGGTCGACATGCCCTGAAATTTCGCCCGCAGGCGTCGCTGAAGGGCCGATGGTTCGCTCCCCCCATCGGGCTCCCGATGAGGACGCGGCGCGCGCAGCGCTTCCGAGGCCTGGGACTGACGGTCAATCAGCTCCTTCATCCTTCGGAGTTCGTCGATGGCCTCATAGTCCAGGTATCGGCGATACAAAAAGGGCTCCAGAGCCTCGATCACCGACTCGCCGAGGGCCCGATTGCCGGCCACGGGCCGGGCCTTTAACCAGGCACCGCGCTCCCATGTCCGTCCCTGATGAAGATAATAATCCACCGTGCCACCGGCGGTCGTCACCAACCGGCCTCGACTGCCCTCGGGGCGAAGGCGCATATCGATCCGATAGGGAGAACCATCCTCCGTTCGGGCCTCCAGCTCCGAGATCACCTCCCGAAAGACCGCCTCTAATTCGGCCAACCCCTGAGCGTCCACCTCATCAGAGGCCACGACCACCAGGTCAATATCCGAGCTATAGTTGAGCTCTCGCCCCCCCAATTTGCCCATGGCCAACACCGATAAATGCTGGCAAGCCTTGGGCTGACCGCGCCGGTGCGTCACCCACTGCAGCACGGCCTCCACACTAAGGGCGGCCACGTCGGATACCTCTGCGACCACCTCCCGGAGCGGGGCGTCAGATAGTTCCCTCAAAAAAATACGCAGGTGATGGCGGTGGCGAAATTGACGGAGGTGTCGGCGAGCCTCGGACGTCGACTTGGAGAGCCACGCCTGAAGCTCAAAGTCATCCTCCAACTCCTGGTAGGACCATGGGAGGCCTTCTTCGGCGTTTTCCACCAGCCAGGGGATTATCTCTGGTCGACGACGAATCGTTCGCAGCGGGTAATCGCCCAGGGCGACCACGTCGCTGACGGCATTCACCGTCTCGATGCTCACCGGTTGACCCGCCCGCTGTTGCTTCTCCAGTAGTTCCCAGGCCTGCATCCACCGCCTGGCTATGGCGGGCGTCAGGGGCCCCCAACCAGCGCGATTCGTCAACCAGCGCCCCAGGGCCCCAAGGGAGGCCTCCACCGCTGATAGCCTGCTGCTCCCCTCAGGCCCCAGATGCTCTTCGAGGGCGGCACGGAGTATTTGCTTGTCTTCCATACCGCCCTCGTCGTTCATCGATGCGCCTCAGGATCCCTGCTGGACTTCTTCGATCTTCTTGTACTCCTGTTCATAGAGGCTCCAGGAATCGATGACGATCCCCAGGTTTTTCTCATTCATGTCGCTGGGCTCCTCACGCTGAATGGCCCTCATCTGAGTCGCGATCTCGCACATCTGGTCGCAGAGGACACTGAGCTTGTCGAGGTCCCTGGTGGATCGGTTCTCACCGGCGTAGTTTTCGCGATACTCCGCCATGATCTCATTGGCGGCGCCGCCGAGACTTCCCGCCAACTGCTCGTTGGAGATCCCCTCTCTGGCCTTTCGAATCTCCTTGAGCTCTTTTTTATAGACCTCCAGGTTCTGGGAGACGATATCCATATTTCGGTCGTTGGCCTGAGAGCGCAACCCGCCCTGCTTGAGGGAGAACATCGTCTTGTGGATGCGCTTGAGCTGATTGACCACGCGCTCCAGCAGACCGGGGCGGCGTGTGGGACGCGGCTTTCCCGCGAAGTGATTTCGGTAGATGGCAAATTGGTCATTGGCCAAGGTCGCCAAGATATCGGCCTGCTCCTGTGCCGTCCCCTGTTCCTGAGCGCGCTCGATGGCGCGATATTCATCGCGGTAGGTGCTCAGGTTGCGCTTGACGACCTCGTGGTTTTTACTGACGTCCTCGCCGCTGTCTGCGAGCTCGGAAAAGGCCTTTTCGATGCGCTCCAATTCGACGATAATCTCTGTCAACAGGCCCAGATCGCGGGTGGTTCGATTCTCATTGGCGAAGTGACGGTAGTAGCGCCCGAAGGCCAGATTGGCCTCCCGAGCCAGCCGTGCCTCGTCGGCCGACACACCACCGCCGGCCTGAGCTTCGGCGATCTTTTCACGCTCGCTTCGGTAGGTATTCAAATTCTCTCGGGCCATGTCCAATACTGAGACGAGCGCCGGATTGCGTCCCCCGTTGAGCTCTTCTTTGCCGATCTCGATGACGGACTCCAACTCTCCGATGAGCTCATCGATCAGCCCCAGGTCGCGTGTGGCGCGGGGCTTGTTGGCGAAATGGGCCTGATAGCGCTTATAGACATCTTCCGCGCGTTGCTTGAGCTCCTTAAAGGATGACTGCGACATGTATTTCACCGTTCGTCGATGGGAATGATTTGACTTCAGAACTGAGCGGGTATCGCTTTGATTTATAGGCTCGGCGGCCATTGGGCAACCCCGATGCAAGCCAGAGACTAACCACCGCCTCGGCGGTGACCAGTTCAGCCAACCGTCACGGGTCCAAGGGATGACCACCGTAGTAGTGATGACTGCCAAGCGCCGTTCTCAACAAAGCGTGGCCGTTGGTGTCTTCATTGATCCGGATCACGCCGTCATCACCGACCAGATCGCTAAAGGCCATATCGTATAGCGGGGCGTCGTCCCACTCATCGTAGGGCTCAAGAGTCAGAGCAATGCCGCTCTCTTTGGCATTGGGCACGTCAAAGGAAATGGCCCCGCCGTAAACCTCACTAAACGACGAAAACGTCACTTCAGCGATCAATTCGTACTCATTTCCCTCGTCATCGCGAACGACGCCTCGATGCAGGGCCATCAGGCCGGCCGCGGGCTGGAGATCGATCTGGAAATGATCCTGTACATCGGGTTCGCGGGCATCATCGCCGCCATGAAACTTGAGGTTATAGCCCGCGTATTGCCCCTCCAAAAACGCTCCTCGCCCCATCTCCAGCACCTCCCCCTGGCGATAGGCCAAGATCAACGGCCCATCGAGGGTCCCCGCCACCTCGCCACCGGCGGCGTGATTGGGATGGGCCACGGCATCTGGTACCAGCGCATGGTATAGACGCTGAACCGGGGAGAGCGATGCGTGCGTCTCGCCCCCCACCGTAAACTCAACGCTCTCCACGCGGTGGATCACTTCCTTGATCTCCACCTCATAGCCCCGATCGGTCTCCACCGGTACTAGACTGCTCCCATCGGTATAAACGGGCATCTCGTAGCGCGGCGCCTCCTGGCTATCGTCGCCACAGGCTCCGACCGTGATCACCGCCATGGTGAT
>CAZMJS010000095.1:0-12966 GCA_964566695.1 uncultured Bradymonadales bacterium
AATAACCAGGAGCCGAATAACCAGGAGCCGAATAATCAGGAGCCGAATAATCAGGAGCCGAATAACCAAGATGATCCTGAGTTTGATGCACCTGAAGAGAGCGGCGATGTGCTGCTCAGTGAGTTCATGAAGTGGCCCACGGAAGTGGATGTAGACGATGGTCAGTGGGTGGAGTTCTACAACAACACCGACGATGACCTCGATCTGATGGGCTGTGTCATTGAAAGCTCGGCGATGGATGAGGACCTGGAGATCGGTGACTCGCTGGAGATCGAATCCGGCGCGTTTATCACGATCGCCAATAGCGATGAGCCTGGTTTTGAGCCCACTTGGTATGATGACGCTCTTAGCTTGTCGATGGAGGATGGGAGCATCGCTCTGGTCTGCGATGATACGACCATTAGCTACGTCGACTATGACGATGGCGTGAAATACCCGGCCGGTGAAGGGGCCAGCATCGTTCGCGATCACGAACTCTACGATCACGACGAGATGGATGAGCCCTGGCTGTGGTGCGAGGGCACCGATAGCTATAATGGCGATGATCTTGGCACGCCCGGTGCCATGGCCGACGCCTGTCCCTGGTACGATGAGTCCACGGCCGAGGATCTGGCCGATATCGTCGACGATGCCCGCGCCGGTGAGGATTTTGATCCGGTGGTTCTGGAGCATGTCCTGGTGACCTATGCCCGTGACTACTGGGGAAGCAACGATGTCGCCGGCTTCTTCCTGCAGGCCTCGGCCGATGGCCCGGCGCTCTTTGTTTCCGATGATGATGCCGACACGATCGACGATCTCTCGGTGCGAGCCGGTCAGGTCATCGACATCACGGTCAACGCCGCCACCGACGAAGCCAGTGGCGTAGAGGTTACCGACGTGGAGGGCATCGAGGTGGTGCGAAATTTCGTGCCCCCGTCAATGCTGACCACGGACGTCACCGATGCCGATGATGTGGTGTCCAATCTCGACGATTACTCCAATCGCATGGTGGAGGCCGAGCTCGATATTGTGGGTTCCCCTTCCTTTGCCGGCTTTCCTTTCCAGGGCTATGAAGCGGTGACCAATGGCGTCGACGATGCCGGCGGCAGCCTGGTGTTGCGCATTCCCGAGGACCTGATGGGTCTTGTGGGATTGGATCCAGATGCCGATGAGTGCCTGGTGACCGTGAGTGATACGCCCATGTGGCGCTTCAACGATACGGCCCAGTTCTCGGCCTGGTTTACCGACGAGATCACGGCCATGGATTGCGGCGACACGATGCTGGATTCCGTGGGCGCCACCGATGAAACGGAAGTTCAGTTGAGCTTTAGCCGAGCCATCGAGGCCTTTGATGTCGATGATGTCACCATCGATGGTCTCGATATCATCTCCGTGGAGATGGGTGAGACATCGGCGGTGTTGGAGACCGAGGTTCAAGACGGCGACACCACCTATACGGTGGAGCTGAGCGACGACGTGGTGGATCTGTGGGGCAATGCGGTGGACGCCGATGATATGACCTTCCAGGGCTTTGAGCCCATGCCGGTCGTCATCAGTGAGTTCATGGCCCGCTTCCAGGGCGGAACTGGCGACCCCGGCCAATTCATGGAGTTCACCAACACCGGCAATGAGGATTTCTCCTTTGCTGGGTGTGAGCTCGATCGGCCCGATGTCAGCACCGGTCCCTGGGCCCTGGATGACATCACCATTGAGCCCGGCGAGACCATGCTCTTGACGGCCACCGACGGCGGTGACGCCGACCTCGATAACGATGGTATCCTAGAGGTCAACCTGGTCAACGGCGGCACCACCGTGGAGCTTATCTGCGACGGTGACGTCGTCGACGCCATCACCTATGCCGGCAGCGACGTGGAGCTGGGCGTCTCCCAGCAACGCGACGTCGATCTGCTGGCGATGCCCAATGAGCCCGGTGGGCTCTCGGACTCTCTGTGGTGCCTGACGCCGCAAGAGTCGGCCTTTGAGTACACCACCGGCACGGACGACGGCGAGCCAAAGTATGGCACGCCCGGCGAGGAGAATATCGCCTGTGAATAAAGGGTGATGTCGAACCCTCGGTGCGCGCTCGTTGAGCGCTCATCGTCTCCCGGGCCGCGGTAGATATGCTGCGGCCCGGGGTTTTTTTTGCCTCATACGGACCGTTTCACCCATGGGGGATGGCCAGTGATAACTAGAAATAGAAATGCCCCCAGGCGGACCTGGGGGCATAAGGTGTGAGACCGTCTGGGGGGAGACAGTCCCACGTGGCTAGGCCGATTGGGGGGGAATCGAACCTAGCCGATGCGTTGGACATGCTCGTTGGTGTAGAGGGAGGAGCATGACGTTTCTCCCGTGCAAAAGGGGGGGGGCACTAGGAGAAACAACCCAACGCGAAAAGGAATGTAAGGCAGAGGTGTGTGAGCGTCAAGCCTTTTTATAAAATTTTTTAGTGGCGACGGATTTAGGCGATCGCGGTGGGGTCGGGTCGTGCCACAGCCCCCCAATATGGGCAGGGGTGTCGGGGGGGGAGGGATTTGGTATAAGCCCCAAACGACGCCACGATCCAACGATCGATGGCCGTGTTCATTCGACGACGATGGAGATGCAATGAGTCATCAAGAAATGGATATCCCCCGTGACCGCCGCGGCTTTGATCGCGCCCTGGCATCCCTGGAGAGCGAGCATCAACGCCGCGACGACAATCCAGGTTGCCATGGTTGCGAGGGCTGCCAGCGCTGTTTTCACTGCATGTTTACCCGCGATAGCAGCGATTGCTTTTATTGCACCTATTGCGCCGATTGCCATCGGTGCAGCCAATGCACCCAATGCGCCTCCTGCACCGATTGCCATGACTCCAATTATTGCGTTCAATGCCAGTCGGTGACGCAGAGCTCCTACCTGATTAAGAGTCGCGATTGCACGGATTGCGTCTTTTGCTTTGGCTGTGTGGGACTGGTGGGAAAGGAATTTCATATCCTCAATCGCCCCTTTCCCCGAGACGTCTATTTTAAGATCGTCGCCGAGCTAAAAGATGCCTACGATATCGCCTGAGTGGGGCGATGGCACGATGAGCGATGGTGATTCCCCCAGGGTAAGAGGACCGTCAATGAGTGGAGGCAGGGCAGGACAGAGTGCGCTGAGGCAACTCCTTGGACGCTGGAAAGCGGGTCAGGGCATGGGCAAGCATATGACGGCCATTGAGCATCGGCCTCGCCGCCAGGCCCGTTATGGATCCATGCCAGAGGCGCTCGATGAGCGGGTGGTACAGATGCTTCAACGCCGGGGGCTGGAGCGGCCTTATTGCCATCAGGTTCAGGCCATGGAGGCCGCGCTGGGCGGGCGCGATGTGGTGGTGGTGACGCCCACGGCCAGCGGCAAGAGTCTGTGTTATAATGCCCCCGTGCTTGACGGGCTATTCGACGATCGCAGCGCCCTTTATCTCTTTCCGACCAAGGCGTTGAGCCAGGATCAGAGCGCTGAGCTCAACGACTGGATTGGCGATCTGCCCGGGGCCAGGGCCCACTGGGAGGCCCAGGTCTACGACGGTGACACGCCCCCCGACGTGCGGCGCCGCATCCGTCGCCAGGGGCAATTGGTGATCACCAACCCCGACATGCTCCATGCGGCGATCCTTCCCCATCATGACAAGTGGGCGGCCTTTTTTCGCCAGCTCCAATACGTGGTGATCGACGAATTGCATACCTATCGCGGGGTCTTTGGAAGCCACGTGGCCAATGTGCTGTGGCGCCTGCGTCGCATCTGCGACCATTACCAGGTCGATCCGACCTTCGTGGCCACCAGCGCCACCATCGCCAACCCCCGGGAGTTGGCCAACGATCTGACGGGACGTGACTTTGAGGTGGTCGATGATAACGGGGCGCCCTCGTCGGAGCGCTACGTCTGCTTCGTCAATCCCCCGATCGTCGACGCGGCGCAGATGCGGCGCCAGAGCCCGTTGAGCGTCGCCAGCCGGGTGGCTCAGGAGACGCTGAAACGAGAGTGTGGCACCATCGTCTTCGCCCGCAGCCGGCGGTCGGTGGAAGTGCTGGTCAATCGCCTGCGGCGGCGGTTGACGAGAAATCGCCACACCCGTCATCTGGGGGATCAATTGGCCAGCTATCGCGGCGGTTACCTGCCCGATTTGCGGCGATCCATCGAACAGGGCCTACGCCGGGGCCGTTTAAAGGGCGTGGTATCGACCAATGCCCTGGAGTTGGGCATCGATATCGGCAGCCTGGATGTCTGCATCACCGCCGGCTACCCGGGCACCATCGCGTCGACCTGGCAGCAGATCGGACGCGCCGGTCGCGGCGCCGGGATCAGTATCGCCGTGGTCATCGCCGGCGATGATCCCGTCGATCAGTATATCATCAATCACCCCGATTATTTCCTGGGCCGTTCCCCGGAGGCCGCGCGGGTGGACGCCGGCAATCTGTTGATCGCTGTGGAGCATCTAAAGTGCGCTTGCTATGAGCTGGAGTGGCAGCATGGCGAGGCCTTCGGGGCCCTGGACGCCGACGAGACCGCCGAAGCCCTGGCATTTATGGCGTCCCACATGCAGGTCATTCAGCGTCAGGGCGATCGCTGGAAGTGGATCAGTCGCACCTATCCGGCGTCTCAGGTCAGCCTGCGCAGTTTGGACGAGGAAAACTTCGTGGTCATCGACGAGAGCGGTCGCGAACCCAATGTCCTCGCCGAGGTCGACTTTGAGAGCGCCCACCTGGAGCTATATCCCAATGCGGTCTACCAGATCAGCGGGGAGCCCTACCGCGTGGAGCGCCTGGATTACGACGAGCGTCGGGCCTACGTCCAAAAGAGCGACGACGGCTATTATACAACGGCCATGCACTACTCGGCGGTGCATGTGCTGGATGCCTTTAAGGAGGAGCGGCCGGCGCGCTGCGAGATCGGGTTTGGGGAAATCCGCGTCACCCAGCGCTTCGTGGGGTACAAAAAGATCAAATTCGGGACCGGGGAGAATATCGGCTATGGCGAGTTGAACCTGCCGGAGCTCGATCTGCATACCATGGCCTACTGGATTCACCTTCGGGCGGCGGCCTTCGACGATCTGGGCGGCCCGTCGGCCGTCGATGCCGATCGGTGGGCCCGGATGGTCGAGGGCATTGGCGCGGTGCTTCGCACGGCGGCCAGCCTCAAGATGATGTGCGATCCCCGAGACCTCGATCTGTGCATCGGGTCGGTGCATCACGACCAGTGGTGGAGCCGGGAATACGCCGGGCTTAAGGTGCGAAGCGGCCAGGGCGACGCCGCGGAGATCGACGAAGCCGCCGCCAGGGTGGGGCCGGCGATCTACGATCCTCATATTTTTCTATACGACCAATATCCCGGGGGGGTGGGACTGGGAGAGGGACTCTTCGATGACCACCAGGACTTTATGGCCCGGGCCGCAGAGCTTCTTGAGGGGTGCCCCTGCCAACGGGGGTGTCCCTCCTGCGTGGGCCCTCCAGCCCGGGGCGAGCAACCGATCAAGGATGCCATCGGTCATGTGTTGCATGCCCTGGCCGAAGAGCCCTGAGTCAGGCCGACGGATCAGTCCTCGTCGTCGCGATCGCTTCGAGCGTTGATGACGGTGTCGATGAGGCCGTATTCCTTGGCCTGGTCGGCACTCATATAGTTGTCGCGATCCGTGTCCTTCTGGATGCGCTCCAGAGGCTGGCCCGTGTGTTCCACGAGGATGCCGTTGAGCCGTTCGCGAAGCCGCAGGATCTCCTGGGCCTGAATCTCGATATCCGAGGCCTGACCGCCCATGCCACCGCGGATCAGGGGCTGGTGAATGAGGATGCGTGAATGGGGCAGCGCAAAGCGCTTGCCCGCCTCGCCGGCCGCCAGGAGCAACGCCCCCATGGAGGCGGCCTGACCCATGCAGATCGTCGAGACCTGGGGGCCGATGTAGCGCATGGTATCGTAGATCGCCAAGCCGGCGGTCACGCTGCCGCCCGGGGAGTTGATATAGAGGCTGATATCCTTGTCCGGATCTTCGCTCTCCAGATACAGTAATTGGGCGATGATGCTATTGGCCACCTGATCGCTGACCGGGGTGCCGAGGAAAATGATCCGATCTTTGAGCAGCCGGCTAAAGATGTCCCAGCCCCGCTCACCGCGGTGCGTTTCTTCGACGACGTTGGGGATAAAGCCCATGGTGATGTCCTGAGTTTAGAGCCAAATCATAGGAAAGCATGATGCACACATTGCAACGTGCACAATGTCTCCACGGGGGCCGCAAAAATCAACCGCCCCACCATGCCTACATCCCTAACACCAACCCCGGCCGTCCCCATTCCCACCGAGGATCCCTGTCGTGACCCCATTGACGCCCCGGTTTTTTGCTCGACCCATCCACCGCGTGGCGCGCGACCTGCTGGGCCGTGAGCTGGTCCGCCCCCTGGACGACGATCGTCGCCGCGCTCGAATCGTGGAGGTCGAGGTCTACGAAGGCACCCACGACCGCGCCAGCCATGCCTCGTCGGGCGAGGCCACAGCGCGCACCCGCCCCATGTTCGCGTCGCCGGCCACCATCTATGTCTACCAGATCTATGGTCGCTACCAGTGCCTCAATATCCGCGCCACCGACGACGCCACGCCTGGCGCCATCCTGATTCGGGCGGCTGAACCACTGACCGCCCATGCCGCCATGGCGGTGGACCGAGGGTTCGCCGAGACCCCCGAGTTATATGATAATGGCCGTCTTTACGACCTCATGAGCGGTCCCGCCAAATTATGTCAGGCGCTGCGCATCGACACCTCCCTGAGCGGTCGCCCTCTGGGCGAGGAGTTATGGGTGGAGGCTGGCCGCCCGGTCGATGAGGCCGCCATTGAGTCCACCCCTCGCATTGGTCTGAATCGCGAGACCTGTGGGTCGGCCACTGATTTTTTATGGCGCTACGTCATCGCGGACTCGCCCTGGGCGTCTCGATGACCATCGGCGGCATTCGTTGGAAATAAAGGCTAATGTCGCACCGTCGGTGCCGTATTTTGGGGGGGTCAGCAGGCAGCGAGGCCCAATAAAAGAAGGATGACCGTTCCCAGGGCCAGGCCGACGGCCGCCGAAAGCATCCGCGTCTGACTCCAGGAAGATGGTTGTCGCCAGGCATCGAGGCGAAGTTTCCATCGCGGCGGTTGCGTGGCATGGAGGTCGTATTGGTGTTGGACCGGTTGCTGCTCCCCGGCCTTGGGTTGGGGCTTGGAAAAGTATCGATCTCGGCTAATCGGTGGAAGCCGTCGCTGTTGAATGCCCAATCGCAGGGCCCTTACCGAGGGTTTGATGGGCTCCGTAAATTCCAGATCGTAACCCAGGGTGGGATCGCCGCGATCGGGCAGTGCCTCCACGATGGGAATCGGCTCCAGATCGTCGACACCTTCAGGGGCTGGCTGTTCGTCTCGGGCCTCGGCGGCGGCTTCTTCCCAGTCGCGGAAGGCCTCGTCGACCTCTGGGTCGTCGGGGTCGGGGGCCAGTAAACGCTCCTCAAGGGACGTCGGATCCAATCCCTGCGGTGGGGGCTCGCCGTCCTCATGTCTTTCGGTGGGAGGCGGCAAGTCCGGATCGGAAGCCCCTGCTGGTTCGGCGGGTTCAGCGGGGGGAGGTGGGCCTGTATTCGGCGTAGAATCGGGCTGGTGTCGCACCCTCGGTGCGTCTTGGATAGCATTTTCAGGGGGGGCTTTAGCACGGTCAGCTACCTCGGGTGGCGGCTGATCGACGACGATATTCCAATTTGACCGGCCTGGTTGATCCCATGAATCAGAGGAGGAGCTTTCCCGGCGGGTGTCGGTCGTCGACTCTTCCGGGAGTTCAGCGGTTGTAAATGCCTCTTCGGGAAGACCGTGGCGGCGTCCCGGGGTTTGTCTGGCCGTCGAGGGGGTGACGGTGGTCGGCGGCGACGCCGCAGCGGTGTCGGGTGGTGCGGAGGCCTCCTCAGCGTCATCGACCAACAGCCGGTCGAGGGTCCGATCGGTCATTTCTGTGACATCATCGGGGTCGTAGGCCACTCCCTCGACGCTGTCGGGAGGCTCGGGAGGCGCCGTTGGGGCGTCCGTGGGCGACGGGACGTCTTCGGACGGGTGAGTATCCCCATTGCTTTCTGGTCGATCGGCCGCTGCGGTGGCGGCGATATTATCATCGACCACGGTGGCTGGTTGGTCGATGTCGGGCTGCTCCATGGAGGCAAAGATCTCCATGAATGCCCGGTGCTGACCAATGGGGCGCCAATATTGGCCGTCTTCGTCGTAGACCAGATCGGAGGGACGGATCACCCAATTGCGAATGAGCCGCTCGACCTTGTCGCGGCTTTCGCACAGATATTGGCGGATGTCCGTTTTGATTCGATACATGGGGGCCCGTCCGGTCGACCGAATATCAATCATAGTATGGATAGTCGGAGCCGACAGTGGTCATTGAGCCGCGGGGCTCTCCTCGTCGATGGCAGGACGAAAGCATAGTCCGATAAGGTTCGTATACGCAACCGTGGTACTGCTGAACAGCCACCGGGAACGGTCATGACGAAGATGGCCACTGCGCCGGCGTCGGTGCGCCGCTGTGATATAGCCAGTGACCATCGCGTCGTCGGAAGTGGCTCCGCTCTTGAAAGGATACATCTCGGCTACCTTGGCGAAGGCCAGCCAGGAAGTCCACGGTGGCACTGGGACCGTCGACTTCGTGGTGGAGGATACGAAGGCCCACGAAGGTCATGCGCTTTGAAAAGCGCGCAATCTCTCGTCGCCAGGCGGTGTCATCTTCTTGCCAGGCGTCGCCGTCGGGATCGGTGGTATCGATGATGAAGTCGATGCGCTGACGGACGAACGCGCAGTAGCGCGCCCGCACCAGGGTTGTGGGGTGGTCCGGCACTACGTCCTGGGCGTGGATGGGAGCGCAGCAACGGGTGTAGGGGCGCTGTTGTCCGCAGGGGCAATGAGAGCGTCGTCGACGTCGAGCCATGATCGTTGGGGGGGCATAGGTTCAAAATATCGCCTCCATCATGGGGTAGGAAAGCCTCCGTTGGCAATGGCCCTTGAGTTTTGACAGGAACATAAAATTACAAAATAGCTGTAGGTCGAGGGTGGCCAAGCTAAGGGGTGTGTTGTACCGCTAAATGTCTGGAAAGGTTCGAGAAATCGGTGGTCGGTGTCTCGGATGGGGGATGATATGACTCAAAGCGGAGCCAGTTTGCCTATGGTAACGAACTCGTCAGAGCGGAGAAGTAAGTGGGGTGTTCGGGCAGTCCTCGCGGTTGTGATGGTCGCGAGCATGGCCTGTCACGGGATGGAGGGAGGCGGTTTTAAGGCCTCGGGAGGTGAGAATAAGAGCGATGACTGGCTAATGGACTTTGAGGCCCAAGAGCCGGTCGTGGATACGC
Organism: uncultured Bradymonadales bacterium; assembly: GCA_964566695.1. Taxonomy (GTDB): domain Bacteria; phylum Myxococcota_A; class Bradymonadia; order Bradymonadales; family Bradymonadaceae; genus SLJM01. The sequence goes on from CAZMJS010000095.1 coordinate 9,345, forward strand.
CGTCGGGGGGCGACGATACGCCAGTCGTTCTGGTGAGCGATGGCGTGGCTAACTTTCCAGTGGTCGTGGGTCCAGAGGCCGATGAAAAGACGCGAGAAGCCGCTGACACGTTGGCCCACTACCTGGAATTCATAAGCGGCGTCAGCATCGAGGTGGTGCAGGGCGATGCTCACGAGGGCTTGGTGGTGGGCGTCCCCTCGGACTTTGAGTCCCTGCCCATCGATGGGGTCCGGTTTGGTGACGGCCCCATGGAGCGCGAGGACTATCGGCTTCGCACAGAGGCTGACCGGGGCTTATATATCCTGGGGGCGTCACCGGTGGCGGTGCATTTTGCGGTATGGGATTTCCTATATCGGTTGGGTCATCGCCAGTTTTTCCCGACCGAGACGTGGGAGGTGATCCCGGAGCGCGAGCGCATCGAGGTTGCCCTCGACGTCCAGGAGAGTCCAGATTACCACAACCGACAGGCACCGAGGGTGCCGATGCGCATCGATCGACGCCCCTGGGCTCAGGAGGCGTGGCACCACTGGCAACGTCGAAACCGCACGCTTCCCACCTTTGAGTTGGCCACCGGTCATGCGTATGACGCGGTGATTTCTGCCAACCAGCAAGCCTTTGACGATCATCCAGAATATTGGGGATGGGTCGACGGAGAGCACAGCGACGACGCACAGCCCAACGTGGCCCACCAGGCCGTCCAGCAGATGTTTATCGATCATGCCCTGGATCGGCTGGCACAAAATCCCCATCGCGATACGGTGGCCATGGATCCCCTTGATGGGCCTCGGTGGTCCGAGGACGAGGCCAGTCAACATATCGGAGGACCCAGCGAGCAGGCGGTCTATCTGGCCAATCTCGTCGCCGACGCGGTCGTCAACGCCCATGGGGATGACACCTATGTCGGGATCTATGGCTATAGTCACCACTCACCGCCACCGTCGATCGACGTTCATCCCAACGTGATCGTCAGTCTGGCCACGGCCTTTATCCGCAAGGGCTATACCTTCGATGAGATGCTCCAGGGGTGGTCGGAGCGCGCCGACAACATTGGTATCCGGGAGTATTACTCGTTGTGGGAGTGGGACTATTCGCTGCCATTTGGGGGCGGTCGGGCGTCGCGAAGGGCCTACCTGGCGGAGACCATTCCTCATTTTCATGAACAGGGGGCCCGATTTATCAATGCCGAATCCAGCGACGCCTGGGGGCTCTACGGACTGGGCTATTATCTGGCGTCGCGCATGTTGTGGGACGTCGAAGAGGCCCAGCGCCTCGATGTGTTGGTGGAGGACTTTCTGGTCCGCGCCTTCGGCCCGGCTCGCGATGCCATGGAGGCGTTTTATGAGCTCATTGACGGGGATGCGCCGGACCCACTCAATCCGCAGGGGCGGCGCTCTCTCAATGAGGATACGGTGGCCATGATGTATCGCCATCTGGACCAGGCACGCGCCGATGCCGGCGACGATGAGGCCATTGTGGAGCGCATCGACGACTTGATCCTCTATACGCGCTACGTGGAACTCTTTCGGGCATATCGCCAAAGCGACGCCGGCGAGCGCCAGCAGGCCTTCGATGAGCTTGTCAGCTATGCCTGGCGGATCCGTGGCACCATGATGACGGAAAATATCGAGTTATTGCGTAATATCAACCATGACGTGCGCACCGATGATGCCCTTCAATGGGGCGATGGCTACACGGGTAACCAGCCTTCGGACCATCACCGGGTCGATGAAGACAAGTCCTTTTCACAACAAGAAGTCATCGCCATCTTAGAGGAAGGCCTGTCGGCCAATCACCCCCTGGAGTTGGACGTGGATCCGTGGCACGATGGCGGGATCGTCGAACCCTCGGTGCTGCCATCGGCCCCCCGAGGAGGGACCGGAGATATGCCCAACCGGGGGGCCATCGAGGCACTGCTATACACCGATGACGGCCAGTTGCCGGAGATCGTCATGTCGGCCGGACATATCTACGATGATCGAGGGCCTCTGCAGTGGGACCTCTATGATCAGGGTGGCCATAGCGTGGACTCCGGTGAAGTGGCGCCCGATCACAGCGAATATGTCGTCGATCTCCAGGCCGAGCCCGGGGTTTACCGGTTATCGATCACCAATACGGGGCAGGGATTCATCTGGGACTACGAGCCACGAGGTGCCAAGATGACGTTCCTCGCCGGAGGGGAGTACGGCTTGGAGCGCAACTATTTTGATCGCCTCTATTTCTACGTTCCTCAGGGCGTCGATGAGGTGATCCTGGCCGGGACCCTGACGGAGGGGCGCCACACCTTCTACGATGGATCGCAGCAGCCCATTTCTGCCAACGCGATCGAAGAGCACCAGGGATACACCATCATTCCAGTGCCAGAGGGCCAAGATGGAACGGCCTGGTCCTTGGAGACATCGGCGATTCGTATCGAGCTCGCCTTTGTGAATACCCCGGGCTATGTGGCGCTCAGTCCTCAGGAGTTGTTATTGCCCGTGGAATTGGAAGATGAATGGTAGTGAACATGGTCATATGTTGGTGTTCACAACCATATGCTCGTCACCGCGTCACCGAGGGTGCGACAATAGCCCAAATATTGGCCATGGAATCGGCAGTTGATGGTTTTTTGCTGGGGCTCTGGGGGGATATTGGCGCCCGGGTATGGAGACGAAGAAATGGCTCTGATTGGTGAAGGTATAAGGTCTATGCGTCGTCTGGGGTTTGGGCTCATTTTTGTGGCGTCTATGCTGTGGGCGTTGATCGGGGTCGTGAGCGCTGAGCTTATGACGAAGGGAGTGAGCCCGATGGAGATCGCGTATTGGCGAGCCCTCCTCGGCGGGGGCGTGTTCGCGATCCATGCCACCGTGGCGGGCCATTGGGTTATTGAGAGCCGCCGAGATCTGGTCCTATTTGTGATATTGGGCGCCATGGGGGTGGGGCTGTTTTTCAGTGCCTATAATTTGGCGATCGAAGCCGGAGGGATCAGCCTTGCGGTGGTGCTGCTTTATACGGCGCCAGCCTTCGTGGCGATATTTGCGATGATCTGGCTGGGCGAAGCACTGACTCCTTTGAAGGGCTTGGCGGTATTATTGGTCATGCTTGGGGTGGCGGCCGTCGCGCTTGGTGGTGATAGCCCGGGGGTTCATATCAATCGTGCGTCGATGGGCTGGGGACTTCTGGCTGGGCTGGGGTATGCGGGGTTCTATATCTGGGGAAAGCAACTGCTGAAGCTCTACCATCCAGTGACGGTCTATGCCTTCGTTTTCCCAGTGGGGGCACTGGTCATTTGGCCGTTTGCCGATTTCGCTCACAAGAGTGCCATGGCCTGGGCGCTATTGGCGATCCTAGTCGTATTGTGTACCTATCTGGCATTTCTCTTGTATTATCTGGGCCTTAGGCACGTCGAGGCGTCGCGAGCGGTGTTGATCGCCAGTCTGGAGCCTGTCATCGCTGTTATCTTGGCAGCCATCCTCTTCGATGAGCGGTTGACGGGGTGGGCGATTGTCGGTGGAGTGATGGTCGTATCGGCATCGGTATTGGGGGTTCTCGAAAGTCCATCATCCGGAGAAAAGGTGGAAAAATAAGCTTCATGTCGCACCGTCGGTGCCGACAGTGGGGGGCATTTTGATATTTTTTCGTGACA
>CAZMJS010000096.1:0-12865 GCA_964566695.1 uncultured Bradymonadales bacterium
GCGACGAGGCCAAAATTTTGTTCGGGGGCGACGATATTATGCCACAGGGGTCGGCGCTGGCGGGGGAAGTCGAAGGGGTCGGTGATCCAGGTGGGCTTCCACCACTCGTCGATCCAGGCGAAGACGGCGCCGCCGGCGGTGGAGGTGTCGTGGATGGTGCGCATCAGGCGGGCGTTGACCTCGCCCTGTTCCACCTCGTCGTGGCCGCCGTGGTTCATGTTCAGGTAGCCCCAGTGGGCGTTGCCCCAACTGGAGGGGACGCCGAATTCGCCGATGAAGAGGGGCATCCCCTCGTAGTGGGAGCGAAGGCGGGTCAGGTAGCCCAGGTAGGAGTTGGGGCCCTGGTCGTCCTCGAATTGGCGGTAATCGGGGTCCTCGACGATATAGTCCGGGTAGTAGGGATAGGCGTGGTAGGTGGCGAAGAGGCCGCCCGGGGCGTCGAGCAATTCGATCTGAGTGGGGTCGAAGGAGGCGACGTCTTCTTCGCTGAACTCCGGGCGCTCCGTGGGGTGGTCGATGGGATCGAGGGTGGGCCAACTGGAGACGCTGACCGGTCGGGTGGTGCCGTAGCGCTCGAGGCCGCGGCGGACCAGGCGCTCCAGGCGCTCCGTAAACCAGACCTCCACGGCGCTGGCGTCGTCGATGGCAAAGTGCTGGCCCTCAAAGGAGGTCAGGTCGGGGTGGGCCTCATTGGCCGCCTTGACCTCGTCGGGGTGGACCTCGCGGCCGATGATCCAGCCCATGACCCACCGAGAGATGTCGACCTCGTAGTCGCCATGGGCGCGGCCGAAGCGGTGGTCGATGGAGCAGTCGCCGTGGACGCAGTCGACGACTTCGTCGATGCCCTGGTCAAAGATCTCCTCCAGGTCCAGGAGGTCATCGCCGGGGTTGTCCTCGTCGAGCCAGATGCCGTGGAGGACGTAGAGGGGGTCGTCGGGATGGTCGGCGTTGTGATCGGCCAGCGCTTCATAGAATCGGGGAAAGTGAAGCGTGTAGATGCGCAGGGTATTAAAGCCCATCTGGCGCATCTGCTCGAACCAGCGGCGGTAGTCGTCGTAGGAAGCGGCCAGCTCGCCGGCCTTGGTGCCCGGGACGCCGACGCCCAGGTTGATGCCTCGGATGAAGATCGGGCGATACTCGTCGTCATCGACCTGGACCTTCAAAAACTCGTCGCCGCTCTGGAAGGGCAGGGGCGGCGTGTCATCGGTGGCGGCGGGGTCGTCGTCGCCGCAGGCGCCGAGGACCAGGCAGGCGGCGCCGAGGAGGAGGAGAGCGCTCATGGGTAGGCGACTCGTCAAAGAGGTGGTCGATGGCAACATCGGTGCGTAACACTCCAAATAGGACAGACAGTAGCACCCATGAATAAAGCAACCGGGCCTCCATAAGTCCAGCGTTTCTGACAGTTTAGGGGGGGTGATAAAAGATGGAGAAAAGTGAGCCTCGCGGGAAGTAAAACCTATCGGGCGGTGTTCTTAGGGCTTGCCATCGATGGATGGTTCAATGACTCGATGCCGATTCAAGTGAGATAGCGATGAGTGAATTAATTCTATTCTTCAACGAGTTGTGGGGTAATCTGGGCTACCGGATCTTGCTCATCCTCATCTCCGTGGAGGTGGTGATGATCGGCGGCATGCTGGGAGTGCTGTCCTGGCAGACCACGAAGCGTGAGCGCCGGGAGGCAAGACGCCAAAAATTGCTGGATGCCATTCAGGAGAGCCTTGCGGAGGGCGACCATAAATCGGTTCGCAAGAAGCTGGGCTCCGAGGCGCGCCGCTCAGAGGCGCTGCGGCAGGTGCTCGTGCAACTGGCCCACGGCGGGCACCGCCCGATCGCTCAGGAAGTGTGGGATATGCTGGGGTTTGCCAGGCCCGCTCGAAAGGCGCTGAAGAGCCGGCGCTCCAGCAAGCGCATGGCGGCGATTCGCCAACTCTATCTCTTCGCCAATGAGGATGACTGCGACGCCGTCGCCGCCTCCCTGGAGTTGGATCAGAAGCACCGCTTTCGGGTGCTGGCGGCCCATGTGCTGGCGCGCTTTGATCGCGGTGGCGATGTGGACCGAGCTCTGAAGGGGGTGAGCCTGGAGCGGCGGATCATGGAGCAGCCCTTCTATAGCATCTTTGGAGCCCTCTCCGACGAGGCGCTGCAGGAATTAATGGGCCAGAATTGGAGCGGATTGGACCCCCGGGCCCGGGAGGTGATGCTGGAGGTGGCGGCGAAGCGCGATATGGAGGCCGCTCACCAGGAGATGGGCGCATTGGTGGTGGACGAGGATATGGAGCGGCGCATCGGCGCCGTGCGGGTGGCGACGTCGCTAGGCGGTGAGGCCGGCAAGGATACCCTGGCCCGGCTGCTCAAGGACGAGGCGTGGCCCGTGAGAGCCCGGGCGGCGCGAGGGCTGGGAGAGATCGGCGACGACGATCACCTGGAGGGCTTGAGAGAGGCCGCCGGAGACGATGAATTCTGGGTGCGAGAGAACGCCCAGTGGGCTCTGGAGGCCCTGGGGGCCGGGCTGGATTACCACCTGGAGCCCATGGAAGAGACACAGGATACGATGGTGGCGCAACCCGCCCACTGACGGTTTTTAGGAGAGAGCTATGCAAGCAATCACGCAATACGCACCCTATATCGATGCCGGGGTACTGACCTATTTTATGGGGTTGCAGACCTTTTATACGGTATTGATCGTGCTGGCCGTCATCGAGATCGCCCGCCACCAGGCCAAGCGACTTCCGGAGTTGGATCTGACGGTCATGAGCGAGGACAGCACCCCGCCGATCACGATTCTGGTGCCGGCCCACAACGAGGAGGCCCACGTCGTGGACACGGTCCTGGGACTTCTGGGGCTGGATTATCCGGGCGTGGAGGTGGTGGTCATCAACGACGGCAGCCGCGACGCCACCCTGGAGCGCCTGAAGGAGGCCTTTGAGCTGGAGAGGGATCCGCGGCCCATCCGCGAGACCATTGAGACCGCCGAGCTCAAGGGGGTCTATCGCTCCGGGGTGCACGACAATGTGTGGGTGGTGGACAAGGCCAACGGCGGCAAGGCGGACGCCCTAAACGCCGGGATCAACGTCTGTCGCACGCCGATTTTTTGCAGCATCGACGCCGACACGGTGGTGACCCGGGACGCCCTGCTGCGCATGGTGGAGCCCTTTATCCACGATCCGAAGCACGTGGTGGCCGTGGGCGGCACCATCCGGGTGGCCAATGGCTGTGAGATCGAGGACGGCGTGGTCAAAAAGGTAGGCGCCCCGGACTCCTGGTTAGCCCGTTTTCAGCAGATCGAATACGTGCGGGCCTTCGTCTTCGGGCGCCTGGGCCTCAACCGCCTGGGTGGAAACCTGATCATCAGCGGCGCCTTCGGGCTATTTTCTCGCGAGGCGGTGTGCAAGGTCGGCGGTTACTCGGTATCCACGGTCGCGGAGGATATGGACCTGGTGGTCAAGCTGCACCGCTACCGCGAGGAGCACGGCGGTCGGGTGGTGCAGCTCTCGGAGCCCATCGCCTATACGGAGGTGCCCGAGGATATCAAAAGCCTGGCCAGCCAGCGGGCTCGATGGCACCGCGGGCTCGCCGAGACGCTGTGGTCGCACCGCTCGATGATGGGGCGGCGGCGCTACGGCCCGGCCGGGGTGATCGTGGTTCCGCTATTTATCCTCTTTGAGCTCCTGGGGCCGGTCTTTGAGACCCTGGGCTATGCCTGGTTTATCCTGGCCCTGGTCCTTGGTTTTGCGGACCCCAAATTTGCGGTGATCTTTTTCATCGTGGCTTTTTTGTGGGGCGTCATCATCACCCTGGCGAGCGTGACCGCCGATCGGTGGACCTATCGCCCCGGGGAGCGCGACACGGCGGGCAAGACGGTACTCTTTGTGTCGCTTATTGAGAATTTTGGATACCGACAGATGACCCTTCTATTTCGCCTTCGCGGACTCTTCGAATTGGCCACGGGTCGTCGCGGGTGGGGTGAGATCAAACGCCGTGGCCACGGCAAGCAGCCGGCAAATGCGGTGACGGAGAATCAATCATGAAAAAAATGATGATGGCGATGGTATCGCTGATGATGGTCAGTGGATGGGCGGGAATGGTGTCCGCAGAGCAGGCAGAGCCCTGCGACGAGATCAATGCGCTGCGCCTGGATGGGCAATTGGAGGCCGCCGAAGAGGCCGGTCGAGTCTGCGTGGAGTCGCGTCCCGACGATATGGACAAGCAATTGGAGCTCGCCCGGGTGATCTACGCTCAGGGGGATCTGGAAGAGGCGCTGCAGTGGGCGAGGGGGGTGGTCGACGAGGCCCCGGACAACCACGAGGCGCAGCTATTTAAGGCTCGATTGCAGGGCCACGGCGGCGAGTACGCACCGGCTCTAGAGCGCCTGGATGAGTTGCCCGAGGCGGTGCGAGAGGGGCAGGAGGCGCGGCGGTTGAGAGCGGACCTGCTGCTGTGGAGCGGTGATCATGGCGCGGCGGTGACGGCCTATGAGGGCTATCTGGAGGAGCACCCCGACGATGGGTCGGCCTGGACCAATCTGGGCCACGCCCGGATGGAAGCCGGCGGGTCGGTGTCGTTGGCCGTCGAGGCCTATGAGCAGAGCTGTCAACGAGGTGAGCAGGCGGGATGCCTGGCCGCCCAGGGCATCGCTGAGGCGCTGGGGAGTCGCTACTTCGTTCGCCTGGAGCCGGGCTATACGGCGGTCTTCGACGGCCCCGATGGGCATCACCTTCGGTTGACGGGCGGCATCGATGGACCGACCTATATCGAGGTGGGCTACCACCAGATCGCCCGGGGCATTGAGGGCGCGGACACCCTCCGCGACCACGGTGTGACCGCCGAGGTCGGCCAGATGCTATCGGCCTCCACGCGGGTAGGCGCCGGGGTCGGGGCCCACTTTCGCCCCGACTTCTCGCCCAATTGGACGGCCTATCTCGAGGGAACGCGAAGCTTTGACGCCGGGCTGGTATCGGGCCTTCGCCTGTGGCGCATGCACTTTTCGAACGGCGGAGCCAATATCATCAACCCCTCGTTGACCTATTATCGCGGTCCCTTTGAGCTGGATGGACGCTACTTCTTGAGCATCGACGACGACGGCGAGGTCGATCACTCGGCGATGGGTCGGGTGAGCTATTATTTCAACGACCACGCCTCGGTACGGGCGGGCTTTGGGGCCGGCACGAGCCCGGAGTTTGTGGACGTGGCGACCATGGATCAGACGCCGACCCTGTCGCAATACACGGCGCTCCTTGGAGGGGGATTGGAGCTGAGAGGGGCCCATCGATTGGATCTGGATCTTCGCTACCGCCACGAGGGCAGGCTGGGCCCGGACGCGCTCAACGGAAGTGATGGGCGCTACCAGGCCCTGGACGTGGTGCTGGGATATCGCGTTTCATTTTAGACAAAGAGCAGAGGTCACCAGCTGACGACCCGGTCGTCGGAGGCGCGGATGCCGATGACGCCGGGGCCGCGGCTGGTGGAGACCTCGCGAAGTTCCACGTCGGGCTGGCCGATGTCCTCGGTATCGCCCCAGCAGTGGGGTCGGCCCTCTAAGTCCAGGGCGCAGGCCACGATGCTATTATAGGCGATGGCCTGGAATTGGCCGTCCGGATAGTCCACCACCAATTCGTCATTGTCGCGTCCCCAGCAGGCGATGGAGTTCTCTTCGGCGCGGATGGCGCAGCCGCCGTACATGCCCAGAGATAGGTCGATGAAGGCTCCCGATGGGGCATCGGACATCTCCAGGCGGTCATCGCCCCAGCATTCGATGCTCTGGTCGTCGCTTCGGATGCCGCAAAAATTGGTCTGACCGCCGGCGAGCCGCTCAAAGCTTCCCGAGGGCGGGTCGGCGACGTCGGGGCGCTCATCCCAGTGGTCGAGGGACCAGAAGCAGTGAATCTCGCCGTCGGCGTCGAGGCCGCAGCCGTTGCGGTCACCCAGGGTGATGCTCACGAAGTCAGCGTCCATATCGCCATCGTAGTTGTCCATATCTCCTTCGACATCGGTGCCCCAGCATTCCAGGTCGCCATTGTCGGCGCGGAGGCCACAGGAGGTGACATTCCAGGAGTCGATATAGGCGTATTCACTATTTCCGCCGAATTCGTCAGTCCAGATATTGCCGCAGGAGTGCTCCACGGTGTCGTGGCCATCTTCTCGATAGAGACCGCAGTTGGAGATGCCGGCGGCCAGGCTGAGATAGGTGCGGGTGGCGTTGGCCTCCGACAGGAAGACGTCGCCATCTTGTTCCTCGCCGCCGCCGTTGGAACCACCGCCGTTGGACCCGCCGCCGTTATTTGTGGCCGAACCACCGCCATTGGACCCGCCGCTGCCGTTGTCGTCATCGGAACATCCCGCCATGGCCAGACCAAGGGTCAACAATGCCATGCTCAACCAGATTCGATAGGTCATGATAAAACTCCTTTGGGAGAGATATAGATCACCTTCAAGCCGGTCGAAAACCCAATGTGACGAGTCGGCGTGGTGAGGTAGTTGGCACTCAGTATTAGAAGGAGTTCATCTTAGCAGAAGGGGAAGGGCGATGGAAGTGTTTTGTAGACTTTGTGATTCAAGGTTTGGGCTTGGTGGAGGCCAGGGCCGTCGGGAGCGCGCGGATCATGCGCTGGTGGGGACCCACCGAGGGCATCTCAAAGGGCGGACCCACGGGCTCGAAGCCATGGCCGACGTAAAAGTCGGTGACCCCCACGCGGGCGGCGGCCCACACCTGTTGGCCCGGTCGGTGCAGCGCCATGCGGGTCAGGGTGGTCGATAGGAGGTGGGAGCCCAGGCCCTGGCGCTGGAGGGCGGGGGCCACGGCCATGCCGCGGAGGCGGCAGGTCGCGGATTGGTCGTCGATGGGAATGGCCTCCTCTAGATAGCTGACCACGGCCACGATGGAGCTGTCATCGCCGTCGGCGGCGATGGCGGCGTAGTGGTGGGCCAGGTCGTGGTGGTCGCCGGGGTAGTGCAGCAGCTCACCGGGGTCGAAGTGGGGGCGGAGTACGGCCGTGCGAAGGGGGGCGACGGCGTCGACGGCGACTTCGTGTATGTCATAGGCATCGGGGTTCATGGGGCCCTCTCGGGAGAAGGAGTCAGGGGAGCGCCAGGGCCGGCGCGATGAGGGCGGCGGCGACGACGCCGCGCAGGCTCCAGGCGGCGGTGCGGATCCAGTTGGTGGCCACCAGGCGATCGATGGTGGTTCGGTCATAGCCCTCGTGGCATAGGCTGCGGTGGGCCGGGACCTGAAGGAGGGCCGTGGAGAGCCAGATGATGGCCAGAAGGGCAGCGCCAATGAGGGTCCAGGTGCCGGGAAGCCAGAGCACCAGGAGCGCCGCCGTGGCGGCTTCCAAAAGCATGGGTGGACCGACGACCAGCCCTGTTTTTTGAACGTGTTCCTGGGCGTAGGCCTGAAAGCTGGTTTCCGGGATCAGGGCAAAGCCCGGATAGTGCACCAGCTGAACCTTCCAGATGAGGCCCACCATATACCAGGTGGCCACGGCGTGCAGCAGAAGGATGAGCTCAGGGGTGATGAGATCGGTCATGAAGAAAGGCTTTGCTGGAGGGAAGTTAGGTGAGCATCATTAAGCGGATGCCGCGTCGGCAACCGTAGTCACCGCCACCACGAGGTCGAGCGGTGAGGGGATAATAGGCGATGGCTCCGGGGGGAGCCCCGAGACGGCCGGACCACTCTTTGACATCGCCTGCGACCTCGACGTTGTGCCAGCCTGCCGGGAGAGCGCTATTCCCTGAGGCCAGTTGGGAAAAGTCAGCCTTGAGTGGCGAGGGATTGCGCCGTGGGGTCCAGGGAAGCCGTGGTTTTCCAGGAGACAAATAGGCTGGAGGTCATCATCAGGATCGCCGCCACCACGGGGTGGAGAAGGCCGGCGGCGGCCAGGGCGATGCCGGCAACATTATAAATGGTGGCGAAGCCTAGGTTGAAGCGGACCACGGAGAAGGCGTCGCGGGCGCTGGTGATGGCCTCGACGATGGCGCGAAGGTCGTCGCCGGACCACCGTATATCACCGACCTCGGAGGCCAGAGGAGCGCCGTCGGCGACGTCGATGGCGACGTCGGCCTGGGCCATGGCGGCGGCGTCATTGACCCCGTCGCCCACGAAGAGGACCGTTCGCCCTCGGCTCTGCAGGCGTTGAACATGGCGCTGCTTGTCTTCCGGGGTGCTGCGGGTCTGGCGAAAGTCGGTGTCAAACCGGGCGGCTCGGCAGGCGTCGTCGCCGGTGATAAGCCCCACGGCAATGCCCATGGATTTGAGCTGGGCGATGGCCTGGTCGACGTGGGCTCGGGGCGTCTCGTCGATCATGGCCAGGGCCACCGGGAGGTCATCCAATAGGACCACGACCTCTCGGGTTCGAGAAGGGGCGGGAGAACGTGAACGGAGGCGCTGGAGTTGCTCCCGAAGACGAGATGGGCCAGGGCAGGAGTCCACCAGATCTGGGGCGCCGATTTTTAGATGGCGACGCTGACCATCGACCTGCAGAACGGCTTCTACCCCCAGGCCGGCGAGTAGATGGGTGGACACCAGGGCGATGGAGGGGCGGCAACAGGGCGGAGGGAGGTCTTTCTGGAGGCGCGTCAGGGCCCGGGCCACGGGGTGGTCGACCTGGGATTCCACGGCCACGATGAGGGTCTTGACGAAGTCTCGGTCATGGTCGTCGGTGACGACGATATCACTGAGGGTGGGCGTCGTTTCCGTGAGGGTGCCCGTCTTGTCAAAGATCACCGTGTCGACCCGAGAAAGGGTCTCCACGCATTGGCCGTGGGCGGCCACCAGCCCCCTGGAGGCCCAGCGGCCCAGCGTCATCCATACGGCCAGGGGCACGGCAAAGCCCAGGGCGCAGGGACAGGCCACCAGGAGCACGGCCAGGGCGTAGAAGAGGCCCGTCGTCCAGTCGGTGGCCAGGGTCCAGCCGGCGAAGGTGGCGAGGGCCGCGATGAGGACCAGGGGCACAAACCAGCGTATCGTTTGTTGAGCCTGTCGCCGCCAGGAGGCCGGTCGTTGCCAGGCCGTCTCCACAGAGTCTACGACGCGGTCCAAGAGGCGCTGACCGACGGCGGCTGTGGTCTCTATCTCCAGGACGCCATCCAGGGGTTGAGTGCCGGCGTAGACCGAGTCTCCGGGCCGTCGGGTGGCGGCGAAGGATTCGCCCGTGACCTCCGTTTCCTCCACCAGGGAGATGCCCTCGTGGACCACGCCATCGATGGGGATCGTAGAGCCCGGCGCGACGACGATGCGATCCCCCGGGGTGAGGGCTTCCACAGCGACGACTTCTATCTGGCCGTCGGTTCGCCGGCGCCGAACCTCCACGTCATCGGGCATAAAGGAGCGGGCCGCCGCCAGGCCCCGGCGCTTGCGAGCGTTGCCGACGCGGCGACCAATGCCGTGGATGACCAGCAGGATGGCCGCCACTTCGAAATAGACCGGGCCGGTGGTGACCATGGATACCAGCGACGCGCCCACGGCGGCCGCCACGGCGATGAGGAAGAAGCCGTCGAAATTGATCTGTCGATCTCTCAAGCCCTCCATGGCCCCTTGAAAAAGCGGCCATCCCAGGAGTTCAAAGACGATGACCACACTGGCCAGCAGGGCGATATGAATGAATAGGGTGATATTGGCTGGGGCGTCGACGCTGCTGATCGCAAGGCCCAGAGTCATGGCATTGCCGGCCAGAAGAGCCCCTGCGCCGAGGCGCCAGATGGCCGGTTCGGCCTCTGACTTATCTGGCGAGGTATCCACCGGAGGGGCATTGCCGGTATTGGTGGAGCAGCAGGCGCCCATGGATCAGTCCTCCTCCTCAGGGGACGCGGGGTCCAGCGCCAGATCCGCCGAAAACTCGGCGAGTTCCTCATCGGTCCAAGGCTCGGTGCGTTCCTCACTCAGCGAGCGGATCTCGGCGACAAAGGCCTCGTCGATGGGGTCGGCGTCATTGCCCCAGGAATTACGCACGTAGGTCATCACGGCCGCCACATCGCGATCGCTCAAGCGCTGGTGATCGGGCATGACGTCGTCGTAGTCCACGCCATCGACTGTGATCGGTCCCTGGATACCGTGGAGGATGAGGGCGGCGAATTCCTCGGGTTCCTCAAGGACGCGCTCGGTGCCGATAAGCGGTGGGAAGACGCCCTCCACACCGCTGCCATCGCCCTGGTGGCAGGCGGCGCATTGGGCAAAGACGTCTTCCCCCAGCTCCATGGGGTCCAGGTCCTCCGGTTCGACCTCTTCGTCGACACCCACCGGTGGGCCTTGCTCATCGAAGGGAGTGATGTCGATGACGTCCGCTCGAAAGGACGAACTATAGACGCCGAGGTACCAGCCGCCCCAGCCGATGAGTCCGAAAAAGAGGAAGATAAGCCATACGGAGATGGGTTCGAAGCCATCTCGGGGCATCTCATGTTCTCGCATCACCGGGTCATGGAGCTCATGGATGCTCTCTTTGCCCGTGGGCTCCTCGGGGCCGGGGCCTTGAGCAGGGGGCTCATCGGAGGGCTCTCGGGGTGTGGTGTCGTCGACCATTATGGCTCCTGTAGGTCAAACGGAAGCTGCTCGGGATCGATCTCGTAGGAGTGATCGAGGCTCAGCAGGTAGTCGACGAGGGCCTCGGCGCGATCGGTGGGGACGTACCACTTGTCGGGGTCGCCAAAGCCGTCGGGCAGATCGAGGGCGTCGTCCGGGCGTTCCTGGCCCTCGCGGGGCAGGGCCTCGTAGAGAAATCGGTGAGGCGGCATATTGGAGCCCGGCGAGGTCGTTTCTGGGTGAAAGAGGTGGAGGTGGTGCCAGGTGCGCGAGGGCTGGCGATTGGCAATATTGGCCAAATCGGGCCCGGTGCGCATCGTGCCCAGGAGGTGGGGTTTGTCGTGGATATGATCCACCGGATGGGTCTGACGGGTGCCCCAGCCGCGTTCGTGATCGGTGCCGAAGTCCTCGGGCCGCACCTGCTGGGAGTGGCAATAGACGCAGCCCAGCTCATTATATACCCGTCGCCCCTCGGCCACCGATCCCTCGGGCTCGATGGGCCTTGTCGTTCCGTCGGCTATCTCCACGGGCTCCAGGACCCCGAGCTGCCAATTGGGAATGACCACCAGCCCCACATAGGAGGCAATGACCGTCAATAATACGCCGATGAGTAGCACGGATGAGCGATTCACGAGCTGACCTCCTCGTCACGTTGATCCTCGCCTCGCCACATCTTCCACAGAAGGATGGCGAAGGCGATATGGCCGACGGTCATTAAAATGCCCCCAAAACTTCGAGACCACAGAAAGGGAATGATATAGTCGACGATCGCCAGGAACTCGACAGTGTCGTGGTTCATCATCCGCCCCTGGAACCAACCACCCCAGGTCAATCCGGTGAAGTAGATGACGATGCCCACGGCGCTGCTCCAAAAGTGGACCTTGATGAGCGTCGCCGAGGGCCATTCGCGGCCCAATAAGCGCGGCACGATATAGTAGACGGCACCGAACATGACCATCGTGAAGAAGGCGTACATCCCCAGGTGGGCGTGGGCCACCGTATAGTGCGTAAAGTGCGTGGTTTCATTGACCGTGCGCAGGGCCATCAGGGAGCCCTGGATGCTCACCAGGGTGTAGCTCATGGCCCCGAAGACAACGAAGCGAAGCACGGGGCTATGCTTGAGTTTCTTAAAATGGCCCACCATCGTCATATGATGGTTGATGGCCACGGTGAGCACGGGGATGAACATCATCATGCTGGCCACGGTGCCCACCGTGGTCAGCCACACCGGCAGGGGACCGCCGATCAGGTGATGGGTGCCGGCCCAGTTATAGAATAGAGCCAGGGTCCAGAAGCCCAGAAGCGATAGGTAATAGCTGTGAATCGGCCGGCCCAAGACCTTGGGGATAAAATAGTAGGCCGCCGCCAGGCCGATGGGGGTAAACCAGATGCCCAGGACGTTATGGGCAAACCACCAGTTGGCCGTCGCCTGAGCCACGCCGGTGGCCATGCCCATGCGAGCCATCAGGTTGGCCAGGACGTAGAGGGTGGGGAACCACAAGATCGCCCCAAAGAGGTACCATTGAGAGACGAAGATATGACGATTGGTCCGACGCCGAAAGACGTCGATGCTGGCGATCATCACGCCGACAAATCCCACGCCCAGCAGGGCGGCGGTCCATATGGGCAATTCCAACCACTCCACGCTCTCAAAATGGGTGGTCAGTAGCGCGATGACGCCCCCGGTCAGGGCCACGTTCCACAGCACGGCCACGCCGTAGAGCATCTTGTGGAAGCGAAGCTCCGCACGACATAGTCGGGCCTGCAGCCACAGGAGCACGCCGATGCCCACCAGGGAGGACCACCCGTAGATCACTGTATTGAGGTGGGCCGGACGCACGCGACCAAAGGTCAGAAACTCCAGATCGGCCAGAAACTCCGGGCTGTGCATCTTGGTGGACGCCAGCATGGCGAGCACGGTTCCGATCAGAAGCCACACCACGGCGCTTCCAATAAAGAGCATCACCGGTCCACGGCAGGACTGGTCGATGCGCGCCCGCTTGATCATGTCTTGCTGATCACTCATGGCGTCCCCCCTCGGCCTCGGTATGGCCGTCGGGACCCTCGCCGGGAAAGAAGTCGGTCATCTCTCCCACGGGTTCTTCGTCATCGAAGATCGAGCGGCCAGCCTCTTCAACATCGCTGAAATGACCTCGGGAGACGGCCCAGCTAAGGGCCCATACCACGGATATCCCAAAGATCACCCAGGTGCCCCAAATCAAGAGATAGGTTAAATTCATGACATGACCCCGGAAGTAAAAAACCATGCGAGCAGCAATGGTGCTGTTCACCTCGACGCCCAAAAAAGCTAGGGGCGTTGATTGATATTCGTAGGTGACAGTTTGTCGCAGGGCG
>CAZMJS010000097.1:0-12691 GCA_964566695.1 uncultured Bradymonadales bacterium
TGGTGCCCGGGAGATCGCAGACAAAGGAGCGGTCAATTTTGAGGGTCTCCACGGGTAGGCGTTTAAGGCGTTCCAGTGAAGAGTAGCCAGTGCCAAAATCGTCGATGGCGATGGCGAACCCGGCGGCCTGGAGGCGGTGGATGATGTCGGCGGCCTCGTCGGGATCGACGAGCATGGCTGACTCAGTCAGCTCGAATTCGATGTCCGAGGCGTTGAGGCCAGCCCCACGGACGATGCTGCTGAGTCGGTCAACGACGTCGATATGAAAGAATTGGTGCGGTGACAGGTTAATGGCCACGCGCATGGGCTGATCGAGATGGTTGTGCCACCGGCGGAGATCGCGGCAAGCCTGTTGGAGGACCCAGTCGCCGAGGGGAATGATGAGACCGGAGTCCTCGGCGACGGGGATAAACTCGCCGGGGGAGATTCGCTCGCCACTGGGGGTGGTCCAGCGCAGAAGGGCTTCCGCGCCGATGACGGTGGCCGAGCGCAGATCGATGAGGGGCTGGTAGTAGAGTTCGAACTCATCGTTTTCCAGGGCTCTGTGGAGACGGCTCTGGATGGAGAGCTGGCGCTGCTGCTTGAGGGCCAACTCATTGGAGTAGAAGGAGACGTTGCCGCGGCCTTGTTCTTTGGCATGGGCCAGTGCCCGGTGGGCATTTTTGAGCAGGGCCTGGGCATCGCTACCAGTGGTTTGGAGAAGGGAGATGCCGATGGTGGTACTGAGATAGGTGTGCTGGTCACCGATGCTAAAGGGTTCCTGGAAGCTGTCCATAATCCGATCGGAGAGGGTGTTGGCCCGATCGCGGAGCGAGGTGTCGCCGAAGTTGGGCACGAAGGCGATGAACTCGTCGGCCCCGATGCGGCTGAGGACGCCGTGGTCCGGCAAGACTTTTTGGATGCGCTTGGCGCATATATTTAGGAGGTGATTGCCCGATTCGTGGCCGTAGATGTCGTTGATGAGGTGAAACCGATCCAGATCGCAGTATAGGAGGACGGCGCCGCGGGCGTGGGCATCGATATGCTCATCAATGGCCTTGAGCAGTCCCAGGCGATTGGGGAGGCTGGTGAGACGGTCGTGGAAGGCCAGGAATGCCAGGCGGTCCTCGGCTTGCTTGCGCGCTGTGATATCGCTGACGGAGCCCGTGATGGCCAGCGGTTGGCCGTCGTCGTCGTATTCGATGCGGCCGCGATCTTCGAACCACAGGACCTCGTCGGGGTCTCGGCGATGAAAGCGATACTCCACGGCATAGCGGGCGCGCTTGTCGTCGAGGGCGGCGCCGATGGTGTCGTCGATGGCGTCCAGATCGTCAGGGTGGATCAGGTCTCGCCACAGGGTCGAGGAGTTGAGAAATTCGCGAAACTCGATGCCGACGATGCGCTCGACGGTGGAGCTCATAAATTGCGTCTGAAAGGATGGGAGGTCAGCCGTATAGAGGATGTCGGGAACGGTGTCGATGACGTTTCGGAAGCGCCGCTCGGACTCCCGGGCCTCTTCCAGCAGTTGCTGACGATGAAGGGCGACCCCGATGTGGCGAGCAATGGACTCCAAAAAGGAGAGGTGTTCGTCGCTATAGGATTGGTTGAGGCGGGAGGCGACCACCAGGGCGCCGCGCTGCTTGTTGCGGGCTTGAATGGGCATGGCGGCCAGGGCGGTGGCGTTGGCCATGCTGCTATCGAGTCGAGTGTCGTCGTCGAGGCCTTCAATGAGGAGAGGTCCCTCGCTTTGGAGTGCCTGTTCCACCAGCCCGTAGGCCTCGTCGCTGGCACGTTGAGGGCGATCGATGCCCCGCTGCCAACGAATGCGACAGCGGCGGTCACCATCGACCAAAAAGACGGCCCCCAGGAAGCTGGAGGTGATTTCGATGGCGGCGTCGACGGCCTCTTGACCGATGACCTCAAAATCGGTTTCCGAAGCCAGCCGCTCAATGACGGCACCGATGCCATCGAGGTGAGCGCGAGCGGTCTTGATGTCGCGAAGATCGAGATAGTCGCCGACAAATCCCGTGAGTTCCCCGGCGTCGTCGTAGAGGGGAGCCAGGGTCAAGTGAACGGGAATAGAATGACCATCGCCGTGGGCCCGTCGAAGCTCGCCGCTCCACTCCCCATTTTGGCGGGCATATTCCAAGACCATGGCTGTCGGGGTGACGCGGCGACCCTGCTGGTGTTCGACGGGGGCTAAGATAGTGCCCACGATCTCCTCGGGCTTTTTTCCCAGCATGTCGGCCAGGGCGGGATTGACGTCGACGATGGTGCCATCGAGATCAATGAGGGCGACGCCATTGCCCATGGTGTCGATGATCCGCCCAATATTGGAGTCTCGCTCTTTGAGACGACGCTCAATTCGACCGATTCGCCCGAAGTGACGAAAGACGAGAAAGCCCATGAAACCGGCGGCCACCAGGGCGGTGACCAGGGCCTGGAGAAGCGTGGCCTGGGCGGGCAGATCGAAGGTAGCAATGCCCCATTGTGAGATCACGAGCCACAGTGCGAGGCTGATGGCAAAGAGGTTGACGACGATCAGATTGCGTCGCCGATGGGCGTCCAGGGACTGAGTCTCCTCGGAGGATTCTCTGTCCAGTGCGACGAGTCGGCTGGTCAATCTTGCGCGGGAGACGTCTTCTTTTCGACGGTCTCCATCCCCGGGCAATAATTGGGATGAATCATGGTTCATTAGGATTGGAGCTACAGTTAGAGCGATCCTCGGGAATCAACACGCCGCTATCATCGTGATCCAGTGATACCAGTGAGAGCCATGGGGTCGCAAGACCCCCGCCCTGTCGTCGAGCGCGGGGGACATCAATTAACCGTCTTTGGGGTCCCAAGAAAGGTTGTCGATGGTGATCTGATTATCTTCGGTGGGCCGAAGGGTCAGGTTATCGACGCATTCAATGCCAAGGTCTTGGGCTTCGAAGGTAAAGACCTCGTCGTCGGCGCCATCGGTTTCCCCGAAGGTCTCGGAGGTGGCGACGACCTGGCCGTTGATCTCCAATTCCAGTTGGCGCGGGGCGTTGGAGGTAAAGGCCTTGCGCATATCCACAGAGAAGTTCTGGAGGCCGCCGGGAAGGTCGTCGATGCCAAAGCTAGATGAGGTGTTGCGAAGGACCATGGAGGTGTCGTCGATGGCGTATTGGGAGGTGCTCTGAGCTTCGACGTAGGACCACAAAAAGCCTTGATTGCCCTCAAAGGAGTCGTCGTCGTAGCTCCCGCCAGCGCCGGAGATCAGGGAGAAGTCCTCGGAGAACGGGGCGGAGGCGTCGACGACCTCGACGGTGACGGTGGAGGTGTCGTCGCCGGTGTCCACCTCGATCTCGACGGAGGTGGCGTCTGTGATGTCGAGTTCCGTGGATGCATGACGTTCGCCGGGGGCGAAGCTCAGCATTGGATCATCGGTGCCGAGGGCGCTTTCGGGGGTCACCGAGACAGGCACCTCGAAGCCCTGCTCGCCGGCCGGGATGTCGATGGAGGCGTCGATGGCCACCGGGGCCGATAGCAAGGCGGTGGGGCAGCGCTCAAAGGATGCGATTTGACGGGGAGTATCGTCGTCAAAGACGATCAATTCGACCTCGGCGGTATCGCCATCGAGGCTGGCGGTGACGGTGATCGGGTCAGCAGCCGCATCGTCGGCGCTGAGCTCCAGAGGCTGGGTGGTGTCGCCCGGCTGGAAGACCAATTCCGAGGGGCCATCGACGGCGTCGGTATCGCTATAATCGATGGCGACAGTGGTCGTCTCGATGGCAGCGGAAGTCAGGGAGAGCTCCACAGGGCTCTGGGGGTCACCGGTGGCGTCCAAAAAGCCCTGGGTATCGCTCCATTCATCGATGCTGGGACCGGGTACTTCGTAGTCATCGGGATCGACGGGCAGGCCGCTGGTCCACTGGAGATTGTCGATGGTGACCTGGCGGTCGGTGGTGGGGCGAATCTCGAGGTCAAAGGAGCCACTGATGTCGAGGTCGCTAAAGTCGACGTCGATGATCTCGTTTTGTCCCTCGAAGGAGGGGGAGGTACCGATGACTTCGTCATTGACGAGGACCTCGACCTGGCGTCCGCCGGCTCCCGTAAAGGCCTGTTTGAGTTGGAAGGAGAGCTCGGAGAGGCCGCCCGGGATGTCGAGGCCGATGAGGGCTGCCGACGTATCGCGTAGGATCATCGAGGTGCCATCGATGCTTGGGGCGGTGCCTCCAGGAGTAGCCTGTCGGGCTTCAAAATAGTCCCACTCAAAGCCCTGGTCGCCAGTGAAGGAACCATCCTGGTAAGTGCTGCCAGAGGTGGAGAAGTTCTCGAAGGTCTCCATGAAGGTCTCAGTGGGCTCGAAGACCTCGAAGGCATAGGCCAGGGTGGTATCACCAAGGGTGGCGTAGATGGCGTAGATGCCGAGGTCATCGCCCAACTCTAGATCGATGTCAGCGCTGCGTTCACCGGCGGGGATGGTCAGGGTATCGGCGATGGTGTGGTCGTGATCGCCGGGCAGGTCGAGGTCCACGGTGGTGTCGCTGTCGGCCGGCACGTTGAGTTGGGCGGATAGGGTGACCGTGTCGCCGGCGAAGAAGGCCTGGCGGTCACGACCAAAGTCTTGGAGGACGCGCTCGGTGGCGTCGTCGTAGACGCGAACCTCGGCGCTGACTGTCAGTTCGCCGTCGGTGGCTTCCACAATGACCGGGTCCGGTTGGGCTTGCAGCCCCTGGAGGGCCACGGTGGCGCTGTCTTCTCCGGCAGGGATATCCACGGAGTCGGGTCCACTGATCACGTCGCCGTCGCTATAGCTGAGATCGATGGAAAGTTCTTCCTCGGTGTCGCGGTCCAGATGGACCGTCAGGGTGTCCACCGGGCTATCGCCCACCTCGAGGTAGGCTTTGTCCGGGCTGAGCGACTCGATCTCAGGGGGGCCGTAGATGATGTCGTCGGCATTTCGGGGCTCGATACGACTACGACCGTTGGCCCAGCGAAGGACGCCTGTGATGGACTCCAGGGGATCTCCTTCCTCGGGGAAGGGATCGGCGGAGTGGAAGAAGTTATTGACGTACAGACCGCCGTCGATGACGAATTCATCGATGGCCTCCGACTCGCCTGCACCAGGAGGGGGATTGGTGTTGGTGACGGTGACGTCTTCCACAGTCACCAGGCTACCCTCGTATTCCCATTGAAGGGGACCGTCGGTGGCGATATCCGAGGGGTCTACGAGGAGGGGCTCTGGGAGGGGATCGCCGGAGTCGGTGATGTCAAAGTCCGTGACATCGGCCAATTGGATTTGACTGAAGAAGACGTTGATGGAGCCCACGACGTCCACGCGGTCACCTGGTTCGGGGAAGTCACCGCTGCTGAGTCCCGCGTTGGCCAGATAGACATAGAGGCCACTATCTTCGGGGCCTTCATAGATGGTGTCGTCGGGGTGGACCTGAACGAAGGCGCCGGTGCCGGGGGCCACAGCGGTGACGAGAGCGCCGGAGATCTGCGTACTTTCACCCTCGCCGACATCGCCACGCTTGATGTCGTAGATGGTGGAGGGACAGGGGCTTCCGTCCTCCAGGAAGTGGTCGGGGCAGGGGCTGCAGGCATCGCCGATGCCATCACCAGAGGTGTCGGTCTGGTCGGGGTTATAGTGGAAGGGGCAGACGTCTTCGTCGTTGGGGTGGCCATCACCGGACCAGTCGTTGGGGTCGAAGGCCTCACACTCCGGATCGCCGCTCAAGGGGCAGGGATCGCAGATATCACCCATGCCGCTTTCGTTGGTGTCGGCTTGGACGCCACCGTCCATGGGACGGATGGGGTTGAAGATGGCGGGGCAGTTGTCGACGTCGTCTTCCACGCCATCGCCGGTGGCGTCGGTATCGGAGGGGATTCCGTCGTATTCGTCGGGACGAAACGGGGTGCACGTGGGTTCGTCTTCCGGCTCTCCGCAGAAGAAGAGGGGATAGGAATTGGGATGGATCCCGTCTTGAAGTTCATCGAGGGTGTGGCCGGTATCCAATTCCACGCAGGCCCGGCGGTCGCGTTCGCAGACGTCGATAAATTCGCATTGCTCGGCGTCGTTGGCGTCGACGAGGTCTTCGATGAGGGTGGCGTCTCCGTAGAGGGGCTCACCGCCGCGCATGACCATGATGACTTCGTCGATGTCGGCCTCCAGGACGGCGCGGTAGGCATCGCGCTCGCTGGCGTCGAAGAGGGTGATGTCGCCGACGTAGCCTTCCTCGATGACACCGACCTGGTCGCCAGCGCCGAGGGCGATGGCGCCGTTGATGGTGGCCATCTCCCAGAGCTGTTTGTCCGAGAAATAGGAGTCGTAATAGTCGGTATTTAACTGATCGACGCACTGGAGTTCGCGAAGCATATTCATGGAGCCACTGGTGGACCAATCGGTGCCCAGGGCGATGGTGACGCCAAAGCGATCGTAGAGGGGGGCTCGGGCAGTTTCGCCGTAGAGATCAATATTGGTGCGGGCGGACCACACGAGCTTGGCGTTGCGGTCGGCGATCTGAGCGATATCGCGGGCGTTGGCGGCGATGCCGTGCATCAAGGAGGTGTTCTCCGTGATCAGGCGCGGTCCGCCGTCGCCCAGGAGGCAGTGAATTTCGTTTTGGGCCGCGGCGTCCACGCCTTCGGCGATGTGGGGAAGGTAGATGCCATCTTCGACGCGGCTCTCGCTATCCATATTGGGGTAGCCGCAGCCAGAGGTCGGAAAGCCACTAAAGCCGGCGTCGCCCAGGGGAAAGGTGCGGTAATCCACGTCGATGTCTTCCAGGCCTTCGGTGTCGAAGGGTTGGTCCATGTTGCGGAGGAGGCCCGAGGCGTCGGTGAAGCCCGTAGAGCCCGCGATGCTGGTGGCGCCGCCCATGAGCATGCGCATCTCGCCCCAGAGCACGACCTCGCGGCTACCACCGGTACGGGGGGTGGTGTTGAGTTCGGTGCTATCGCGGACGCCCAGGCGCCAGTCATTTCGATGGTCATAGCGCTCTCCCTCATGGAGCTGAGGCCGACCCTCGGCGTAGGTGAGGTGGTCGTGGGGGTTGATCAACCCGGGAGAGATCACGGCGTCGGGACAGGAGACGACGGTGGCTTCGGCAGCCGCCGACTCCTGAGCGCAATCGCAGCCCGTGCACTCGATGAGTTTGTTGGTGCCCCGGTCATCAAGGAGGACTGCCCCATTTTCGTAGACGTCATCGCCGGCCAATACGGTGCCCTGAAGAAGGGTGTAGCCGTTGGTTCCGGCCTCCACCACGCAGCGTTCTCCCTCGGGAGGTGCGGGGAGATCGACGTCGCATTGGGTAATATCGTCGGGATCCCCGGGCTCTTGGTTATTGGGCTCTTGGTTGTTGGGCTCTTGATTGGGCTCCTGGTTATTTACGTCGGGCACATCGACGTCGTAATCGTCGTCAGTACCCGAATCCTCGGAGCCGCAGCCGGCGAGAGTGAGCAATAGGCAGCAGGTGAGTATAGGGAGAGCGGTCTGGATGCGAAAATAGCCCATGGAGGGGTTCCTTCTACTTCGAGGTAGTTGCGTCACAGATGGTGCACGTGGAGGAGGGAGGGGCGGGTCGAGAGGTGAGGGTCGGCCTCTGTTGGCAGGCCGAGGGAGGCACCGTCATCCCTGTATGATCGCCGAAGCTAAAGTGAGAAGAGGTCTCGTCGCCGTCACCCTAGCGAAACTGGGCCGGAAATAAAATAGCGCGTAGATAAATGGAATACTCGGCCCTCGTTCTAAGGACGAGGCGCGCCTTTTAATTGCTGAATGAGGACGCTGGCGGCGACGATGAGATTGCCCGGGGCGAGGGCGAATAAAAGGTAGGGGAGGGCGCCGGCGATGGCGCAGAGCATCGCGGCAAAGACGATAAAGTCCTTGCGAAACAGATAGCGCGTCGATGAGAGGAGGCGCTGGAGTGGTGAGCCCGCCTCGTTGCTTGGCTCCTCAAAGCTCCACTGAAATGCCAGCAGGTCGCCGCGTTCATTGGCGATGAGCCAGCGATAATACACGGCCATGCTCAATAGCTTTCCGGCGGCGGCGCTCAGTCCAAGTAGGAGCCAGGTGGTGTCTGGCAAGAAGGAAGGGGGGGGCACGGTATGCCAGGCGCCGATACCGAGGCCGATATAGAAAAAGAGGTCTGCCAGGTCATCGCTGATGGTATCCAGCCACTCGCCGAGGAACGAAAACTCATAGCGAACGCGGGCCAATTCGCCGTCGACGCCATCGATTACAGAGTTGGCCTGGTAGATAAGCCCGGCCAAGAGAAAGCCGAGGTACCCCCCGCCGGCGGCCGCCACAGCGGCCGCCACCCCCAAGAGGAAGGTCAGTGCCGTGACGTGATTGGGTCCGATGTTGGTGGACACTAGGCGTTTGCTGATGGCGATGCTGATGTGGCGGTTCAGGAGTTGAGCGACGATACCGTCCTCTGGCTTGCGGCAGGCCTTCCAGAGTCGGTTCGACGCCTCTTGGACGGCCTCGGCATCGGTGATCGGAAGGTGCCACTGGGGATTGAGTTGGTCATCCGTGGGAGAGGGACTCTCGGCGATGCGCTGAAGGCAGCGCCGTGGGTCGTCAGTGGGGGATGCCAGGTGATGGATTCGAATGCGCCGGTCCTCGTTGGCCAGGGTCTGGCCAGGCTCGATGAGGTCGGAGATACGAGAGGCCGTCGATTGGATGGAGGAGCGGTGATATACGGCGTCCGCTCGGAGGTATAAGAGGGTCGTGGTCTCCAAACAGGCAGGGGCTTCATCGCTGGCGAGATGCCCGTCGATGATAGGCACCCCGCGGTGGCACTCGCCGAGTCCTAGGTCGACTGGTGAGGGCTCATCGGCGCCGCGGAGGATGAGAACCTGGTCGGCGCCGGCGACGATGGCCAGGCGAGCGGTGCGGTGGATCAGAGAAAGCCCAGCGACAGGGGTCGCCGGGCCTTCGGGGGCGTCAACATCTCGGATGTCGACGATAGCGGTCAGTGCCATGATCTAACGAGTGGTGTGAGAATAAAGCGCCTGGGCGATTTGGCGCTCTTTACTGGATTCGGTGAGGAATTCAAGGCCGTAGGTCTGACGGTCTCGCGATTGTTGCCGGCGGCGAACAATCCCACGCAGTTCGTATTGGCCTTCTTCCCCGTGGCCCACGAGGGTGATCGTCAGGTGCAATCGGGTGCCCTCCGGGATAGTGGCCGCCGTCTGAAGAAGTCCGCCATGGAGGCTGATATCGAGGATCTGGCCGTAGACCTCGCGGGGGCCGCCGTCCCAGTGGAAGGAGGCGATGGCCCGGGTCGGGTTACGGCGGATCCGCGTATGAGGACCGGCTTCAAAAATAGGGGCGCCCGTTCCCGAGCGTCGGTTCATCGATGTGGCTTGAAGGGCGGGGGCGATCTGTGCGTCGAGGGCCATGACTGAGCTCCTTGTCGGGGGTTGGCGTCCTTCCATGGACGTGGTCAAAACCGCGGGAAGCTCAGTGTACGCCGTCAGCGCGGCGACGCAAAAAATTTCATGACGAGCACTAGGCGTCGAGGGAGTCGATATCGCCCAGGTGAATCTCCTGGCCGTCGATGGCCAGGACGATGGATGAGTCGCGTTGCTCAAGGTGGGGGATGATAGAATGGTAGGCGCTTCGCAAGAAACGGGCGCGAAAACGACCATCTTTGACGGCGCAATAGAGTTTTCCCGGAGCTCGGTACTCCAGGGAGGCTGGCTCCAAGGCCTCGGTGGAGCGGTCGCTCAGGTGAAGCATCGGTGGAGAGGCCTTCCAGTTCACGGCCCGGACGAAGAACCCCGTGTCATCGACGGTGATGGGATAGGTAAAGGGACCAATCTCCAATACCCAGGTACCTCCTTCGGTGCGGTTGACACTCCGGGAAAAGAGATCACTGAGGCGGGGGTTGTCAAAGCGTTGGCCTTGGTGATGCCAGCGTCCCTGTTCGTCGAGGCGGATTTCCTCGAGGGTGGCCCCGCTTCGAAGAAAGTTCTGGACCACCTCTGGCAAGGTGGGGTCGATCGTTGGCTCCTGAGCGTCAGTCATGAGGGGGTCCCTTCCACAGGGGTTACGGTGCCGGTTCGAAACTCAAAAATACGGGGGCTCAGCGGGAGGTCAACGTCGTCGTAGATGGTTTGGGTGGCCCGTTCCAGGTCATGGGCGTCGTCGCCAAAGGTGCAGAGGAAGTGGTCGGGCGATGGAATGGAGAAGCGAAAATCGGATCCCACCTCGGAGAAGAAGGCGTCGGCCACCACCTGACATCGAGCGGCGTCGTGGCCGTCGCCAGCTTTGAGGCGTTGAACTCCGGAAAAGCCCTCTACGTCTTTGAATGATAAGTCGCGAGTGCGGTGAAATAAAAGACTCCGGGCTGCCGATCGGATGCGGTCATCGCTGACCCCCCAGCGCGTGGTTTGATCGGTGGTCAACACTCGTAGACCCCGATCCAAACGGATGAGGAATAGGAGATGAAGGTCGTCGACAAAGGGCTCCGACCAGGGAGGATGGCCAGCGGCGGCTTCCACGCCCTGTAGATAGGTCTGGGGCATGATGAGAGGCAGGAGTCGGCCAGCGGAATCGACGAATGACCACTGGTCGGCCTTGGAGCGGCTGGGCTCCAATAGCACGTGTTTGACACCGGCTGCCCAGGCCTGAAGGTGGCGGCGACAGGCCACCTCGTCGGTGGGCGCCGATTCAAGGACGTCATTGGCATCGATGACGGCGCGGTGGGCCATGATGCCCGACCCCTGGGTAACTTCGAGGCCGTCGGGTTGTCGTTCCACGTTGAGCTTTCGCCCCTCGAGATAACGCTGAAGGATGTCGATTGTGGCCGTGTCGTCGGTGGTCATGGATGCCTCGTTGTGGACTCAGTCATCTAGTTGGCGAAGCCGATCGTAGTCACATTTTGCTAATGGCAAGCCCTGGGTGCCGAGGTGCCGTCAAATAGCGGCGCTGGATCGGTATGCATCCACTGGAAAGACTCGGAGCAGGGCCGATGAATGGAGAGGTCGTTGGGCTCCAGGGCGATGATGGCGTCACCCAGCGGGAGAAGGGTATCGGCGAGGAGTTGGCGGAGGCGGTCTTTTAAGGGGGGAAGGAGGGACGGAGCTGCGTTGCGGTCGTTCGGTCTGGCGATCAGGAGGTCGTCATAGGAAGGCAGGGCGGCATAGCCGTAGTCGCGGCTGGCGTCGTAGTCCAACTCCGGAAGGAGATAGGCCCGGGCTCCGCCGAAGCCCTCGGTGGTCCGGAAGTGGCGGAGGCGACCGCCGTCGTGCTCGGTGGTGGTGCGCGGGCGGGTCTTATAAGACTGGTAAAATAGAGCCGATCGCACTTTGTCCCACCGGGCGTCCTGGTCGAGATCTGCCTCGTCCTGATCGCGCTCGGTGAGGATGTCGATGCGACGGCCGGCGGGGTGAACGATGATGGCGTCCAGTCCGCCGACCAACCAGGAGCGGCTCAGGGGAGGCTCGGCGGCGATGGCCCGACAGACGCGACGGGCCAGACGGGGGATCAGTAGGGGCAGGTGGTCGCCGTGGACCGAGGGGGCCTCGTGGTAGCGACGGACGGTGGCGCGTCGAAAGCGCATGGGCTCATCGTGGCGAGCCCCCTTGTCGGTGTCGTCGGTCGCTGATTTGATGTGTCGGTCGAGCCCCAGGCGAACGCCAAAGAGGCTCCAAGCCTGGGCGGCCGGGGGCAATGTCGATAGCGCACCATGGTGGAGCTGGGCCACCCAATCTTGGCGCGCGATGGAGAGGTGATCGCCATCCACGGCCAAGGTCAGGCCGAAGCGCTCACCGATGGACTGCAAGGAGGAAGGTAGGGTCATTTAAGGGGCCTCGATATCGCGTCGGAAGACCTGAGACTTCCAGGGGGTAAATCCGGAGTCGACGCTCTCAAAAAGGTGGGTTTCGATCTCGGTGAGGCGTTTATCGTCGATGGTGTAAATATTGAATTTCCCGGCCAGTCGCGGGTCGCCGCCGCCGGAGACGGAGGTGCATCCCGCCTCGCAGATATAGGTGGTGCCGGGGCTGCCGAGTTTGGGCAGTTGAAAGGTCGAGAAATAATGAGTGTGGCCGTGGACGACGAGATCTACGTCGCGCTGGCGAATTAATTCCAGGACTTCCTCGTCGTTTCGCATCCGGCGCGTCCATTGAATGGCATGATTTTGGTCGGGCAATAGGGGGTGGTGCACAATGACGACCTTAAAGCGCGATTGGACGGCCGGATCGGCCAGGAGCCGGTCGGCGTGGCGAAGTTCTTCTCGCCCAACCTCCCCATTGGAGAGAAACCAGGCGGTGGCGATGCCACTGTTGAGGCCCACAAAGGCCACATCGCCACGGAGGTGACAAAAAGGGTAGCCGTTGGAGGATTGATATTGGGGGAGGTCGCTGTGGAGAAAGGGTTCAAAGTGATGCTCGAAGCGACCGTTTTTCTCGGCACCAGGGGTATAATAATCGTGGTTACCGGGGACGACGCTGACCCGCTGCGGGGCGTCGTTGACGGTGTGGACCAGTTCGGCGGCGGCGGCGAATTCGGAGTCCAGAGCCAGGTTGGTCAGGTCACCGCTGATGACGATATGATCGACTTCCAGATCGTCGAGGCGCCGAAGGGCTTGCTTGACGACGTCCACGGAGTGCGAGCCCGAGCGATTGAGGAGGAGGTTGAGGCCCCCCACGATACGCTTGTTGAAGAACTCGCTGGGGGCCGGGCCGTCGAGGGCCAGAATATGGAGGTCCGAGATATGGCCGATGCGCATGG
>CAZMJS010000098.1:0-12323 GCA_964566695.1 uncultured Bradymonadales bacterium
CGGCGTGGTGCTGCGGTGATGTGGCATGGTGCTGCGGTGATGTGGCACCGTCGGCGTGGCGTGGGGCAGTGTGGTTGAAATCGGCGCGGTTCTGCGGTGATGTCGCACCCTCGGTGCGACGAGAGCCAGTATTGACGGGCGGAAGCGGCGGTGGCTTGGGGAGGGGTGTGGCGTGGTTGTTCATGGGCGGTCGGGGGGGCTTGGGAGAGGAGGTTGCGGAGAGTTCGACGGGGGTCGGGTGGGCTGGAAAGTAAAGGGTGCGCTCGTCCGTTCGGGACGCGTGGAATCGGTGGTCAGCGATCTCCTGCAGGCGCTGGTTATAGCGCTGGTGATCGACGTCGACGCCGATGCTCTTTAGCTGGGCGATGGCACGGGCGACGGATTGAAGGCTGTGGGGATTTCCATCGTCGAGGGAGACGACGTGGTGGGGGCGATCGCCGAGGGTGGCGTTGATCCACGGTCGAAGGGCTGAGCGAGGGCCGTGTTCGACGAAGATGCGGACGCCATCGGCGTAGGCCTGGTTGATGATCTGGCGAAAATCGATGGTCTGCGTGGCCTGGGCGTAGAGAGCCTGAGCGATGTTGTCCGAGGTTGGTTCGTAGGCCCCGCCAAAGCCGTGACCGTAGAGCCGAATACCGGTAGGATTTACGGGACGAGTATGTACTTTTCGCCACAGGGACTCGACCTGGCGGACCTCGGGGCAATGCACGGCGATGTCGTAATCCAGGTAAAAAGCCTGGTGCTCATCGAGGGCGGCCACGAGGCGGTCGACGGCGGGGGGATGGCCACCGATGGCAGCATCGCCGTCGGCGTGGATGATCAACAGGTGCACCAGGGGTTCGTTGTGGAGAGCTTCTTTCAAGGTGGAGAGATTGCCCAAGATTCGGTAGGTGGCCCAAGATGGGGGCGAATTCTCGGGGAGATGTCGCTCCCAGGGTGCGACAAGAGCCTGGAAATTGGCCCCAAGATGGTGGGTGAATATGGCGGCGTCTTCGAAGTCGAGCATCAGTCCGTCGAAGTCATCCCACACGCCGGTGGCGAAGACGGCATTGGTCTCGCCGCTGCTCAATCCAATCGCGGCGTCGAACGAAAGGGATAGATCGTCGAGAAAACGGCTATGCCATTGGCTGAGGATGGTGGAGCCGAAGAGTTTTTCCGTCGGCGATGGAGGTGTCGATGGGTTGGGATGAAAGAGCCATCGGGTCGCCTGTTCGAGGCCCTCAAAGTCGCGCTGTAGAGAGGTGACGAGTTCGGGAAAGGCCAGGCTGAGGGCCGTGCCCATTCCGTGGTAGGCGGCGGCCGCGCCGGTAAAGACCTGCGCGACATCGCCCTCCAGAGGTGTCCGGGCGGGATAGACATGGGTTGGGAGGGGAGCATCTTGTCGAAGGGTGTCCGCCGTCTTCTTGCGGGTGGCTTCGAGTTCGCTTTCGGAGTCAGCAACCGTCCAAAAGGAGCGTCCGTGGAGGTCAAAGGTATAGACCTTTGGCGTGGAGATGGCGACGGGTCGGGGCGTGCGCCGGAGGGTCGTGTGGACGGCGAATGTCGGAGCCGATGTCGAACCCTCGATGTGGCAATGGGTGGCGATGGTGGGGACGCTTTCGATACCCCGGGGCGCCGATGGGCAGCGGGGCAGCGCGTGGCTGGGGAGGACGATGGCCGAGGCTACGTCGAGGAGGCCCGTGGCACTGTGGGCGACCGGTGTTTTTGGTCGGGAGGCTTCTTTCGACGCCGAGGGGTTAAGGTCGATATCGTGGATCTCCGCTAAAATGGGGAGGTCCTGTTCGTCGGCGAGGGTTCGGTGGGTGACGACCAGGGTAACGGCGGCATCGACCAGGGGGCGGTCACGGGGATCGGCGTCGGATTGGCGATGGGCATCGGCGGTGGCCATTTCTACGGCTCCCACGATGGCGGTGTCCAGGTGGCCATCCTCGATGGCGCGTTTGGCCTCGGCGAGAGCAATGACCCCGGCGTCTTCGGATCCAGAGGTGACAAAGGAGTGTCCGCCGAGGTCAAAATGGGCGTTGATTCGATTGGCGACGATATTGGGCAGCGCACCTGTGACGGCGGGGGCGGTTAGCGCGGGAGCGATGGCATCTCGTCGGGAGGCATTCTGCGAGGCGGCTCGGGCCCGCAGCCCATGGCGAGCGATGTCGGGGTCGGTTTGCATGCCGGCGAAGACGCCGGTGTGGAGGGGGTCGGTCCAACCAAGGCCGATGGGCTCGGTGGCCTGGATCGCGCTCTGGAGTAGGGCCACCTGTTGTGGGAGGGCCTCTTCCAGGTCCCGAGGGGGAAAGCGGAGCCCGTCCAGAGGGATGGCGAGTTCGTCCATTGGATGGCAGTCCCCGTCTGGGAGGGAGGTGGTTTCCCTGGAGGCCTGGAGCAGCCAATGTTGATAGTCGTCCGTGTGTTGTGCGAGGCCGGTGGAGGTATCGAGGCCAACGACGACGATCTCGCGAGAACTAGGGTCGATGTCGCACCCTGGGAGCGACATGGGCCCGGATTTTCGGGGGGTAGCTGCCAGGTTTTGGACCACGAGGTGGCTGTTATTTCCACCGAATCCAAAGGCCGATAGGGCGGCTGTTTTTTCGGAGGTGGACCACGGACGGGCCTCGGTGACGAGATCAAAGGGGCCGGTGGTCAGGGCGTCGATGGGATCGTCGCAATGAATGGTCGGGGGAAGGGCGTCGTGCTCCATGGCGCCCAGGATCTTCAGGAGCCCGGCCATGCCGGCAACCGTGATGGAGTGGCCCATATTGGCCTTGTGAGAGCCAATGGTCAGGGGAGCCTGTGGGGTCAATGCCCGCTGGAGGCTCTGTAGTTCACGCCCATCGCCGACGGCGGTGCCCGTGGCGTGGCATTCGATGAAGTCGAGGTCGTCGGCGTCGAGGTCTAGGTTGTTGTAGGCCGCGGTGATGGCCCGGACCTGGCCCTGGCCGGCCGGGGCCAGAAAGCCCTCGGAGCGACCGTCATTGGACAGGCCGACGTCGCGGATCACGCCGTGGATATGATCGCCGTGGTCCAGGGCGTCCTGGAGGCGCTTGAGGCCGACAAATGCCGCGCCCTCGGTGGGGATCAGGCCATCGGCCTGGCGGTGGAAGGGGCGGCTTTGACCGGTGGGGCTAAGTGCCTGAAGGGCCTGAAAACCGATGTGCAGAAAGAGGGGGTTGGCGCGGTTGGTGGCGCCGGCGAGAACGAGATCCGCATCGCCGCGACGAAGTTTCTGGCAGCCAATATGCAGGGCGTATAGAGAGGAGGCGCAGGCGGCGTCGAGGGTGATGGTCTCGGTGGCGGCGGGATCGAGATCGAGGGCTGGCGCGATGAGTTGGGCGGGAAGGCCGCTCATGGAGCGGTTGTGCGGATGGGGAGGCTCGGGATCGTCGCGCCACACTGCCTCGGCCCAGCGGCTGAGCCCTTCGGTGGGAAGGGAAAGATTGCCCACCACGATGCTCAGCCGGCCCTGCTCTCGTCGTTCCACGGGTTGATAGGCCCGGTGGGCGGTGTGAAGGGTCCAGTGAAAGAGGGGATCGAGCTGGTTTAGATAGTCAGCGTCCAGTTTCAGGCGGGATGGGTCAAAGACCTCTTGAAAGCCCTGGACGTAGCCGGCGCGGTGGTTCCAGCCGCTTGTTTCCATGGCCAGGGCGGGGTCCACGCCCCAGCGCTCGGGGTCGGGGGCGGAGAGGAGGTCGCGGCCGTCGATGAGGTTTTTCCACAGGGCCTGTGGAGAAAGGGAGCCCGGAAGGATGCAGGACCGGGAGATGATGGCGATCATAGGAGGGGATCTCCGCGAAAATAGAGTTCGACGTCGCGCATGGAGGCCTGACGGGTCATGGTGTCGTCGAGCCAGTCGATGTCGACGGTGATGCGATGGCGCGTCGAACTCTGGGTGTGAAGACGAAGGTGCAGGGGTTGGTCAGCACGGAAGTCGGGCGCAAGATAGAAGGTCCCAATCTTGGTTGGGAGGTTGGCCCGTCCCTCGGTGGCGATGCCCTGGAGGACGGCGAGTTGCAGGCCGGCATCCAGAGCGATGGGCGTCGACGTGGGGGCGATGGTGGCGCTGGCATGGTCTGCCTGCAGGCCTCGAAGGTCGGTGAGCACCTCGAAGTCATCGCTGTGGAAAAGGTAGTGTTCATAGGCCTCTTGCGGCACCCAGGGTGCGACATCAAGGCCAGATGGCGCCGATATCGGCGTGGGTGGGGCTGCTGGTTGAGCGTGGGTTTGATAATGGGATTGGTCGGTATCTCGAAGGGAGAGAGCGAAGCCCTTGGACGTTGGCTGAGCCAGCCAGTGGTGGTTCGTTGACGCTCCTGGGGTGTGGAACTCGTCGAGGACGATGCCGTTTTGCATGCGAAGATCGACGAGTTGTGGGGCCGGGTCGTCGTGTAGGCTCTGAGCCAGCGACAGGGCCTCGAAGGCGGCGTAGGCCACGGGGAGGACTGGCGTGTCCTCGATGGTGTGGCCGCTCAGTTCGGGGTGGGCGATGGCGTCGTAACTTCGACGCAGACGAACGGGCCGTTGGTCATCGATGAGCCCGTCGCCGTAGACCACTTCCACGGGGGCGTCGGCAGCTTGCCACTCGTCGACGAAGGCGCGTGCGCCCCCACCGAGGTCGATGAGTGAGATGCCCTGTGACTGGAAGTGGGCACGCAGGGAGTCCTCGACCATGCCGCCATCCCATGGGCCCCAGGCAAATGAGCGGATATCGAGACCAGAAGCGGGTGATGTCGCACCCTCGGTGCGACAGGAGCCCAGAAATCCGCCAATTTTATTGAGGGTCTCATTGGCCATGGCGTAGTCGACCTGGCCAATATTACCGGTGCGGCCGGCCACCGATGAGAAGAGGGCCAATGTGGTGATGGGGTCGTCGGCGCTGACCTCGCGGAGGGCTCTGAGGCCGTCGACCTTGGTTTGAAACACAAAGTCAAATTGGTCGTCGTCCTTGTCGGCAATGCGGCGATCGGCCAGGACGCCGGCGGCGTGGACGAGGGCCGTAGGAGCACCAAAGCGTTGACGGACGGTATCAAAGGCCTCGTTGAGGGCTCGGCGGTCACGGACATCGGCGCTGAGGTAGGTGGCGGTGGAGCCGGCATCCTCTAGCCCCTGGAGGGTGGTGCGGATCTCTCGCTGCTTAAGGATCGTGCGGGCCTGTCGGCCGATGGTGGCGAGGTCCGGGGCGTCACCTCGGGCCTTTGCGGCCTCGATGAGGGCGCGCTTGATCTCGGCATCGGTGGTGGCGTGTTGGGTATGGGCCGGTTCATCATCAAGGGTTGTGCGACCCAGGAGGATGATGGTCGGTTGGTGTCGTCGAGCGAGCTCGATGAGGCAGTGGGCAGTGACGCCGCGGGCTCCCCCGGTGGCGACGATGATATCGTCTGGGCCAATGGGGGCGTCGATGGGGTCGGTGTCCTCCAGGGGAGCCGGCGCAGACGCCAGAGTTTGTCGTGTGCCATCGGGGGCGATGCCGACTTCGATCTGATGACCGCCGTGGATCAGTTCATCGATCAGGAGGGAGGCGGTTTGCTCCGGAGACCGGCCGTCGGTGGCGATGTCGATGGCCCGACAGTGGGCCTTGGGCCATTCCAGGTGTGCGGTCTTCGCCAGGGCCGTCAACCCGCCCAGGTAGGCCTGGGCCTCCGTGGGGGCCGGGCACGACGGATGGCCCAGATATCCGCCGCCATCAAAGGCAACGACGAAGGTCTCGGGGTCGTCGGCGACGGCTCGCGCGTGCTGGAAGGCCCGACGCTGAATGGCGAGGGCCTCATCGATGGAGGACACCGAACCCAGGCCCTGCAGGTCGATGAGCTGGCCGGGGGGCGCATCGAGTTCGTCCAGGGAGGAGACCCGTGTGACGGAGTAGCCAATATCGTCCAGGCGCTGCTGGAGGGCGTCACCGATACCCGTGCCATCGTCGATGATGGCGATGGGTGATGGAAGCAACAGGTTGGTTCCGGTCGGCGTGGCCGCTACCAGGCCGGGGACCCATCGGGCCGGCCGGGTAGCGGCTTTAGGCTTTCCCAGGCGTTCACCTCCCTGGGGGGAGGATTCATTGGGGGGTGGCCCCCCGCCGGCATCCTCCAGAAAGTCGACGATTTCGCCGAGGGTTTTTAACGAGGCCATATTATTGGGGTCGAGGTCTGGAAGGCTCGGCACCTGGTCTTGGACAGCGGAGAGGATTTCAACGCGCTTGATGGAGTCGATGCCCAGATCGGCCTCCAGGGCCATGGAGTTATCGAGCATATCGGAAGGATAGCCCGTTTTGTCGGCCACGACCTCCAAGAAGACCTCGTCCAGGGAGATGCCTCCGGCGTTGGTAGTGGTTGTGCTTTGGCTGTCATGGCCGTTGTCGATGTCGGTACTGGAGGGAGAGGAAGCGACGGCGGGCGTCGCTTCGCGGGGTGTCCCGCCAGTTGTCTCGCTGGATTGCAGAAAGCCAACGATTTCGCCGAGGGTTTTGAGCGAGGCCATATCGTTGGGATCGAGGTCCGGAAGGCTCGGTGCCTGGTCCTGAACGGCAGACAGGATTTCGACGCGTTTGATGGAGTCGATGCCCAGGTCAGCCTCCAAGGCCATGGAGTTATCGAGCATATCGGAAGGATAGCCCGTTTTGTCGGCCACGACCTCCAAGAAGAGGTCGGCGATATCCACCGATTCAGAGGTGGCTTTCCGGGGAGGCTCGGCCGGCGACGCGGTTTGTGCGGTCGCCACGGGAGATGGAGTCGGGGCCGGGGTGGCTGGACGGGTGGCGCCATTGGTGTGCTCAGTGGGAGAAGGCGAGGCCGTCGCAGGTTTCGGCGGCCGTGGGGCGGGCGTTGGCGATGGCTGTGGCGATGAGGGTTGGGCCGCCGGTTGAGTGGGTGTAAAAGATGAAGGAGGCGGTGGGGTGGGATGTTGAGGAATTGGCGAATTTTGGGCGTCATGTCGCACCGACGGTGCGACATGGGGCTGATTTTCTGGGGTGCCCTGCCACTGGGTGAATGCTCGCTCCATAGCCTGCATATAGGCCATCTGAGCCTGGCTGACGGAACGCTCCATCATCTCGAGGTAGGCTCGGTGGGTATCGGCCAAAGAGCGCTGGTATTCACGAAAGGCCTGGGCGTTGGTGGGGTGTTGGGCGTCGCTCATGGAGTCTCCAGGAGTTGAGGGCGATGAGGTATCAGAAGTGGGTAAGGTCGACGCCGACGAAGACGTGCGATGGGGCATGGGGTCTGGTGACGTCGAGGTGGGCGATGGGGAAGCCGAATCCCTTTGGGTTGGCGCGTTTGGGGCGGCGTCGTTGGCCTCGGCGGCCTGAGTTTGATTGCGTGCATGGGCGTGGGTCAGGTCTTCAGCGATGGGGCCGGTGGTGACGGCGTTGGGTTCTGGCCGCCCCTCGACGCCATTTTCCGGGGGATAAGGACGGCCCACATTGGCCCCGTTGAGGGGAACCGTAAAGGGGGATACGTCGCGTTTCCGCGGGTCCTGCGGGGTGGCGTAGCCCTGCCATAGCGCCTCAAAGTTTAACTTCACGCCCATGGCTGATAGCTGCGCCAGGGCTTGAAAGAGAGCAGCGGCGTCATTGTTGCCCTTCTGATCGATGGAGAGGGCGCGCGGTGGGGTGTCGAGGTCGGCAAGGATTTGATCGGCCAGCCGGGAGAGGACCTGGCCAGGGCCGACTTCGATGAACAGGTCGACGCCCGACTGGGCCATATTTTGGACCATGTCGCAAAACTGGACCGAGCTCTCAATCTGGGAGGTCAGGGTCTGTCGAATTGCATCTGGGGAGTCGTCGTAAGGGGAGGCCGTGGCGTTGGCGAAGACGGAGAGCTCGGGGGCACCGAGCGATTGGTCATCCAGAAACTGTGCGAAGGGCTCGGTGGCGTCGGCCACCACCGGGGAGTGAAAGGCTGTGTCCACCGGTAGGCGCTGAAAGGCCATCCACTGCTCTTCGAGTTCTTCCTCGGCGGCTGCAATGGCGTCGGTGGGGCCAGAGATGACGACCTGGCGCGGGCTATTATCGTTGGCGATCACGACCTCTGGGTGATCGGAAAGGAGATCGTTGAGGGTGTCGGCGTCGCTTCGAACGGCGGTCATGGCGCCGCTGGTTTCGGAGGCCGCGTCGGCCATCAATTCGCCGCGTCGGCGTGCCACCGGCAAGAATGTGTCATCGTCGAGGACGCCGGCGGCGTATAGTGCCGTGATCTCGCCAAAGGAGTGGCCGCCAACGGCGTCGGCGTTTACGCCCAGCTCGTTGAGCAGCGCCAGGCGGGCGGCGCTATCGGCGCCGATGGCCGGTTGCGCCCACTGGGTGGCCGTGAGTTCTTGAGCTTGGCGTTGGCGAGCCTCGTCGGTGAACGCCGGCGGGGGAAATACCCTGGTTGCAAGATCAAAGGGCTGGTCGGCGATCTGATCCCAGACGTCGGCCACCACATCAAAATGCATGGCCAAGTCGGCGCCCATGTGGACGTATTGGCTGCCCTGGCCGGGGAAAAGAAAGGCGATGGAGGCCGGCGAGGCACCGGTGGAAAAGTGGATGCCATCGGGGTGGTCGAAGGGATCCGAGGGTGCCGCATCGAGCTGGTTTAATGCGGTGTTGAGCCGTTTTTGGAGCGTGGTTAGGTCGGTGGCCACGAGGGCGAGGCGGTGGGATTTGGTGGGGTCAAATGCCTGCTGGCTTTGGTGGGCCAGGAATCGATGAAGGGAGGGCTCGTCGGCCGGCGACACATCGTCCGGCAGTTCCTGGAGAAGATCGCTGATCTGGTCGATCAGGGCGTCGGCGCTGTCAGCAGCCCAGGTGAAGAGTTCGGTGGGAAGGGTGCGGCGGCGCGGTGGACGCTGGCCGTCGCCCCTATACTCCTCCAGGACAACGTGAAAGTTGCTACCGCCGAAGCCAAAGGAGCTGACGCCGGCGCGCCGGGGATGATCATTGCCTCGGATCCAGGGCCGGGCCTGGGTGTTGAGGTAAAAGGGGCTGTTTTCGATGTTTAGATTGTCGGCCGGGGCATCGACCTTGGCGGTCGGCGGGAGGAGGCGGTGATGGAGGGCCATCGCGGTCTTGAAGAGGCTGGCCGCGCCGGCGGCGGCTTTAGTGTGGCCGATCTGGCTTTTGATGGAGCCCAGGGCGCACCAGCTGGTGTTGGAAAAGGATGGATCGTCGGCGTCGGGATCGTCAGAGAAGGCACGGCGAAGGCCCTCGAACTCGGCGACATCGCCGGCGTTGGTGGCCGTGCCATGGGCTTCGACGAGTTCAATGGTGGAGGGATCGACGCCGGCGCGGTCCTGAGCGCGTCGGAGCGCCTTGGCCTGGCCCTCTGCGAGGGGAGCGTAGACGGAGAGGGAGCGACCGTCGGAGGAGGAGCCCAGGCCGCGGATCACGGCGTAGATGGCGTCGTCGTCGGCCTCGGCATCGTCCAATCGCTTGAGGGCGAAGAGGCCCAGGCCCTCGCCCATGAGGGTGCCGTCGGCGCCCTGATCGAAGGGACGGCAATCACCGGCTCTCGATAGCGCCGGAGTCTTGGTGAAGCACATATACATGAAGATGTCGTTGAAGCAGTCAACGCCACCGGTGATCACGGCATCGGAGTGGCCTAGGTAGAGCTCGTTGAGGGCCATGGACATGGCAGATAGGGAGGAGGCGCAGGCGGCATCGGTGATGCAGTTGGTGCCGCCGAGGTCGAAGCGGTTGGCGATGCGACCGGCGACGACGTTGCCCAACAGACCTGGGAAGGTGCTCTCCTGCCAGGGCGTATATTGGTCGGCGATGCGATCGCAGATCTCCTGGGCTTTGTCTTCGGCGATACCGTAGTCGCGAAGGGCCGCCAGCCATTGCGGTCGCTGCAGTCGGGACGCGGCTTGAATGAGCAATTCCTGTCCGGCGGTGACGCCGAGGACGATGCTCATGCGCTCTTTATCCATGGTGGCAAAGTCGGCGTCAAAGGCATCCTCCAGGACGCGCTTAGCGGCCACGAGGGCCAGAAGCTGGGTGGTGTCGGTGGCCGGTATATTGGTTGGGGGAATCCCGAATTCGACGGGATCGAAGGCGATGTCCGGAAGGAAGCCGCCGCGTTTGCAGTAGGTCTTGTCGGCCTCACCTGGGTCGGGGTCGAAGTAGTCGTCGCTGAGCCAGTGAGTGGGGGGAACCTCTGTGATAAGATCGCGGCCCTCGACAATATTTTGCCAGAATAAGTCGGCGTTGTGGGAGTTGGGAAAGAGGGCACTCAGGCCGACGATGGCAATGGGGGGATGCTCAGAACCGATGGTGGTCATGGAAATACTATCCGTTCAAAAGTCATGGGCGCCGAGAGGGCGCAATATATTTATAGACCCAGTCGACGGGGTCGGACGTTGAAGGCGTCGCTTGGGATGGCAGCTCCATAGCTTCGAAGCTGCTGAGCGCGGGTGATAATGGCCGCTCCTTCGATGAGGTTCAAGGCCATTTGAACAACCCCCCGCTCTGAGAGGGATTCCAGAAAGCTTCCAGCGACCCAATCATTGAATGCACCCTGGGCTGGGCCCATCCAGATCTGAAAGTCCATCGCCCGATCGGCATGCCCGTCTAGAGGCCATTTGCTGGACAGGCCGAGGTACCATCGGCAGACGAGGGCCAACTTGTGTTTGGGATCCTGATGAGCTCTCTGCACCTGTTCCGGATCGTGGGTCTGGAAATAGTCGCGCGTCTTTTGCCAGATGGCTTCTAGGCTGTCGCGGAAAATCTGGTCTTCCAATTTGTTGCGTACATCGTTGGGGATGGCGTCGATGCTTTCGTAGTGGGAGTACACCTCGTATAGGCGCTTGGCGCGGGAGGCGAAGAGGACGCCCCGTTGGAGAACCTGGACCTCTACACCCATCTCGAACATATCGCCGGCTGGGGCCATGGTGACATCGGAGAACGCAGCCTGAGAGAGGAGTTCTTTGGCTCGTTGCGATTGGGCCGCTTCGACCGAGGATTGGTTGATGGAACCGGTCAAGACATAAGCGGCCCCCAGCGAAAACGCCGCGGCGACGGCCGATGGAGTGCCCAGGCCCCCGGCGGCGCCCAGTCGGATGGGACATGGGTAGTCATGCTCGGCGACGATGGTGTCTCGAAGCTTGGCGATGACGGGAAAAAGGGCGCTCAGGGGACGGTTATCGGTGTGTCCACCGGAGTCGGATTCTACCGTAATATCACTGGCTACCGGGACGTGGCGTGCCAGCTGAGCTTCCTCAGCGGTCAATTGTCCCTGGTGAACCAGTTCGTCGAGGAGTTTTGAAGGGGCCGGCCGCATAAAGTGGCCGGCGACTTCGGGACGAGAGATTTTGGCAAAGATGTGATGGCGTCGCCGGATCTGGCCCTGATGGCGGTGGAGTCCCTTGGCGGCATAGCGGACGATGGCTGGTGTGAGTCCCATAAAGGCCGATGCCGAGATGCGCCTAACGCCCAGCTCGAAGAAGAGTTCTACAGTGGCCATCTCCTTGGCGGGCTCTTGCGGAGAGTGGATTAAATTGGCTCCCCAGCCGGGTGATTCGGCACCGAGGGTTCGACGAGTGCGTTGAATATACTCGGTCATCTCGTCGAGTGAGAGGCCGGCCGTACCCAGAAAACCCATCATGCCAGCCTTTGCCAGAGCGATGACCATCTCAGGGCTGGCAATGCCATTGGCCATGGCACCACCGACGTAGGGAAAGCGGAGGTCGTGGGCCTCGCAGAAAGAGCGATCGCCGAGCCACTCAGGATAGAGGGGGGGGAGGGTGGCCAGGTGGTCGAACTCGTGATGATTAAAGGGGGATGTCGAACCGTCGGTGCTGTGGTTTGTCAGCCCG
This sequence comes from uncultured Bradymonadales bacterium, assembly GCA_964566695.1. GTDB lineage: Bacteria > Myxococcota_A > Bradymonadia > Bradymonadales > Bradymonadaceae > SLJM01. The sequence goes on from CAZMJS010000098.1 coordinate 11,773, forward strand.
ATGCGGCCGTTATTAGCCTCTTGTATGATGTGGATTGGGTGGCGAATCAGGCGAGTGGCGCGGGTCAATTCATGGGGGGAGAAGGCCATGAATGGAGACGCAGAGGTTGGGGGGCTGTGGGAGGTCATGAATCGTCCTGGTTGACTCGGTAATATTCGAAATCCCGACATTTGGCGCGGAGCATACAGCCCGTTGCGAAGAGTTCACAACCGGTGAGCCGGTGATATCGGTATTTTCTGCTGCTACAAACACACTATGGCGTAGGGCTAACCGTGATTTCGGCGTCTATATGACCCTTTTTGGATCGATTCAGCGAAATTTCAATATACGGTGGTCAACGGTTGATAGACGCAGCAATGCACTGAGGGCATGGCAGTCACCTGCTGTGGGTGGCTTATCTATTCGCCGTAAGGCGGTTGTGGCCACGGGGAGTCGGACGGTATTTTCTCGACTGTAGTCGCGACGACGATCACTTTTCATCGTCTGGAGTGTACAGCCCCGGCATGTCGCGTGGCACGTCCTTGCACTTGATGGGCGCCTGTCGCCGAAGT
>CAZMJS010000099.1:0-12077 GCA_964566695.1 uncultured Bradymonadales bacterium
GTCATCAGGGAGATGACGGCCACGGGGCCCACGGCCAGTTGGCGCGACGTGCCCAGCAGGGCGTAGAGGGCGATGGGGATGGTGGAGGCGTAGAGGCCGACGATGGGCGATAGGCCGGCGAGCATGGCGTAGGCCATGGCCTGGGGGATGAGCATGATGGCCGTGGTGGCGCCGGCACTGAGATCGGCGCCCAGGTGGTCGCGTTCGTAGCGGCGGAGTTGCCCCGTGAGGGGAAAGATGTTGGTAAGCCAGCCCATGGTTACTCCTGCGTGGTGCGGTGGGAGCATCGAACAAATCACGAAAACATTAGAGGCAAGAGTTGGGCCAACAGCAAATGGGCTTCCAGGGGCCTTGTTGGAGCGGCGATTGTTTCAAATGTGAAACGTTTTGGTGTGTTTTGGTGCTTAACTGAAACGTTTTGGCGCCCAGAGGGCGATGATTCGACTCGGTACGTCGGTTGCATAGATTCGGAGGCGATGACAGCGAGCGATCACGTAGAACACAACGAGGAGACGCATCATGACTTATTTTCGACAGATATACGACGAGGGACTTGCTCAAGCGGCCTATATTGTGGGCGACGCCGATAGCGGGAAGGCCGTGGTCGTCGATCCACTGCGCGATATCGACCAATATCTCGATCACTTAAATGATCGGGGCTATGAATTGGCGGGAGTCCTTGAGACCCATATTCACGCCGACTTTTTGTCGGGCGCCCGAGAGATGGCCCATGCCACGGGGGCGCCGCTCTATATCTCAGCGGAGACCGTGGAGGGCTGGGAATATCAGGGCCTGGAGGGCCTGGATGTCGTCGAGATGAATGATGGCGATGTACTGACCCTGGGAGATGTGGAGTTGGAGGCGGTGCATACGCCGGGGCATACGCCGGAGCACCTATCGTTTTTGGTGCGCGATACGGGGCAGACAGCGTCGCCGATGCTCTTGTTGACCGGTGATTTTGCCTTTGTGGGCGATCTGGGGCGGCCCGATCTATTGGAGGAGGCGGCCGGGGAGGCCGATACGGCGCGGCCCGGAGGCCTGCAGCTATTTGATGCGGTGGATGAGCGGCTGTTGGAGCTGCCAGACCACGTGCAGATCTGGCCGGGTCATGGGTCGGGATCGGCCTGCGGCAAGGCGCTGGGCGACGTGCCGTCGTCGACGGTGGGCTATGAGCGCCAGGGGGCCTGGTGGGCCCGGTTTTTCCAGCAAGAGGAAGGCAAGGAGGCCTTCGTCGACGAGTTGCTCGACGGCCAGCCGCCGTCGCCGACCTATTTTAAGCAGATGAAGCTCCTCAATCGCGACGGGCCGGCGATCCTTGGGCGGCTTCCGGAGGTGCCCCGGTTGATGCCAAAGCGGGCTCAAGAGGCGATCGATAATGGGGCGCTGGTGCTCGATCTTCGCGATCTAAAGAGCTTTGCTCAGGGCCATATCAAGGGGGCGGTGAACCTGCCGTCGCTCAAGAATCTATCCAATCACGCCGGGTGGGTGGTGCCCTACGGTCGGGAGCTGTTGCTGGTGGCTCGGCCAGAGGAGGTCGATGAGGCGATGCGGCGGCTGATCCGCATCGGTCTCGACGATCTGGTGGGCTATATCCCGGCGGATCGGCTGGCGGAGACGGTGGATGGAGAGCTTCGCCAATTTGAGGTGGTCGGCGATCCCGACGAGCTCTACGCCTATTGGAAAGAGGCCGATGTCCAGGTGGTGGATGCTCGCTCGCCCAAGGAGTACGGGGCGGGTCGTATCCCGGAGGCCATGGAGGGCTATTATGGCCGGCTGCCGAGTCGTCTGGATGAGGTGGCCAGGGACAAGCCCATCATCACCCACTGCGAGGCGGGGACGCGGGCGGCGATCGCCGCCAGCCTGATGGGCGCCGTGACCGATGAGGCGATCACGATCTTCACCGGCGGCTTTCGGGGCTGGAAGAAGAGCGGACTGCCCGTAGAGGAGTGAGGGCTTTAGCTCGAAGCCCGGGCGTCGGCGGGGAGATCGGGGGCGTCGGCGTCGCGGTACCACACCAGGTAGACCAGGAGCATGGCCAGGAGGTTGACGGGTACGAAGAGCCACAGCACCAGCGAGGGGAAGGCGGCGCCGGCGATGGCGCCCAATAAAAAGGGCAGGCCCACCCAGATGAGGCGGCGGTCCAGGGTCACGCCGGCGCTGATGACGCCCATTCCGTAGATGAGCATTTCGTGGGAGACGGCGGTGCGAAAGGGAATGTCCGATAGCCAGGCCATGCCGCGGTGGGCGGTGACGCAGACGAAGGCGACGATGGCGGCGTAGAGCATCCGGCGGTTGAGGTCGTTTTTAAAATAGGTCTTTCGGCCCAGGAAGATGACGGCGCTGACCAGGAGGGACAAAAAGACGGCGTGGGCGAAGGTACGGGGGTGGGTCAGGCCGATGATGTCGAATTCGACGAGGACGGACAGCACCAGGGAGATGGCGGCCCAGAAAAAGGCCATGAGCATGGCGAATTGGGCGCGGGCGCGCTGGCCGACCTGGACGTCGGTGTCGTGTTTGATCTGCTGGAGTTCGGCGAGGTTTTCCTCGCGGGCGTCTAGGCGCTGGCGAAGCGTCTCCAGGCGTTGGGTGAGCTCGTCGTTGGGCCGGGGGAGGTCGGCGATGAGGAGGGAGGCGGCCTTGGGGGCGTCCTGGTCAAGCTCGCGGCGAGCCATGAGTTCCAGGGTTGTCTGGAGGCCGTCGATGGCGTCGGGGAGGTCGTCGACGATCTGTCGGGCCTGCTCGAAGGCGAAGCGAGCCTCGCTAAACACCTTATAGAGGTGGCGCTCGTCGGTCGGGCCCCCGTCGTTCAATAGCGTTCGAAGGGTTTGCAGGCGGTCCTGGCCCTGGTCGGTGAGGCGGCGGGCCTGGCGGTGGCGCCGAAAGCCCATCAGCGCCTGGCGAAGGGCGCGGGCGCTGGGGAAGCGATCCCTGGGATCGCGGGCCATGGCGCGCCGGCAGATGGATTGCAACTCAGGGGGCACGTCGTGGCCCTCGAAAGAGGGGGGCTGGCAGGCGTGGGCGGCGAAGAGGATCTGAAAGAGGTGGTCTTGGGTATAGGGCGGGCGAGCCGTGAGGGCCTCGTAGAGCATGGCGCCCAGCAGAAAGACGTCGGTGTGGGTGTCGATGGGGGCGTGGTCTGGATCGACCATCTCGGGGGCCATATAGGCCGGGGTGCCCACGGGCTCGGTGACGTCTTTGGCGGAGGCGAAGCGGCCCGAGGGGTCGTCGTCGGTGGAGACGGCGATGCCCCAGTCCAGGACATAGACCTCGCCGAATTCGCCGACCATGACGTTTTCCGGCTTGAGATCGCGGTGCACGATATGCTGGCTGTGGGCGTAGTGCATGGCGTTGCAGACCTGGGCCAGGATGTCGAGGTGGACGTCCAGGGGATCGGCGTCGTCGAAGCCGGCGGGGGTGGTGTCGGGGTCGGCGATGATGTCCAGCCAGGAGGTGCCGCTGATCTTCTTCATGACGATGAGGGGATCGTCGTTTTCGTCGCGCCCCATGGCGTGGACGGGGACGATATTGGGGTGTTCCAGGACGCCGGTGGCCCAGCCCTCGCGGAGGAGCACCATGGAGGCCTGGTCGCTGGCCTGATCATGACGCACCTGCTTGACGGCCACCTGGCGGCCCAGGGAGCGCTGGGTAGCAAGGTTGACGACGCCCATGCCGCCCTCGCCGAGGACGCCCTCGATGTGGAGGTCGGCGACGGCGCCGGGGAGATCGGCGGCGTCGGCCCCGGCGTCCACCAGGCGGGGCAGGTCGGTGAGGACGGCGTCGCTCTCAAGAGGACGGCTCTTGATGTCCATGCCCACGGTGACGGTGCGGGCATCGTCGATGGCCCGATCGTCGATGCCGCGGGTGGTCAATAGAGCGGTGATGCGCTGACGCGACGACTCCGGGGGGTGACTGCTCATGGGAAGCCCTGGGGGTGAAACTCGGTTGTGGGGGACGGGCCGATGATGACGGGGACCCTCATATTTGGCAACGGCCCCATCGGCGATCGAGGGGGGCAAAAGACTTTGAGGTGGCGGCGATTCGGGGTAGGGTCGTCGCCTCGAGCCGTCGTGATAAGTCGTGACATGAAGGTGGTCCGATCGATGAGCAAGGATGCAACCGCAACGCCCGGCGATGACAACCCCAAGGCATCGATGGGAAAGCGCATGGGGATGGCGGCGATCATCTTGTCGGTCAGCATCTTTTTGAGCCGCATCCTGGGGTTTTTGAGGGAGGCGGTCATCGCCTATACCCACGGGGCGGGGACGACGACGGACGCCTATTACGCGGCCTTTCAGTTGCCGGATTTGATGAATTATTTTCTGGCCGGCGGGGCGTTATCGATCACCTTTATTCCCCTCTTTTCGTCGTATATCGCCAAGAATGATGAGGAGGGGGCCTGGCGCTTATTTTCCACGATCGCCAGCACCATGGGGGTGGCGCTGGTGGGGATGACGATCGCCGGGTGGTTATTGGCGCCCTGGTTTGTGTCGGTGTTCTTTGCGGGGTTTGACGATCCGAATCAGGTCGATCTGACGGTGACGATGACGCGCATCGTGATCCCGGCGCAGTTGGGCTTTTATTTCGGGGGGCTGATCCAGGGGGCGCTCTTTGTGCGCGAGGTCTTCTGGCCGAGCGCCGTGGCGCCGCTGATCTACAACCTGTGCATCATTTTGGGCGGCGTGCTTCTGGAGCCCTTTGTGGGGATTCAGGGCTTTGCCATCGGGGTGGTGATCGGGGCGCTCCTGGGCCCCTTTTTGGTGCCCCTGTGGGCGATTCGAAAAGAGCTGAAATTTCGCTTTCGCTTTCGGCCCCTGGACAAGGATTTTAAGAAGTTTGTGGCCCTGACCATCCCGCTGATGATCGGGGTGAGCCTGGTGACGGTGGACGAGTGGTTTTTGCGCTATTTCGGGTCCATGCAGGAGGAGGGAGCGATCACCTGGCTGACCTACGGCCGAAAGATGATGCTCGTCGTATTTGCCGTGATCGGCCAGGCGGCGGGGCAGGCGGCGCTGCCCTATCTGTCGCGCCTCTATCACGAGGGCAAGAAGGCGGAGATGGGCCAGATGCTGGCCCAGAGCCTGCAACGGGTCTCCTTTTTGTCGATGGTGGGCATGGTGGGGCTCATCGCGGCGGCGTTTCCGCTGATCTACCTGGTGTTTTATCGGGGGCAATTCACGGCGACGGACGCCGATATTACGGCCTGGCTATTGTGCTGGTTTGCCCTGGGGTTGGCGTCGTGGAATATCCAGACGCTGGCGGTGCGCGGCTTCTATGCCATGAAGGATACGCTGACGCCGATGATCGTGGGGACGGTGACGGTGGCGCTGTCATTTCCCTTTTATTATTTCTTCAATCAGCAATTCGGGACGGTGGGGCTGGCGGCGGCGACGTCGGTGGGGATCACGATCAATGCCATCGCCACGCTGGCGGTCTATCGGTGGCGGGCGGGAGCGCTTCCCTTGAGGCCCATCGGGGCGGGGTTGGCAAGGGGCTTGATGCACGGGTTGGTGGCCGGCGCGGCGGCGGGGGCGGTCTACTGGCTGTGGTCACCGGAGAGCCTGGCGATGGGGCTGTTGCCATTGGTGGGGCTCAACGTGGCCATGGGGGCGGCCTTCTTTGCGGCCCTGGGGCTGACGACCTGGTGGCTAGAGCCGCCGGAGATGGAGGTGGTGTGGCGGCGGGTGCGGGCGAAGGTGCCCTTTCTATGAGCTATGAGGGGAGCTGCCGGGGAGCTCAGGAGTGAGCTGGGAGAGGGGGGAGGTCAAATTTGCCGGTGACCTCAAAGCGAATGACCTCGGTGTGGTGAAAGAGGTAGAGGGTTCGGTAGACCATCTCGTGTTGCATGGGGGAGAATTTATTGAGGAGGTGCTCCAGGGTGTCCCCCGATTTGAGCTGGTTGAGGACCCGCAGCTCGCGGGCGCGAAGGCCCAGGGTGTTGATGTCGAAGGGCGGAGGAGTATTGACGTAGATGCTGACGAAGGTGCGGCGATCGTATTTCTGGCGGATGCGGTCGATGCTGACGCGCTCTCGGCAGCCCTCGACGAGGATGTCCGGGGTGTCGACGCCCAGGGAGTAGGCCTGGGCCTCGGGCTCCTGGTTTTCGAAGTAACCGTAGTGGCCGCTGGGCCAATCAAAGATCTGGAGGAGCTTTTCGCGCATCTGTGACGAGAGGTGCTCGAAGATGGAGTGGGCGGGGATGGCGCCGATGGCCACCAGGGCGTCGCCCAGTCGACCGCCCCACTCGCTGAGGCGGTTTAGGCCGTCCTGGAGCTGCTCTTCGGTGATGAGGTCGCGGGAGCGGAGAAAGTGACCCAGGAGTTCTTCTTCGCGGTTCGATTCCACGAAGATGGGTTCGCCGTCGCGGACATAGATGGATTTTTCGACGGGGCCGCGCTGAACGTGGAGGCGGCCTGTTTCGCCGGCCAGATAGAGGCGGGCGAGGATGCGGGCGAAGGGGACCTCCTGGAATTGCCCTTCGTAGCTGGCGTATTGGGCCTTGAGTTCCTGGAGGCTTCGGCGCGGGGGTTTGTTGGCGTTGCCGGGGTCTTCGTCATCGGTGGCTTCCACGGGGTCGGTGGGGGCGTTGCCCATGGAGGGAGGAGGGGCGATGTCGGTGCTGGAGGCGTCGAGACCCTCATGGCTGGGGGCCCGGAGGATGCCGGAGTTGGCGGTCGATGCCAGATCATCTGTGGGCGCTGAATCCAGGGCGTCGTCGACGCGATCGAGGGTAGAGCCCGGCTCGTCGGTGGAGAGGGACTCATCGAGATCGAGGTCGGAGAGTTCGTCCAGGGGCTGCCAGGGGCCGCCGTCGACGGAGACCTCGTCGCTCTGGTGGGCCCGGCGCACGCGCAATAGGTTGACCAGGGTGCGGTGGCCCATGGGCCCGAAGACGAGGCCGCTCTCGTCGCGGTAGCGGTAGGTCAGTCCCTCGGAATCGGCGGCCGGGCCATCGTGGGTGGAGGAGACGGCGAGGCCGCGAAGGTTGCTGGCGGCGGGGGAGACGGGGCGCTCGTCGGCGTCGCGAGGTGAGGTGTGATCGACGTCCGCCAGGCGGGCGGTGTCGCCGCTCTCAGAGGCATCGGAGGCGTCGCGAAGCTTGCGAAAGCGCGGGACGGAGTGTTCGTCGGAGTCGGCGGGGCTACGGGAGGCGGCCAGCATCTCCTGGCTCAAGGTCTGGCCGTCGGGCTCGGAGCGACGCTGGGCCTTCTCGCGCTCGATCTCCTCGGCGAAGAGGCGGCGCATGAAGTTGGAGAGGTCGCTGCCGGTGACCTTGATATTATGCTGAAAGCAAAAGTCGACGATGGCCTGATAGAATTCGCCGCCCGATTGGAAGCGGTCCTCGCGGTGTTTGGCGAGGCCGCGGCGCAACAGATCGGTGATGCCTCGGGGCAAGGGGCCGGCGTCTTTTAAGGCGCTGTCGATGTCGGCGTCGCGGACCTTGAGCATCACGTCGAGGTCCGATTGGCCGACGAAGAGGCGGTTCATGCTCAGGGCTTCGAAGAGGACGATGCAGGCCGAGAAGAGATCGCTTCGGGAGTCGATCTTTTCGCCCATGACCTGCTCGGGGCTCATATAGCCGACCTTGCCCTTGAGGGTGCCGCTTTCGGTCAAGGAGCGCTGGATGGCGGCCTTGGCGACGCCGAAATCGCCGACTTTGACGTCGCCGGCGTAGCTGATCATGATATTGGAGGGGCTGACATCGCGGTGGATGATGTCCAGGGGCTCGCCATAGGGGTCTTTGGCGCGGTGGGCAAAGTCCAGTCCTTTGAGCATCTCCTGAGCGATGAACAGGACCAGATCCAGGGGGATTTTGATATTTTTTTCGGCGCAGCGCGCCAGGACGTCCAGCAGGTCTTTGCCATGGACGTATTCCATCGCGATATAGTACTGGTCGTTGATTTCGCCGAGGTCGAAAACCTGAACGATATTGGCATGATAGAGGTTGACCGTGAGCTTGGCCTCGTTGATGAACATGTCGACGAATTCGGTGTCGTCGATGAGGCTTGGCAGGATGAGCTTGATGGCAAATTCTTTTTCAAACCCGGCAGCGCCGAAGGTCTTGGCGCGGTAGATCTCGGCCATGCCCCCGGCCCCGATTTTCTGGAGGAGGGCATAGCGGCCAAATTTTGTCCATTCCCTGGTATCGTCGCTCACGAATGTTGCCCAGATGCCGAAAACGTCGGGTTGCGTGCAGGCTGCGCCGTAGAAATAGGGGGTTCCCCGTGATCGAGAGGGAGCCACTTAAATTGTGTAGTGGCACGTTGGTCCAGCGTGTAACTTAACATAGCTGCCGGGGGGAGGCCAGCGATTTAGGGGGGATAGGGGGCGGGCTATTGGGGTCGGCGGCGATGATCGTTATGATGGGAGCTCAATGACTGAGAGGGCGAGAGGAGAGACGATGAATGCAGGCCCAAAGGCGATGGCGGCGGTGCTGGTGGCGCTGGCTCTGGGGCTGGGGTGGTCCGGGGAGGCCACGGGGCAGGCGATCGAGCTATTCGAGGGCCAAGACGAGGTCGAGGGCGATGAGGAGGGGGCGGGGCCCATCATTGAGGGCGGGCGATCCGATGGGGACTCGTCGGGCGCCGCCGGGCGCGCCGGGCGATCGGGGCCCATCGAGCTGGAGATGGTGGAGCGCTCGGGGACGAAGATGGTGGAGCTCAGCGTCAATGGGCAGGACGCCTATTGGATGGTCGATACGGGGGCGAGCTATACGACGTTGAGCTCGGACTTTGCGCGTCAGGTGCGGGCCCAGCCGCCGGCCAATGCGCCGTCGACGCAGATGCAGACCGCCGGGGGCGTGCGAAGCGCCCAGTTCGGGATCATCGACCGCATGGAGCTGGGCCGAAAGCGCCTTCAGGGGGTCAGCTATACGGTGTGCGACGCCTGCGCCATGGGTCAGGTGGGGGGCGCGCCGGTGGTGGGGCTATTGGGGATGAATGTGCTGGGGCGCTTCGGGCTGGAGATCGACGACGACGCGGGGGTGTTGCGCCTTCGGCCCACCGGTCGGGGGCAGGCCAGGGATATCGAGCCCTGGCTGGGGATCGACGCCGGCGACGAGCCGGGACAGGTGACGGTGGTCAACCGCTCGCCGCGGCGCATGCAGGGGCTGGAGGTGCGGCTGGTATGCCGGGCCGGCGGCGGCGAGGGCATGGCCGGATCGGCGCAGTCCCTGGGCACCATTCGGCCCAGGGGAAGGGCGGCGGTGGAGGTTCACCGGGAGCTCGCCGGCTGCCCCATGCCGGGGCTGGAGGTCCTGGACGGTCGATGGTAGGCAACGGGGCAAAGCCCGTGACCAGATTGGATCCACCAGGAGTGACACGATGTATAAGCTGAGAGCCGATACCCCGCCGGAATGGGCGACCCACGTGGCGGCCAATATGGACGACTTCTTGCCGGATCACGCCGCCGCCGAGCGCAAGGCGTCGGCCAATGCCATGCATATGGTGGTGCGCTATTCGGACAAGATCGACGTGGTGGACGCCATGATCGAGGTGGCCCGCGAGGAGTTGGAGCACTATCACCAGGTGTTTCGATTGATGGTGGAGCGGGGCATCGATCTGCGCCCCGACGAGCCCGACCCCTACGTCAATAAGCTCTTAAAGCACGCCCGATCCAGCGGCGAGGGGCGCTTTTTGGATCGCCTGTTGTGGGGCTCGATCATCGAGTTTCGCGGCTGCGAGCGCTTCGCGATGCTGGCCAAGGCTCTGGAAGATGATCCGGAGCAGGAGGAGCTGGGCACCTTTTATAAGGAGTTGGCGGCCAGCGAGGCCAAGCACCGCGGCGACTTCTATGAGCTGGCGCTTAACTACTTCGATCGAGACGAGGTAGAGGCGAGGCTCGAGGAGTATCTGGACATCGAGGCGGCGGTCGTCGAGGAGCTTCCGATCCGCGCGGCCCTGCACTGAGATGGCGACGGCGAGGGAGCGAGCTCAGCGATATCTGAGGCGACAAGCGGTGGACACGCCACCCTGGGTGGAGGTGCCGGCGCCCCATGAGGCGCTGGAGATGGTGGTGGTGATCCCGGCCTATGATGAGCGGGAGACCCTGCCGGAGGTGCTGGACGCCCTCGATCTGGGAGGCCTGGAGGCCGATCAGGTGGAGGTGTGGGTATGCGTCAATCACAGCCGGGCCTCGGAGGAGGCCGTCAAAGAGGCCAATCGGGCGACCCTGGCGGAGCTGAGGCGCCGCGAGGATCCGTTTTCACTGCATATCATCGACCGGGCGAGCCCGGGGCGGGCCTTTGATCCAGAGATAGCCGGCGTCGGTGAGGCGCGGCGGCTATTGATGGACCTGGCGGTGGCGCGACTGACCGAGGTGGGGCGGCCGAAGTCGGGGCTGATCCCCTGTCTGGACGGCGATTCGCCGCCCGATCGGCGGTATCTGGAGGACGTGAGAAGCGAGATGAGAGAGGGCGGGGAGACGGCGCTGGCCGGGGTGTGTCGGCATCGTCACCCAATCCCAGAGGAGGGAGAGCACGGCCAGGCCATGATCAGCTACGAGGCCTGGATGCGCTACTTCGAGGTGGCCCTGGAGCATACGGGGACGCCCTACGCCTACCAGTCCATTGGCTCCTGCATGGTGCTCAGCGCCGGGGGCTATGTGCTGGCCGGCGGGGTGCCGCCGCGGGAGGCGCTCAGCGATTTTTACCTGCTGCAGAAGGTGACAAAGGCCGGCGGATGGGGATCGGTCAAGAAGCTAAAAGAGCCCATGGTGCGGCCCTCGGCGAGGCCGTCGACCCGGGTGCCCCGGGGGACGGGGCCGTCGGTGCGGGCGTCGATGGAGGAGGGAGAGACGCGCTTTGTGTGGGTGGAGCCGCCGGAGGTCTTCGTGGAGTTGAGGCGCTTCTTTGAGGCGGTGCGACCCGGATTTTCCGACCCCGGGGTGCTGCGAGAGGCGGCGTCGCCGGCGATCCGGGCGCGCATGGAGGATTGGGGCGGCTGGCGGACGGTGGCCAAGCTTCGGCGCCACGCCCCGGACGAGGCGCGCTTTGAGCGCCAATTTCACACCTGGTTCGATAGCCTGAAGATCGTCAAATGCGCCAATCGGCGAAGGGAAGCCGAGGGGGGACGGTGGATCTTTGAGGCGGTGGCGGAGATCGCCGATGAGGCGGGGCTAGAAACGGCGCCGGCGCCGCCCTCGGGAGAGGCTACTCTCCGAGATTGGCGCCGGCTGCTGGGCTATCTGCGATCGCTGGAAGATCAGTAGACGCCGCCGCGGGTCTCTTCGATGATGCCACATCCGGCGCGGGCGCCGGCTTCACCGACGGGCTGGCTGACCAGATCGTCTTCCTCGTAGTGCACGATCAGGGACTGGCCGACGATATTGGTCTCGCCCTCGCCGAGGGTGACCTTGTCGTCGACGAAGTTAAATTCGGCGACGCCCTCTTCGTCGAATTCGATATTGCCGAAGTCCCCGGCGTGGCGCTCGTCATGATCGTCGTGGGGCCCGCCATGGGGCGCGTCGGTGGGGTTGAAGTGACCGCCGGCGGACATGAAGTCCGGCGGTTCGCACTCCCCATATTCGTGGACGTGAAAGCCCTTGGGGCCCTCGTCGAGGCCTTCGAGAAAGCCCTCGACTTCGACGCCGTCGCGGGTCTGGGTAAAGGTAACCTCGCCCATGACCTCGCCCTCGCCGGTATGCACCTCGGCGATGGCGATCATGCCGAGCTGGCCGACGAATTCCTCTTCTTCGGCCTCGTCGTCGTCGTGGTCGTGATCCTCGTCGTCGAGGTGTTCGTCCACGTCGTGGGTTTCCTCGTCGTGGTCGTGAGTCTCTTCGGTGGGCTCTTCGGTGGGCACGTCGTCGTCGGCGGTGTCGGGGCCGGAGCAGCCGGCGGCCACGAAGGCGGCGGATAAGGCGAGGATGGCGATGGTCGATGAGATTCTCATGGGTACTCCTGTTGAGGTATCCAGTGTGTGATCTGAAGTACAACTAAAGCGCGGGGATAGGAAATTCAAGGAGGGGTGTTCGGGGAGGTGCGGTGAACGTCGGAGGTGGTTCGGTGCGGTGAACGTCGGAGGTAGGGATGGTTATATAACCCCCGGAGGTTCGGCGGCCTTCGTAGATAAGCCACGAAG
>CAZMJS010000100.1:0-11585 GCA_964566695.1 uncultured Bradymonadales bacterium
CGTCTTCATACCATTCCAAAAGCTGTGTTCCCTGGTCGACCGGGCGCGATCGCGCCCAATTCCGTTATCACCAGCAACGCCCCCAACGCAAGCTGAACCGAGGCCACCCGCCGTTTCATCCTCCCCCATTTTTCGCTACACTGCCCATCCCTCCACCTACGCACGGGAGCCCCATGGAAGCCCGCTGGCCCATCTATATCGCCATCGCTTTGGCCCTCCTCTTCGGCCTCTGGTCGGCTCACGCCACCTGGATAATGAACCTCGATAAGCGCACCGCCAACACCGAGGTCGTCCTCCAGGTTCCAGACCGGGTCGCCGCCGGTGATTCGGTGCCATTGCACGTTCATGTCGCACCCTCGGTGGCCGACGCCCCCCTCCAAAACCACCCCATCACCGTCCTCGTCGACGGCCAGACCATCGCCGAGGGCCACAGCGATGAGCGCGGCCACTTCACGGCCCATATGGAGGCCCCCGACGACGTCGATGACGGTCCCCTGACGGTGGAGGCCATCGTCGGCGAGGGCTCACAGGCCCAGCGCCCGAAGGCCACCGTGGATCTTCATCTGCCCTCCCAGGTGATGGTCGACACCGACAAGCCGCGCTACCAGCCCGGTCAAACCATCACCCTTCGGGCCCTGGCCCGCAGCCCCGACGGCCTGCCCATCGAAGACGAGCTCCAATTCCAGGTCACCGATCCCGACGGCACCGTGCTCTACGATCGCCCGGCCACCACCAACCCCTTCGGCATGGCCCAGGCGACATTTCCCCTGGCCGATGTGGCCCCCCATGGCGATTACCGCATCCGCGCCTCCCACAGCGGCTCCTCCCACGCCACCACGGTGGAGGTCGACACCTATGAGCTGCCCTCCTTCGAGGTCTATATCGACGCCGATCGGCCCTTCGCAGGCCCCGGTGACGACGTGGAGCTCACCGTGACGGCCGACTACTTCTTTGGCCAACCCGTCGCCGAGGGCGACGTATCGCTTAGCGTCGCCCATCCCTTCAACGTCCCCGTCGACGCCGACGACTCGGAGTTGGAGCTCGGCGCCAATGGTCAGGTCACCACCACTGTGACCCTCCCCGATCGGCCTCTTTCCCGCGCCGCCGACTCCCGGGAGAACTACCTCTTTGTGGAGGCCAGCGTGGAAGACGGCGCCGAGGAACGTCAAAGCGCCTCCCTCTTATTGCCGCTGAGCGCTCAGGAGATCCTCATCACCGCCTTTCCCGCCGGCGGCCAGCTCATCGAGGGCATCGACAACCCGGTCTGGATCAGCACCACCCTTCCCGACGGCCAGCCCCTGCCCGCCGACATCTCTATCTATCCCCAGGGCGAGAGCGCCATCCACCTGGAGACCGACCGCCGCGGCCTGGTTTCGGCCCCCATCCCCGATGAATGGCTGGACGGCCGTCGCATCCAGGTCCACGCCAACGCTGAGTACGAGGACCGACAGCTGCGGTCCCGCCAGGACATCGACCTTCAGCAGCCTCGCAGCGGCCTCAACGCCATCGTCGGATCCTCCTCCTATGAGGTCGGCGAGACCATCGACGTCCAAATCCTATCCTCCGAGGCCTCCGGCGCCCTATTGGTGGAACAGATCCACCACGGCACCCCCCGGACCATGGATCTCTTGGAACTCGACGACCATCGCGCCGACCTGTCCATGACAGCCACCGCCGATATGGCGGGCTTTCTCGATCTTCGCATCTCCCGGCTCCCCGACGCCGACCACCAGACCACCACCCGCATCCCCGTCGTCGAAGAGGGCGCCCTGGACATCGTCATCGACGCCCCCGAGGATCCCCTGCGCCCCGGCGAGGACTCCACCCTCGCCATTCAGACCCTCCACGACGACACGCCCGTCCCCGCCTCCGTCGCCATGGACATCATCGACGAGTCCGTCCTCTCTGTGGGGCCCATCCACTGGGCCGAGGGCTCCCGCGGCGACGGCACCGACCTGGAGCCTCAACTTCGCCGCATCGACCACCCCTCGCTGGACCAACGCCTCCAACTGGGCCTCCTGCCCTCGGCGGAGGGTCGGCTGGACTCGCCGATCCACGACCTCCCCCACTGCGCCCTCGGCCTCGGCACCACCTTGCCCGAGTTGAGCCAGGTTTCGGGCCTCGATGATCTCCTGGACACCATCTATGAGCGCCAGGCGCGCCACAAAACCTATAATGGCTGGATCTTTTTGATCTTCGCCCTCCTCTTACCCCTGGCTCTCGTCGCCTGGGCGGCCGCCCACCGCCGCCGCGACGCCACGCCCCGCACCGTCAGCCGCCAGATCTTACACGGTCTGGCCATCTCCGGCGCCTTCGCCGCCTTCCTGGGCGTCTCCGGACTCGCCTGGAAATTGGCCGATACCGACGCCTTCCCCGTCATCGCTGCCACGGTCGTGGTATCTCTCTCCATCTTCACCACCGTGACCCGCACGGACCCCTCGGAGTTTCGCCTCTGGGCCGGCATTGCCACCTTCCTGGGCTTCCATAGCGCCCTCTTCGTGGGGCTGACCATCGCCTTCCCCGACGCCATCTCCATGGCCCCCCTGGAGGACACGGCACCGCTGATTCACATGGCTCTCACCATCGCCATCCTGACCCTGGGCTACCTCGGCAGCGCCTATTTTAAGCGCTCCGACTATCTTCCGGCCGCCGCCGCCCTCGGCGCCACCACGCTCTATATAATTCCCACGGCCGTCCTCTATATCCAAAGCGGCGCCCCGTTATTTCTGGCGCTTATGGCTCTCCTGCTCATCATCGCCGTGGTGGCCCGCCCCCGAAAGGGTGAGACCCTTTGGGAACAACTCCGTCATTGGCCCTCGACACCGTTCATCATCATCGCCGGTGTGCTCATCGTCGTCGCCCTCCTCGCCCTCGCCAGTTGCAGCGACTTTTTAGGCTTCGACGAGGACTCCCACACCAAGCGTGCCATGTCCGTGGAAGATGGCTTCGAGAGCGAACAGCGCCAGAGGCAGGCCCCACCTCCGAGCGACGACTCCTCGGAGCGCGACACCCCGACGGAGCGCGCCACCCCGCCGGAGCGCGCCGCCGATGACGAGCGCCCCGTCCTCAACCGGGAGCGAACCGCCCGCCCTCAGCGACCCGAGGTCCAACCGGAGCCCGAACCGGAACCCAGACGAGTACCTCAAGTGGAGGCTGAACCGGAACCCGAGACCGAAGATCGCCCCATCTCATTATTCGGCGGCCCAGCCCAAGCCCCCGAGTCGACGCCTGAGCCGGAGCCAGAGCCCCAACCAGCCCCCACCGGTCCTGACGCCGACCTCCTGGACACCCTCGATGAGATGGACATCGACGTGCGACTGCGCCAATACTTTCCCGAGACCCTCTTCTCGGACCTCATCCTCACCGACGACGAGGGCCGCGCCACCATCGACATCCAATGGGCCGACTCCATCACCAACTGGAAGGTCAACGCCTCCGCCATAGACGCCACTGGCCACCTGGGCTTTGGCGACGCCGACGTCCAGGTCTTTCAGCCCTTTTTCATCGACGCCCAGCTTCCCACCTCCCTGACCGTCGGCGACCGCGTCCACGTCCCCCTATCGGTCCACAACTATAGCGACGACGACCTCCACATCCGCGTGGAGCCCCAAGACGCCGACTGGGCCACCATTGGCGACGGCGCCCAGGACCTCTACCTATCCCCCGGGACCACCGACCGCGTCACCTTTGACATCCAGGCCAATGATATCGGCGACCATCACCTCCAATGGGAGGCCCACGCCCTCACCGACGATGGAGACCACCTGGACTCCGACGCCCTGCGTCGCGAGGTCACCGTCGTGCCCGACGGACGAGCCATGACCACCCTCTTTAGCGGCGACGCCGATGGCGCCACCTCCTTGACCATCGACGCCCAGGAGGATCTGTTGAGCGGCACCTCCACGGCCACCCTAGAGCTTCGACCGGGACTCCACGGCCACCTCCTCGATGGCCTGGACGCCATCCTCGACATGCCCAATACGAGCTTCGAGTCCGCCGCCGCCAGCCTCTACCCGGCGGCCCTCATCCTGGCCCACCTGGAGGACCAACCGGACGCCGATCCGGCCCTTCGCGCCGAGGCCCTCAACGCCCTCGCCCTCTCCTATCAGCACCTATTGGCCTTCCGCGTCGGCCGAGGCGCCTTCTCCCTCTTCGGCGAGCCCCCGGCCAGCTCTTCTATCACCGGCTTTGGCCTGCGCATGCTCGCCGGCGTCGATGACTATTACACCATCGACGACGACCTCCTATCCCGGATGGATCACCACATCCGCTCCGCCCAGCAGAGCAACGGAAGCTTTCCCCTGGACTACTCGGCGGCCCATATCTTTGGCATCGACGACGTCCCCACCATGACCGCCTTTCAGGCCCTCAACCTCCACGTCCACTCCCCCCGAGGCGGAGGCATCGACGAGGCCCTGGACTACCTCCATAATGTCCTCTCTATGGAGAACGCCTCCACCCTGGGCCTCGCCCTGACCCTCCAACTGGCCACCGCCGTCGACGACCCCCGCGAGCTATCCATCGACGCCCTGGTCGACGAGCTCCACCGCCGCGCCGACACCGACGGCGACCGCACCTCCTGGCAACCCCGGGGCTCCTCCTCCAACCGCCAGGGCACGGCCGGCCTCATCGAGACCACCGCCCTGGTCATCCAGGCCCTGCTCGCCGCCGACGCCGACGACGACCTGGCCCACCGGGGCCTCCACTTCTTGATCGAGGAACGCCGACCCCAGGGCTGGGGCACCACCCAGGCCACGGTGGCCGCCCTCCAGGCCATCGAGCAGGCCTCGGGGCACACCCAACCCGTCGACGACGGCACGATTGATATCGCCCTCGACGGCCGCACCGTCGACACCGTCGACCTCGCCGACCACGCCCCCACCGAGACCATCCTCCTGGGCTTCGATCTCCCCGACGACGACGCCACCATCACCATCGACGCCCCCGACGACAGCGGCTATCTCTACCGCTTGAAAGCCACGCACCACCAACCCTGGGAGGCCGACGACGACCGCGCGCCCGCTGCCGGGCATCAGGTCCACCTGGACTTCGATCGCACCGACCTCCACACCGACGATCGCCTCACCATGAGCGCCACCCTGGACACCGGAGCCCACCCCCTGGACATGGGCCTTCTTACCCTTCCCATCCCTCCCGGCTTTGAGCCCTACCGCCCATCCATCGACGACGCCCTGGACCGACCGATTATCGCCGACATCACCACCCAGAGCGATCGCCTCCTCATCTACCTCGAAGAGCCCCCCTCCAGCACCACCATCGACGTGCAACTAAAGGCCCAATACCCACTGGAGGTCTCCTCCGGCCCCGCCACCCTCACCGACACCGCCGAGCCCGATCACCAGGCCGTCGCCCGCCCTCATGAGCTGCGCGTGCGCTGACAGAATCGGTGGGTTCTCAGACTCCACGCCGGTGCCCATTGTCTCGTTGTGCTCCTGCTTATTTGAATATTCGTCGTCGCACTTCGTCGGTTAAATGCTCGATATACAAACAGGCGGAGCGACTTTTTTACTACATATCCAGGGTGGCATTCCCATGAGATGGACAGTACGGACATTATTATTCGGATTGGCGATCATGCTGATGATTGGTTGTGGAGGTGACGATCCAGGAGAGGGGCCTGCCGACAATCAGCAGCCCGACAATCAGCAGCCCGACAATCAGCAGCCCGACAATCAGCAGCCCGACAATCAGCAGCCGGGTGTGGCAGATGCGATCTCCGTCGAGCCCGATGCCATTGAGATCGGCGTCGACGAAACGGAAACCATCTTCGTCGAAGTCCTCGATGAGGAGAACCGGGTGCTGGATGACGTCAGCATCGATTTCGCGATGTTGGACACCACCGTGGCCACCATCGACGAGGTATCGGTCCATGACGATGACGTGACCACCGCGGTGCTCCTGGGCCAATCCGCCGGCGAGACAGGGCTTCTCATATCGACAGACACGCTCGCCGAAGAGATCTCCCTATCGGTCACCGAGGAGGATCCCCCTCAGGTGGATAGTCTCGACATCACCCCCGAGGCCCCCACCGTCGAGGAGGGAGACACCACCGAGTTGGAGGCCACCGTCTGGGACGTCGACGGCCAAGACGTCACCGCCGACGTAGACATCAACTGGAGCAGCAATGATGACTCCATCGCCACCGTCGACGACGATGGCCTGGCCATGGGGATCGACGAGGGCACGACCCAGATCATCGCTGAAACCCTGGGCATCAGCGACGAGGTGACCATCGAGGTCAGCCCGGCTCCCCCGACGGCTACCCCCACGTCCTACCTGACCCTTGACCGAGGTTATATCGCCGTGGGCCTCGACGAGACCACCGAGCTCCAGGCCACGATGCATGAGCCCGACGGTTCCACCCTGGATGTCCCCCTGAGCTGGGAGATCGATGACACCGCCGTGGCCACCGTCGACGACGATGGCACCATCACTGGCGAGCAATTGGGCACGACGGATCTCACCGTCTCCCACCAAGACCTGGAGACCCACGCCGTCGTCGACGTCGTCCCCCACTTCGATGACCTCGTGGTGGGCCCCGGCAAATCCCTCTTCGGGAGTCCCTATCGCGCCGAACATATATGCGGCCTCACGCCCGACGGCGCGGCCTACTGCTGGGGCGACAACGAATCGGGCAAATTGGGCAACGGCTCCGATGAGGATAGCTGGACGCCCGTCCCCGTCAGCGGCGACCACGAATTCGCCCAACTGGCCCTCGGCGGCCATCATAGCTGCGGCCTCACCGTCGATGGCGACACCTATTGCTGGGGCGACAATGCCGACCTGCAGCTCGGCGTGGCTGATATCGACGATAGCGACACCCCCGTGGATGTGCAGGGCGATCATGAATTTGTCACCCTGAACGCTGGCCTCGATCATACCTGCGGGATCACCGATGATGGCGACGCCTATTGTTGGGGCCTTGCGGGAAACGGACAGACCGGCAGCGGCCAATATAGCCTCAGCGAAGCGACCCTCCCCGAACAGGTCGAGGGCGATCACCAATGGGACCACCTCTCGGCCGGCTTTGCCCACACCTGTGGTGTGACCACCGATGGCGACGCCTACTGCTGGGGCTCCACCCAGAGCGATCAATTGGGCTTCGAGCCCGATAGCGGCACCCGTGTCTGGACACCGGAGACCTTGGACAGCGACCACTCCTTCATCTCCATTTCCGCCGGTGGCTACCACACCTGCGCCATCACCGATGACGCCGATACCTATTGCTGGGGCGATAATGGCCAGGGGGAATTGGGTGATGGCACTACCGATTCGCGCTGGCAGCCGGAAGCGGTGAGCTTGCCCGACGACGCCGTCGCCCTCCAGACGAGCAGGGAGTCCACCTGCGCTGAATTGGTCGATGAGTCCACCCTCTGCTGGGGGCGAAATCGCGAGGGACATCTGGGCTTCTTCGACGCCCGCCAAATCCACTCTCCCGACACCACCGACGTGGTTGATGACTTCGATCTCTGGAGCCTCGGCGTCGACCGTAGCTGCGGCCTGCGACCCGACGGCGTGGCCCAATGCTGGGGCACCACCGCTCAGTGGGGCGTCTTCGACTACCACACCCTCCATGAACCGACCCGCGTGGTTCCCTGGAGCGACGTGGACAGCGTGGCCGTGCAATTTCGCGCCACCTGCGTCGCCGGCGACTTTGGCGATGCTCGATGCTGGGGAAACCGGTGGAATGGAAACCTCGGCGATGCCACCGGTACCATGTCCGGTACCTCCGTGCGCCGCATCCCCAACCCCCTGGATGCCTCGTCCCCGCTGGATGATCTCGTGGCCCACTCCGACTCCGCCTGCGGCCTCGACGACCAGGGAGAGGCCTATTGCTGGGGCAGCGGCTCCTGGGGGGAATTGGGTACCGGCGATGACAGCAACCTCGACACCCCCACCGCCGTCGACGGCGGCCATCTTTTCCACACCGTGGAGCGCGGATCTCGACATACCTGTGGCATCACCGACCAACAACAGGGCTTCTGCTGGGGCGTCAACGAGAGCCGTCTGGGCAATGGCGACACCGAATCCTCCACCAGCCCCGAACCCTGGGACACGGATCTTAATTTCGATCGCCTGGCCGCCGGCCGCGACCACAACTGCGCCCTGACCGTCGACGACGAGGCCTATTGCTGGGGCAATAACGCGGAATCCTTGATCGATCCCGACTGGGCTGGCGCCGTCGGCGATGGCACCGACGAAGCCCGTGTCGAATCACCGTCTGCCGTCTCCGGCAACCACTCCTTTCACAGCATCGCTGCCGGCGATAGCCATAGCTGCGCCATCGACGAGGACGACGACCTCTGGTGTTGGGGCGGAAATACCCACGGCCAACTCGGCACCGGCGACCTATCCGACGAATGGACCCCGGAGGCCGCCAATACCTCTCAAAGCTTTCAACACCTGGCGGCCGGCGCTCGCCACACCTGCGCCCTCAACGAGCAAGGCCACGCCTTCTGCTGGGGCGTCAACGAACAGGGCCAACTCGGCACCGGCGATGTCGACGATCGCCTGGAGCCCACCCCGGTCAACCGACACCTTGAATTCGTCGACCTGGTACTGGATTCCCGTCGCAGTTGCGGCATCACCGCCGACGGCGGCCTCTATTGCTGGGGAGCCAACCCCTCCACCATCTCCCAGTCCAGCGTCATGCCGCGAACCGTTCGACCCGTCGAACCCTGACCGCCCCTTCCCCATCTGCCCGCCCCCATGATCTCCGGGTCTTTTGACCGCAGGCATAGGGGCGGGCGACCATTTATCTTCCCCCATGATTTCTCTACACTGAGCAAGTCCCTACCCAATCACCACAGGCGCCTTTTCTCCTCAGGACTCCCATGAAATTCCCATGGCCCGCCTACCTGATCGCCTTTCTACTCCTCCTCGTCGGTACCTGGTTCACATCCGTGCTCATATTTAGCACCCTCATATCACTTGCCATCGTGGGGCTGACCCTCTCCAGTCCGCGGCGTCGAAGCCACTTTCGAACCCTTGGCCTCGCCCCCGTCTTCGCGCTGCTGGCCCTGGGCGTCACATCGATCGCGACATTTGCAGGCGCTTTCCTTATTTCAGACCACGAAACCCACCTATTGGGATTCGCCGCCGCCATACTCATCGGCACCATTGGCCTTGGCGCCGCCACGGCCTTCACCAAATCCAGCGACCCCGACTTCCCGCTATGGGCCGGCCTTACGGGCCTCGTCTGCCTGCACCCGGCGGTGATCTATGTCGAGGGCTTCGTCATCGACCGCGCGGCCGACGCCTCTTCCTTCACCGAACTCACCAGCGTGGTCATCCTCGCCCTATCGGCCCTCCTGGTCGCCGCGACCATGGCCCACCTCGCCACCTCTCGCTTCTGTCAGCGAGACTACCTGGCAACGGCCGCCGCCACTGCCGCCTGCTTTGTCTATGTGGCCCCCGCCATCGCCAACGGGGCCTCTTTTTTCGCTTTATATATCCTATGCCCCCTGATCCTACTGCCCTACTGCCTCTTTCGGCTCGGCCGCTTCCTGGTCACCCAGACCACGCTCACGCCCCTGCGAAGGCGCATCACGGCCTCCATCGTCCTCGGCCTCTTGGCCTGCTTCCTTGGCTTCAAGGCCACCGGTGGAAGCACCAAGGATCTGCTCCTATCCATTCCCCCCGTCGAATCCGCCGCCTCCTACGTCGACGACTTATTCGTCGAGAGGCCACCTCCATCCGACGTTCCACACTGCCGAGTCGGCATGGATTATTGATGCCCCCGAAGAAACCGGGGGCATGCAACCTACTCTTGTCACCTCATAGACCGCGGCGCTCATCGCCATCTCGCTGGCGGTTCTGTTGCCGCCGCTGCTTGCGATTCTCCTGGCGTTGCTGGCGATGCTCTCGACGCCGCTCTCGCATCTGCCCACGCCGCTCCTCAAAGAGCTCCTGGGCCATTTCCAACTGCTCCTCGTTCAACACGGCCCGCACATCGAGCATCATGGACGTGCGCTTTCGCTTCACCTGGGCTTCCAACTCCAGCACCTTATCCAATTGGTCGTAGACCTCCTGGCGCTCCACGTTGGCGTCGCCCATCATCTCTTGAAGGCTCTCACCCTCCTGACGCATCTCCTGACGCAGCGGGTAGATATCGCCGTGATTATCCTCCAGGATATCGCCGATCTGCTCCCGTTGCTCCTCCGTCAAATCCAGGTCATCGGCCACTCGCAATAGATGGCGAGGGCTCGTGAAGTGGCCCTGGCCACCGCCACCGCCCTGGCCTTGACCGGCCTGAGCCATGGCCGTGGCCGGGACAAAGAGAAGGCCAGCCGCCAAAAGTCCCACAAATAGGGCGAATAAAGGTCGAGCAATCGAAGGGGTCATATCTCTCTCTCCACAATCAGTTCAACGGTGACGGTCGACCATCGACCGGGGTTCTCACTCTCTTTGTGTGGCCTGATCGCGATCCATAGGACAGCGAATTTAAAATTGTCGCCCTCATAGCAAAAAATCCGTGGGATACTCCTCGACCCACACCTCGTCGGCAAACTCCAGGAGTTCCTCCCACCGCTCCACCTCTCCCTGAGCGATGGACTCCCCCTGATCCACGGGCGCCACCGATTGGGCGACCTCCGAGGACTCCCGGGGCTCTCCCAGGGGGCCGCTCCATACCAGGGCCCCCAACGTGGTCAGCGCCAGCGCCGCCGCGGCCGCCACCGCCGGCCACCGCCGACGCCACACCGGCGCCGGCGACTCCGCCTGCTCGCGGGCGCGCTCCATCATCGCCTCGAAGGCCGGCGCCTCCTGGCGCTCCTCCTCTCGATGCTCCTTATACAACTCCTTCAGGAGCCGATCGTCGTCTTTAGCCATCTCTTTTCTCCCGGGCTCAATTGTTTGAGCATGCTCTCTTTGGCGCGCTTATAATGGGTGCGAGCCGTCCCCAGGCCGACACCCATGACCGCCGACGCATCTTCAATTGTCATGTCGTGATAAAAGACCAGCTCCAGCACCTCGCGCTGCCGACTGGACAATGCCTGGATGGCCCGCCGGATCGCCTCCCGACGATCGGCGGCCTCCATCCCCGCCGCCCCCACGGCCTCCACATCCGGCGGATCCACGTCCTCCAGACTCACCAGGCGGCGCACCTTCTTTTTGCGATGCAACGCCCGCGCCTTATTTCGGATCACCGCAAACACAAAACTCTTAAAACTGGACTCCTCGCGAAAGCTCGCCGACCCATCCAGCAGGGCCATATAGGTCGCCTGCAGGGCGTCCTCCGCATCCTCACGACGGCCGCCCGTGCAGTGGAGGGCCCACTGAAACGCCGCGTCGTGAAGCCCTGCCAGTCGCTGTTCAAGATCGCTCATCGACATCGCTCTCGCTGATCCACACTCCAAAGACCCACCAGGGGCTCACTCTCTCCGTGTCATAACCCCCGACGCCATAGGACATCCAATTTAGATTTTCCCATCGCCACGGCCACTCCCACCCGCATACCCGGCCGCTCCCAGCCAACTCTTCGCTCCATCCAGATACCTGAACCAACCTCTCACCCCGTCCCCACCCCCCCTCGACCCTCCCGTACCCGCCCCCATATCGCTCGC
>CAZMJS010000101.1:0-11150 GCA_964566695.1 uncultured Bradymonadales bacterium
GTGGATCTGGGCGATAGTCCGGGCAGTGGAAGCTTCACGGGCAATGACGATCGGAGTTGGGATTATAGCGATGCCTATAGCGACTTCGACGACGACCGAATCATATTGGACCAGGAGGGAGCATCGATGAGCAGCACCGATATTGAGAGCCTGGTATCGGGGGCCAATAGTGTGGATTCGATGGCTATTATCTATGAAGCAGTGGGGCCGGAGTCCGATGGGGACCGTCAGGTGCGGGTGCGCGCCGATGGCACGGTTCTCGGCACCAGTGGTAGCTTTAATAGTGGTGAAGGCGTGCTGGTGATCGATGACTTCCAGGGATTCCAAGACGGCGATGGGTTCGAGCTGGAGATCGAGAATAATGCGCCCGGGGGGAATGGTGCGATCGCCATCAAGCAGGTGGTCTGGCGCTGAGTCCTGGCGCGTACGCAGCGGCGATGGGCTGCTGCGTGAGCGAATGGTCATGGCCTCCCGAGAGGGAGGCCTTTTTTATTTGGTGGGATCGATCCCGGGGTTCACGAAAAATAGGCAATGAAGGGATAGCAGTCTCGATAATAGGGAGGTCAATTAGATCAACGAATATTCATGAGCGGAGGAGGTCCATTATGGTGGGCAGGTGCTGGTGCAAGTGGGCATGCGGGGTGTTGGGGATATTGGTGGTGATGGGATGCGGAGAACCGGGAGGCGATGAGTTAGCCATGGAGAGTACCGATGGAGGGTACGATGGAGCTTGTCATGAAAAGGATTCCCGAACCGCCATGGCGACGGGCCAGGGAACGATGCGCCTGGAGGCGAGGTGGCCCTCTGAGTTAGAGGTGTCGTTGGCGCTGGTGGAGGAGGCAGGCCATCCGATTTATGAGACTGTCGTCACAGGGGGAGATATAGAGATGGTGGTCGTAGAAGCCGGTCGATATATGGTCGAGATTGGCGATGAGTATATCGACGAGTGGGGAAATCGCTGGGTATTCGATGGGTTGGACCAGGTGTTGGAGGTCGGGGAGGCGGGATGTGAGAAGGCGGTGATCGCCGCTCAAGCGCCGACGTTGGTCACGGATGGAGGGGATGACGGGGCCTATGGGAGCCTGCGCTCGGTGGTTCAACGGGTGGCTCCGGGAAGCGAGATCGAGATCGATGGTGGGGTGGAGGAGATCATCCTTCAGGAGCCGCTGGAGGTAAGGGATGACTTGCGCCTGGTCGGTCAGGGCTACAGAGCCCACGTGGTTGGCATGTCAGCTGAGTTTCGGCCACCAGGTGGAGCGCTGATGGAAGTGGGCGGTGGCGGTGAGACCTCGCAACTGTGGATCGAGGGGGTATCGCTTCGGGGCTCGCCAGGCGCCGGTGAGACGGGCCTGAGGATCGATGGGGGAGAGGAAGAGATGGACATTCAAATTGTGGATAGCCAATGGTCCGATTTTGATGGCGCGATAGTCGTCACCGGTGGAGAGGGCCTTGTTATCAGCCTAAAGTCATCGAGTTTTGTGGATAACCACGGAGTCCACGGGGGGGCGCTTAGGATCCGTGGAGAGGGGGCATCGGCCATGGAGACGCGGGGCGAAGAGCTCATCTTTTCGGACAATCATAGCACTGGCCACGGAGGGGCGGTCCATGTGGAGGGGGCGGTGGCACTGTCGATGAAAGGGATTGTGTGGGAGCAAAATTGGGCGGGAGGTAAAGGTGGAGCTCTATTCGTGGATGAGGGAGAGGACAAGGTGTCGATCCGCGATAGTGTGGGTCATAGCAATGATGCTGATGGCTCAGGCGGCGCACTGTATATAAGTCGATCGGCGGAGATCGATAGGGGCCATTTCGCCAGTAATAGCGCCGCAGAGTTGGGCGGCGCGGTGGTGGTGGCCGATGGTGAAGGCCATCTGCGACGCACGGTCTTTGAGAGCAACCAGGCGGAAAAAGGGGGAGCGCTGGCGCTGAGGGCGGTGGGTGTGGCCCCGGAGGTGCTCAGCCACGCGGTGTGGGGATATGGATTGGATCAGGTGCTTTTTGAATCGAATCAAGCCACGCTGAAGGGCGGAGGGGTTTATGTTCAGGGAAGTGGGGATTGGGTTCGGGGGTACGTGGATGTGGACAATACCACCTTTAGTGCCAACGAGGCGGGGGCGGCTGGGGGAGCGATATTCTGGGGACCAGCGGCGGTTGGAACGATCAATTTTTCGAGTTTTGTGGCCAATGCATGCTGGGAATGCGCCGGAGGCGCAGCGGGCATCGAGGTGGGTCCATCGGCATCGCGGGTCCATTTGCGAGCCAATCTATTGGCGGAGCGTGGCGTGGGCAGTGCTCCGTTATTGAAGAGTAGAGGGGGAGCCCTGCGCTCCGGTGGGTTTAATTATTTTGGTGACTTAAGTGCAGATGTGGGTGGGGGGTTCGATCTGCATGGCAGCGATGAGGTGGATGATCGGGTCCGGGTTAAGGCTATTTCAGGAGAGGGTTATGAGAGAGGTCATGCGTGGAAGGAGCAGTCGCTCGGGGCGCGAAGCATGGATTGGGAGGAGTGCCAGCGCCATCGACTGGATCGGTTCAACCAGGCCCATGCCACATGGAACCCCGTATCCCAAAACGATCGGGGTCGCCCCGTAGGTAATCGCTGTTCGCCCGGGGCTTTTGAGAGCGGTGGGTATTCGCAATTATTCATCGGTCCAGGGATAGGCGAGGAGCCAGGAAGCGGCCAATTTGGGGTGGGGGGCGATGTGGGTTGGCAATATGAGGAGGCCTACGCCAGTAAGAAAGGGTCCATGGCCGGAGGGATGGGGTTGGTGCTGGAAGGAGCCAACTCCTGGGTGGGCGTCGATGATCTGGGGTCGCACCTTCTCGATGGACAGGTCGGCTCGATGGCTATCCTATTCCGGACCCATGGGGACCGAGCACAGGACGACCGACAACTCCGAGTGAGGGCCGGTGGGGAAATCATCGCTGCCAGCCGAGTGATCAACGATGGACAAGAGTTATGGTTGGTCGACGGGTTGGCGCGCTTAAACATCCCTGTGGGGGGAGAAGTGGACGTGATCATCGAGCCGGTGGGGGAAGGAGAAGTGCTCATCGATCACGTCAGTTGGTATTGATGGGGCCTCAGTCAATAATGGAGTGGATGGCCTCCGGAGGGCGCCCAAGGATCGCCCCTTCATCGGTGAGGACGACGGGCCGCTCAATGAGCTTGGGGTATTGGACCATGAGGTCGATCCAATCCCCCTCATCGAGGGCGTCTTCGTCGATATTGAGGGCTTTGAATTGATCTTCCTTCTTGCGGACGAGCTCCTGGGCGTCGATGCCAAGGGCGTCCAGGGCCTGGCGAAGTTCCTCGGCGGAGGGAGGGTCGTCGAGGTAGCGACGGATGTCGATGGAGAGATCCGTTTCACGGAGCAGCGCCAGGGTTTTCCGAGACTTGGAGCAGCGGGGGTAGTGCCAGATGGTAGCAGAGGAAGGCATAGAGACTCCATGGGCATGAGAGGTAGGCAATCTTGAGGCCATGGTAAAACAGCAGAAAGGGGTGTCAATAAGCGCCTCTTGACCCATCTGAGCTCGTGCCTAGTTTGCGATATGTTGAGGAAAGGATTCGCTCTTCGTTGGCGGGTCTTTTCGAGTCCAAATTAAGAACAGTCATGCGGTCCGAGTACGAGCAATGGTGAGTGATGCCGGAGCAGTGCGTAAGGCGTCAGGGATCAGTCAGGCGCAGCAGTGTCGGTGCACCTGGAGGCCGCAACTAGGATGGAGTGAGCCATGAGGTTGGAAAAATTTACGATCAAATCCAGGGAAGCCCTGTCAGAGGCCCAGGATCGGGCGGTGGAGGGAACGCACCCCGAAGTGCGGCCGGTGCACCTGCTGTGGGCGTTGCTCAAGCAAGATGAAGGCATCGTGGTGCCGATCATCAACAAGTTGGGCGTGGGGGTAGAGCGTCTGCAGTTAGCGGTGGAGCAGAGCCTGGCCCGGCAGCCGAGGGTCGAAGGCGTGGAGGCGTCGGTCTCCAACGATTTCGCCACGGTCTTGAGGAATGCCCAGAAGGAGGCCAATCAGTATAAGGACGAATATGTGTCCACGGAGCATCTACTGCTCGCGTTGGTGGCCGATGATGGGGAGGCCGGGGACTTGTTGCGCAGCCACGGAGTGGAGAGAAAAGGGGTCGAAGAAGCGATGAAAGATGTGCGCGGAGGCCAGAAGGTGACGGATCTGAACCCGGAAGAGAAATACCAGTCGTTGGAGAAATATACCCAGGATCTCACGGAGTTGGCGCATCAGGGGAAATTGGACCCCGTGATCGGGCGAGATGAGGAGATCCGTCGAGCGCTGCAGGTGCTGAGCCGTCGGACGAAGAATAACCCGGTGCTCATCGGTGAGCCCGGGGTGGGAAAAACGGCCATTGTGGAGGGCATTGCCCAACGCATCGCCGACAACGACGTGCCGGAGAGCTTGATCAACAAGCAGGTGGCGGCGCTGGACCTGGGGTCGATGATCGCCGGATCGAAGTTTCGGGGGGAGTTTGAGGATCGACTCAAGGCGGTGCTCAAGGAGATTCGCGAGGCCGACGGGGAGATCATCTTATTTATCGATGAGATGCATACCATCGTGGGGGCCGGGGCGTCGGAGGGAGCAATGGATGCCTCCAATATGCTCAAGCCGGCGCTGGCGCGAGGCGAGCTTCGATGCATCGGGGCGACGACGCTGGCGGAATACCGCAAGCACGTGGAGAAGGATCGGGCGTTGGAGCGACGCTTTCAGCCGATCAAGGTGGAAGAGCCGACGGTGGAAGACACGGTGACCATCTTGAGGGGGCTCAAGGAGCGCTATGAGGTTCATCATGGTATCCGGATCGCCGATGGGGCGTTGGTGTCAGCCGCCAAGCTCAGCCATCGCTACGTCGCCGATCGCTTTTTACCGGACAAGGCCATCGATCTCATCGACGAGGCCGCGGCAGGCGTCAAGATGGAGTTGGAGAGCTTGCCCCAGGAGATCGACAAATTGGAGCGCAAGCTGACGTCGCTGGAGATCGAGCGCCAGGCCCTCAAAAAGGAGGAGGACGCGCTCAGCCAGGAGCGCCTGGAAGACGTGGAGGCCGAAATTGCCGAGTTGCGCGAGCAGGCCAGCGGCATGAAGGCCACCTGGCGCGGCGAAAAAGACGCCATTCAGCGCCAACGAGAGCTCAAGCAGCGCATTGAGGATCTGCGAATTCAATTCGAAAAGGCGGAGCGCCGTGGCGATTTGGACAAGGCGGCGGAGATTCGTTTCGGGATTTTGCCGGAGGCCGAAAAAGAGCTGGAGGTCGTTCAAGAGGATCTGGAAGAGGTCAAGGAACGGGGCAGCTTCTTGCGCGAGGAGGTCACCGACGAGGACGTGGCCAATATCGTGTCTCGGTGGACGGGCATTCCCGTTCACAAGATGCTGGAGAGTGAGCAGCAAAAGCTATTGAAGATGGAAGATCGCCTCCACGAGCGAGTGGTGGGTCAGCATGAAGCGGTGGTGGCGGTCAGTGACGCGGTGCGTCGAGCCCGAAGCGGTCTTCAGGATCCGCATCGCCCCATCGGTTCATTTATTTTCCTGGGACCCACAGGGGTCGGAAAGACGGAGTTGGCGCGGTCGCTGGCGGCGTTTTTATTCGACGATGAACAAAATATGGTGCGCCTGGATATGTCGGAATTCATGGAGCGCCATGCCGTGGCGCGGCTGATCGGTGCACCTCCCGGCTATGTGGGCTACGACGAGGGTGGCTATCTGACGGAGCATGTGCGTCGCCAGCCCTATACGGTGGTGCTCTTCGATGAGATCGAAAAAGCCCACGCTGATGTATTCAATATTCTGCTGCAGATTTTGGATGAGGGACGATTGACCGATGGCAAGGGGAGAACCGTGGACTTTACCAACACGGTGATCATCATGACCTCTAATGTGGGCAGCGAATATATTCAGGAGCACGGCCAGTCCGATCCAATGAAGGCCGAGGAGATGGTCACGGAGTCGCTGCGCGGCACCTTCAAGCCGGAGTTTCTCAATCGAATCGATGATACGATCATGTTCCAGCCCCTGACGCGAGGCGATATGGACGCCATCGTCGAGATTCAGCTCGAGGGGCTCCGGGAACTGCTGGAAGAGCGAGGCTTTGATATTGAGTTGAGCGAGGATGCCAAGAGCTTTTTGGCGGACCGCGGGTTTGACCCGATGTATGGAGCGCGACCGCTGCAGCGAGTGATCCAAAAGGAGGTTCAAAACGAGTTGGCCAAGGCATTGCTGGCCGGTGATTTTGGCCCCGGGGCGACGATTGGCGCCACCCTGGCTCCCAGCGGAGGAAGCCTGGAGTTTGAGGCGAAATAGTGATGGTAGCCGAGACCCTGGCGAAGAGTTGAGCGGGTCAAGGTCGACGCCCGGATGGTTACCTGGAGGTGATCATCCGGGCGAGCTGTCTTGAGGTAGAAATGATTCGATAATGGTTGATGGATGGGTGAGGGAGGCAAACGGGATGGACGATGAACAACGGACGGTTTTTCGCGGGGATCTGGCCGTCATTGACGGCGAGGTCGAAGAGGACGTGGGTCTGGTGGTGGGAAGCGATGGGACGCTGACCTCGATTCGGCGCTTCGACGGTGGGAGTGGAGGCGCCCTGGAGGGGGAAGAAGTGATCGACCTCGGCCGGGTGGCGATGATCCCGGGTCAGGTCAATATTCATAGCCACGCCTTTCAGCGCAGCATGAGGGGGCGAACGGAGTATCAAAGCGAGGCGGCAGGGGGAGATAATTTTTGGAGTTGGCGACGCGAGATGTATGCTTGGGCCCATCGCCTGACGCCGGAGGAGATGGCGGTGGTGGGCCGCATGGCATTCCTGGAAATGGCGCGAGCGGGAATAACCCATGTGGGGGAATTTCACTACGTCCATCATCGGCCCGACGGGGAGTTATACGATAGGGCAATGGAGATGGCCTTTCGATTGATGGAGGCCGCCCAAGAAGTGGGCATTCGCATGACCATGATGCCCGTGGCCTATGAGACGGGAGATATCAAAGAACCCCCAAGGGAGGCGCAGCGGCGGTTTATCTCGCCAAGCGTGGAGCAATACCTGGAGTGGGTCGAGGAGATGGAAGCCCAACTGATCGATGCGCCGTCGCTATCGATAGGCGTAGCTCCCCATAGTATCCGGGCGGTGTCGCGAGGTTGGTTGGAAGTCATCGCCGGGGAGGCCCGAGCCAGAGGGTGGCCCCTGCATATCCACGCCTGTGAACAGCGCCGTGAGGTCAGGCGTTCCAAAGAGGTGTATGGAATGGCACCCATCGAAGCGTTCCATGAATGGGGACTCCTGGATGAGGGGTGGACCTTGATTCACGGAACGCATCTGGAGGCGAGGGAATTGGATATATTGGAGGAGGTGCGGCCGACGATCGGGGCCTGCCCGACAACTGAGCGCAATCTAGGAGATGGGTTTTTGGAGGCCAGGGAACTCGTTGCGAGGGATGTGCCCATTGCACTGGGAAGCGATAGCCATACGATGATCGATCCCTTCGCGGAGATGCGCCTGGTGGAATACCATGAGCGGTTGAGGGCCGAAGCTCGGAATGTGCTCGCCGGGAAGACCCCGGGGGTCGAGGAGAGCGCGAACGTTTTATGGCCCATGGGGACCCGCCACGGGGCTCGGGCCCTTGGCTCCGACGATGGGCGTCTGGAAGTGGGGGCGCCGGCGGACTTTGTGGCATTGGACCTGAGGCACCCATCACTGGCGGGGACGACGGCGGGTACCTTGTTGAGCGATATTGTTTTGAGTATGTCTGCCGCAGCGGTGACGACGACGGTGGTGGACGGAGAGATGGTGGTCAGCGATGGCGCTCACCGGGCGGAAGAGGATATCGTAGAGGCGTTCGCGTCACTGACGCGGCGCTACGAGGCGACACAGACGAGGCAATAAGATGACGCAATGGCCGGAAAAATGGCAGGATTTGGAGCTCGCTGTCTTTGATGTGGAGACGACGGGCCTGGACCCGGAAGAGCACCGGGTTACGGAGGTGGGGATCATCCACTTCGAAGGGGGAGAGGTGGTTGATGAATACGGCCAGCTCATCGATCCTCAGCGATCCATTCCCGAGGAGTCGACGCGGATCACAGGGATCAGCGAAGAAGATGTGAAGGGAAAGCCGACCTTCGACGAGGTGGCCGAAGAGGTTCATCGGCGATTAAGCGGGGTGGGGTTGGTGGCCTATAATCTGAGCTTTGATCGACGTTTTTTGAGCATGGAGTTGGAGCGCTGCGGGCTGTCTTGGCCCTCAGCGTCTCCAGAATTGGATCCGTTGATCTTTGCCCGTCAGTTCTTCAAAGACCAGCGAAAGAATAATCTGGGGGCGGTCTGTGAGCGACTGGGGATCGAATTGGAGGGGGCTCACCGGGCGACCAATGACGCGCGAGTGACCGGCGATGTGCTCTACGCCTTTGCCGATCGCCTGCCGGCGGGGCTCGATGAATTGCTGACGCTGCAAAGCCAGTGGCGCCAGATCCAGGAACAGGAAATGTCGAAGTGGAGAAACCGTCGAGGCGGCAGCAGGGAGAGCGAGGGCTTGTCCGACGCCTTTGGAAACCAGTCGGTGGGGTTGGGGCCGGCCTATATCTACGGGGATGAACCGGATCCGATTCGAGCACTTTACCAGAGCGTACCGGAAGCCAATGAGCGAACATAAGACAAGCGTGGAAGCCAAGAAAATAGACGCCCAGGTGCTGGGGACTCGCGAACAGGCGCCGTCGGCGGTGGTCTGG
Organism: uncultured Bradymonadales bacterium; assembly: GCA_964566695.1. GTDB lineage: Bacteria > Myxococcota_A > Bradymonadia > Bradymonadales > Bradymonadaceae > SLJM01. The sequence goes on from CAZMJS010000101.1 coordinate 8,728, forward strand.
TGGTCCTTCGTCGATACCCTGGTGTCCTTCGTGCCGACCTACCGAAATACCCGGGAGGGGCGAAAGAAAAAGAAGCAGATGCAGGTGCTGATCGTGGCGCTGGGCATCGGTCTGTTGATCGTCGGGGGCACGGCCGATCAGTTGGGGTGGTTCTGGTTGATTCTGGGCATGTTGGTGGCCTGCCTGGCGTTTATCGCGCCCATTGAGCGCATGGAAAAGCGGACCATTCGCGGGGAGCTCAAGGCTCGCCAGAAGCCGCGAGAGGTGGATGCCTGGCTTCCGGGCACAGTGGACGTGTCTCCACGGCGCGTGGAGATTTATGAGGGAGAGGATCGGGTGCATCGGGTGCGCATCGATCGAGACAAGCACCGGGTGGTGCTTCGCAAGTGGGGTGAGCGACCCTGCATGGGGATTTTACCGCCAGGCGAGAAGAAAAAAGAGTCCATTTGGATATGCACCGACGCCGTCAGCGGCAAGTCGGTGGGGGAGGGAGAGGCGATCGAGGCGGAAGCGATGAAATCGCCGGCCCGCGTGGATAGCAAGGATTGGAAAGAGCTGTGGCAGGCGCTGGGGGCCCCATGAGTCGGAGCGTCGATGGGGTATTAGGGCCCGAAGGGCGCCTGGCGTCGGTGCTGGAGCGCTATGAGTATCGACCGCAGCAGTTGGAGATGGCCAAAGGGGTGGCCCGGGCGCTGGAGGATCGCCACCCATTGGTGGTGGAGGCGGCGACGGGCACGGGCAAGACGTTGGCCTATCTGGTGCCAGCGATTCTGTCGGGCAAGCGGGTGGTGATCAGCACGGGGACGAAGGCGCTTCAGGAGCAGCTATTTCGAAAGGATATACCGCTGCTTCAGGAGTGTCTCGACGAGTCATTCGAGGCCGTGTTGCTCAAGGGACGGCGAAATTATCTATGCCACTACCGCTTTCGAGAAATGCGGCGGAAAAAGCAATTTCGTCGGGCGGAAGATGTGAAATTGTGGCCAACTATTTTGTCGTGGGCGGCGAATACGGAGGTGGGCGACAGGGCGGAAATTCCCGGGATGCCCGACGAGTATCCGACGTGGCAGGAGCTATCGGTAGGTTCCGAGGGTTGTCTGGGGACGAGCTGTGAATTCTGGGAAGACTGCTACGTTCAGAAGGCCCGTGCCCGTGCCAAAGAAGCGGATCTTATCGTGGTCAATCACCATCTATTTTTCGCCGATCTGGCCCTAAAAGATGAGGGTTTCGGCGAGATCCTTCCGCCCTATGATGCGGTGATCTTCGATGAGGCGCATCATGTGGAAAAGGTGGCCACCGATTATTTCGGAACCCAGGTCTCGGTGTATCGCTTTCGCGATCTGGGAAGCGACGTCGATCGGGCCATGGAGGACGAGGAGATGGACGGTTTGGACGCCGGGCCGTTGCGGGAGGCGACGAGCGATATGGAGCGGGCGGCCGGCAAGGTATTCGACGCCCTGGGTGAGGCGACGGAGAAGGGGCGGCACGGGCTGAAAGAGGTGTTGGAGGAGAGCGATTCGGAAAATGTGGCACGGCATCATCGGGATCTGAGGGAATCGCTGGAGGAGTTAGCGTCGGTGATCAAGCGCTCGTCGTTGGGAGAGGTGGGGCAGCGGCTGGCGGAGCGATGTGGAGAATTGACGAGGGATATGGCGTCGGTGCTGGAGGGAGAGGAGGAGGACGTCGCCTATATCGCCGAGTCTCGGGATTCAGGGTTATTTCTTCAGGCGGCGCCCATCGATCTGGCAGCGGAAATGAAGGCCAAGTTATTGGCGACCCATGACGCGATGGTATTTACGTCGGCGACGCTGACCACGGGGGGCGATTTCGGGTTCTTTCGTCGGCGCTTGGGACTGGAAGGGAAGGTCGGCGGCGAGGCGCTGGATGTGCAGGAGTTGAGCCTCGATCCGGTCTTTGATTATGAAGAGCAGAGCCTGATCTATGTGCCCAAGAAGCTACCGGCGCCCTCGGATCCAGAGTTTTGTAAAAATATGGCCCTGATCGTGGAGTATCTCACGGATATCACGGAGGGGCGGGCGTTTATTCTCTTCACCAGTTATCACCACCTGCACGACGTGCATGAGCGCCTGGTGGATCGTCTGGAGTACCCGGTGCTCAAGCAGGGGGAGGCAAGCAAGCGCGAATTGCTAGAAGAGTTTCGGGCTCAAGATGGGGCGGTATTATTTGCGACGGCCTCGTTCTGGGAAGGGGTAGACGTGGAAGGGGATGACTTGAGCCTGGTGGTGATCGACAAATTGCCATTTGCCAACCCGTCGGATCCATTGACTCGCGCGAGGCTGGAGCGCTGCGAGGGCGAGGGTGGAAATAGCTTTCGAGATATATCGCTTCCCACGGCGGCTATCACATTGAGGCAGGGCGTGGGAAGGTTGATCCGCTCCAGGGAGGACGTGGGGGTGGTGGCGGTG
>CAZMJS010000102.1:0-11072 GCA_964566695.1 uncultured Bradymonadales bacterium
CGATGAGGGTGAGGACTTCGGTGCGTGCGGAGCGAAGGGAGATCTCGGGGCGGTCTGAATCTCGCTCATCACCATTTCTTCATTGGCGCCGGCGACGACCTCGACGGTGACGCGACCGCCACCTTCGCGACTGATGGACCACATATTGGCCACGCCAGCGATGTTCTGAATGGAGTCTTCGACGGGTCGAATCAGGGCCTGCTCGACGTCCTCGGGGGTGGAGCCTGGGTAGCTGAGATTGACGCGAATCTCATCGAGTTCGTAGTCGGGAAAGACCTCCTGGCGGATCTCTTGAGTCATGAAGAGACCGCCGACCAGGAAGACGATCATGAGCAAGTTAGCAGCCACGGGGTGTTGGGCCATGAAGGCCAGTGGGCCGGATTTGGAAGGCGAGGTGTCCATGGACTATTGCTCCTCATCGTCGGAGGAGTGCTCGTCATCGAGGTCGTGGAGCTCTTCCAGAGCGTCCAGGTCGGTCGACTCGTCTTCGAGATGAGGGTGTTCAAGGAGGTCGTCGTCATCGGGGGTCGGTTCGATGGGCTCCGTAGGGGCCACATCGGGTTGGCGTCGGGGATCGCTTTGGCCGCGGATAACGGCCGTGGGTTCGACGCGAAGGGGCATACCCTCGATGGGGGCTGGTAGGGCCGAAGTGATGATCCGGTCGCCGGCGGAGATACCGTCGCTGACGGCAATGGTGTCGGAGTGACGCCAGGCGATCTGCACCTCACGGATGGCAAGGGTGTCATCGTCGGTGGCCACATAGATATGCTGGCCGTCGTGAAGCGCCGATCGGGGGAGCTCGATGACCGGGAGGTCCTGGTGACCCTCGAGTTGGACGGAGACAAAAGAGCCGAGAAGGAGGGGGGCGTCTTGAAGAGGGGGGCGGTCGGGATCGGCGTCGTCCGGGGCTTCCCCGGAGCTAAGAGCGAAGGGGTTTTCGATTTCGACGATCACCCGGGCGGTGCGAGCGGCGGGATCGAGATCGCCGAGGAGACGGATGATCCGGCCCTGGTGTTCGATGGTCTCGGTGCCGGAGTCATAGTGGACAAAGGCGCGAGACCCGACATCGCCGTCGCGGCCGGGGATCGCCAGGCGGGCAACCTCTTCGACGGGTAGCGAGACCATGACCCAGAAGGAGTCCAGAGCAGCCAGGGTAGCGACCTGTGAGGAAGGGGTGACGATCTCGCCGGGTTCGACGTCGGCCTCACGGACCAGGGCGGTAAAGGGAGCGCGGAGCTGGGTGCGATCCATCTCCAACTCGGCCTGATAGAGAGCTTGCTGAGCGCGCTCGATTTCCAGGGTGGCCATGAGCTGCTGAGGTTCGCGAAGGGCCAGGGGAGGGGGCTCTTCATCGGAGCTCCCAAAGCGCTGCCACTCCTCCTGAGCGACGACCTGTCGACCTTCTTCGAGTTCCAGTTCTGCTTTGGCCAAGGCGACGTCGGTCTCGGCTTGCTGGAGGGCAAGTTCGTAGTCCTGGGAATCGATCTCCAGGAGTACTTCGTCGGCCTGGACAACGCCGCCGGAGACCAGACCGGGGTGGCGGGCGTCGATGCGACCTTCGACCTGAGGCTCGATGGTGATCTGTCGAGCCGGGATGACCGTGCCATGGGTGTCGATCAGGGGGCTTAGCGATTCCTTTTGCGCTTCAATCACGTTGACCAGGGGGGCCGATTGGGAAGGAGGTGTTTCGTCGGCCCCGGAGGCGGTGGCCCACAACAGAGCGGCAATGCCAAGTCCAGCGAGCAGAATCCCGAGGGCGATGATGGTATTAAGCGATGTAACCCGGGCGTCACTCATGGTCATTGACCTCGTCAGAGGGGGGCTGGGAAGCGTCGGTGTCGGTCTGGTCCATGGGCCAGGGGCCGCCGGTGACACGGCAGAGCTGGATGCGTTGGGAGAGCAGTTGTTGACGGCTCTCCAGGGTAGCGATTTCGAGTTCCTGGACGCTCTGCAGAGCGGTGAGGACGCGGAGGTAGTCCAGCATTCCGGCGCGGTATTGCTCACGGGCCAGGTCCAGGGCTTCCTCGGCGGCGTCGAGCTGAGAGCGCTGAATATCGAGGATCTCCGCCAGGGCTTGTCCTCGAACCAAGGTGTCTTCGACCTCGTGGATAGCGTCCAGCAAGGTAGATGAATAGTTGAGGAGGGCCTGCTCGGTGATGGCGTATTCCTCGTCGATACGCCCTCGGCGCTGTCCCCCGCTCCAGATCGATTGGGTGAGTGTAGCGACGGAAGTGATGAATAAAAAGTCGAAGAGCTCGCCAACGTTTGAGGCCATCAGGGCCGGACCTGCCGACAGCTGGAGGCGCGGGAGTCGTTCGCGGACGGCGGCGTCGTAGCGATCGTGGGCGGCGGTGACCCGAAGGCGAGCGGCGTGAACGTCGGGACGCCGCTCCAGGAGGTCGGCCGGTAAGGAGTCGGCCACAGGGGGGGATGCTCGGGCAACTGCTGGGCCTGGGGGAGCTCGGTGAGGCCCGGGGGGGGACCGAGGAGGGTGGAGAGGGCGTTTAAGGTCAGGGATTTATTGAGGCGAGCCCGACGTCGGCGTTCATGGATTTCCTCGATTTGTTGTTCTTGTTGGACGATGTCGATGGCGCCGGCCATGCCCTGAGCCTGGCGAAGCTCGGTGAGCTCTTTGAAGGTATAGGCGGCCTCCACTTGGTCATCGAGTATCTGGATTTCCGTGCGAAGTCGAGCGATATCGTAGTAGAGTTCGGCGGTTTCGGCAGCCAGCGACATTTTCAGGGCAGCGACATCTGCGGAGGCGGCCTGGAGTTCATGGAGAGTTGCTGAATCCTCGGCGCGGAGTCGTCCCCAGAGATCGACCTCGTAGGAGGCGGGAGCGCCGAGTTCGAAATCGCCGTCCCAATCGCCGGAGGCAAAATCGCCATCGACCTCCGCTTCGGCCTCCAACGAGGGCATGCGCCCTGAGCGGCTCTGGCGCCGAAGGGCGCGGGCCTCGTCGATGCGAGCTCGAGCAATGCGGAGGTCGAGGTTGTGGGCGTAGACGTCATCGATGAGCTCTGAGAGGAAGGGTTCACCAAAGTCATGGCACCACTCCTCATCGACGGGATCGCCCTCGTCTGTCGCATTGTACCAATCGGCGGGGAGTTCAAAGGTGGGTTCAACGTCATCGGTCTCAATGGTTGTGGAACAACCAACGAGGGTTAGGACGCACATCCACAGAGTAGAAGTCAGTCGATTGGAGAGATAAAATCTAGCCATCAGGTCACTGCGTAGAGTAAAACCGCGCTGGGAACGCGACAATATGCCCAGTTATGGCTGCTAATTATCCATGAGTTTTGGGGGGTGGCGCAAGCCGAAGGGGTGTTACGGAGTGTGGAGGGGGTGGCCAAAGGGGCCATTGCGGGGGCGACAGGTGGCGATTATGGTCACCCCCGGAAGTCGCCCTGGAAGGGATTAACCCGGACGTATGACGAGTCATCCATGAGTGAATTTGTCCACCTGCATGTGCATACCCATTATAGCCTGCTGGATAGCGCTATCCGCATCCCGGATCTGATGGACCGTCTCCAGGAATTGGGGATGGACCGGGTGGCGATGACGGATCACGGCAATATGTATGGGGCGGTCAATTTTCAGAAGGCGGCCAAGAAAGCGGGCGTGGACTCCATCATCGGGTGTGAGATCTACCTCAATGAGCAGGCCTTCGAAGAGGGGGGCGTGCCGACGCAGAATTACCACCTGACCCTGCTGGCGAGGAACCACCAGGGCTATAAGAACCTGATGTACCTCAACTCCATGGGGTGGCTTCGAGGCTATGATGAGCGGCGCGGGGTGCCATGCATCGATCGGGACTTATTGGCGGAGCGCCACGAGGGGTTGATCGCCCTGTCGGGCGATCTGGGCGGCGAGATCAATCAGGCGATCCTCGGTGGCAACGGTCAGCGGGCCCGAGAGCTGGCTGAGGAGTATCGCGACATCTTCGGGGAGGACTATTTCTACCTGGAGATCATGGATAACGCGCTGCCGGAGCAGCAGAAGTGCAACGACGAACTCATTGCGATGAGCCGGGAGCTGGGCATTGAGTTGGTGGCCACCAACGATTGTCACTATATCCACCAGGAGGATGCGCGGGCCCATGGGGTGCTGATGGCCATTCAGCTCGGCAAGACGGCCGACATGGATCGCATCATGGACCACGGGGTGGATCAGCTCTATGTGCGAAGCGCCGAGGAGATGTACGAGGCCTTCTCGCACGTGCCGGAGGCCTGCGAGAATACGGTAAAGATCGCCGATATGTGCGACGTGGAGATCCCCCTGGGAGAGATCTACCTGCCGCAATACGACGTGCCCCAGGCGTTTATCGACGAGCGGGGGTTGGAGGATCCCAAGGAGATCATCCACCTCTATTTTGAGCATGTGGCGCGAGAGGGGCTGGAGGACCGCTTCCAGGAGTTCGAGGAGTTGGGCCAAGAGTACGATCGCGAGGTCTATGAGGCGCGGCTGCAGGAAGAGATCGACATTATCCGGCAGATGGATTTTCCCGGGTATTTTCTGATCGTGTGGGATTTTATTGAGTGGTCCCACGAGCAGGGAATTCCCGTGGGTCCCGGGCGAGGTTCCGGTGCGGGAAGCCTGGTGGCCTATTCGATGCGCATCACCGATATTGACCCGATGCCCTACGACCTGCTTTTTGAGCGGTTTTTGAACCCCGAACGGGTGTCGATGCCGGACTTCGATATTGATTTTTGCATGAATCGCCGTGGCGAGGTCATCGACTACGTCACGGAAAAATACGGTCGGGACAATACGGGGATGATCATCACCTATGGGCAGATGAAGGCCCGGGCGTGCATCAAGGATGTGGGGCGAGCGCTGAACTTTAGCTTCGGAGAGACCAATAAGCTGGCGAAGCTGGTGCCCGATGAGCTGGGCATTAGCCTGGATGAGGCCCTGGAGCAGGAGCGGCGGCTTCGGGAGATGTGCGATGAGGACGAGCGGGTGGACGCCCTCTTCGACACGGCGCTGGCGCTGGAGAACCTCAATCGCCAGGCCGGCATTCACGCCGCGGGGTTGGTGATCTCTGAAGACCCCATCTGGGAGTATGTGCCGATCTGCCGGGGGGCCAACGGAGAGATGGTCACCCAATACGCCAAAAATGAGGTGGAAGAGGCGGGGCTGGTCAAATTTGACTTTTTGGGGCTCAAGACGCTGACGGTGATCGATGACGCCGTTCGGCTCATCGACCAGCAACGAGAGGAGGGCGAGGAGCCCTTTGATCTCAACGCCATTCCCCTGGACGATCAAGCGGTCTTCGATCTGATCAGCGCCGGCAATACGACGGGGGTGTTTCAGTTGGAGTCCTCGGGCTTTCAAGAGCTCCTAAAAAAGCTAAAGCCCAGCGACTTCGAGGATATCGTGGCCGCCGTGGCCCTCTATCGGCCGGGGCCGCTGGGCAGTGGAATGGTCGATGACTTCATCGATCGCAAACACGGGCGAAAGGAAGTGGAGTATCCCCACCCGTGGTTGGAGGAGGTGCTGGAGCCGACCTATGGGGTGATGGTGTATCAGGAGCAGGTCATGAAGACCGCTCAGGTAATGGCGGGCTACACCCTGGGGGGCGCCGATTTGCTGCGGCGAGCGATGGGCAAGAAGAAAAAGAAGGTGATGGACAAGCAAAAGGAGATCTTCGTCGAGGGGGCGGTGAAGAAGGATGTGCCGGAGTCAAAGGCCGCCGAGATCTTCGATTTGATGGCTTATTTTGCGGGCTATGGCTTCAATAAATCGCACTCCGCGGCCTACGGGTTGATCACCTATCAGACGGGGTATCTAAAGGCCCATTACCCGGTGGAGTTTATGGCGGCGCTGATGACCAGCGACCGCGATAATACGGATAAGATCGTTCGTTTTATCAACGAGGCAGAGGGCATGGGCATCGAGGTGCTGCCCCCCGATGTCAATGAGTCGCTCCTCGATTTTAGCGTGGTCGACGGAAAGATTCGCTTTGGGTTGGCGGCCATCAAAGGGGTGGGGGCAGGGGTCATTGAGGGCATCCTGGCAGAACGGGAGGCGGAGGGGCCCTTCGAAAGCCTCTTTGATTTCTGCAGTCGGGTCGACAAGGGGTCGATCAATAAGCGAACCATCGAAGCGCTGGTCAAATCGGGGGCCTTCGATTCCATCGGCCCGGAGTTAGAGAGCCAGTATATCGGGGCGATCTGCGAGTCGCGGGCACGGCTCTTTGAGTCCATCGACGCCGCCGTGGAGCGCGGTGCGCGGGCGCAACACGACGCAGAGGTGGGGCAGTCGAATCTATTTGGGATGATGACGGAAGATGTGCGCGACGAGGTATTGGACGATAGCTATGCAGAGGCCAGACCGTGGTCTGAGCGAGCGCTATTGGACTTCGAAAAGGAGTTATTGGGTTTTTATGTGACGGGACATCCCCTGGATCGATTCGAAAGTGAGCTTGGGATCTACGGGGTGACGTCGACGCAGCAATTGGCCTCTGGCGAGGGCGGTGGGAATCACGATCGGGTACGGGTGGCCGGTGTGGTGAGCACGATGCGAGAGATCAGCCTCAAGAGTGGTAACGGGCGCATGGCCTTTGTGACCCTGGAGGACAAGACGGGCGAGATCGAGGTGATCGTCTTCAGCAATGCCTACGAAGAGCACGAAGAGGTGATCAAGAGTGGGGAGCCGCTATTGATCGAGGGCTCCCTGCAAGAGGAGGGGGACCCTGGAAACCTGACGCGGCGCGTGCGGTGCGATGAGGTGGTGACGCTGATGTCGCAGCGCGAGGAAAAGATCAGCCGGGTGGAGCTGGCGATCGATCCGGACGACCTGGGTGATGGGGCGCTGGAGAAGTTGGCGACGATCCTTGGGGCTCACCAGGGCGATTGCCGTACGGAGCTTCGCTTTAAGGTAGAAGACGAGCTAGGCGAAGGAGAGGCGAGGATGCGGCTTCCCGATAGTTTCGGGGCCCGTCCGACGGATGAACTGTTGATGTCCTTGGAGCGACTGCTGGGTCGAGAGTCAGTGCGACTTCGTTAGGCGTCGACGAAAGCAAAGGCGGGAGATGGTCGATAACGACTTGGGGGGAGGTTGACGCGCACATTGGGGGCAGGTAGAAGTTTGTTCAGTGGTAATGGGATTGATCTGGGACCCGATTCATGGGACCCATTTTGGGCAACCAATTCAAATGACTCAGGGAGACGAGATGGCCAAGGACAAGAATAAAGAAAAAGCCCTCGACATGACGGTCAAGGCAATCGAGAAGCAATACGGCAAGGGGGCGATCATGCGCCTTGGCGAGGACGATACGATGGTCCAGGTCAAGGATCCGATCTCGACGGGATCGATCTCGTTGGATGTGGCCCTGGGCGTCGGGGGTTATCCGAGGGGACGGATCGTGGAGATCTACGGGCCGGAGTCGTCGGGCAAGACGACCCTGGCGCTGCATGCGTTGGCCAGCGCGCAGAAGGCCGGCGGGACCGTGGCGTTCATCGATGCGGAGCACGCCCTGGACATCAATTATGCCCGCAATTTGGGGGTCAACGTAGATGAAATGCTCGTCAGCCAGCCCGACACGGGGGAGCAGGCGCTGGAGATCGTCGACATGTTGGTGCGCTCCAACGCCATCGACCTGTTGGTGGTGGACTCGGTGGCGGCGCTGACGCCGCGGGCGGAGATCGAAGGTGAGATGGGGGATTCCCATATGGGTCTTCAGGCGCGTCTGATGAGCCAGGCGCTGCGAAAGCTGACGGGCACGATCAGTAAATCCAAGACCTGTGTGATCTTCATCAACCAGATCCGAATGAAGATCGGCGTGATGTTCGGCAACCCGGAGACGACGTCCGGTGGACGGGCCCTGAAATTCTACTGCTCGGTACGTCTGGACATTCGTCGAATCGGTGCCATCAAGGATGGCTCGGACGTTCAGGGCAATCGCACGCGGGTTAAAGTGGTCAAAAATAAGGTGGCGCCACCATTTCGAGAGGCGGAATTCGATATTTTATATGGCGAGGGGATCAGCAAGCAGAGCGATCTGGTGGAGTTGGGCTCCGAGCTGGGCGTCGTGGACAAGGCGGGCTCCTGGTATAGCTATGGCGACGTGCGCCTCGGTCAGGGACGGCAGAACGCCCGGGAGTTCCTGGAAGAGAACCCGGAGGTGCAGGACGAGATCGAGACCAAGATTCGCGAGCACTATGGTCTCAAGCCGGCGCAGGCGTCGGCGTCGGAGGAAGAGGAGAGCTCCGACTGATCGGTTGAGTTTAGAGGGGGGCCGTGCGACACTCGGGCCAGTGTGTCTAAAGCCCGTAAGGTCCCCAGAAGAGGCGAGGCCATGAGCGCCACGAGTGAAGCCAAGAAACTTCTCAATCGCACCTTGAAGATCGCGGTCAAAGGGGGGGCCAGCGACATCCATATCAAGGCGGGGTTACCGCCGATTTTCAGGGTCGACGGATCACTGATGCCGCTGCGAGACGCCAGCCGCCTGAGCCCGGAGCAGATCGGGAAGATGGCGGCGGCGATCATGACGAAATACCAGCGCCAGGAATTTGAGAAGACGCTGGATCTGGATCTGTCCTACGGGGTACCGGGGGTGGGCCGATTCAGGGTCAATGTATTTCAACAGAGGGGCTCCATCGGGCTCGTCTTCCGGGTGATCCCTTTTAAGGTCGCCGGCATGGACGAACTCCTATTGCCGGAGGTCATCGCCGATCTAGCGGAGGAGCGCCGGGGACTGATTTTGGTGACGGGAGCCACGGGAAGTGGCAAGTCGACGACGTTGGCGTCGATGGTGGACTATATCAACCAGACCCGGACCGATCATATTATCACCATCGAAGACCCGATTGAGTTTTTGATCCGCGACAAGCGAAGCATCATCAACCAGCGGGAGATCGGCAACGATACGGACAATTTCTCACGAGCCCTCAAGGCGGCGCTGCGCCAAGATCCGGACGTGATCATGATGGGGGAGATGCGGGATCTGGAAACCATCGAGATCGCCATGACGGCCGCCGAGACGGGGCACCTGGTGATGTCGACGCTGCACACGGTGGATGCCGCCGAGGCGGTCAACCGTATCGTCACGGCCTTCCCTCCTCATATGCGCGACCAGGCGCGCTACCAATTTGCCAACCTCTTCAAGGGGGTTATCGCTCAGCGCTTGGTCCCCAAGGCCGACGGCCAGGGACGGGTACCAGCCGTAGAGGTGATGGTGTCCACGGGGCGCATTAGAGAGATGATCTTGGAAGAGGAGTCAGCTCGCAGTCTCACGGAGCAAATTTCCGAGGGATTTGATACCTATGGCATGCAGACCTTCGATCAATCGCTGATGTGGCTGCTGAAAAATGGCTATATCACCTACGAAGAAGCGCTGGTGCAATCATCGAATCCCGATGATTTCGCGCTCAAGGTCAGCGGCATTGAATCGGGGAGCAACGATGGTCAGTGGGAAGACTTTGATGGGCCAGAGGATCAGGGAGGTCAAGACGAAGATGATTTTGACCTCGAGGAATTTGAGATTGAGCGATTTTGAGTGACGGCGACGGGATGCGGTAATCGGTGGTCACGGAGTCAGCAAGCATTAGGAGAGTAGGGCGTGAGCAATCCAGGATGGAGCAGAAGGTGGTTGGCAGCGTGGAGTCTGCTAATGGCGATGATGTGGGCCAATGTGGCCGTGGCCGACGAAGATGAGGAGCAATTGAGGGTGGTGATCACGGCCGAGGAAGAGGGCGTGGCATCGGTGATACAGGAGCGCCTGGAGGCGATGGGTGATCTGGAGGTTCGAAGCGAGGAGTGGTTTGAGCAACAGGTCACCTCACGGGCATTCAACGTCGACACCATCATGGATGATCCATCGAATCTGGGATGGGTCATGGGAGGCAGTAATATTGGTCTGATCATTGATGTGAGGGTGGATAGCGAAGAGGATTACGACGTCCGTCTGGTGACGGCCGAAGAGTCGCGGGTGGCCCATAGTTTTTTGGCCGATCGAGCGCCTGGTGGTGGCATGCGGCGCGGGGGAGCGGCGATCGTGCAGTTGGAAATGGAGGAGTACCTGGATCGGCGCCCCGGGGCACTGGCGGCGGCGGTAGCAGAGGCGGAAGCCGAGGCAGCGGCCCGAGAGGACGATGAGGATGCCGATTCCGACAGCCCCTCGGAGACCATGGATCCACAGGCGCTTCGCGAGCAGGCGGCGGCCGACGCCGATGAGTTGTTGGAGGCCTTGAGCCGCGACTGGCTGTGGGTCGGTGCCTATGGTCGGGTCAATAATAAAAACCTCTCGGTGGCCGCTCCAGAGGCGGTCTTCGTCTACAACTCCGGGGTGTTCGGGGGCTATGAGTTAGACGTGCAAGCCTATCCCTTTGGACAGAGCGATCCGGACCTGGTGTCGGCGGGAACGTACCTGAATTTTCGCCACGGGTTTTATAGCCTGGGCCTGGTCCAAGAGGGGGAAGATGGCGAGGAGGCGACGTCGATCTCGGTAACGGATCTGGCGCTGGAGGGAGGGGCGATGTATCGCCTGGATTCGCCGGTGGACGGGTCCAATCGGCAGTTACGCTTCAAGCTGGGCGGGCGTTATGAGCGGTTTTCGGTAGATGAAAACCCGGTGATTCCGACGACGAGTATGGTGTCGGTGGTGCTGGGCACCCGTGTGGCCCTTCCGATGGGGGTCGATGAGTTGGCGGTGACGGCGGGGGTCGATATTATGCCACTGGGCTTTTTCGGGGCGGGATCGGAGCTCTTTGGGGCGAGCTCGTTTAGCTTTGGGTTTGGCTCGGAGTTGGGGGTGACCTACGAAGTGTTGGACAATGGCTTTTTGTCGGCCGGTTATGAGTTTGGGATGATGCGCACCGATTTTAGCGAGGCCGGTGAGCCGGTGGGGGAAGAGGGCGATGAGTTGGTCTTTGTGGACTCCGATGCTTTTGATCTAAAACATGGGTTGAGGGTGGGCGTCGTCTATCAGTATTGAAAAGGGGCGCTCCAGGCGAGCCTCTAGGTATCTTGACCGTTTCTGAAGCACGAGGAAAACACTGTGTCGGAGTCCAATTTTTCAGCCATTCGGGCCCGTCTTCGCTATGAGACGATCGACGAATTCGTCGAGG
>CAZMJS010000103.1:0-10899 GCA_964566695.1 uncultured Bradymonadales bacterium
CGGCTCAGGGGGTAGGTCCAGCCGATCCAGAAGGTGAATTTGGAGATCATCCAGGCGAAGCCGGCGCCCATGGACTGGGAGAGCCATTGGGTGAAGAAGCCGTGGCCCGTGGCGGCGATCCAGCTCATGATGGCGTAGAGGAGAAGCGAGCGAAGCACGGGGGCGTCGAAGCGGCGAAAGACCCATAGGCGGCAGATCAGGTAGTGGGTCAGGCCGCCGGCGATGGCGGCGATGATGGCGGCGGCGGCGACGGACATCTGCTGGCGGTGGACCAATTCCAGGAGCAAGATGGTGTAGATCAGGGCGTCGAGCGCCGTGGAGATGGCGCTGGCGATGGTCAGCCCGGAGATATCCATCAGGTGGCGCCGCCATTGCATTATGGGGCCTTAGCCCGGCTTATTCATGAGTCATCCGGGCTCAGTAGGAGTGGGATTCTTGGAGTCGGACCATGGTCATCCAGACTCGACGAAGGGCGGTGATGGTGCTGAGCAGGGCCAGGAGAGCGATGCCGACGATGGCGGCGTGGTAGGTGGGGTCGGTGGCCGTGGGTTCGATCCACATGGCGACCAGGGGGGCGATAAAGAGGGTGACGGCCAATAGGAACATGCGCTCCGGGCGCTGCATCAGGCCCGTCTGGCAGTCCACGCCCAGGGCCTGGGCGCGACCTCGGGCGTAGCTGATCAAAAACGAGGCGATGAGGGCCCACAGGCTGACCTCCAGGAGCAGGGTGTCGCGGCCGTAGATGGCGAGTCCGGAGAGGATGATGGCCTCCACGGCCCGGTCCATCCAGGAGTCCAAAAAGGCGCCGCGATCCGACTGGGCATCCTGGGTGCGGGCGGCGACGCCGTCGATGAGGTCGCAGGCGATGGCCCCGATGAGGAGCCAGAACCCGGCGGTGAACTCCCCATGGGTCAGGCTCCAGGCAGCGAGGATGGCAAAGCCCAGGGAGGCCAGGGTGATGGCGTCGGGCCCGATCTTTAGCCGCTCCAACAGACGTACCAGCGGGGTGGTCAACCAGTAGAAGAAGCGGATGAAGATCGCCGGCAACACCATGGATCCCACGTCGCGGCTGGCGCCGGAGGTCGACGGGGGCGACACCAGTAGAAAGAGGCCAAAGGCCAGGAGCCACAGGACGCCGAGCCATTGGCCGACGCTGAGGCTGACGGCCAGTTGATAGAGCATGGGCGGCCCTTATTCGGCGCTGGCGGTCTGGAGGCGGCGCTGGCCCTCGGCATAGAGGCAAAGCTGCTCCAGGAGCTGGCGCTGTTGCTGGAAGAGGTCGTGGACCGGGGCCTGGCCGGCCGGCGTCTGAGGGGCCTTAAAATAGAAGCCCAGCCAGTCCTGAATCCCCTCCTCGCCCATGCGGTGAACCAGATCGGTCAACAGCACCAGATCGAGGGCCACCGGGGCCGCCAGGATGGAGTCTCGGCACAAAAAGTTGATCTTTAGCTGCATGGGATAGTCCATCCAGCCGTAGAGATCGATATTGTCCCATCCCTCTTTGTTGTCGCCGCGGGGAGGGTAGTAATCGATGGTGACGCGGTGGTCGTAATCCCCGTAGAGCTCGGGGTGTTGTGGGGCGTCCAGGCAGGCGTCGAGGACCGATAGTTTGGACTCCTCTTTGGTGCGAAAGGCCTGGGGATGGTCCAGCACGGCGCCATCGCGATTGCCCAGGATATTGGTGGAGTACCAGCCAGCCAGGCCCAGGTGGCGGGCCTTGAGGCCGGGGGCGATGATGGTCTTGAGGAGGGTCTGGCCGGTCTTGAAGTCCTTGCCGGCGATGGGCAGGTGTTGGCGATGGGCCAGCTCGATAAGGGCCGGGCAGTCCAGGGCCCGATTGGGGGCGCCGTTGATAAAGGGCAGGCCCGCGCGCAGGTGGGCCCAGGCATAGATCATGGTGGGGCTGATGGCGGGGTGGTTTTGGCGAAGCCCCTCTTCGAAGGCCTGAAGGCTTAAGTGGACGTCGTCTAAGGCCACCTGGACCTCCGTGGAGCCGCACCACAGGCCGACGCCGCGCTGGCATTGATGGCGCGTCATAAAGGCGTCGATATCCTTGACGAGTTGGTGGGCTAACTCCCACTTGGTGGCGCCTACCTTTTGATGAGGCCCCTGGAGGGTGGGCACAAAGTTGGGGTCGAAGACGGCGGCCATGGGCTCCACGGCGCTCAATTCCTCGGCCACCGGCTCCAGATCGGCGTCGTCGACGGCGCCGGCCTCCAGGGCGGACTCCAAGCCGTTGTGGTCGGTGATGTCCCAGCCGCCGAAGACCAGATCGTCGAGATCGACGAGATCCAGGGCGCGGTGAACGGGCATCGTCGCCCGCGCAAGCTTGAGTTGCCCCATCTGGGTGAGGCTTCCCACCGGCCTGGCCAGGCCGCGTCGGGCGGCCATGACGCCGGCCATCAAGGTGGTGGCCACGGCGCCCAGGCCGGGGATCAAGATGGCCAGGCGATCTCCCTTCGTCGGTCGTTTCACGGTCTCCCCCTGCGGATAAATGAAAATCAGACCTCAAAGAACCTACTCACGCCCGGCCCGTTGAAAAGTCATCACTGCGGCATTTTGTCGCGATCGCCGCCAAGGGGGTTTTAAGGTGAGCCACCATCCTTATACAGGGATCACGATGGCCCGCCATGGGGGAGAGGCTGGTCTGTGAGTCTTTGGAACCACCCATTTTGCAGGAAAGGAAACAAGCAGTCATGCAACACCACATCAGAAGTCTATGGATAGTCCTCGCGGCGGCGGCCCTGGCCACGGCGATGGGTTGTGATCGAGAAGAGGAGCCATCACCGGAGGACGCCGAGGTCGTCGAGGAGGCGGACCAAGAGCTGAGCGAGGAGGAGCGCCTCGCCGAGCTTCAAGAACGGGCAAACGCCGTCTTTGAGCCCATTCCCCAGGAGGTCGACGACGTCGATTGGGACAAGGTAGAGCTTGGAAGAGCTCTGTTTCACGACAAGGGCTTGTCGGCCGACGAGACCGTCTCATGCGCCACGTGCCACGCCATCGAAGAGGGCGGCGATGATGGCCTTCGAGTCTCCATCGGCATCCACGATCAGGAGGGGCCGATCAACTCGCCGACGGTGCTCAATTCCCGCTACCACTTTGTGCAATTCTGGGACGGTCGCGAGGAGACGCTGGAAGATCAGGCCAAGGGCCCCATCGAAGATCCCCTGGAAATGGGCAACGATCTGGCGACGGCCCTGGAGTATTTGGAGGGCAGCGAGGTCTATCGCGAGGCGTTCACCGATCTCTATGAGGAGGGGATCACCGAGGACACCCTGGCGCACGCCATCGCCGAATTTGAGCGCACCTTGATCACCCCTGACGCCCCCTTTGATGACTTTTTGAGGGGCGATAAGGAGGCGATGGATGAGGACGCCATTGCCGGCCTGGAGGCCTTTATGGACGTCGGCTGCACCTCCTGCCACGGCGGCAAGATCCTGTCGACCGATTCCTTTCAGAAGATGGGCCTGGTCAACGATACCTATTTTGAGGATCGGGGCACGGAGATCACGGACGCCGATCTGGGCCGCTATAACGTCACGGGCGACGAGTCGGACAAGCACTATTTTAAGGTGCCGACGCTGCGAAATGTGGCGCTGACCGGCCCCTATTATCACGACGGAATGGTCGACACCCTGGAGGAGGCGGTGGAGACGATGGCCTATTATCAATTGGGTCGAGAGCTCGACGAGGAGACGGTGGACCAGATGGTGGCCTTTATGCACAGTCTCACCGGCGAGATCCCGGAGGTGTCCACGGATCCGATGCCGGAGCTGTGACGCAGCAAGCGCCGACGCGGCGGGATCACTCCCCGCCGGCGACGCGCGCCTCGTCGAGGGCGATGATCTTTCCGGAGTCCGTGCGACGCCGGCGGGGTCGATCGCCCTCGTCGGGGTTTTGATAGTAGGGAAGGAGGCGTTGCAGGGCCTGGAGGACGGCGCGGGGCTCGCCGCGATCGGCGGCCTCTAGCAAGGTCTTTAGGCGGGCCTCTGTGGTGTCGTTGATGATCCCGTCTTCGCCGCCGATAAAGATCTTTTGGTGGGCCGTGCGGTCGAGCTCCTCGCGGTCAAAGGCCAGCTCCTCAAAGAGCTTTTCACCGGGGCGGATGCCGCTGATCTCGATGGGGATCTCCGTCTCGTCAAAGCCGGAGAGGCGGATCATATCGCGGGCCAGATCCATAATTTTGACGGGCTCGCCCATGTCCAGGATGAAGAGGTGGCCCTCGTCGAAGCTGGCGGCCTGGAGGACGAGCTGGCTGGCCTCGGGGATGGTCATAAAGTAGCGGGTCATCTCGGGGTGGGTCACCGTGATGGGCCCGCCTTGTTTGATCTGGCGGCGGAAGATGGGGATGACGCTGCCGTTGGAGCCCAGGACGTTGCCAAAGCGCACGGCGCAATAATTGGTGTCGCTGCCCCGGGCCTTGCGAAGCTGAACGTAGAGCTCGGAGGCCCGCTTGGTGGCGCCCATGACGCTCGTGGGATTGACGGCCTTGTCCGTGGAGATGAGCACGAAGGACTCGGCGCCGTAGTCGTGGGCCAGATCGGCGACGATCTGGGTGCCCCGGACGTTATTTTTGACGGCCTCCGAGGGGTGGGCCTCCATCAGGGGCACGTGCTTATAAGCGGCGGCGTGGATGATGACGTCTGGCTGGATCTGGTCGAAGACCTCGACCATGCGCTCCTTTTCGGAGACGTCGGCGATGCAGGGCTTGAGCTCGATGGAGCTCTTGGAGAGCTCGCGATGGATCAAAAAGAGGGGGGTTTCGGCGCAGTCCACCATGGCCAGTTGGCGGGGATTAAAGCGCAGGACCTGACGGCAGATCTCGGAGCCGATGGAGCCGCCGGCGCCGGTGACCAGGACGCGGCGGCCCTCTAGGAATTGGCCGATGGCCGTGGTGTTGAGCTTGACCGGCGAGCGGCCCAGGAGGTCCGTGATGGCTACCTCGCGGATCTGTTGGACCGAGACCTTGCCCTCGACGACGGTTTCAAAGGCGGGGACGATCCGGGCCTTAACGCCGCTGCGGCGAGACATCTCCACGACCTCGCGGATGACCTCTTTGCTGGCCGAGGGCATGGCGATGATCACCTCTTCGACGCCGTGTTTGTCGACCATGGCCGGCAGGGCCGTCATGGGCCCCAGGACACGGACGCCGTGGACCCGAAGGCCCCGCTTATAGGGGTCGTCATCCAGGAGGCCCACCGGGCGGTAGTCGATGAGGTGGTTTCGCGAGATCTCGCGCATCAGGGCCTCGCCGGTGTCGCCGGCGCCGGCGATGAGCACGGGGATGTCCTCGCCGGAATTGCGGCGGTTGGCGAAGGTCTCTCGCAATAGGCGAATTCCGCCGCGAGCGCTGCCGATGATCAGCAGGCAGAGCACGAAATCCAATACGTAGATGGAGCGGGGAAAGGGCGAGGGGGTGAGCACAAAGAAGTTAAAGGCCAACCACACCCCGGAGGCCGCGAGCAGGGCCCGCGTCAGGGCCACCACGTCATAGAGACTGACGTATTTCCACCATCCCTGAAACATGCGAAGCAGGGCGAAGACCCCCAGCTTGATGGCCAGCATGGGCGCCAGACCGGACCACATCACGGATTGGAACTCCGAGGGGATCGCAAAGTCAAAGCGCAATAAGAAGGCGCCGATATAGGCGGCGCAGAAGAGGATGGCGTGGATAAGCACCAAAAGGGTGATGCGTACCCACCGTGGCATGGAGGGAAGGCGTTGAAGCCATGAGGGTTGCTGCGCTTTCATACTGCTGTTGTCCCCGGTTCAATGCAGGCCACGCGTCCGGTGGCCAATGGCTTGGCCATTCCTCAGTGGAATGGGCCCAATTCCCGCCTACTGGTCATTCGTAGGTATCCGTTACTACACCCTAAAGTTGTAGCAGCTTCAAGAGGGGATGCCAATTGTTGAGCGAAAGGGGGTGTGATGGCGGCGTTTGTTTAATATATGTAACGGGCCATTTAGGGGCTCAGACGGGGGTGGAGGAAGCGTCCCAGGCGGTGAGGTCCCAGAAAGAAGCGGCGAAGCAGGCCCTCGATCTTGGCGCCAGTGCCGTCCAAGACGAGCATGCTCAGGGCCTCCAGGGTGACGTTGGGGGCAGCCGTGATGGTGGGCATCATGGTCATAAAGGTATCCTCGACGGCCGTGCTTCGCTCACGGGATAGGCATTGGCGAAGGGCGGCACAGGAGAGGCGAGCCCAGGCACGGACCAGGGGATCGACGTCGGGGCGCCACATCGGCGGCCGGGCGTCGCATAGGAGCGCCAGGGTGTGCAGGGGCCACTGGACGAGCCCGTAGAGGCCGAGGTCGCGGCAGCGCGCCAGCAGGGCTTCTTCGTCGACGCCGGCTGCCTGGCGATCGCACCATCCGGCGATGTCGACGAGACCTTTGGCAAACCCCAGGTGGTGGTGAAAGTGAAGGGCCAGGTGGATCAGGAGGGTCTCGCGGTCGAGGATGGAGACCTCCAGGCGATCATTGAGCAAAAAGGACTGGCGGCGGCCAAAGATCTGCGCCGGCGGCGGCGAGGGAATGGAGGGAAGGGCCAGCGACCAGTGGATCTCGACGACCGTATGATGGGTGGGGTGGATCCAGGGTTCTTGATTGAGGGCCCACCATCGGGGTTCTTCGCGGCGTTTTCGGCGATAGCCCTGGGCCTCAAGGACGGCCTGGGTGGCCTCCACGTCGCCGGGGAGCACCAGGAGATCGATATCGCCGGTGGGGCGCACCCGATGGGGTCCGTAGAGCAGATCCTGGAGGGGCTGGCCCTTGAGCAGCACGTAGGGGATCTGCCGGGCCTTAAAGTCGGCGTCCAGACGACCCAGGGCGGCTCGAAGCAGCGCCTGGGTCAGGCGGAGCTGGTGGGCCTGGTGTCTCGCCTTTTCGCCCTCGCCAAAGGGGGCCAGGGAGGCGGCGACCAGGCGCGACCAATCGGCGCTCTCCAGGCCCATGGCCTGCAGGCTGGCGTCAATCCAGTTTCGCTCGCCGGAGGGAGCGGGGGAGGTGTCGCTGGACGCGGGTTCGCTGGCGGTGGAAGTGCTCACGATCGGCCTCGTGGGTCGGTTGATTTCGCCGCTCGAAGAGCCAGGCGCTGTGGCCCAGGGCGTCGAGGAGGGCGTAGGTCGTGCTTCGAAGGGCGGATTTTAGCCACATACGGCTCATGGCGATGGGGGCGGCCACCAGATCGCGGCGGGCCGTATAGCGCTGGTAATAAAAGGCCAGTTGGGCCTCCCGGACGGCCTGTGGAGACCAGGACTCGCGGTAGGCGTAGTGAATTTCTGTGGTGATGCCATAGGTCCGCCCGGCCAGCAGTCGGCGAAGATAGTCTGGATCTTCGGCCCGCCGAAGGTGGGGGTCAAAGGAGTGCTGACGAGCCACATGGCCGCGGATGAGGATCGGGGGAAAGCTGATGGCCGGTGGGGATTCCAGAGATCCCTCGGTGATGGTCAACGGTCCGGGCGCGCAGTCGCGGCGACCCACCAGGTGGCCCTCCTCGTCAAAGACGGCCATCGACGAGGTGATGGCCGCGAGCTCCGGGTGCTCCTCCAATATTTGGACCTGGCGCTCTAATTTACGACCATAATACCAATCGTCGGCGTCGAGCATGCCCACGAATTGCCCCCGGGAGGCCTCCAGGGCGATCTGGCGAGCCCTGCCGCGGCCGCGGTTGGTGGGCTCTTCCAGGAGGCGAAAGCGCGGTTCATCGAAGGCGTCGACGATGGGGGCGATGGGGCGCTGGGAGCCGTCGTCGACGATGATGCACTCCCAGTCGTCGAGGCTCTGGGCCACCAATGAGGCCAGGGCCATCGCCAGGGTGTGGTGGGACCCATAACAGGGGGTCAATATGGAGATCAGTGGAGCCATGGGCGCCCACCATAGGTGAGGTCCGGCCACGGGCATAGCTCAGATAGGGATCCCTCAGCGGGGTCGGGCGCCCCGGTCGTCGGCGGCCCGGCGCCGGGCGTCGTCGATGAGGGCCTGGCCGTGGCGATCGAGATAGGCCTCCAGGGCATCTCGCCAGTGGCTAAAGAGATCCATATCCAGCTCGCGGAGCCGTCGGTTTCGGAGCACCGAGTAGGGCGGGCGCTTCGCCGGGCTCGGCCGCTCCTCGGTGGAGACGGGCTCCACGATGGTGGGGAGCTGGAGGTGGTCGACGATGGCGCAGGCAAATTCAAACCAGCTACAGGCCCCCTGGGCGCTGGCGTGATACAGGCCGCCGAAGAAGAGGGGCGACGTGGCCAGCCGGCAGGCCAGGGTCGCCAGCTCGGAGGCCGGCGTGGGGCTGACCACCTGGTCGTCTACCACCTGCAGTTGGGGTTGGCGCAGGCCGGCGGCGATGATGGAGGCGATGAAATTGTGGCCGCTGTGGTGGTAGAGGCCGCTGGTGCGCAGGATGGCGCAGGCGTCGTGGGCATCGCGGCAGCGCTGCTCGCCCTCCCACTTGGTGGCCCCGTAGATGGATAGTGGGGCCGGGGCTACCAGTTCGTCGATGGGTCGGTGGTGACCCGTGCCAAAGACAAAATCCGTGGAGACGTGGATGAGTCGGGCGTCGACGGAGCGGGCGGCCTCGGCCACCGCTTCGGCGCCGTCGGCGTTGACCGCCCGCGCCTGCTCCGGGTGGGCCTCGGCGTCGTCGACGGCGGTATAGGCGGCGGCGTTAAAGATCACCGACAGAGGCCGATGCTCGTCGACGAAGCGCTGGACCCCGTCGGCGTCGGTGATGTCGCAGGACTCGACGTCGGCCAAGATCACCCGGTGGACGGCCTCCGGGGTGTCCTCCAGGTTTTGCAGGGCCTCCACCAGGGCCTGGCCCAATTGGCCATGGGCCCCCAGGATCATCCATCCATCGCGGTAGGCGTTCATGGTCCACCTCGCTGGACCAGATCCACCAGGTATTGGCCATAATCGGTCTTCAGGAGGGGATCGGCCAGGCCCATGAGCTGGTCGTCGTCGATCCAGCCCTGGCGCCAGGCGATCTCCTCGGGGGCCGCCACCTTGAGGCCCTGGCGCTCCTCGATGGTGGCCACGTAGTTGGAGGCGGCGATCAGGGATCGGTGGGTGCCCGTGTCCAGCCAGGCCATGCCTCGCCCCAGGGGCTCAACCCGCAATTGCTGGCGGCGAAGATAGGCCTTATTGACGTCGGTGATCTCCAATTCGCCGCGCGCCGAGGGCGTGATGGAGCGCGCGATATCCACCACCTGGGGGTCATAAAAATAAAGGCCCGTCACGGCGAAGTTGGAGGGCGGATCGTCGGGCTTTTCCTCCAGGTGGATGGCCCGGCCCTGATCGTTGAACTCCACGACCCCGTAGCGCTGCGGATCGTCGACGGGGTAGCCAAAGATGGTGGCTCCCTGGCGATATTGGGCCGCCCGCTGCAGGCGCTCCTGGAGGCGGTGGCCATAAAAGATATTGTCGCCCAGGATCAGGCATACCGAGTCACCGCCGATAAAGTCCTCGCCGATGAGAAAGGCCTGGG
This sequence comes from uncultured Bradymonadales bacterium, assembly GCA_964566695.1. Taxonomy (GTDB): domain Bacteria; phylum Myxococcota_A; class Bradymonadia; order Bradymonadales; family Bradymonadaceae; genus SLJM01. The sequence continues at coordinate 9,476 of CAZMJS010000103.1, forward strand.
CCAGGCCCTCGGGGCGGGGCTGCTCGAGATAGCTCAACGCCAGGCCCCACTGGCGGCCGTCGCCCAGGAGGGACTCAAAGAGGGGCAGATCGCGGGGCGTGGAGATGACCAGGATCTCTCGCAGGCCGGCCAGCATCAGCACCGACAGCGGGTAGTAGATCATGGGCTTGTCATAGATCGGCAAGAGCTGCTTGCTCAGTGAATGGGTCAGCGGATAGAGGCGGGTGCCGGAGCCCCCGGCCAGGATGATGCCCTTCATCGATGCCCCCCTTAAGGCCATGGAGATGAGACGGTGTCGAATGGGTCCCCAAAAACGTAACCCCCGATCGCCAGAGGGCAATCGGGGGCCACGCCATCGATCAGAACGATCCATCAGGGACTGGGATCGCTATCGGTGTCATCGTCAAATAGGATGGAGGCCAGGCCCTGGTCCAGATCGAAGAGGTCGTGCACCATGAGGCCCACCTCGCTGAGGGAGTAGATATACTCCTCGTCGGCGTCCTGATCGCCGCTCATCATGACGCTGCGGCGCATATGGGTCCACCAGTAATTCTGCGTGCAATCGGAGGAGGGATCGTCGCCGCAATAGGCCTGGATGACCAGATCGCTGTGGTCGATGCGGCCAAATTCCTCGATGCCGTCGACGGTGGCGTCAAAGACCATCAGTCCCGAAAAGTGGTCGCCGTCGTCGTAGATGGACATGGGCACCGCCAGCAGGCCCAGGCGGGGCTGATAGGTAAAGGCGTGGTGATTCCACATGGCCTCGCTATAGGAGGACCACCCGCCGGTGGAGACCGTCTCGTGGTGGATGCGCTGAGGATCGCTCATATCGGAGACATCGAAGACCTGGAGGTGAACCCCGGTCATCATGCCCGTGTCATCGCCGTCGCGGCCAATGGCCAGCAGGTGATCGTCGTCCAGAGGATGCATATAGCTGGAGAAGCCCTCGATCTTGAGCTCGCCCAGCATCTGGGGATCCGTGGGATCGCTGAGGTCGAAGGTATAGAAGGGGTCGACCTCCCGGAAGGTGACGACGTAGCCCCGTTCGCCCATAAAGCGCGCCGAGTAGACCCGTTCGGTGGGGGCCAGGTTGCGCACCGAGCCGGTCTCCACGAGCTCTGCGCCATCGCGGGCCAGGACGATCATGTGGTTTCCGCCGGCGTCCTCGGGCTCGCTCATGTCGGGATCCCACTCCCAGCGGTTGTCCGTGGTGGCCACGCGCAGGTGGCCGTCGTATTCGCTCATGGAGAATTGGTTGAGGATCCACCCGTCGACGCGACCGCTGGCCCGGTATTGGGGGACCGGTCCATCGTCGATGGAGAATTTGTGGATATGCGACTCGCTATGCTGCGGATCGGACCATCCCATGCCCCAGGGGCCCCACCACCAGGAGCGGCTGCTCATGGTCAGATAGATATTGGACT
>CAZMJS010000104.1:0-10864 GCA_964566695.1 uncultured Bradymonadales bacterium
AGGGCAGAAAATTAGTCGGGAGCAGCGGCTCGAGCGCGGGAGCTCTCGGCGTTGAAGAAGGTATACCCCAGCGTGATGGTGTCCACGTGTTCGGGAAGATCCGACTCAAACCAGTACACGAGGGGCATGCCCATCTCCTCGCCGCCAGAGAGGGTCTGTTCGATGAAGCAAAAGCACTCTTGCTTCTTGAAGTAGGGTGCGGCTTCCGGGGGACTAATATCGTAGACGGCCTTGCCGGTGACGTCGCGGGTAGCCGTATTGACGGCCTCAAAGTTGGCCATGGCACGTTCGCCGGCGTTGATGGTCATGGATGATTGTTCGACGTGGAAGTTCCACGGCAATTGCCGCTCCACATTGGTGTTGAAGCGGATGGTCAGTTCCCGCTCCTCGTCTACCTCGACGCCCTCGTAGACGTCGGGTTCACCGATAAACCAAGATGAGCCCCCGGGATCGGTTTGAGCGCATACCCAGCGATAGAGGGGAATGGATGCGAAACCTAAAAGGAACATGCCGACGATGACGCCGATGGCCATTTTACCGACCTTGGCGTTACGGGCGTCGAGGTCGTCCTTTGCCGAGGCGTTGGGCGAGGGCGTTCCGGCAGACATGGCGAGGTGACCAATGCGGAAAAAGAGGTCGAACATAGCTGACTACTCCGTGGCGGTGGTGCTATTAGACTCGCCTTCGGCGGTATTACGGGCCGCTTCTTCGCGCTCGATCATATCAAAGATATCTTGTTCGGCGCGAAGCTGGTCCGCCTCGCGCTCAATGGAGTCGAGGCGATGAGTCTCGGTAAAATAATGGGTTTGGAGGGCGTCCACAGACATGGCTGCGAAGAGAAGGCCCAGATAAGCAATGGAGACGGCGAAGGTTCGCTTGGCCCATTGATTGGAGCCGGTCTCGAAGGCGGTGCGGATGACGCAGTAGGTGAAGGCGGCGCCGAGAATGACGGCGCTGGCCAGGTAGATGAGCCCCAGATATCCGGTCAGCGCGACGGCCACCGAGATGCCCAGGAGGAGCATCATATAGATCATCATCTGAAATTTGGTGTGTCGCCGCCCGCGCACCACGGGCATCATGGGAATGTCTGCCTTGCCGTATTCCACGTCCTTGTAGAGGGCGAGCGCCCAGAAGTGGGGAGGGGTCCATAAAAAGACGATGCCAAATAGAAGCCAAGCCGTCAGGCTAAGTTCGCCGGTGACGGCGGCCCAGCCAATGAGGACCGGAAAGGCCCCTGCGCCGCCACCGATGACGATATTCTGGGGCGTCGAGCGCTTAAGCCACATGGTGTAGATCACGGCATAATAAGCGTGGCCGGCGATGCCCATGAGGGCTGCCAGGGGATGGACCAAAAAGGTCAAGATGAGCACGGCGCTGAAGCCGAGGAGCCCCGAAAAGATAAGCGCCCGCTCGGGGGTGATGGTCCCGGTGACAAGGGGCCGTCCCTTGGTGCGCTCCATGATCTGGTCGATGTCCTGGTCCCACACCATATTGATGGCGTTGGCACTGCCACAGATCATGGCCGTGCCGATGGTGGCCCAAAAGGCAACCCACAGGTCAGGAACGCCGCCCTGGGCGACCAGCATGGTGCAAAACATGGTGATCACGAGGAGGCGTATAATCCCAGGCTTGGTAAGCTGAGCATACTGCCCCAACATGAAAAATAGGTGGCGTAGACGGTCCATCACGAGGACTCTCAAGGTGGGTAGGTAGAACGGCGATGGGATACCCGAAGGTATCCCATCGACAACTAAGCACTAGCATTGGTGGAGATCAAGCCCAAGTGGCGAATTGTCACACCACCGGGCGTTGTCTCTATAGCCCCATTCTTCAGGGGACAAAGAGGAGGTTCTGAATCCCAAAGGTCGTCTGCCAGGGGAAGAGGCCGATGGTCAGGAAGATGGAAAAGATAAAGGGGGCGGCGGCCACCAATATGATGATCGGACGCTCCGAGATCAGGTGCATATAGTACCAGGCCACGAGCCACGTCTTGACGAGGGCCAATACGATCAGGGAGACGACGACGAAGACCCGGGGAAATTCCAGGGCGAAGAGCCAGGCGTTGACCCACTCCACGCCGGGAATGACGGTCAATCGCAGCGCTTCAAAGAGCTCGGCGAAGATGTGGGGCTCTGGGATGAAGACCTCGACGACGGTGAGGACGAAGAGCCATACCCAGACGTGCATATACTGGTTGTAGAGGCCGTCGATCTTCAACCAACCCCAACCGGTTTCGTAATGATGTTCAGCGTCTTGAGAAGCCATGCGGATTATCCTGTGGAACGAAAGCTATATGGTCGCTGGACTCGGTGCCGTCGACGACGGTCAGATGAGGTAGACGAAGGTGAAGACAAGGATCCAGATGAGGTCGACGAAGTGCCAGTACAGGCCGGCGATCTCGACGGTGGAGGTATTCTCCTCGGTGATCTTGCCGCTACGCATGCCCATCAAAATGATGGTGTTATAGATGACCCCGACGGCGACGTGGAGGCCGTGGAAGCCGGTAAGCATATAGAAGGTGGCCGTGAAGTTTTCGTTCCACCCCGCCTCGATGAGGAGGTGAAATTTGTCGATGATGAGGTGGGTCCACTCAAAGGCCTGAATACTGAGGAAGACAAGGCCGCCTAGGATGGTGGCTTTAAGCCAGTTCTGGGCGGTGTCCATATTGCCGCGCATTTGCTCGGCGAGGACATGCACCATGGCCACACTGGAGCAAATGAGGATGAAGGTGTTGAAGGCCGTCAACTGGATACCGACGACGCCAAAGGCGTCGATGGGGAAGGGCCAGGGGGCCTCGGCGTTGGGGCTCCAACGGATGCGGGCATAACCGGCGAGGATACCTGCGAAGGTCATGGCGTCCATGACCAGGAAGGTCCACATGCCGATCTTGCCGTTTGTGACGCCGAGGGATTCTTCGCCGACGCCGGGACCTTCCATATGGGAGGCTTCTTGAGATGCCATAACAACGACCTCTTAGACAGAGTGCTTCAATAGAACAGAGAAAAAAGGGTCAGGCTCAGTGCTCCAAGGAACCATCGGTGGATTTCTCCGGATGGCTAACCCAGCGCTCGGCCTCGGACTCATCGGCGCTATGGTGGTGACGCACGATGGGGTTCCACTCCGGAGGCTCGTGGAAATTGTGGTGGTTCGGCGGCGAGGCGATGAACCATTCCATGTGAATGCCGTCACCGTACCAGTGATTGTCCTTGGCGTCTTTACCCTTCTTGAAACTGACGATCATATTATACAGGAAGATAAACTGCGCCAAGAAGAGGGCGTAGGAGCCGTAACTGGAGATGGCGTTGGCCAGCTCAAATTGGGGATCGTAGTCGTAGTAGCGACGAGGCATACCGGCGACGCCCAGCCAGTGCTGAATAAAGAAGGTGACATTGATGAAGATGGCGGTCAGCCAGAAATGGAGCTTGCCCAGGAATTCGTTATACATCTTGCCCGTCATCTTGGGATACCAGTAGTAGATCCCGGCGAAAATGGTCATCATGGAGCCGGCGACCAGCACGTAGTGGATATGGGCGACGACGTAATAGGTATCGTGGAGCTGGATGTCGACGGAGACGGCGGCCAAGACGACGCCGGAGAGGCCGCCGACGGTAAACATGGCAATGAAACCAAGGGCGTATAGCATGGGGGTGTCGAATTTGATGCTACCGCCCCATATCGTGGCCAGCCAGCTAAATATCTTGATGCCTGTGGGCACAGCGATGAGCATGGTCAGGAACATAAAGCCGACGCGCACCTCCAGGGCGATACCGGTGGTGAACATGTGGTGGGCCCACACCAGGAAGCCCAGGATGGCAATGGCGATGACGGACCACACCATGAGGGCGTAGCCGAAGATATGTTTTCGGCTAAAGGTCTGGACGACGGAACTGATGACGCCGAATCCAGGCAAGATCATGATGTACACAGCGGGGTGCGAGTAGAACCAGAATAAGTGCTGGTACAGAATGGGATCGCCACCGCCGGCAGGGTTAAAGAAGTGGAAGACGCCGGGGAACATGCGCTCAAAGGTGAGCATCAGCAGGGCGCTGGTGAGCACCGGGGTGGCGGCAAGGATGAGGAAGCTGGTGACCACCAGGGTCCAGGTGAAAAGCGGAAGCTGGAACATCTTCATGCCCTTGCAGCGCATATTGAATACGGTGGCAAGGAAGTTGATGGCAGCCATGGTGGAGCTGACGCCGACGAGGACCAGTCCAAGGACCCAGAAATCAGCGCCGATCATACCGCTATAGACGTTGTTGGAAAGCGGGGGATAGGCCGTCCAGCCGAATTCGGGGACGCTGTTGACGAAGAAGCCAAAGAAGGTCACGAAGGCCGATGGCGGCAGGATCCAGAAGGCGGCCAGGTTGAGCTTGGGGAAGGCCATATCAGGCGCCCCGATCTGGATGGGGACCACGAAGTTGGCCACCCCGGTAAAGGCGGGGATGATGAAGAAGAAGATCATCGCCGTGGCGTGCATCCCGGGAAGGGAGTTGTAGGTCGAGGGGTTCTCGAAGAGCACGGTGCCGTGCTGCATCAACTCGATCCGGATCCCCATGGAGAGGATGCCACCGAAGAGCCCCATGATGGCGGCGAAGATGAGGTACATCACGCCGATGCGCTTGGCATCGGTGGAGCATAGCCACTCCTTGATATAAACCCACTTACTGGTCTTCGCCTCTTCGGTCAGAGGGGAGAGATAGCCTTTTAAGTTATTTTCGCTCATGGTCCGGTGCCTCGCGGATGCGGTCAATATTTGACCGACGCTCCAGGTTGATGACTAGTGGGTGACGCCAGTCCCCGAGGGGACGGCGTCGGCGCAGCAAAAGCAATCAGGGGTTGCGAATATCGATGACGTCGAAGGGCTGAACTTCCATGGCCTCGTTGCCAAAAGACTGACGAATATAGGTCATGATGGCGGAGAGCTCGAGGTCGCTCATGGTGCGCCCGACGGGGCGCTTTTTGCCAGGCCACTCGTCGCTGTCTCGACCGTCGAGAAGGAGGTGGCCCAGGGCGGCGGGGTCGTCGTCAGTGACCAAGTCACTTCCAGCGATGTCCGGGATGTAATCCGGTCCAACGCCGTCGGAGCCGTGGCAGCCGGCGCAACTTTGATAGATCCGTCCGCCGAGGGCCATGAGGTCGTCGGTGGGGACGGGATCGACGGCGGCGGCGGGGAAGGGCGACATGCCCTGTTCCTCGCGATAGGCGGCGACGTCCTCAGGCTCGACGGTGCCACCATCGTTGCCCCAGCTAAGACGTTCGTGGTTGATGACTTCGGCGACCTCGTCGTCATTGAGGATGCTACCAAAGGCCGTCATGGCGCCGCGACCCTCCAGGACGATCTCGATATGTTCCCAGCGGGCGTCGTCGGAGTCGGTGGCGACGATGTCCGATCCCACGAGGGTGGGGTTGTCGGCCACGCCGGTGCCGTCGTCGCCGTGGCAGGTGGCGCATTGGGCGTCGTAGACCTGTTGGCCATCAGCTTCGTCGACGGTTTCAAATTGATCGGTCACCCAGCGCTCAAAGCTGGAGCCAGTCATGACGACGGTGCGGAAGTACATATTCCAGTGGTCCATGCCGCACATCTCTGCGCAGGTTCCCTGGTATTCGATGGCGTTGTAGTTGGCGTAGGGCGAGACTTCCTCGATCTCACGGGAGGCACCGAGGTAGTCCACGCGTTGCTCAAGACCGGTGACCTGGCGGGTCGTGGAGCCACGATCGCTGTGGAAGCGTCCCGAGCGGGTCTGCTTGAGCGTTTCGTCGGAGCGGCCCACTGTGGCGTGATCTTCGGGGCGCACCTGAGCGACGGGGCCGTCAGCGCGGAACCACCAGTGATTGTAGCGTCCCGGGACGGCGTCGATCTTGATGCCGAGGTCGGGAATGAAGATGGCGTGGATGACATCTCGGGAGGTCACCTGCAATTTGACGTTCTGGTGAGCGGGCACCACCAGGTCAGGGTGGATCAAGGTGCCGCGGTCGTCGAAGTCGTAATAGAAGTCCCAGTCCCATTGAGAGGCCTCAGCGACCACGGTGAGGTCTACTTCGTCGGGGGCGCTCTCGGTGGTGAACATGACGTCGATGGTAGCGACGCCGATCCACACCTGAATGGCCAGGGCGGCCATGGTCCAGCCAAACTCCAGACGCAGGTCGCCGTGGTTTTGGACGGGTTGATCTTCGTCAGAGCGTCGGCGAAATTTAAGGATCGCGTATAGAAGGACACCCTCTACGATGATGAGGATCGCCAAGCAGATTTTGGCAATCAGGTTGTAGAGGGCCGTCATTTCACGGCCACCATCGGAGTATAGGGCGACGAATTCGCCACTGCCTGGGATGGCGAAGGCCGTCGCTGGAATCAGCAGGGCGACGGCAATGGCCAGAAGTCCCAGGCCCCAGGAGAAGGACCGTCGACGTCGGGGCCGACGCGGTTGAAACAACATGCTCATGGCGTTGGTCTTGGTCTTGGGTGAAGAGCTCATCGGTGGTGTCTCGGCGTCGGGATAGGCCAGAGGGATTCGAGATCCGATCCGGCTTCGTGATGCGGCAAAATGTCCTACCCTGGGTCAAATTGACGGGTCGCCAGGGGATACTCGGCATCCTACAATATATGTGGCGGGAGGCCGCCAACTGAGGCTCATTCAAGAGCCAAAAAAAGGTGCGCCCATGGGAACCAGGGGTTCCGCCCCGGGCGCCGGGGCAACTCATTACTCGTCGGTGACGAGGCTTTGGAGAGCGTCGAGATCTTCTTCGCTCAGCGCCTCAAAATCAAGGTCCAATTCCTCTTGCCAGGCCTCCAGATCGTCGGTGGTGGGGGCCCGTTCGGCGAAGAAGTCACGCAGGGCGTCGCGGACGTCGTCGTCTTCGTCGCTATGGAGTTCCATGTCGTCGAAGCGATAGATGAGCGAGGCCTCGTCGGTGTCCGCCGGTCGCACACGGTCGCTGCCCATCCCCTCGAAGGTGCTGATGAAGAATTGGAGGTCCTGCCAGTCCTGCTCCGAGAAGGTGGCCACATTGGGCCCATCGGGCAGAGGAGCGTGGGGCCCGGCGATCACTCGCTGGGCCACGTCCTCATAGGTTCCGCCAACGGCGGCGGGCACCAGGGGCGCGGGCTCGATGTGGAGGAAGGGCGGGAATTTGCCATAGGGGCCGTGGGCCGAGTCGGGGTTGCCGTCGGCGCCGTGGCAACTGGCGCAGCTCTGAACGTAGAGTTCTTGGCCGCGGTCCTGGCTGGCGTCGGGCTGGATCTGGGGATCGCCATAGCTGTGATAGCGAAGGTAGCGTCGCTCTTCTTCTTCGGCGGCGACAAATTCGAGGGCGTGCTCCAGGGGAATGGCGTCGGGACGGGGCGGAGCGCTGAGGCTGCGACAGACGTCGTCGATCTGGTCCTCGGTGAGATCCTCTTGGTTTTCCTCGGGGATCAATTCCTCACGCATGTAGTGGACCATGGCCCACAACTCTTCGTCCGGCAGGTGGCCGTAGGAGGCCATGCCAGTGCCCTCAATGCCCTCGTCGAGGGTGGTAAAGAGGGCCAGGGGGCTGGTGCCGTTGGTCCAATTCTCCGGGTCGTCGTGGAAATCACGAGCCGGCGGGTCGGTGGCCTGGCCGCCGGGCACGTCGGCCCGTCCGTCGGCGCCGTGGCAGGCCACGCATTGGGTCTGGAAGATCTCCTCGCCCATGGCGATCTGTTCGTCGCTCTCCGGGACGGTGAGGTCGGCGATATCGTCGCGAATGGCCGGATCGCAGACGCCCTCCTCGGCCTCTTGCTCCACGCGGGCGATAATGTCCGAAGGATCGGGGTTGGGGTCGTCGATGAGGTCGTGCACGTAATGGGAGACGGCCCAGCGATCTTGGTAGGCCAGCGCATCAAAGACGGGGTGTTCGCCGTCCTCTTCCTCCAGACCGTGGCTGATGACGCTGTAGATGGAGTAGAGGCCAGAGCGCTCCACGTCCTCGCCGACGAAGCCGGCGGCACCCATGCGCTCGCCGATCTCGGCGCCGCCTTGGCCCTGGTCGCCGTGGCAATCGGCGCATTGCATCTCAAAGACGTCTTCACCCCGGTCCAGTTGTTGGGGCGTGCCCACGGTGAGGCGTTCCAGGGTTTGAATCCCGATGGCCTGTCCATAGACCGTGGGAACCAGGGCGAAGAGCCCGCCCGTTACCAGGGCGATTTTGAGTCCAGTTTTGACCGTTTTGTTTTTCATGTCGTCACTGCGTTGGGGCAAAAAGAGACGGAAAGCAAATCAACCATCGAAGCGTCAATCAGGGGATGTCGTCGTTGGACTCCGCCTCTTCGGGCTTGCCGTTGGGGTAAATCAGGTCGTCGTGCGAATGGTGGATCGACTCGTGGAGGAGCGGGTCCTTAAGCGGCACCAGGTTGTGCTTGGCCAGGGACTTGAAGAAGACGATCATGAAGGCGCCGATAAAGCCGAGGGCCACGGCGATTTCAATGATCGGCAGGCTGGGCTCCACGAGGCCCTCGCCGAAGGAGTAGGGGGCGACCCACAGCCAGGTTTCGTAGACCTGCATGACGATGAGAAGCCAGCAGACCATCACGAGGATATTGCCCTTATTCTTCTTGTGCTTCTGTGGAAGCAGGATGAGGAAAGGGATGATGAACTTAAAGATGGGGATCAGCAGGAGCCAAAAGCCCCAGCCCTCGGCCATACGGTCGGTATACCACTTCGCGGTCTCCGGGATGTTGGCGTACCAGAGAAGCAGGAATTGAGAGAAGTGAATATAGGCGTAGAAGACGGTGAAGCCGAAGACGAGCTGGCCCATACGGTGGACCTGCTCCATGCCGGCGCAGCCGCCCAGGAGACGCTTGCGAAGGAGGTAGATGAGGGTCAGCGTGATGATCGCCAGACCGGTCTGGAAGAGGCCGGCGAAGGCGTAGACCGACCACATCATGGAGTACCAGTGGGGGTCATAGGACATGGTCCAGTACCAGGAGGTAAAGGAGATGCCGATGACAAAGATGATGATGAAGCCGGCGCTGGCCCAGATATTCTTGTGCATCAGGTCGTAGCCGCCTTCTTCGTCTTGCTGAAGGCTGAACTTGCGCATCATCAGGTAGAAGGCGCCGATGGCCAGGGTGGAGGCGATGGTCACGACGGCGAGAACGCCGAAGTTAAGCACCGGCTCTTTGGCGGCGACGATGGAGTCATAGACCTCGCTATCCGGATCAAAGACCTCGGGGGCCAGATCGATCCATCCAAAGAGGTGTTCGGCGCCAAATAGGGCCAGCCCACCAAAGATGATGGAGGGCACCAAAAAGGCGCCCATGGCCTCCGGGATCCGTCGGATACTGACGCTCCACCCGGCCTTGGAGAGGTATTGGGTCGCCATAAAGAAGGGGCCACATGCGGCGACCGAAAAGGTCAGCCAGAAGCCGATGACGTAGCCCTTCCAGGCGCTATCGGGGTCGGACATCAGCCCGTAGCCGAAGGCGGCGATCCCGATGACGATGAAGATGATTGCCACGGTGAGGAACCCTTTAGGCACTTCAAATTCGCCTGGGGGTTCGATGTCGTCGTGATGACTGTGTTGAGCCATTGGAAATTGCCTCGTTACGGATGGACAAGCACTGCAGGGGGCCTCTCGAGGAGAGCCTTACATCTCGCGCAATTGATCCAGGTCAGTGGGCTGGGGGTAGTCGGCGCGCTGAAGGACGCGGACAAAATTGACCACGGCCCAGCGTTCGACTTCGGTCAGTTTACTATCGTAGGACCACATCATGCCCTGGCCGTTGGTGATCACATCGTAGATATGGTGATCGGAACGGCGACGAAGGTTATCGCTGTTGAGGGTTGGAGGCGCCGGGTAGTGGCCGGCCTCCACGATGGTGCCACCGCCGGCGCCATCCATCCCATGACAGACGGCGCATTGCTCGGTGTAGAGGTACTCGCCGTATTTGAGGTTGTCCTCGGTCATGGGGACGGGGTTGGCCACGACGTCGTAGTTGGGCTCCGAGGGGTCCTGAGGACGGACGAAGCCATCGACGGTGACGGTGCGAGGGGGCGCATAGCGCATGCCCTCGGGTTGGTCATCGCGGTAGATGGGCTGGGCGGCCTGGTCCTTGATCTTGGTTTGCTGGTGCATGCCCTGGATGGGGATGGCGCGACCAAAAGGGTCATCGCCGTCGGCCGGAAGGCCCACCTCATAGAGGCATCCACCAAGACTCATGCCGAGCACTGCCAGGGCAGCGAGACCAAGGGTTGTGGAGGAGTGATGAGTAGTCATGGCTTATGCGCCTTCTTCGTTGATGGTGCGGATTTCGACGGGGTCCAGGGACTCCATAAAGGCTCGGACTTCGTCGGCGTCAAAGCGTTCGTCGTCGGCGGAGATCCAGAGCGCAAAGCGGTCCTGGGTGATCTCCTCATCGATGATCCGGTTTTTGCGAAAGCAGCCGGCGGCGATGAGCATGACGATGGCCGTGGTGACACCGGCAAAGAGGACGGTCAGCTCGAACATGATGGGCACGAAGGACGGCCAGGGAGCGTAGGGCTTTCCGCCGACGATCATGGGCCAGTCAAAGGTCATGGTGCCGAATTGGAGGGCGTTGGCCGTCAGTAGGCCAGCGCTACCGGCGCCGAAGGTCACCCAGGGGATCCAGGAGCGGCCGAGGCCCATGGCATCGTCCATTCCGTGGATGGGGAAGGGCGAGTAGGCGTCGAAGTCCTCGTAGTCGGAGTCCCGCGTGTGAGCGGCGGCGAGCATCAACTCGTCGGGAAGGTCGAAGAAGGCAGCCATGCCCACGGTTCCGGCGTCTTTGGGCCCGTCCGTGGTGTAGAGTGGGCCGTCGCCGTCGCCGCTTCCACCGGAGGCAGCGATATCTTCTTCGTCGTCGGAGTCGTCTTCGTCCTCGTCGGAG
>CAZMJS010000105.1:0-10629 GCA_964566695.1 uncultured Bradymonadales bacterium
CGGCGTTATAGGGGTGGGCTGGTCGGGCGTCAAGGGGAATTTATGAAAAAGGCGAGGTTTTATTCGGCAGGGGTCATTTCCATCCTTTTATGTGCATCAAGTCTGTGATGAGATCGGCGTCGGCGATCGCCGCTGGTAGCTGTGCACCACGAGAGAGGATCATGCGTATTATTTCAGGAGAAGCCGGAGGCCGAACCATCAAAGCCCCACGGGGAATGGATGTACGGCCCACCACGGATCGCATCAGGGAGTCCCTATTCTCCATACTCGGCGATCTCCGAGGGGCCACCGTGATAGACGCCTTTGCCGGATCGGGTGCCCTGGGATTGGAGGCCCTTAGTCGGGGAGCGGCCCGTGCGACGTTCTGCGATCCCTACCGCATGGCCATCCGAGCGATTGAGGACAATATCGCCTCGTTGTCCATGGAGGATCGAAGCCGGGTCTTGAAGGGAGAGTTTGTGTCACTCCTGAGTCGGGTCGATGGTACGCCCGATCTGTGGTTCCTCGATCCCCCCTATGATAGCGGCGAAGGACCGAGAGCGCTGGTGACACTCGATGAATCGCCAAAGGTGACCGAAGGAGCCCTGATCGTCTGGGAGTCCGCTAAAGATGAGGAAGCTCCGGCACTGACCCGGCTGGAGATGGTGCGCCATAAGGACTATGGCTCGACATGGATCCGCTTCTTTCGCTGTATCGAAGACCTCACTGAGGATGGGGCCGGCTGACCCCAGAAGATCCGCCTACGAAGGATGGGATCTGTGGGTTATAGTGAGGCGCTGGAATGTTGGCACGTGGTTGTATGCGAGGTGTGAGTTCATGGCGAAGACGGCGCTTTATCCGGGTAGTTTCGATCCCCTGACCTACGGACACGTGAGTATTATCGAGCGTGGGTTGAGGATTTTTGACGAGGTGGTGGTGGGGATCGCCGTCAATATTCGAAAGGAACCGCTCTTCAGCATCGAGGAGCGAAAGGCTTTGATCGAAGGATCATTTCCCGGCGAAGAGCGCCTGGAGATCGCCAGCTTTGAAGGGCTGTTGGTCGATTATGCCGATACCCGTGAATGCGATGTGATCCTTCGAGGCCTTCGGGCGGTCAGCGATTTCGAGTACGAGCTTCAAATGGCGAATATGAACCGAAAGTTGAACGATCGCATCGAGACCGTATTTATGATGACCGAGGAGTCCCACTTCTACGTCAGCTCGGGACTGGTCAAAGAGGTGGCCCGTTTCGGGGGTTCCGTCGAAGATCAGGTCCCGGATCACGTGGAAGCCGCGCTGGCCGAGAAATTTCATGGTCAACATACCAGCGATCAATAAATCCATAGCATATCAAATGGGGGCGACCCGCCCCAAAGTGAGGCATTGAGATGAGCCATCTGAGCCAGCGAATTCAACGCGTGGAACCGTCGCCAACCCTGTCCATCACCGCCAAGGCCAACGCCCTCAAGGCCGAGGGCGTGGATGTGATCGGCTTTAGCGCCGGGGAGCCGGATTTCGACACGCCGGAACCCATCGCCAGGGCCGCTCAAGAAGCCATCGACGCCGGCAAGACGCGCTATACCGCGGCCAGCGGCCTGCCCCAGCTTCGCGAGGCCATCGCCAGGGAGTACGATCACCGCCAACGCCAGGTGTCAAAGGACCAGGTCGTGGTCACGGTGGGCGCCAAGCAGGCCCTATATAATGCCAGCCAGGTGCTCTTCGATCCGGGCGATAAGGTGGGCATCCCGGCCCCTCATTGGGTAAGCTATCCGGCCCAGCTTCATCTGGCGGGCGCCACGCCGGTGAGCATCGACACCGATATGGATTCGCGCTTTAAGCTCACCGCCGAAGGGCTGCGAGAGGCCATCGAATCAGAGGGGCTCAAGGGGTTGATCCTCTGTTCGCCCTCCAACCCCACGGGAGCGACCTATAGCGCCGGGGAGCTAAAAGAGCTGGCCCAGGTGTTGGCTGACTTCCCAGAGGTGGTGGTGATCTTTGACGCCATCTACGATCGCCTGTTTTACGAAGGAGAGCTGGCGGCGGACCTGGTGGCCCAGGCCCCGGAGCTCGGCGATCGGGTCCTGACGGTCAATGGGTTTTCCAAGACCTATGCCATGACGGGTTGGCGCCTGGGTTACGCCATCGGCCCCGAGGAGTGGATCGCTGCCATGGGGACGCTGCAGAGTCAGTCGACGTCCAACGCCACGACCTTTGTGCAACACGGCGGGATCGCCGCCCTGGAATTGGATACGTCGATCCTCGACGAGCGCCGGGAGCACTTTAAGCGACGGCGCGACCTGATCGTCGACGGCCTCAACGCCATCGACGGGGTGACATGCCTGCGACCCAGCGGGGCATTCTACGTCTTTCCCGACATGTCGGAGATCATCGCCGCCGGCCCCTACGACGATGACCTCGATCTGGGGGCCGCCCTCCTCGACGAGGCCCACTGCGCCGTGGTGCCCGGCACCGCCTTTGGGGCTCCCGGATGCCTCCGGCTGTCCTACGCCCTCAGCGATGAGGCCATCGAAGAGGGGCTGGAGCGCATCGGTTCAGCCCTCGACGGCATCTAAGGCCTCTTCGAGCTGGTCGACGAGCTCGTCGAGTCGCTCCACGACGGAGCGCACGGTCTGGGATTCCTCCAGATCGACGCCGGCGGCCCGTAGCTGCTCCATGGGGTGGTCGCTGCCTCCGCTCTTCAAGAGCTCCAGGTAGCGCTCCACCGTCTCCTCTGACTGGGCCCCATCGTCGCTCAGGAGGCCATCCATGATGGTGGCCGACGAGGCGTAGCAGGTGGCGTATTGATACACATAGAATGGGGAGTTGAAGAAATGAGGGATGCGCGCCCAGGTCAGGGCGTAGGCGTCATCGAGCACGGCGGCGTCCCCATAATAATCCTGGAGCTTTGAAAAATAGAGATCGTTGAGGGTATCGGCCGTGATGGGCTGTCCCTGCTCCACGGCGCGGTGGGCCGAGAGCTCGAAGTCGGCAAAGAGGGACTGGATATAGAAGGTGCCCGTAATATTATCGATGGCTTGCTGAAGGAGCATCACCCGCTCGCCGGGATCGTCGCTCTTCTCCAGCATATGCTCCAATAGCAGGGCTTCGTTGGTCGTCGACGCCACCTCGGCGACAAAGATGGTATACGAGGAGGTGGCAAAGGGCTGGTGTTCCGACGACAGCATGGTGTGCAGGGTGTGGCCCAACTCATGAGCCAGGGTGAAGAGATCGGAGAGGGTGTCCGTATAATTGAGCAGCATATAGGGATGGACCCCATAGACCCCGGCGGAGTAGGCCCCAGAGCGCTTGCCCTCGTTTTCATAGACATCGATCCAGCCGCCGGAGAGGGCCTCCTTCATCAGGTCCTGATAGTCATCGCCCAGGGGCGCCACGGAGTCGATGAGCAGATCGCGGACCTCGTCGTAGGGATAGAGATCGTCGCGCTCCAACAGGGGGATCCCACCGTCATAGGGGTGGTATTCGTCGAGTTGGAGGCGCTCCTTTCGCAGTCGGTGGTAGCGCTGAAAGGGCTCCAGGCCGTTGGCCGTGGTGTCGATGAGGGTCTGCAGCACGGAGACGGGCACGTTATTTCCGTCGAGGGCAGCCTGGGCGCAGCTCTCATAATGTCGGGCCTGGGCCTGGGCCCAATCGCGCTGGCAGATGCTATTGTAGAGGGCAGCGAAGGTATTCTTCTGGCCATCGAAGATGTCGTAGATGGCCTGGAAGGCGGCTCGTCGATCGCCCTGGTCGCGGGCCGTCTTGAGCAGGCGGCCGTACTCGCCGAAAGTCACCTTTTTGGTCTCGCCGTCGCTGAGTTCGATCTCGTTGAATTCGATGTCGGCGGTGGTCAGGGCCCGGTAGACCTCGCCGGGCGCCGATCGGAAGCGGCTTCCGTAGGCCAGAATCTGCTCTCCCTTCTCGTCGAGGACATGCTCCTGATTTCGGAAGACCTCAGAGATCGGAAAGCGATAGGGCTCCAACTCGGGCGTCTCATCGACCCAGCCCATCACGGTCTGTTCGCCGAGGGTGATGAGCTCCGGTTCAAACCAGGAGCGCTTGGCCTGGTATTGAGCAAAGAGCTGTTGGACGCGCTGCAGGCGCGCCTGCACCTCGTTGTCTCGCTGGTCGACGTCGAAGGTGAGCTGGGGATAGCGAAAGAGCTTATAGGCCTTCATCCCGATCTGATCGCCCAACTGGTAGGCCTCCACCAATCGCTGGGGGCCCTCCTCGAGGGTGCCTCGAAGGGCCACGAAGCGCTCCATCTCCTCCTCGATGGCCTCCATATCGGCCTGCCACTGGGACCAATCCTCATAGATATCATCGACGTTCCACTTATAGCGATCGTCGATGGCGTCGCGATCGGTGGTCTCCGGTCGTCCACCGGGTTGAGAGTCGTCGAAGAAAAGGGGGCTCAGCTCGATCATGGGCTATCTCTCCAGATTGGGGGGGTGGAAAAGTCGGTGTCATAGCTACCAGGTCCCACCGATGACGGAGCTCAGTGTATGCACCAAACGCTCGTCGTCGACCAGCCTCTGCGCGATCTGGTAGCGCAGCCGCAGGGGGGCGCGCCAAAAGATCAACGAGAGATCGAGGCTGGCGCCGGCGGCGGCGTGGACGTCATCATCGAAGCGCGTGGCCGCCGTGGCAAAGAGCTCCAGGTCGATCTGGCGGACAAAGACCGCCGGGAAATAGCGAAAAGTCGCTGGATCGCCGCGGTCGATGATAAAGGGAAAGCGGTATTGCAGGTCGGCGATGGCGACCTGATTGGTGGCCAGGCCCAGGTCTTCATAACCCCTCAAGGCCTCGCTGAAGCGAAAGGATCGGGGGACCAGGTGGTGCGCCAGGGGCTGCTCTCGTGGCTCCTCGGAGGCGGCGATGGACTCCAGGTTGGTGAAGCCGCCGACGCGCATCAAGGGCCGGTCATCGGGGACGCCACCGAGGCGGTGGCCCCGAAGGCCCAGTTGGAGTTGGTGGCGCGTCGACAGGGGCGGCGATCGGGTCCAATCCAGTTGGGCCCGAAGCTGGGTGAGCTCGAAGTCCGAGCCCAGCCACCGGGGATAGGCCCCGGCCTGGGTGGCGGCGAACCACCCCTGCTGGCGACCGCCGTAGGGGCTGGTGCGGCTGGCGCCGTGCTCCAGACCGACGGCGGCACCGCTGAGACGGTTGTCGATGCCCCGTCGATCGGGAGACGCCGAGCGCTGAAACTCGGCGGCCATAGCCTCCGTCCACAGGGTGGTATCGTAGAAGGTGCGCTGGATCTGGAGTCGCGCCAGGCGGTCGCGCTGCTCCAGGAGTTGACCCTCCTCTGTGCCGTCGATGACCCGCAGGCGGGTGCGCGAATCCAGGGCCTGGAGGCTGACCATCCAGGGGGCCAACCGGGTCCACACATAGCCCACGGAGGCGCTGGGTTCGTCGCGTCGAAAATCCCACCACAGATCGACGGCCCAGTTATGAATGCCCAGCTCATCGCGGCCGCTGGCGGCGAAGCCCAACTCCACCTCCTCGCCCCCCTCATAGATCATCAATTGGGGCAATCGCAGTCGCGGTCGAAAGAGCCCGTCGAGCTGCGAATAGGGCTCGTCCCTCAGCACGGGCACCGACGCCGCCGGCGCCGGATCATACCCGGAGACCTCTGGCGGCTCCACGGCGCTTAAGGGCGCCTCACCCGTTGCCTCGTCGCCGCCAACATCCTCGTCATCGACCCACCGATCGAGGCTCCACCCCCAGCCCTCGCGGTTGAGCGCCCAGAGCTCGTCGCCCCGCATTTGAGGCGAGGTGGCCATATAGGGCGCCTGACTTCGCTGGACGATGTCGCCGTCCACCGTGGACAGCTCGTAGATCTGGACGCCTCGCTGACCGTCGTCGGCGGCCACCATCAGGCGCTCATCATCGATCCAATAGGGCGAGTATACCGGACGGTCGCCCTGGCCTCCCTGCCACTGGTATTGCCACTGGCCGCTCTCCACATCGGCGATGGCCACGGACCACCGCTCATCCTCCATGAGCCCCAGGGCCACCTTCTGACCGGATGGCGAGACCCGCAGGCTAGAGACGTAGCTTCCCTCGGGCAGGGCCCATAAGCGCTGGCGAGCGTCGGCGCCCCCCTCGGGATAGACGCGCTCCAGGATCACGGACTGGCCTTCGATGCGAGCCAGGATCAACGACTCTCCATCGGGGCTCGTATCGATGGCCACGGCCTGGCTGTCGGCGAGCAGCGTTTGCCACCGACCGCTGGCGATCTCCAAGCTTAACACGTCGGTGCGCGGCGTGGATCGGCCGCGGTGATTGATCACCATCACCAGGTGCTGCCCATCGGGCGAAAAGCGCAGCCCATCGATGGCCCCCAGCCCTCGGATACGTCGAAGGGGCCGAATATCGGGCAGGCGCGTGGAAACCAGCTCCTCGCCTTGAGCGTCTTCCACGCGCAGCGTCGGCACCTGATCGACGTCCTGCGAAAAGGTCGCCAACTGGTCCTGAGGACCCACCTCAAAGAGGGCCCGGCGACCCAGCCAGTCCCACCGCTGTTGCGCCTCGGGCCGCGAGCGCCGCTCATAGCTCTCGCTCAGGTGGACCCGAAAATCATCGATAAGCTCCTCCATGGTGCGCCCATAGATCTGGCGAAAGCGGCGGTTCATACCAAAGGGAAAGAAGGTCGATCGGCCCTGGCGGTCCACGAGCTGCCACAGCTTCTCCTCTCCGTAGGTATCCACGAGGTAGGCCACGAAATAAGACCCAAAGAGGTAGTGGCCGCCCACGGGGATCGCCCGATCCCACTCCGAGAGTTGACCGGCCTGAAACGAGGCATCGCTCAGGCCGGCCGCCATCAGGGTATCCCACAGGGGCGATCCGTGACGGCCGACCCCCTCGACGAGCTGGCCTTCATAATAGGTAGCCAACCCCTCGAAGAACCATAGATCAAAGCCCTGCTGGGGGTTGATCGATGGCCCCAGCAAGCGGTTGATCGTCGAATAGGCCCCGTGGACCTGGATCAGATGCACGTAGTGAACCATCTCGTGGCAGCCCACCGCCGAGGGGCTAGGCGTCAGCCCGCTCTCCTGCAAGAGAGGGGTCGTAAAGGAGGTGGGCACCAGAATATGGGGGTCATTGCCGGGCCCGAAGGCGACGTAGGCGTTATTGAATTCCAGCTCCGGCATCACCACCGGAACCAACCCCCAGTCGGTGGGCACGGGCAGGCGCTCCTCCAGGTCGGCCAGGCAGGTCTCCAAGCGGGCCGCCATCTGACGGGCCTCCGAGGCGCGCCCCTCCGGGTAATAGACCTGCAGGCGCTCGGTCTCCATGCGCCGCATATCCTCGTCCTGGATGGCGCTATGGACGTCCGTGGGAAAGCGAGGCGTGGCCGCAGCGCAGCCTGTGGCCACCCACAGGGCCACCACCAGTCCCAGCCAGGGGCTCCAAGAGGCCCACCGATGGGAGCATTTTTCGCGAGTCCGTGTCTTCAAATTGGAACCTGACAGCGCCATTGGGGGTCTGCTAGCCTAGGGCTAACGATTACCCCCGATATTAAGCACCACTTGGGAGTTTGTCTTGATGAGTCGCCGTGTTTCGATCTTAGTCTATGGCGATTGCCCAGAACTGCAACGATGCAGCATTGACTTTCAATCCACGCCCATCGAGGAGGCGATCGCCGACCCCTCGGGGCCTGGCAAGGAGCTGGATGTCGAGATGGCAATCTTGGAGATCACCCCCGGTGATCCGATGCCGGAGCGCTATATCTCCCACCTCGCTCAATACTCGCCAGACTGCTCGACCCTGGTCTTTGTTCAACCGGAACACACGGGCCTCTTAAAGGAGATGATCCATGTGGGCGTCGACCACTACCTGGTGCGAAGTGGCGACCTGGAGACCATGAGCGCCCTATTGGTGCACACCATTGAAAAGAATATGGAGCGTCACTTCATTCGGCGGCGCCTCCACGAAAACGATCGCCGCTTCTGGACCCTCTTTAATCACTGCCCCCAGGGGTTGTCGATTTTGGGCCTCGACGGGCGCTGCGAACACGCCAACCCGGCCCTATGCGATATGCTGGACTACCACCTGGACGAGCTTCGCACTCGCTACCTCCGAGATTTGCTCAGCGACGACGATCGCCCCATCTGGAAGCGCCTTCGTCGAGAACTGATGCGCGAACAACAGGACTTCGCCCGCCTGGAGTTATCCTTCCTCAAGCGCGGCGGCGACCCCTGTTATACCGAGGCCTCGGCCGTCCTATTGAGGGCCCATGACGGCCGTCCCTCCCACCTGCTGGTCATGATCGAAGATCAGACGGAAAAGCGACGCATCCAGGACAACCTGGAGCACGCCGACCGGATGCAGGCCCTGGGTCGCCTGGCCGGGGAGGTGGCCCATGATTTCAATAACCTGCTGACCATCATCAACAGCCATTGCTATATCCTTCGAGAGCACGATCCGGAAGAGCACCGCGAGCACTGGAGCATCGACCGCATCCAGAACACGGCCGATCGGGGCTCCAAGCTCACCCGTCAGCTCATGGCCCTGGGTCGTCACCGAAAGAGTGAAGACAACGTGGTCGATCCCAACCACCTCCTCAAGCAGATGCGCGTGATCCTTGAGAGCCTCTTTGGCAAGGGGATTCGCATCCACCTGGCCCTGGACGACGATCTGCGTCCCATCGTCATCGATCCCAACCAGTTGGAGCAGATCATCATGAACCTGGCGATCAACGCCAAGGACGCCATGGACAGCGGCGGAAACTTCGAGGTCCGGACCTATCACCTGGAGGTGGACATCCCCAGCAGCGCCATGCCCGCCGAGCTTCCGCGGGGCCAGTATACGGTCCTGGAGATCAGCGATACCGGCCAGGGGATGTCGCCGGAGATCCAGCAACAGATCTTTGAGCCCTTCTTCACCACTAAAGACGTCGGCGACGGCACCGGCCTGGGCCTGGCGACGGTGGCCAACGTCATCCACCAGCACGACGGCCATATCACCGTCGATAGCGAGGAGGGTCGGGGCACGACATTGAAGCTCTATTTCCCATCGAGCCGCCAGGACTCGGACACGCCGCCCAAGCTTCGCCGGGCCCGTCAGGGCACGCCCATGACGGGCAATGAAACCATCCTATTGGTGGAAGATGAAAAGGAGCTTCGCATCCCCATCCGCGATCTCCTGTTGAGCAAGGGCTACCAGGTCATCGACGCCTCCTGCGGCGAGGAGGCCCTCAAGATCAGCGACACCTTTGATGGCCCCATTCATCTGCTGTTGACGGACGTGATCATGCCCGGCATCGACGGCATTCGCCTGGCCAATCGCATCAGCGACGCCCGTCCCGAAACCTCGGTGCTGTTGATGTCGGGTTATACGGCGGACACCCTGACGCGCGACGATCAACATGCCCGGGAGCGACCGCTACTCCAAAAGCCCTTTGGCATGGACATGCTGAGTCGGACCATCCGAAATATCCTCAATACCCGCCCCGGCCCGACCTAGGAGGCCGATTGCTCGATGGCGGCGCCCCGGGGGTGACTCTTGGCGCCGATCTGATCGATCCCGCCATTGGCGTCGATGGCGGCGTCGATGGCGTCGTGCACATCGGCCAGGGATTCCAGGGATCCCAGGCGCCGGCGAAGCACCTTTTCGCCGGGCGTGCCGCGGAAATACCACAGCAGATGCTTTCGAATCTCGCGCGTCATGCGCTCGACCCCGACGTATTGGACGTAGAGCTCGACGTGGCGGCGCACCATGGCGCGCTTGTCGGCCGGCCCCGGTCGTCCGGGGATCGGTCGGCCCTGGAGATCGGCCAGGATTTCGCGAAAGACCCAGGGGTTTCCAAGGGCGCCGCGGGCGACCATGACCCCGTCGCAGCCCGTGGCCTTAAACATGCGCCGGCAGGACTTCCAATCGCAGACGTCGCCATTGCCGATGACGGGCATGTCCACGGCGTTGACCAGGGCTCGGATGACGCCCAGGTCGGCGTGGCCGGCGTAGCCCTCGCCGCGGGTTCGGCCGTGGATGGTCAGTGCCGCCGCCCCGCTGCGGTCCATGGCCTGGGCCACCTCGATGGCGTCCGTATCTTCCCAGGCCGCGCGGGTCTTTCCGGTGACAGGGATGTCGACGGCCTCGCTCATGGCGGCGAAGATCTCGGCCACCCGCTGGGGCTCTCGCAGAAGGGCTGCCCCATGACCGCTGGAGACGACCTTGCGCATGGGGCAGCCCATATTGACGTCCACCAGGTCGGCGCCCATGGATTCGGCGACCTTGGCGGCCCGGGCCATCATCTGCGGATCTTTTCCATAGAGCTGGACGCCCACGGGGCTCTCCTCGGGCTGGAGATCCACCATCCTCAGGGTGCGCTCCGATCCGTGGACCAAGCCCTTGTCGCTGACCATCTCGGTGACCACCAATCCGGCGCCCATCTCTCGGCAGAGCTTGCGAAAGGGGGGATTGGTCACAGCCGCCATGGGCGACAGGATCACCGGGGGGTCGACGACGCAGTCCGGGCCCAGGACCAGGGGCTCGACGTCGATGGGTTCCGGGACCTCACCGCCCCACTTTGGCGGCTTTAGCTGTTCGAATGGGATGCTCATGGTGATGTCTCGGGCTCTTCTGGCTCTTCTGGCTCTTCTGGCTCTTCTGGCTCTTCTGGCTCTTCTGGCTCTTCTGGCTCTTCTG
>CAZMJS010000106.1:0-7926 GCA_964566695.1 uncultured Bradymonadales bacterium
GGGGGTTGGCCGACCTCCAGTGGCCACTCACCACCCACAAAAAAAGGCCGCCCCCCTTTCAGGAGGCGGCCCGATGCTCAAGGCATCATCAACCCATTAGAGGTTGGCGTCGATCACGCGGCGGAACTCGGCGATGGGCTGGGCACCCGTGAGCTCTTCGCCGTTGATGAAGAAGGCCGGTGTGCCCTGGACACCGTTGGAGCGTCCTTCGGCCTGTTCGGCTTCGACTTGTTGGGCGACGGCGTCGCTCTCGAAGTCACTCTGGAATTGGTCCATGTCCAGGCCGATGTCCTGGGCCAGCTCGTCCCACAGACCGGACTCGCCGAAGCGGCCCTGGTTGTCGTAGAGGGCTTCGTACATGTCCCAGAAGTAGTCGTCGCCTTGCTGGCCGGCGGCGACGGCCGCGCGGGCGGCGGGCTCGCTCTCGGCCTGGAAGGGGAGGGGGAAGTTTTTGTAGACCAGTCGCACGTCGTCCGGGTATTCCTCCAGGACTTCGCTCATGGTCTCGGCGGCGCGGGCGCAGAAGGGGCACTGGAAGCTGGAGAACTCATAGATGGTGACCGCTGCGTCCTCGGGGCCTTTGACGAAGGAGTCGCCGACGCTGAGGTCGACGTCACCGCCGCCATCGGCTTCCGGCTGGGGCTCGGGCTCCGGGGGCTGGGCGGCGCTGCCGGCCAGGTGCTCCTGGTTGTGCTCCACGATGGCTTCATAGAGCTCGTTGCCGCTGAGGCCGGTTTCTTCTTTGACCTCGCGGGCGATCTCGATCTGGTCGTTGACGTGACCTTCGAAGACGGGGAGGGGCTGGGCGCCGTTGACGCGCAGGCCGTTGATGGCGAAGCCCGGGGTTCCTCGGACGCCGGCGTCTTGGCCGTCGCTCTGGTCTTGGCTGACGATGTCGGCCGTTTCCTGAGCTTCGTAGTCCTCTTGGAAGCGGTCCATATTCAGGCCCAGCTCTTCGGCGAGGCGCATGAAGAGGTCCTCGCCCAGGTCGTCCTGGTTGTCGTAGAGGAGATCATAGTACTCCCAGAAGCGGTCCTGGTTGCCGGCGGCTTGAGCGGCGCGGGAGGCCGGTTCGCTCTGCTGC
Organism: uncultured Bradymonadales bacterium; assembly: GCA_964566695.1. Lineage (GTDB taxonomy): Bacteria > Myxococcota_A > Bradymonadia > Bradymonadales > Bradymonadaceae > SLJM01. The sequence goes on from CAZMJS010000106.1 coordinate 1,085, forward strand.
TGCATGGCCAGGGGGAAGTGCTTAAAGACGACGCGCACTTCGTCGGGGTAGTTCTCCACGAGCTGACCCAGGGTCTCGGCGCCGCGTGCGCAGAAGGGGCACTGGAAGCTGGAGAATTCGAAGATGGTGACCAGGGCGTCTTCTTCGGAGGCGCCTTTGGCGAAGTTATGGTCGCGGATGGGGACGTACTCCACGTCCACTTCCTCTTCCTGAGGCTCCTGCTGGGCGCGCTCCGGCTGCTCCGGGGCGGCGGCAGAGCCGAGGTTGCGCTCGATGGCCTCGGCGTAGAGGTCGGCTTCGGCGACGCCTTCTTCGCGCAATTCGTCGAGGAAGGCCATCTGCTCATCGACCACGGACTGGAATTCGGCCAGCGGCTGGGCGCCGTTGACGACTTCACCATTGATGAAGAAGTGGGGCGTTCCGCGCACGCCGAGCTCTTGGCCCAGCGACTGGTCGCGGTCGACGATGGCTTCGGCGTCGGGATCGTTGAAGTCTTCGCGGAACTGATCGACGTCCATGCCCAGGTCTCCGGCGATGCCGGCGGCCAGGTCTTCCATGGGCTCCGAGCCGTAATCATCGAGGCGATCGAAGAGGGCGTCTTTCATGTCCCAGAAGTGGTCCTCACCCTGTCGGTGGGCGGCGACCAGGGCGATGGAGGCCGGCTTGGCCTCTTGCTGCATGCCCAGCGGGAAGTGCTTAAAGACCAGGCGGACGTCGCCCGGGTTATTCTCCACCAGCTCATTGAGGGTCCCGGCGGCGCGGCCGCAGAAGGGACATTGCATGGACGTAAACTCGACCACCGTGATCGGTGCGTCGGGGTCGCCCAGGATGGGGCTGTCGCCCACGGGGAGGGTATCGCTATCGTTGAGCGAGCCCTCGGGGCCATCGACGGTGGCCACAGAGGCGCTCTCGCCGTCGGGGCCCACGTTGAAATTACCGACCACCCAGCCGAGTCCGAACCCGACGAGGGCGGCGACGATCACCGTCAATATGGTGCCGCCATTACCTTGTGTATTTTGCACTGCCATAGTGTTTTGCTCCTTATCTTGGGATGTTCTATCGGTCCCTATCGGCCGCGCTCATGCGCGGGCCGTGGACCGGTGTCTCTGGCGTCTATCGATTACGCCTATCTATTGATTGATTGGGGACACCTCGAGGGTGCGATCATGACGCCAACCCACGCCTTGTGACATAGCCTTGGCCACATCACAAGCGCTTGCCGGGTCATCACCGCCGGCGACCAGGTCGGCCCCGGCAGGGGCATCGATGGTCGAGGCGTCGACGCCTATGCGTCGTGGCTGCTCTCAGGGGGGCGATCCACCGCCAGGGGATGGCCCTCGGAGGGGCCCACGGGGAGGATCGTCGGGATCTCCGGGCTGCCCTGGCTCTCGCCGGGTCGCCAGGGGATCTCCAGTTGGGCGTGCTGCGTGGTCGCCGGCGCAAATGTGCCGGCCATGATCAACACCGCGGGCGATGGCAGGGAGCCACAGGCCTCGCGGGTATCGTTCTCCAGACAAATCGAGGGTGGGCGTCGGTCATCGCCCCGTTCGGCCTCCCATTGCTCCAGGGATCGGGCCAGCCAGCCGGGCATGGGCGCCCGGCGCTCGCCGTCGGCCTGGTCGCCGAGATAGCGCACCTGCTCCAGCATGGTGCTCATGGCGCCGGGCTTGCTCAGGTGTTCGGCCAGCCAGGCCGGCGCGCTCGTCGCCGGCAGGCGGTTGGCCATAAAGCAGGCGTTGTAGCGGGGCGATCCGAATTGGGCGTCCGCTGACGCGCCGCAGGGCGCGGCCCGCTCCTGGGGTTGGGTCATGGCGTCGTCGTCGGTCGCGGCGTCATCCACCGGCGGCTCGTCGACCTCGTCGCATAGCGGCGAGGCGGCGGCCGTCGCAGAGACAAGCCACACGCAGAGGCCCACGGCGATGGCCCACCACCCCGGCGGGCTTAATCTGTGATGCCTGGCTCTGGTGACCATTGCGGTCCGCTTCCATCGGTGAGTTGCGACGCGTCATACGACGTTGATTCAAGGCCCGACGCTAAAGAAAGGCTCGGTCCCTTGCAAGCTTCCTAATCGGGGAGGTCCGGCATTTATTCCGGTTTTTTGGCCCGTCGCCCTTGCCTTCTATTCAGCGGTGGGTACCCTCTCGGGCCTGAAGATTCAATTGATGGGATTTTATCGTGACTCCATGTCTTAAGGGATTTCCATGACTGCCAACTCCGGCTCAGAACTCGCCACCCTCCGCGTCGACGACGGGATTGCCTTCGTCGGCATCGATGTCGCCGGCCAATCGGTCAACACCCTGTCGACGCCGATGATCGACCGCTTTGAAGACCTGCTGGACACCACGTTGAGCGACGAGGACGTGGAGGCCATCGTCCTCCATAGTTTAAAAGATGATAATTTCGTCGCCGGCTTCGATATCGAGGAGCTCCAGGGCTATTACGGCGATCCCGAGGCCCTGCGGGCGCTGGTGGAGCGCGGCCAGGCGCTGATGGCGCGGCTCGTGGAGTTGGAGCAGCCCGTGGTGGCCGCCATTCACGGCCAATGCCTGGGCGGCGGCCTGGAGCTGGCCCTGGCCTGCGATGCCCGAGTGGCCTCCGACGCCGACGCCACCACCCTGGGGCTTCCGGAGATCATGCTGGGGCTCATCCCCGGCGGCGGTGGCACCCAGCGCCTTCCGCGCCTCATCGACCTGAGCCAGGCGTTGGACATGGTGCTCACGGGCCGCCAGGTGGACGGCCCCAAGGCCCACCGCCTGGGGCTGGTCGACGAGCTCGTGCACCCGGGGATCCTGCTGGAGGTCGCCGCCGACAAGGCGCGAAAGCTGGCCGCCGAGGGCACGCCGGCCGCCTCGTTCGCCAAGAATCTGGAGGAGGCCATTCAAGATCCGGTCAAGCTGGCGGCCCGTACGCCGGCGCGCAAGGTCATCTTCGACAAGGCTCGCGAGAAGGCCATGAAGAAGAGCGGCGGTCACTACCCGGCGCTGCCCAAGGCCCTGGACGTCATCGAGACGGGCTTCTCCAAGGGCTTTGAGGCCGGCCTGGAGGCCGAGGCCGACGCCTTTGTGGAGCTCGTCCAGTCGGACGTGGCCCGTCACTTGATGGGCATCTTCTTCATGCGCCAGGAGGTCAATAAGGACCAGGTCGTCGGCGACGACAGCCCGCCCTACGACGTCGACAAGATCGGCGTCCTCGGCGCCGGTCTGATGGGCGCCGGCATCGCCCAGGTGGCGGCCTATAATGGCTACGACGTGCGCCTCAAGGACCGCGACCACGAGGGACTGGGCTGGGGCATGGACTATATCCACGGCCTCTTTCAGAAGCTGGTGAGCCGAAAGAAGATGAGCGAGGCCCGGGCGGACGTCCTCTTTGGTCGCGTCTCGGGCACCACGGATTATACGGGCTTTGCTCAGGCCGACGTGGTCATCGAGGCCGTCTTCGAATCCCTGGATCTCAAGCAGCAGGTGCTGGCCGATCTGGAGCCCAAGATGGGCGAGGACGCCGTCTTCGCCTCCAACACCTCCACCATTCCCATCGCCGACATCGCCGCCGACGCGGAGCGCCCGGAGAATGTGCTGGGCATGCACTTCTTTAGCCCGGTGTACAAGATGCCCCTTCTGGAGATCATCCGCACCGACCAGACCTCGGAGCGCGCCGTGGCCACCGCCCTGGAGGTGGGCCGAAAGATGGGCAAGACCTGCATCGTCGTCGACGACGGCCCCGGCTTTTATACGAGCCGCGTCATCGGCGCCTATATCAACGAGGCGGGCTGGATCCTTCAGGAGGGCGCCCGCATCGAGGACGTGGACCAGGCCATGAAGGACTTCGGCTTTCCCGTGGGGCCCCTGAAGTTGGTCGACGAGGTGGGCATGGACGTCGCCCAGAAGGCGGCGGGCGTCCTCCAGGAGTCCTTCTCCGAGCGGTGGCACGCCCCGACGGCGCTGGCCCAGCTCGCCGAGGAGGGCCGAAAGGGCAAGAAGAACGATTATGGCTTCTACGACTACGCCGGCGAGGGCTCCAATGTGCCCGACGAGACGGCCTATGACGCGCTGCCCGGCGGCCGCGATCGGCGCCGCGTGGACCGCGAGCTGGTGCAGCAGCGCTGCTGGCTGGCCATGCTCAACGAGTGCGCCTACGCCCTGGAGGAGGGCATCCTTCGCTCGCCGCGAGACGGCGATATCGGCGTCATCTTCGGCCTGGGCTTTCCCCCCTTCCGAGGCGGCATCTTCCGCCACGCCGACGAGGTGGGCCTGTCCAACGTCGTGGACCAGCTCAACCGGCTGGCCGACCAATTCGGCGACCGCCTGCGACCGGCTCAGATCCTGGTCGACAAGGCCGCCAACGGCGAGACCTTCTATAACGACTGAGCCCATCGCGACTTAAGGCAATCATCACCGCGCCTCACCTGAATTTACGGAGCAATTCCCATGGCTGATCAAACCCATCTTCACGCCGACGATCCCATCGTCATCGTCGACGGCGTCCGCACCCCCTTCGCCAAGGCCTGGACCAAGTACAAGGATTGGAACCACGCCGATCTGGGCCGCCAGGCGGTCACGGAGCTGGTCAACCGGGTAGACCTGGACCCGGCGCTTATCGACGAGCTCATCTACGGCTGCGTCTCGCCGCCGACCAACGGGCCCAACGTGGGCCGCGAGGTCGTCCTGCGCACCCAGCTTCCCAACAGCATCTCGGCGTCCACCGTGCAGATGTACTGCGCCTCCAGCGCCTACGCCGCCGTCCAGGGCATCAATAGCCTCATCGCCGGCACGGCCAACGTGGTCATCGCCGGTGGCGTGGAGGCCATGAGCGCCTCGCGCGCCGAGTTTAGCCTGGAGCTGACCCACGCCCTGCAGGGGGCGGCGAAGGCCAAGAATCTCCAGCAGAGCCTCAAGGCCCTCAAGGGGATCAAGCCGGCGGACCTCAAGCCCCAGACCCCGGCCATCGAAGAACCCACGACGGGCCTGTCTATGGGCGAGTCGGCGGAGCTGATGGCCAAGCAATACGGCATCACCCGCGAGGCTCAGGACGAATATACGGAGACCACCCATCACCGGGCGGCCGCCGCCTTCGACGAGAAGCGCTTCCCCGAGGTCATGACCGTCTTGACCGGCGATAGCTTCGACGAGGCCGTCGATCGGGACACCATGGTCCGCCCCGACACCTCGGCCGACAAGATGAGCGGCCTGCGGCCGGTCTTCGACCGCAAGCACGGCACGATCACGGCCGCCAACTCCTCGCCCCTGACCGACGGCGCCAGCGCCGTCATGCTCATGCGCCAGAGCACGGCCGACGACCTGGGCCTGTCCTATAAAGCGGCGGTCCGCTCCTACGCCCACGTGGGCCTGGACATCGAGAAGCACAACCTTTTGTTGGGCCCCACCTTCGCCACGCCCCTGGCCCTGGAGCGCGCCGGCCTGACGCTGGACGATATGGATCTCGTGGAGATGCACGAGGCCTTCGCCGCCCAGGTGCTGGCCAACCTCCGCATCTGGGAGAGCGACGAGCACTGCCAGGAGCTGGGCCTGGACGGCGCCATCGGCGAGGTCGATATGGACACCTTCAATATCAACGGCGGCTCCGTGTCCATCGGCCATCCCTTTGGGGCCACGGGCGGGCGCATGATCGCCCAACTGGCGGGTCAGATGGAGCGCCGCGACGAGGAGCTGGGCCTGTTGACGATGTGCGCCGCCGGCGGCCTGGGGCTGAGCATGGTCCTGGAGCGAAGCTGAGCCCACCATTTGGCTTTCCGGCCTCGGCACCTAGGTTTAGTGGTTGCCACTAAATTAACGTATGACCACCGCTTCGGGGGGAGCCATGGTCCGGTGCCGACGCCTATCTCTTCTACTCTTCGCCATCATCCTGGGGGCGGCCTGCGCCTCCAATCCCGGCGAGGAGCGCGCCAACGCCAGTTGCCATGGCGACTGCGTCCAACCCCCGCTGATGCGGGCCGACCTGGAGGATCACCTCAAGGCCCACCAGGAGCGCATCCTGGCCCGCGACGATTATAAAGAGATCCGCCCTCCCTCGCTGTCGTCGATCCTCGACGGCCCCTTGATCAACGATATGCACCGGCCGGGCCCGCAGATCACGGACGGCGAGGGCAGCCCCTACGACGGCCCCCTGGACTGGCACCTCACCGACTTTGAGCCCATCGATCCCGGCAGCGTGCGCGACCGCCACATCACCTCCCACCCCCACCGCGGGGCCCACTGCTATTTCGCCCGGGTGCCCAACCGCCACACCTCGCACCTCTCGCTGGTCATCAGCGAGCGCCCCGCCGGCCACCGCGGTCTCATCGCCGGCCCCAAGCAACCGACGACCCCCATCGAGGAGGGCCCATTGGCCGCCGGCGCCACCGTCGACGCCCAGCGAAAGCTCCGCTGCCTCTTTCGGCACGACCAGAGCGATATGGGCGCCCTCCTGGTGCCCCTGAGCGAGGGCTACGCGTTGTACAGGGTGGTCGTCGTCGGCGATCCGCGCCCCACGGGCCGCACCCACCGGGTGACCCGCTCCGCCGGCCTCCCCGACGGCCCGCGCACCCTGGAGGTGGAGGTGCCGGCCCGGCTGCGCCAATCGCCGCAGATCGCCTATATCGACACCTTCGCCGACGCCCACGACGCCCTCCAGGCGGCCGAAGAGGCCATCATCCCCGGCCGCTTCCGCCTGCGCCCGGCCATCGCCTACCCCGCCATGCCCCACCAACCCCATGTCCACGGCGGCCCCGAGGCCTATTGCCCCTCCCAGGCCCGCTGCCAACTGCCCTCAATGCATATGGACCTCAGCACGCGCCCGCCCCTGTCCTGGGATATCCTGGAGGAGTTGGGGCTCATTGATCCGGAGGA
>CAZMJS010000106.1:8026-10527 GCA_964566695.1 uncultured Bradymonadales bacterium
CTTCCGTTCCGTCGTCGAAGTCGCTATGCTCCCGGTGACCATGTTCGTGTCGTCTCACCGATTCTCTTGACCGACCATCCATGAGCGACCTCGACTTCGACTCTCTCCTTCAACAATCCAACTCCCTTCGCTCAGCCCGGGTTCGCGGCCGCTACGCCCCCAGCCCCACGGGCTCATTGCACCTGGGCAACCTGCGCACGGCGCTCTACGCCTGGCTCCAGGTGCGCATGACCGGTGGCGAATATATCCTGCGAATGGAAGATCTCGACGAGAACCGGGCCCGCGACGGAAGCGCCCAGGAGATCCTGGAAGACCTTCGCTGGCTGGGCCTGCACTGGGACGAGGGCCCGGACACCGGTGGGCCTCTGGGGCCCTACACCCAGTCGGAGCGCACGGCGCTCTACCAACAGGCCATGGAGCAGCTTCGGGATCGGGGGCTCGTCTATCCCTGTTATTGCACGCGCAAAGATGTGCGGAAGGCGGCCAGTGCGCCCCACGGGCCGGGCGGCGTGGTCTACCCCGGCACCTGCCGCGACCTCGACGAGGCCGGTCGAGAGGAGCGCCAGGCCCAGCGGCCCGGTCGACGGCCGGCCCACCGGGTCATCGTCGACGATCGCCAGATCACCGTGGAGGACGAGATCGCCGGCCGCTACGCCGAAAACCTGTCGGCCGACGTCGGCGACTTCGTCATCCGCCGCACGGATTCCTTCTTCGCCTATCAATTGGCCGTGGTCGTCGACGACGCCCTCATGGGGGTCACCGACGTGGTCCGCGGCGCCGACCTCTTGAGCTCCACGCCGCGCCAGATCTACCTCTATCGCATCCTCGACCTGCCGGTGCCCCGCTTCTGGCACGCCCCGCTGATGGTGGACACCAACGGCGAGCGCCTCTCCAAGCGCGACGGCTCGGAGTCCCTGCGGGTGCTGCGCGACGAGAAGGGCTGGGACGCCGCCCGGGTCATCGGCCACCTGGCGGCCACCCTGGGCTGGGTGGAGGAGGGCCACCGCCTGACCCCTCAGGACCTGCTGGAGGAGCTGGACTATGACGACCTCCGCTGCCCTCTGACGGCGTGCTGCGAAGAGGGCCCAGACGACCATAAGTCCTCCTGATCGACGACCTTCAACACGGGGAATGCCATGTCTCAGAGCACGTCCATCAATCCCGCCACGGAAGCGTGGATCGCCGACCACCGCCACGACGACGAGCTGCGCGTCGACCAAGCCCTGGAGGCGGCCGACGCGTCCTTCCAAGAGTGGCGCCGATGCTCCTTTGAGGAACGTGGCCGGCCCCTTCGCGAGGTGGCCAAGCGCCTGCGAGAGCAGGCCCCCACCCTGGCCCGCCAGATGAGCGAGGAGATGGGAAAGCCCGTAGACCAGGCCCAGGGAGAGGCCGAAAAATGCGCCTGGGTCTGCGACTACTTCGCCGACCAGGCGGCGCGCTTTCTGGCGCCGGAGGCCATCGCCACGGACGCCACGGCCTCCCGGGTGGACGCCCAGCCCCTGGGCACCATCGTGGGCGTCATGCCCTGGAATTTCCCCTTCTGGCAGGTCTTTCGCTTCGCCGCCCCCACCCTAATGGCGGGAAACGCCGTCATTCTAAAGCACGCCCCCAATGTGCAGGGCTGCGCCCAGACCATCGCCCGGCTCTTCGAGGAGGCCGGGCTGCCAGAGGGCCTCTTCCAAAGCCTGCACCTGCCCAATGAGCGCACGGAGGCCCTGCTGGCCGACAAGCGCGTCAAAGGCGCCACGCTTACGGGCTCCGTCCGGGCCGGTCGCGCCGTCGGCGCCGTGCTCGGCCGGCACCTAAAACCCCAGGTCCTGGAGCTCGGCGGCTCCGATCCCTTTATCGTCCTGGACGACGCCGACCTTCAACGGGCCCTGGAGGTCGGCGCCTACGCCCGCTTTATGAATAACGGCCAATCCTGCATCGCCGCCAAGCGCTTCATCGTCGCCGACGCCATCTACGATGACTTCGTCGACGGCCTGGCGGAGGCCATCGACGATATGAACGTCGGCGATCCCCTGGAAGCGAAGACCGATATCGGCCCCATGGCCCGCGCCGATCTACGCGACGAGCTCCACCAACAGGTGCGCCAATCCATCGATGAGGGCGCCCGCTGCGTCCGCGGCGGCCAGCCCATCGTGGGCGACGGCTTCTTCTACGAGCCCACCCTCTTGGCCGACGTCCGCCCCGGCATGCCGGCCTTCGACGAGGAGACCTTCGGCCCGGCGGCCGCCGTGGTCCGCGCCGCCGACGCCGACGAGGCCATCGCCCTGGCCAACGACTCCGACTTTGGGCTGGGCGCCAGCCTGTGGACCACCACGCAGCGGGCCAAGGCGCTCGTCCACCGCCTGGAGGCGGGGGCTGTCTTCGTCAACGAGATGGTCAAGAGCGATCCCCGCCTGCCCTTTGGCGGCATCAAGGATAGCGGCGTGGGCCGCGAGCTGGCCCGCCAGGGCATCTGGGCCTTCGTCAACACCCGCACGGTCTATTTTCACTGA
>CAZMJS010000107.1:0-10198 GCA_964566695.1 uncultured Bradymonadales bacterium
ATGGAATGATCGCCGGGGGAGGATTATGGAGAGAGCTATCGGGATTATTCACCGGGGTTGCCGAGTATGGCGGGGCGGTATTCGGACGACCGGTTTAGCTCGACCTATCAAAAGCTCGCCCAGGGGCGTACCTGGGTGGTGGAGGACGCTGCGAAGTTGAGCGAAATCGAGGCTGAGGAGCGGGATTATTATCTTCAACAGCACCTGGTGGCCTGGGTAGGGATTCCGCTGGTCAGCGATGGCGAGCTGGTGGCTGCTATGTGCGTTGCTCAGGACCGGCCGCGGCGATGGACGCCGCGGGAGGTGAGGCTGGTGGAGGAGACGGCGGCGCGGCTGTGGTCGGCTGTGAAGTGGTCGCGCGCCGAGCGGGCGCTGCGGGAGAGCGAGGCTCGGACGCAGCGGGCCTTGGACCTATTGGAGGGGATCACGGAGGCGACGGAGGATCACGTGGTTGCCATCGATCCAGAGTATTGGTTTGTGGCGTTCAATAGCAGCTATCAGAATACCTTCGAGAAAATCTTCGGGAGGCGAGTGGAGGTCGGCGATTGCCTGGTGGAGGCCCTGGCCCACCTGCCAGAGGAGCGTGAGAAGGCGCTCGATATATGGGGCCGGGCGTTGGACGGAGAGCGGATGGTGGCGACCATGGAGTTCGGTGACCCGAGGCTGGAGCGTCGCTTTTTCGACCTGCGATTTGGTCCCATCTACGATGCGGACGGCGAGGTGATCGCCGCCGCTGAGTTTGCCAGCGATGTCACCGAGCGAGTTCGCCAGGAGCAAATGCTGAGGGAGACCAAGGAAAAGCTGGAGGAGGCCAACCGGCAGAAAACTGAATTCTTGGCGATGTTATCCCACGAGTTGCGAAATCCCCTGACGCCGATCACGTTTAGCCTGGAGTTATTGGATCGGGTCGAGCCCGGGGGAGATAAGGCCGAAAGAGCACGGCAGGCTATCGCTCGGCAGGTGCGGCAGCTATCGAGCCTGGTGGATGACCTGTTGGACATCACGCGGGTCAACCGGGGAAAGGTCAAATTGGACAAAGAAGGCCTGGACCTGGGGGAGGTGGTCGATGGCTGCGTGGATGCACATAGAGGGCTGTTGGAGGGAGCTGGCGTGGAGTTGGAGGTGCAAACGGTTGGAGAGGCCCCGGTATTTGGCGACTGCACGCGGCTGGTGCAGGTGGTGGGAAATCTATTGCAGAACGCGGCGAAGTTTACGACTCCCGGAGACAGGGTGTGGGTGGAGGTTCAGAGAGAGGGCGATGAGGCGTTGATGGTCGTCGAGGATACGGGAATGGGGATGGACGAGGAGACGCTGGAAGTTGTCTTCGAACCCTTCGCGCAGGCCGCGCAGCCATTGGCGAGGAAAAAAGGGGGGCTCGGGATCGGGTTGGCTCTGGTCAGGGAGCTCATCGAGTTGCACGGAGGCTCGGTGAGCGCCAGTAGCGAAAGGCCGGGAAAGGGGGCGAGGTTTGAGGTGCGACTACCCCTGGACGAGGGCGCGACGCCCAAGGCCCAACCGAAGAGGCCGGAGGTCACGGGCGAGGCGCGGCAGATCTTGATCATCGAGGATAACGAGGAGGTGGCGGAGTTCTTCCGGCTCTTTTTGGAGCTTCGGGACCACGAGGTGGTGGTGGCGCACGATGGTGAGGAAGGGGTCGACGTGGCGCGTAAGCTTCGGCCGGAGGTCATCTCTTGCGATGTCGGACTGCCCGTGATGAACGGGTACGAGGTGGCCCGTGAGCGTCGGGAAGATGCACCGTTGCGCGACACTCTGTTGTGGCGTTGACGGGCTATGCAGGGGGTGGGGACCAGCAGAAATCCATGGAGGCGGGGTTTGACCGCCACGTGGCCAAACCACCAGATCCGGAGGAACTGGGGCGAGTGATCGCTGACTGTCCAGGCCGGGGTGCGGGCGGGGATACGGAGTGGGAAGTGGAAGGGAAGTAGAGAGCGGTGAGGGCTTTCCTTTGAGCATGGCCTGGGCACGTTGAGGCTGGAATTCATCCTCTATCTATCGGACACATCCATGCCATCGCCGCAACTATCAACCCTAAATCAAGCGCTCATCGAGGTGGGCCGTCAGCGGCCGGGGGCACCAGCGTGGACGCAGGTCGGCGATGGCCCCACGGCCAGTCGAGGGCAATGGTTGGGTCAAATCGACGCCGCTGCTCAGTGGCTGGACTCCCGGGGCATGGGTGAGGGAGCGCTGGTGGCTTATGCGGGCGATAATCACTGGGTGGTCTGGACGCTGGCCATGGCCGCCTGGCGGGTGGGCGCCGATTTTTGGCCCGTCAACTATCGATGGACGCCCGTGGAGTATGGGCGGGCGTTGGATATGCTGGGACGTGAGCCGGATGTCGTCATAGGTGGCGGCGAAGAGCTTGGTCGTTATGGCACCGAGGAAGGGGGCTGGGAGCAAGAGCGCCTGGCCGCGCTGTGGCGAGAGGCCGGGAGCCAGGAGAGGTCACGGGACGAAGGGGGCGAGGGGCGGTTGATCATGACCACAGGCGGCACTACGGGGTGGCCGAAATTTGTGGCCCTGGACCAGGCGCAATTGGCCCACGGGGCGCGCATGTTTCGCGAGATGACGGGGCTCGGTGAGGACGACCGGGTTTTGGTATGCGCGCCCAATTATCACGTGGCGGGGTTTGCGGCCCTGACGACGGCCGCCGTGGGGGCGGGGGCGGAGTTGGTGATCGCCCCGACATTTGAGCCACCGGCAATCCTCGAGACGATTGAGGAAATGGAGGTCACCTGCACGGTGATGGTCCCCACGATGTGGCACGACCTGATGGTGCAGGCCGACTCCGAAGCTTGCGCTCTTGGGGGGGTGAGATTCGGTATCTGTGGAGGGGCGCCGATGCCGCCGGGGCTTGTCGATAGAGCTCAGTCGTTGGGCTTTGAGCTGGTCCAGGGCTATGGGCTGACGGAGGCCGGCCCCATGGTGACCCTGCAGCGCCCGGGGCATGGGAATCTAAGCCGTGAGCAGCGGCGTCGTGGGAGCGGGGTGGCGCCCCCGTCCATCGAGGTGCGAATCCTCGACGAGGACAGGCGCGAGCTGAGCGATGGGGAGGTGGGCGAAATTGCCGTGCGGGGCCCAAATATCATCGAGGACTATGAGGCGGCCGATGGCGGTGATGGGCGGTTTTTTGAGGGGTGGTTGCTCACGGGGGATTGTGGCTATGTGGACCAGGAGGGGCATCTCTTTGTGTTGGGCCGCCTAGACGATCGGATCATCACAGGAGGGGAAAATGTGGAGCCCGCCGAGGTGGAGGCGGCGCTGATGGAGGTCCAGGGGGTGGACCAGGCCGTCGTATTTGGAGTGGATCATCCGCGATGGGGTCAGCAGGTCACGGCGATGGTGACACCTCGAAGTGGCTCTCTACCGCCGTCACCAAAAAAGATTCGACGACTCCTGCGGGATCGGCTGGCGGGCTATAAAATTCCTCGCCAGCTCAAGGTGGTCGATGCAATTCCCCGCACGGCGGCGGGGAAGATCTCACGGGACCAGGCTCGGGAGGCGTGGATAGAGGCAGATAGTTGAGCGGCCGATCGATGGGTCTTCAAAGCCTGTTCAATGGTCATATAAGGGCCTGGTTGGTGATATTTCTGCGGTTCAAACCCTATTCGTCGGCTTGCCCTATCTGGATAGGTGCCTAACGTTTGACAGTCTTTGGTCCAAATGTGGGCCACCACTGAACCCACCCTCTCTTCAAGATTAGGCCAACTGAGATGTCAGACGAAATCGAAAGGTACCCGCTGGACGTACGTCTTCTGGAGTCGGTCATCGACCACCTCCCCATTGGAGCCATTGTCTTGGACGATGATGGTATTATTCAGCGCTTTAATCGCCATGAGGAGCAACTGTCGGGGTTGGACCGATCCCAGACGGTGGGTAAATCGTTTTTCAGCGATATTGCCCCATGCACGGAAGACATCGAGCTGGGCCCAAAATTCAGGGAGGGAATCGCCAACAACAACCTGGATCTGGAGGTCGAGTTCTCCTTTCCCTACCCCTACAACAAGGTGCCGAGGGACGTCTATATCAGGGCGGTGTCGGTGGACTCGGGAGACGACCAGGCCCATGTGGTGCTCATCGAGGACATTACGTCCAGGCGTCAACTGGAGCAGAATAACGCCGACATGATGATGGGGCTACGGACGATGATCACCCGGTGGCGAGACGGAAAGTCCACGGGGGGCGATAGTGGGATGGCCTTTGGGTCTCAGGAGCCGTTTGAGAAGAAGGCGATCGCGCTCTACGCCGACGTGTCGGGGTTTGCGGAGTTGGCGAGCCGGACGCCGCCGGCGGAGTTATTTCAGGTCGTGGATCGCCAGCTTCGGACGGCGATCGACATCATCGGTCGGCGAGGGGGCCATATCGATCAGGTCAACGGCCACGGGGTGGTGGGGGTCTTTTTGCGTGAGGAAGGTGGCGAGCGCATCTATCACGATGCGGTGCGGGCGGCCCGCCAGATCGTGGAGGCCAGCTGCAGCGATTTGAAGCTGCCCTTCCGGATCGGCGTCGCCGAGGGCACGGTCTATAATGGCCCCATTGGTCGGGAGGAGTTCGCCAATCGGGCCAGCGTGGGCACTCCTTTGACGATGGCGCGGGCGCTGTCTCAGGTGGCCCGGCCCAACGAGGTGGTGGTCACGGAGACGCTGGTGGGGCGGATCGGCAAGGGGTTGGCCACCACGGAGTTGACCGGCGTTTCCCCCGCCGGTGTGCCAGACCCGGGGACCATTTATACGATTGATGCCATTGATCTCCCCAAGTCGTCTTAAGCACGGATAACTCATGTCCACTGTTTCTGCTGGACCGACAACAACGGCCGAGTTGCCTTCGCCCGGAACGGTGTTGTCGGGAAAATATGTGATTCGCCAGGCCATTGGTGAGGGAGGGATGGGGAAGGTCTATCTGGCCCATCAGACGCCCTTTAATCGCCAACTGGTGATCAAGGTCATGGACCCTCGTCGGGCAGACGATGAGGTGCTGGTCCAGCGTTTCATGCAGGAGGCCCACGCCATTAGCCGCCTGACTCATCCCAATACGGTGACCGTCTTCGACTTCGGACGCACCGATGATGGGATGTTTTATATCGTCATGGAGTACGTCAAAGGGGTGACGCTGGATGCGCTGGTCAGGAAGACGGGATCATTGGCGTTGGAGAACGCCGTGACCTTCGCCATTCAGATCGCGCAGGCTCTGGGGGAAGCCCACCATCAGGGGATCGTTCACCGCGACTTGAAGCCGGCCAATATTATGGTGGTGGAGTCCACGGGCACCGATCCATTCGTGAAGGTGCTGGATTTTGGCATCGCCAAGATGGTGGATGAGAATACGGAGCTCACGGAGGCGGGAAGCATCGTGGGGACGCCGGCCTATATGGCGCCGGAGCAGGCGCGGGGCGATGAGGTTGATGGGCGAACGGATCTCTACGCCCTGGGGTGTTGCCTGTATGTGATGCTCGTGGGTCATGCGCCCTATGTGGGCGATAGCGTGATGGAGGTGCTGCTGAGCCACCAAAATGATCCGGTGCCCATGCTGCCCATCGAATTCCCGGAGCCATTGCGAGAGCTGTTGCGAGAGACGATGGCCAAAGATCCGGCAGATCGGCCGGCCGATGCTGCCACCTTTATCGCCCGGTTGATGGGAAGCTTTGTCATGCGCGGAGAGCGCAGTACGGGGCCGGGGGTGTTGGACTCCGGCGGGATCTCACTGAGCGAGCGGTTGCGGATGCTCGGTCACCAGACCACGGGTGATGCGGGACGTTCAAACGATCTGGCCTTTCGGGATACGGACAGCGCCTATGACACCGCTGTGGGCACGCCGGCGTCGATGCAGCCGATGGCGCCGAAGCCCCAGCTGGGGACCGGCAGCAATCCATCACTCAGTGGCTCGAAGCCCACGATAGAGAACACGGTGACGTCGGACCCCAGCAGTATGGTGCCGGAGTATTTTGATACGGGTGAAAAACAGGAGGAGAATGCCTCCGAGGAGTCACCAGAAGAGTCGCAGAAGGTGGCTGGTGAATTCGCACCACAGGATCCCGTGGAGGAGGCCGACGTCGACCGACCACCCGGTGATTCGGTGGTGGTGTCGCCACCGAGTGGTGAGACCTCCGAGGAGCCAGAGGTGGAGGTGTCATCGCCGGGAAGCACGCCCTGGGTGGCCGTTTGGTCAGCGGCCGCGGCGGCGGTGGTCGTCGGGGCCTTGGTGTGGTTCGTCGCTGGTGCCGACGGGGAGGGCGCAGCGACGCTGAGCCTGGAGAGCGATCCCTCTGGAGCGACCGTATTTATCGATGATGTACCCGTGGGGACGACGCCTTTGGAGCATGAGACCTCGTCGTCGGTCTTGGGGGAGCTACGCTTTGAGCGCGAGGGCTATCGAACCAAGAATCTCCCAGGGGTGGACGTGGAAGGAGGAGCGCCCCGCGTCTTCGCCAACCTGGAGCGAGATGAACTGGAGCTCAGGATCACCTCCCATCACCCGGGAGTGGAAATATTACTGGATAATACGCCTCTGGGTCGCATGCAGCGCGATCAATCGGAGAAAACGCTGACCGTCGATTGGCCAAGCGATCGCATTCGGGTCGATGTGACTCATCCAGAGCATGGCCAGGCCTATCAGACCTTTTCCAGGGGGGCGCTGGAGTCCAGCATGATCATTGAATTTCAAGAGGGAGACTTCGACGGGTTCTCCGGCTGAATTGGTCAACGTGAAGGGGGAGGTGTGGCTTGGACAAGAGCAACTGACCGTGACGAAAGAGCTTGGGTCTCGTAGGCTGGGAGCAAAGCAAACTGGACTCCTCTAAGTTGTATGCCAAACGATGAAGACCATTGAGGCAGTGATCGTGATGTGGGTCGTCCTTCTCGCGGGGACGGTTGTCCTTCCGTCCAAGGTGTTGGCGCAGCAGGGCGATGGGTCGTCGTCGGCTCAATACGTATTTCTCATCGATGATTCGGAGGCCATGGGATCGGCGGTGGCCAGCGGTGATGCGATCGATCCCGATCGGCTGGCCGTTTTTTCGACGCGGGCCATCCTGAACCTGCTGGACGATGACGACGAAGTGACGGTGGCGGGACTCAGTGAGGCGGCGTCTGGAGAGAGGATCCCGGGACTCCGACGAGCGTCAGAGAATCGAAATCAGTTGGAGTCCACGTTGAGTGAGGATGGGGACCTGGCGGCCTATGGCGGGCGCAGTGCTGCCTGCGCGGAGGCCCTGGCGGCGGTGGGCGAGCAGTTGGAGCGCGCCCACCGTCCCGGCACGAGTCAATATGTGGTCTTTTTGACGCCCGGTCGCTGCGATGGCGCTCAGGTGGATGTCGACGGGTGGTTGAGCGGGTTGTCGTCCCATGAAGAGGGTCGGCTTCAGTTCTCGCTGTTGGAGTGGCCATCGGAGCACGATCCGTCGCCGGATTTGATAGAGCTCGTGGAGCGAAGCGGTGGCATGCATGCGGCCGTAAGCGTTGACAACCCGGCGGAGCTATTTGAGCCATTTGCCGAGGTGCTCTCTCGCTCCCGAGGGGGCCAGGCGTTGTTATTGGATGCCGGTCAGAATGTGGTGCCGGCTCATAGCAAAGCCCGGCGAGTAGATCTCATCGCGATCGCGCCCGATCAGGAGGAAGAGCTGAGTTTGGGGTTGGCGCCGCTGGGCGAAGAGGGGCAGGTGGAGCCGGTGGGGCAGCCGCAGGCCGGCCGCCACCAATTTGAGGAAGGCCTTCCTTTTCGCTTCGCTGCCTCGAGCTACGAGCCATTGGATGGGCCGATAGAGATCGAGGTGGGCGGCGCAGGAACGATGCAGCGGGTGGAGATCACGCGGAGGGCCATCGTTATCGATGAGGCCGTCCACTTCGAGTATGACCGAGCGACGATTCAAGAGGAGTCCCACGATCTACTCGACGAAATCGCCCAGGTGTTGGTGGACGCGCCAAGGATTCGGAAGTTGGAGATCCAGGGGCATACGGACCACGCCGGAAGCGCTGATTATAATGTCCAGTTATCGGGTCAACGGGCGGAGTCGGTGAGGGAATACCTGATCGAGCGGGGCGTGGAGGCCAATCGGTTGAGCTCCGAGGGATATGGGTTTAGCGAGCCCATCGTGCCGGTGGCGCCGGGAGAACAGGAGTCGGAGCAGGCGGCCGCGCAAAACCGGCGGGTGGATTTCGTGATCCTGGAGCAGGATGAGGCCTCGGAGGATGAGTCGCCCGACGGGGATTGGGCAGTGGTCGCCGTGCCGGACTATCGGCTTCAGATGGGCATGGACGTGACGTTGGGGGATTGCTCGGAAGAGGGGGCGCCGACGTCGTTTGTCCCCGAGGATGAAAGCGTGTGCGTGCGCGCCGAGTTGCTCAACCATCGGGGCGAGCGGGTGACCTATGACCTGGCAGGGCCGTCGACGAGGGCGGAGGTGGTCCATCGTCGACCCGATGGGGAGACGGAGCATATGGAGATGTCGCGCGACGGCAATGCACCGGTCTTTTACGGGGATATGAGCGAGATGGAGCTGGGCGATCATATCTTGCGCCCCGAGATTCGGCTTGTCTCGGCGTCACGTCCCGACGTCGTGCTCCGCGGGGAGGCGCGCACGATTCAGTCCTCGTCACGCCGCGTCAGCGCCGAGCCCGGTGCCATTGAACTGGGGGATATTTATCCGGGGACGGAGCACTATGAGTCCTTTGAGCTGGAGGGTAATTTTCCCACCGCGCCGGGTCGCCTGAAGGTCGACGGCCGCGACGAGGTACGCGATTGTCTGCGCGTTGAGCTCAGCGGGGTGGAAGAGGGGGCGTCTCAACCCCTGACCTCCGGGCAGAGCTATACGGTGGCGGCGTTGGTGGCGCCCAATTGCGCCCCCGAGAGCTTCGAGGACGATATCGACACGGACTTGGTGATCCAATTTGAGACGGAGGCCGGCGAGCAGCCAATTCCGGAGCTTCGCCTGCCGTTTAGCGCGACGTTGACACAGGAGATGGAGATCGCCGAGGCGCCCGTGGAGGCCGCCATGGTCGCTGGAGAGAAGAGCGAGATCCCGCTGACAGTGAGGAGTAATCACCGCCAAGATCTGGACCTGCAGATCGTCTTGCCGGAGGACGATGAGCATGGCGCGTGGCCCGATCGAGGCGACCACCTCAAGTTGGTCAGCGAAGCCCACGAGGTGACCATCCCGCCGACGCGCGAGGGCGAGGAGCCCACGGCGCTCGTTCCCCTGGAGGTGCGCTCCGATGCTTGCTGCGAGGGAGGGACCTATCAAACGCAGGTCGCCCTCCTCCCGAGTCACGATGGAGCCAGTCCCATCGTTGTGGACGTGGAATTGGTGGTGGAAGATGCCAGTTGGTGGGCTTGTTGGGGACCGCGGGTGATGCTGGCGTTATTATTACTTCTCCTGGCGCTGCTGCTCCTATACCTCATCAGCATCTATCGAAGCAGTCATTTTATTAAGCGCGACCGGTTGGCGGCGTCGCTGACACCCATGGAGTGGGATGATTTTGGGGAGGCTCACCCCGACACGAGCCATCGCGCTCAGGTGCGGCAGATGGTGGATCGGCAGATGGGCTTCGTCGAGCGCTTGAAGGCCTGGCTAAAGGCCAATCCCCTGGTGATCGGGCTTCCCGGTCATGATTATTACGAGACGGTGGAGCTACTCCTGGACCCGTCGATCCATATCAATCGGACTCGATTGAGGCTTCAGGGCACCCGGGATCATCTGTCGGATTTGAGGGATAACCCGCGTCGGGGAGTGGGACGCTGTTTCGCCACGGCCCGCGGTGGCCTGACCTTTTTCGTGGTGGAGGACCAGCAGGGGCGCATCGGGGCGTTTGAGATTGAAGATCCCTTCGATGGTTTCGGCGGCGACGAGGGCTTCGAGCCGGAGCCCGACGTGCTGGGCCGGCGCACAGAGCTGCTGGTGGCCAACGGCGATCGAGAGGGTGGAAGCTTTGCCGGGTGGCGCGTGGGGGGGTGACCCCCGTGACCGAAATCCCGAGATAGGAGAGGCATATTTTTTATCGATTGGCGGCAGATGGTCTGCTCATCCTGCATCTCTTATTTATCCTATTCATCATCTTCGGCGGCTTTTTGACCTGGCGATGGCCGAGGGTGGCGTGGCTGCATATTCCGGCGGCGATCTACGGTTTTATCATCTCCTTGGTGGGGTGGGTTTGCCCGCTGACGCCGCTGGAGAACCGGTTTCGAAAGCTCG
>CAZMJS010000108.1:0-10120 GCA_964566695.1 uncultured Bradymonadales bacterium
GGCTGGAATTGGCCAGAGAATGGGGGGAAGACGACCTGGAGGAAGAGGCCGCCGAAATTCTGGCGGGATACGTCGACGAGGCAGGCGAGCTAGAGGAGCGACTGGAGCAACTGCGGCGCCAAAAGGAGAAGCTCAAACAGGCAGCCAAGAGGGGGCAGGATAGACCTGGAGGGCGGCGTCCGTCAGGGTATCTCGACGAAGACGATGGGCCTGCGCCGGGGGGACGTGAGCCATCGGAAGATCGATTTCGCCAGATGGAGGTGGATCGAGACCTGGAGGGCCTCAAAGATCGCATCCGCCGTGAGTTGGGCGAAGACTGAACCGGCGCGTCGGAATAGTGGCAAAATTGACATGTTGACCTCACGGTGAGTAGCCTGAGGATAGGCTCACAAGATGCACTCGTTGCAGCGCAATCGGTCTGGAGACTAAGGAGGCACCATGGGGCCTTTGACAGACAGGCAAATCGACATCTTGGTGCGGGTCGTTGAGCAATTCAATGAGACGGCTGAGCCCGTGGGAAGTAAGACCATTGCTGACCAGGAAGGCGTGACCGTGAGTTCGGCGACGGTCCGTAATACCATGGCCGCGATGGAGGAGTTGGGACTACTCCACCAGCCTCATACATCGGCCGGCCGAATGCCCACATGGGAAGGGATGAGGAATTACGTCGACCACCTCGTGGATAGGGGGGCATTGAACGCCCCGGGTGACGTGGATTGGGGTCAATACGCCAAGCAGGTCGAGCGGGAGAGCGCCTCCACCGTTGCCCAGTCTGTCAGTTCGGTCATCAGTCAGCTATCACAGCTTACCAGCATCGTATCCAGCCCCGAGTTGGTCGATGTGGAGTTGCAGGCCGTTCACCTGTCGTCGCTGTCGGGAGGGCGGATCTTGGTTCTACTGGTGACTCGCGATGGGCGGGTATTCGACCGGGTGGTTCGGTTGGAGGAGTCGCTTGATGACGCGACGTTGAAGCGCATGCAGAACTATTTGAGCGAGCTGGTGGTGGGGCGAAGTATCCAGCAGGTCAGGCGGGAGGTCCAGCGTCGTCTGGAAGCAGCCGAGCGAGATTTTCGCCGATTCATGCGTCGCGCGTTAGAAATCGGGCAGGAGGTCGTGGAGGTGGCCTCGAGTTCCAAGCTATTTGTGGAAGGGGCATTGAATATGCTGGACGTGACGGAGTTGGCGGGCGATGTGGAACGAGCCCGAAGGGTGCTACGCCGACTTGACGATCATGAGCGTGTACTCAATATCCTCAACCGCATCTATGACGCGCCCAAGGCGCGAGCGTTGATCGGGCCGGAACTCGGCGATGCCTGGGGCGATGATCTAAGCCTCGTCGTATGCGGCTACTATCACGATGGACGCCAGGTCGGATGGGTGGGGATCATGGGGCCCATGCGCATGAACTATGCACGCATGATTCCACTGGTCGAAAACGTGGCACATATGTTATCCAAGGAATTGGAAACCTTGACGTGAGCAAGGGGAGGACTGACGACGTTCGGCTCCCCTTTTTTCGTATCCCATACTTGCATCGATTTGGTCATCCCGTGAGGGCCCCTGGGGGGAGAGCATAACGGGTCACCCGGGTGGCCTATGATTCATCCCGAGGAGTGGTTGTGACAGAGACAGGAAAGCCGGACACGGCGGAAGAGTTGAATACGTCGGAGTTGGATGGGGAACCGAGCGGAGATAGCGGTGAGTCGGTGGACGTAGTGGCCGATGAAGGATCAGACAAGCCGGTGGATGAGGAGCTTGCGGAGGATACCCCAGACGAGGCACCGCCCGACGACGAGACAGAGCAGGGCGCGGAGCCGTCGCCGGCGGCGGAAGACGACGATAGCGTCAGCGATGACGACGACGGCACGGAAGAGTCAGATGACGGAGATGGCAGCGACGTGGATACGCCGGGCCATCAGCCATCGCCCGAGAGCTCCGATGAGGAGCCGGCCGAGGAAGAAGTGGGGCCCCAATGGAAGGAGGTTGCCCACGAGGCCCGCGAGCGGGTGCTGGAGCTGGTCGATGAAGTTCAAGGCGCCGAAAAGACCATCGAAGAGCTCCGCTCAGAGGTGGCGGCCCTGGCCAAGGCCAAGGCGGAGGCCGAAGAGGAGCGCGATCAATACAAAGAGAAAATGCTTCGAGCGGCGGCGGATCTGGAGAACTTCAAGCGGCGATCGCGTCGCAACGAAGAGGAGTACAAGCGCTATGGCATCAAAGACGTGGTCATGGAGCTGATACCGGCGGTGGATAACCTGGAGCGGGCCCTGGACCATGTGGCTAAGCAGTTGGAAGCAGAGTCCACAGCCGGTGATGAGTCGCTAATCGACGGTGTCAAAATGGTTTACCGCCAGATCTTGGCGGCCCTGGAAAAACACGGCGTCAAGGGATTTGAAGCCCTCCATGAGGACTTTGATCCCGAGAGGCACGAGGCCATCCAGCAGGTGGAGTCCACTGAATTTGACACCGGAACGGTCGTCGAGCAGTTCCAGAAGGGATATTTTCTCCATGATCGGCTACTTCGTCCCTCGCTGGTATCGGTCGCTAAGCGGGTCGATCCACCCGAGGAAGATGAGGGCTCCGAAGAGGTGACGCCCGAAGAAAGCAGCGAGGTGGAGCAGGAGCATGACGAGGGGGGGGCGCCAGTCGACGCCTCCGAGAGCACGGACTAATCCAACGACGAATTCCAGACCAAAAGGCGTAATCGATGGGACATACGATTGGAATTGACCTGGGGACGACCAATAGCTGCGTCAGCTGTGTGATCGATGGGGAGCGAGTGGTGATTCCCAATGGCGAGGGTGGCCGCACAACGCCGTCGGTGGTGGGATTTAGTGAAGACGGTGACCAATTGGTCGGCCAGGTGGCCAAGCGCCAGGCCCAGACCAATGCGGAGAATACCATCTTTGCGGTCAAGCGATTTATCGGTCGGCGATTCGATGAGCCCGACGTCGCTCAGGCCAGGAGAACTTCGCCCTTTAAAATCGTGGAGGGGCCTAACGGAGATGCCTGGGTCGAGGTAAGGGGCGATAAAATGTCGCCGGCCGAGGTATCAGCACTGATCCTTCGAGAGATGAGGGATATCGCCGAACAATACCTCGAAGAGGAAGTGGACGAGGCGATCATTACGGTGCCGGCCTATTTCAATGACTCTCAACGTCAGTCCACCAAGGATGCCGGTCGGATCGCCGGACTGACGGTCAAACGTATCGTCAACGAACCGACGGCGGCCGCTCTGGCCTACGGAGTGGGAGCCGAGAGTCAGGCGGGGCCCACCAAGGTGGCGGTCTATGACCTGGGCGGCGGGACCTTCGATATTTCGATTTTGGAGTTGAGCGAGGGCATGTTCAGTGTGCTCTCAACCTCGGGGGACACCTACCTCGGTGGCGAGGACTTCGACAACGCCATCATCGACTGGGTGGCCGATGACTTTGAAGAGGCGCACGGCGTCGACCTTCGGGATATCCCGATGGCGCTTCAACGGCTAAAAGAGGAGGCGGAACAGGCCAAGTGCGAACTGTCCTCAGCGGACTCGGTGGAGCTGAACCTGCCATTTATCCACACCGGTGATGATGGTCCACTGCACGTGGAAAAGACGTTGACTCGATCTCAACTCGAGGAGTTGGTCGACCACCTGATCGAGCGCTCTCTTGATCCCTGTCGAACAGCGCTCCAAGACGCGAATCTGAGGCGTGCCGACATCGATGAGGTGTTGCTGGTCGGTGGGATGACGCGAATGCCGAAGGTGCGAAGGCGTATCGAAGAATTCTTCCAGACGGAGGTGGACACATCGGTCAACCCCGACGAAGTGGTGGCCGTGGGAGCGGCCGTTCAGGGCGGCATCGTCTCCGGCGAACTGACAGACGTGCTATTGTTGGACGTCACCCCGTTGACCCTCGGAGTAGAAACCGCCGGGGGGGTGTTTACGCCGCTGATCGAACGAAATACGACCGTACCCTGTAGCCGAACCGAGGTGTTTAGCACATCGGTCGATAACCAGACGATGGTCCCGGTGCACGTCCTCCAGGGGGAGCGGGCGATGGCAGAAGACAATACCAGTCTGGCCCGTTTCGAATTGACAGGGATTCCGCCGGCACCGCGAGGGGTTCCCAAGATCGAGGTGACGTTTCAGATCGATGAGAACGGCATGGTGACCGTGTCGGCTCGCGACGAGGCCACCGGCCAGGAGCAATCGGTAAACGTGGTGGCCGACGGCGGGCTGAGCGATCAGGACATCGAAGAGATCATCGCCGAGGCGGAGGCCAAGGAACGAGAAGACGAAGAGCTTCGAGAGCGCATGGAGATGAAGAACCAGGCCGAGGGGCTTCTGTACTCCACGGAGCGCAGCTTGGAGGCCTATGGCTCTGAGCTCCCCCCGGAGGAATTGGAGGACTTGAAGGAAGCGGTGGCCACCGTCAAGGGGTTGATCGACGACGCAACCCTGGAGGAGTTGGAGACCATTATGCAGACGCTAGAGACGGCGGCGCACCGCCTGGCGGAGGCCATGTACGAGTCGATGGAAGAATCAAGTGAGGCCGGGGAAACGTCCTAATCATGGGGCCCGCCCATGGTCGACAGGCGGCCCCGCCATCTCGATAGCATGAGCGCCAATGAGCGTAGATCTCTACGAAATCCTCCAGGTAGATCCAGACGCAGATGCAGCGGCGCTGAAGAAGGCCTATCGGCGCTTGGCCTTGAAATACCACCCCGATCAAAATCTGGGCGATCAGGCCTCGGAAGAGCGCTTCAAAGAGGTTAAACACGCCTACGAGGTACTCAGCGACCCTCAGCGTCGAAAGGCCTATGATCGCCTTCGCCGCCGTAACCGGGTCGATGACGCCGCGACCCCATGGGATAACCTGGGGGAGTTATTTGGAGCGATCAATTCAGCGATCGCCGCCGGGCTCGATGGGTTGGCCAAGTCCAGTCGGGAAGGAAAAGCGGAAAATATCCACGTCGATCTAACCCTGGACCTAGAGGACACGCTCCGAGGCGTCCGGCGGGATGTAACGGTTCCTAGACGCCATCGGTGCAAGGCTTGTGAGGGGTCCGGGGCAGCGGATGCCGGCGCCTGGGCGCGCTGCGATCGCTGCCGGGGGTCCGGACAGGTGCAGGAGGCCCAGGGGTTCTTCTCCCTGATGCGTGATTGCCCGAAGTGCGCTGGCACCGGGCGCGTGCCAGATCCACCATGCCACCACTGTGAAGGTAACGGATTCATTCAGGGGACGGAGCTCCTTCCCGTGGATATCCCCGCGGGCGTTCGCGATGGACAAACCCTTCGCTGGAAGGGCAAGGGGGTGCGGGGCCGGGGCACCAGGCCAACGGGCGATCTGCTGGTGACGGTTCATATTAGCGATCACGACGAGTTTCGACGCGAGGGGGCCGATCTCTACGGCACAGCGAGCGCCAGTTTTAAAGTGGCCTCTCTAGGGGGGGAGGTGGACGTTCGGACATTGGACGGGCACGTGCGCATGAAGGTGCCCCCCGGAACAAGGTCGGGTAAGGTATTCCGCCTCCGAGGCAAGGGCCTCCCCGAGGTGGGGGAGGACACCCGCGGAGACCTCTATATTCGCCTGGTGATCGACGGTGACCGGCGTCACCGAGAGGGAGCCCAGTCTTGGAATCAGACGAAGAAGAAGGAAAGGGGCTTCTTTGATCGCGTAAAGGATTTATTTGATGACTGAGGTGGGCGCTGACGATGTCACGGAGGCATCCAGGGGAACTGTCCAACAATCGGGGTGGGTGCAAATTGGGCTGGCTATGGCGGCCCTCGTCTCCATGGTGGGAGCAGGGCTATACGCGTCCGGGGGCGATCCATTTGAGGCCGGTACGCTAGGTGCCGCGCAGTGGGGTGGGGCCCTGGCCTATGCCGGGGCGTTGATGGCGATCATTTTGGCCCACGAGGCGGGCCATTATGTCATGGCCCGAAGGGTGGGCATGGAGGTCAGTCGCCCCTATTTATTGCCAGGATTGGGGCCGTTGCCGGGCCTGGGAGTGATTCCATTTTTTGGGACCTTCGGGGCGTTCATCAAGATGGGCTGGACGACGATTGGCCCGGGACAGTTGGTGAAGGTCGCTGGCTGGGGGCCCATCGCCGGGTTTATCCCGACGGCGGCGGCCGTCGTGATCGGCATCTATTTGTCAGAGCCGGTGACGCTGGAGGGCGACGAGTTAATGGTATTAGGCGATAGCCTCATCATGGCGGGGGCAACGGAGCTCTTTCATCCCGATATGAAAGCTCATGAAGAGCTTTATTTGCACCCCATCGGCCTCGCCGGGTGGGTGGGTTGCCTGCTGACAGCCCTAAATCTATTGCCCATGGGTCAACTCGATGGTGGACACCTGGTATATGCCTATGGGCGGGAGAAGGCGCGGTGGGTCTCCAGAGTCCTCTTCGGAGGGATGCTGGTGTTGGGAATGCTCATTTTTCCCGGCTGGTTGATTCTTGGGGCCCTGATATGGTGGTTGGGGCTAGATCATCCACCGGTGCTCAAAGAGGATGCTGCAGTCGATCACCATTGGATCCCCGTGGCGTGTGCGGTGATTTTCGTGCTCACCTTTACTCCCCAGCCGGTGGTGGTCGACGCACTACCGCAGTGGCTAGAAGACTGGTTCTGAGGACATCCATGGAGTTTCGATGCGAGTCATGCGGCGAAGTGGGCGTAGCGTCCGAGGTGAGGGCCGTCAGCGAGGGCGTGGCCCTGGTGTGTAACAACTGCGGTCACGTCAACGTGGCAGCCACATCACAGGCGCCAAACGCGGAGTCTGAGGCGACCCCAGAGACCGATGGAAGTTTGGAGTTGGATATGACGGCGGCAATGCCGTCGGTGGAGGGCCTGGTTCCGGCGCCCGGCAAGGGTGAGCGATGCCAGAAGTGCGCCCATTTGCTGGAGGAGGATGAGGCGCACTGCCCGCAATGCGGGTTGAGCCAAGAGGCCGCCGAAAAATATGCACCAGGCGAGGCGCCGTGGGAGATGGCTCCGCCGGGGTTGGAAGCCCAACAAGGGGAAGCCGACCGTGCCTGGAGAGATTGGAAACGCGGGGAGGGCGAGATCGACGAATTCGTCGACAAGGTTGTAGAGGCCGGGTTGATCGATTACGGGTTGCGCAAGATTCAATTTTATCTCGTCGACCACCCGGAGCATCCAGATGCCATCAAGGCGCTTCAACGTCTGGCGCAACAGCTCGAGATGACGATCCAGATCGCGCACACCCAGGCGGAGGCCCAGTCAGAGGATTTCAACGACGATATCAAAGTATTTCGGACACGCCTGATGGTGGGCGCCCTGATTTTTTGGACAATGATCTTTCTATTATTTTCCTGGCTATTCTTTGACGTCTTTTAGCGGGAGCAACGAACAGGAGCACCATGGGCTCTGAATTTGATCTCATCGCTGCCATAAGAAAACGTCAGGGCGCATCAGTGGTGCCCGTAGGGATAGGGGATGACGCCGCGCTTCTTCCGACGGTCGATCAACCGCTGATATGCACCGATATGTTGGTGGAGGGGGTGCATTTTCGTCGTTCGTGGAGCCGTCCGGAAGACATTGGCTGGAAGGCGCTGGCCGTGAACTTAAGCGATATTGCGGCCATGGGGGGGCGGCCCCGTTACTACGTATGTTCTCTGGCTACGCCGGCCTCGATGGGCAACGCGTGGGTGATGAGGTTTGTTGAAGGCATGATGGCGTGCGCGCAGGCGCAGGGAGACGGGGATGCCCCCTGTTTAGTGGGCGGTGATTTGAGTGGTTCACCGGACAAGGTCGTGGTGTCGGTGACAGTGTTGGGGCACGGACCACCGACGGGTTCCATCAGCAGGGATGAGGCGGCACCGGGGGACGAGATCTGGGTTATGGGACGACTGGGGCTGGCCTCCGTTGGTCTGGAGTTACTATCGAGTGACGCGCCGGTCGATGGCTTTGACAGGGCCCTGAGTGCCCATCGTCGACCGCGGCCGCTTGTGGGGGTGGGCAAGGCCATCGGCCATCATGGGGCGGCGTCGGCCATGATCGATATCAGTGACGGGTTATGGCAAGATCTGGGACATATCGCCAAGGCCAGCCACGTCGGCTTGTCCCTGGACCTGAGGCGGGTTGAGGTTGAGGACGAAGTGCGTCACCATTGCGCCGATGATAAGAGATGTATGGAACGTCATTTGCTCACCGGTGGTGAGGACTTTGCATTGGCCCTGACGGCTCCGAAGGTAGGCCGCAAGCAGGTCCAGCGAATTGCCGATGAGGCCGGCGTACCTGCCCAGCGTATAGGCCTGGTGGTTTCATCGGACGATGGCGATACAGTGGTCGGGTTAGACGGTCAGACCATCGACCAGGTTGGAGCTGGTTTCGAACACTTTTAGGACTCCCAATGAGTCAATCCTCTGAAAACCCTCTGGTCCGGGCCCACTTGGACGTCGTCGAGCGTCTCTGGACCTATCCCGTCCTCGACGGTTGCTCGGGGCGATGGCCCGAACCTCAAGAGGCGACCGTGATGGTGGCGGAGTCGCGATGCGGGGCCGTCGTCAAGCGGTGGGGAGAAGTCCTGGCCGATGGCAGCCGGATCATGGCCCTGGATTCGTCGAGCCCCATGCTCGACGAGGCCCGTAAACACCTTGGGGGGAGTGGCGATCATCAGGTGTTTTTCGTCAAGCAGCAAGTCCGATCGCTATCCTACGCCGATGGGGTATTTGACGCAGCAGCGTGCATCCATGGCTTGGTCTCCACCCGTCAGGTCCATGAGGGGTTAGCAGAGATGACGAGGGTGGTTAGCCCTGGGTCCCAGGTCTTGTTGGTGGTGCCCGTAGTCGGTAGTTTTCCTGAACTCTATGACCTGTTGGTCGAAGGCCTGAAGGTCCATGGAATGGATGAGGTCATCCCTCGATTTCGGGAGACCAATCAGCAACTGATGACGCCCGCGCGGCTCCATGAGATAGCCGAGGAGGTCGGCCTTTCTGACCCGACGATGGAGGCCCTGGAGTGGTCGGTGGCCTTCGATGGGGGACGGGAGTACGTGTACTCGCCGTTGGTGCGAGAGACGTTTTTTCCCCACTGGCTCGGGGCCATTCGAGCCGAGGATCGAGACCGAGTGTTGAGCCACGCGTCAAAGGCCCTGGACACCTACTGGGGAGGCGAGTCGATTGAGGCCCCCGTGGTGGCGATGTTATTGGTCGGCCGTAAAGGAAGGGATGAATCTTGAGGAACGATGCCGGGTAAAAGGCCTTCAAAAGTCCTGAGGGCGTCGTCGGCGGTCGTCGGGCTTGCGAAACGCCTCCTCGTCTCGCGTTAGGATGGCCACAAAGCCTACGGTTAATAAGATGGTCGGGATGGCGACAAAGAGTACGACAAAAATGAGGTCCTCCACTCCATACCTCCTGGGGTCGTCGGGGCACTCGATGCATTGGAATCTAAGCACCGCTGCGATCAGAAAAAATGGGAGTCCCCTTAGTCATAAAGGTAGGAAATGACCCTGCGAGACGAGTTGAGAGAACAGGCGGAGCGCCTGGAAGAGCTATTGGATCGGGTGCCCGAACCGCTGGCCCGAGAGCTCCGAGAGCGGATCAGTGAACTGCGGGAATTGCTGTTGGAGCAGCGACCGCCCAGATTTGCCCTGGTGGGTCGTCGAGGCGCCGGTAAATCGTCGCTGATCAATGCGTTTTTTGGTCGGGCAGTCGCCAAGGTAGGCCATGAGAAGGCCACGACGGCCCGCGGGCGGTGGTTTACCCATCGTGGGGATCTTGGGGCGATGGATATTCTGGATTCCCGAGGAATCCAAGAGGGAAGCCGACCGGAGGGGGCAGAGGAACAGGTCGATCCCATCGAGAGCCTGACCCTGGCGATCGATGAAAAGGGGCCAGATGCACTCCTGTTTTTGATCAAGGCCAAGGAGGTGGACGCCGCCGTCGACGCGGACCTCGACGCGCTGGAGGCCGTCAGTGAGCGCATTCGTGAGCGTCATGGGTATGCGGTCCCTATCGTCGCCGTATTGACTCATTGCGACGCCATCGAACCCAAGAATACGCCGCTGCACCGTCCGGAGGAGGCGCACCCCGAAGACTTGAGCGAAAAGAATCAACGTGTGCAGCGTCTGGAGGAAATGATTGCCGCCAAGGTCAAGAGCCGAGAGGCCTTGA
>CAZMJS010000109.1:0-9969 GCA_964566695.1 uncultured Bradymonadales bacterium
GCCTTGCTCTCACGCCTCACCGACCGCTCCTCCATCGTTGACATTCACCATCGCCGATCGCAACTATCTCGCCGTCGCTCCACCACCTCTCCTCCAGTCCCTCTCCCTTCATGAGCCAACCCCGTCAATACGGCACCTTCACCGGTGTCTTTATGCCCACCTTCATCATCCTGGCCATCTTTCTCTATCTTCGACTGGGATGGGCCGTCGGAAACGCGGGGCTCCTGGGCGCGCTGCTCATCATCCTCCTGTGCTTCGGCATCACCGGCGCCACCGGCCTTGCCATGTCCTCCATCACCACCAATATCCGCATCGGTGCCGGCGGTCCCTACTCCATCATCTCCCAGTCCCTGGGTCTGGAGGTCGGCGGCAGCGTCGGGATCCCCCTTTACCTATCGCAGGCCCTCATCATCACCCTCTATATCTTCGGCTTTCGCGAGGGCTGGCTGCTGATCTTTCCCGATCATCCCGCCCTCCTCATCGACCTGTCGGCCTTTGCCCTCCTCTGTGTGGTGACCTACGTCAGCACCGCCCTGGCATTTAAACTTCAGTACGCCGTCCTGGCCATCATCATCGCCTCCCTGGGCGTGATCGCCCTGTCCGCTGCCACCGGTCCCGTGGCTCAGCAGGGCCTGGCCGATGCTCCCGTGTGGGGGGCTTTTGAAGACGCTTCCTTTTGGACCGTCTTTGCCGTCTTTTTTCCCGCCGCCACCGGAATCACCGCCGGCGCCACCATGTCCGGCGAACTCCAAAATCCTCGCCGCTCCATTCCCCTGGGAACCATGGCCGCCATCGGTGTCGCCGTCGCCCTCTACGTGCTTATCGCCCTCTGGCTTGCCGGAACGCTCTCGGCCGACATCCTGCGCGCCGACCTCATGAGCGTTATCAACG
Organism: uncultured Bradymonadales bacterium; assembly: GCA_964566695.1. Classification (GTDB taxonomy): domain Bacteria; phylum Myxococcota_A; class Bradymonadia; order Bradymonadales; family Bradymonadaceae; genus SLJM01. Next base: position 892 of record CAZMJS010000109.1, read on the forward strand.
CCTCGGCGTTTCGTCCCCTCGTTCTGGCCGCCCTGTTGGCGGGCACCTTTTCTGCCGCTCTGGCCTCCATGGTCGGCGCCCCCCGCATCCTCCAGGCCCTGGGCGAACACCGCATCCTTCCTGCCAGCGCCTGGCTCTCCTCCCGCCGCAGCGACGGCGAACCCCAGAACGCCCTCCTCGTCACCGCCCTCATCGCGCTGGCCGCCATCTTTCTGCGCGACCTCAACGCCATCGCGCCCCTGATCACCATGTTCTTTCTCATCACCTACACCATGATCAACCTCGTGGTATTCTTCGAACAAAGCCTCCAACTCGTCAGCTTTCGTCCCCTCTTTCGCATCCCTCGCCTCGTCTCCCTGCTCGGCCTCATCGGCTGCCTGATGACCATGTTTATCATCAGCCCCGTCTTTAGCCTCATCGCCCTCGTCGGCGTCGGCGCCGTCTACTTCCTCCTCGTCCGCCGCCAACTCAACGCTCCCTTCGGCGATCTCCGCAGCGGACTCTTCGTCACCCTCGCCGAGTGGGCCGCCAAGCAGGTCTGGGACCTCCCGGCTGCTCAAGAACGCGCCTGGAAGCCCAACCTCTTGGTCGCCGTTCGCGATCCCCGCCAACTTCGCGGTGCCTTCCTCTTTTTACGCGACCTCGTGGCCCCCCGGGGCTCCATCAAACTCGTCGGCATTCAACCCCGAGACCATGACCACGACCTCAGCGACGACCTCGACCGCATGACCCACAACTTCCGCGACCAACAGGTCTATGCCAATTGGGTCGCTACCGACGCCAACTCCTATTCCGAAGGCCTCGTCAGCGCCATTCAAAACGCCCGCGCCACCTTCCCGCGACCCAATACCGTCTTCCTCCAAATGCCCGAGGAACTGGACGCCGACCTCGACTACCCCCAGATCGCCGACCTCGCCACCGACCAGGACATGGCCACACTCCTCTTTGCTGAGCACCCCCAGGCCGGCCTCGGCCGCCGCCAATCCGTCAATATCTGGGTTCGCGACCGCACCCCCGATTGGAGCCTCTCCATGGACATCGGCAACCTCGACCTCCTCCTGTTGACCGCCTATATGCTGCGCCGCAACTGGAACGCCACCCTGCGCCTCATCATGGTCCTCGACGACCCCGCCCAAGAGCCCAAGGCCCGCCAATTCCTCGATGAACTCCTCACCATCGCCCGCCTCCCCCATACCGACATCATCATCGCCCATGGCGACTTCGACACCTACCTCCCCAACGCCCCCGAGGCCGACCTCCAGATCTTTGGCATGCTCTCCGACCCCGACATCCACTTCGCCCGTCGCATGCTCGACACCACCGACTCCTCTTGCATCTTCGTCCGAGACTCCGGTCACGAAAGTGCCCTGGCCTAACCCCTCTTAGGCCAGCGCGCTCTCCTTGCCGGAATCGCGAACGAATACGCAGCTCGATCCCGTCTTCTCCACCTGCTTTCGAACCATCTCTAACTGCGGCGCCTCGTCCATGCCGAAGATATTGAGATCGGCCTGCGGTGCCCGCTCCACATAATCGCTAAAAGAGCCCGTCTCCAACACCACTTCCGTCTCTGGCATCCGCGCCAGGGTCAACAACTCCTCCAGGAACTGCCTGGCCTTCTCCACCTCTTGCTCATCCTTGACCACCATCAATATGCGCAGATGAGCATCCCAGTTGCGCTTGAGCTTAAAGGCCAATAGCAGCGATAGATCGAGGTTGCCGATATCCATCGAGATACTCCAATCCGGCGTCCGATCGTGGACCCAGATATTGACCGTCTGACGCTGGCCGAGACCGGCTTTGGGATGCGGCGCGTACAGCAGGCTTCCCAGATCCTCTTGCTCCGCCTTCTGAACGATCCGCCCATAATCCAGCGACCCATCCAGGTCCTCCGGCATTCTCAGAAATACGATATTCGGCCGCGGAAATGCTCCCCGGGCCGCCTGCATGGCCGCGATCAACCCCTCGCCCAGACTATGATTATCGATGACGATCCAGCTGGAGAACACCCCGCGACGCCGAAAATCGGAGGCCACCCGCGCCAGATCTCCCTGCAGAGCCTCCACCCGCTCCTCGTCGTCATTGATCCCCACCAATTTGACCGATCCCTTGGGCGTGGCGATATCCCGAATGAATAAAAAGCTTCCCCGCAACTCCTGCGGATCCCGAGCCGCCACCAAGAGATTGGGCTTCCAGGCCCGCTCCTGCATCGACGGCAAATCCCATACTCTCTTGGCCGCCCACTCGGCAATCGAGATGAACATACCACTTCGCACGTCGCCATAGGGGGCATCCAGACTTCGCCTGGCCATCACGGCATAGGCCCCCATCACCAGGCCCAGGGCCACCAGGCTGAACACCGGATTGACGATAAACATCGCAAACAAACACCCCACCATCCCCAGGAAAGACACCACCCTCGGCACCCGGAACAACGGCCGAAAGCTCACCAGATCCAGCGTCTGCTCAAAAAACACCACCACATTGATCATCATATAGGTGATCAAAAAGGCCATCGTGATCAGCGGGGCGATGGCGTTGAGGTCCCGCAGCATCAGCGCCAAAAAGGCGATCCCCGCCGTCACCAACACCGCATTCTGGGGCTCTCCATCGGCCCGCCGCGTCGACAACCATTCGCTCCTGGGCAGCACATTATGATTGCCCAACGCCTGCAAGATTCGCGGCGCTCCCACCATCGACGCCAGCCCCGACGAAAAGGTCGCTCCCAATAACCCGGCCAGCACAAAGATCTCCCCCATCCAGGCCTTCTCCACCATCACCAGATAATTTTCCTGCAGCTCCTGGGGCGACGCCGACCCCGCAATCCAGATCGCCAGTAGCAAATAGACCACCAGCGCCGTCCCGATGGCCGCCATCGTCCCCAGGGGAATCGCCTTTCGCGGGTTCTTCAGATCACCCGACATATTCAATCCCGCCATGATGCCCGTGGACGCCGGGAAAAACACCGCAAATACCACCCAAAATGACGCTCCATCGAACTCCGGTGGCTCTCCCGGGTAGGTGCCCAGCAATTCAATATCGCCCAGCTCGTTGACCATCGACCCCGACAACGCCGCAATGGCCACTGACACCAACGAGAGTGCCACGATCCCCAAAATCACGTACTGAATCTTAAACGCAAACCCGGCGCTCACATAGGCAATCCCCACGATCGCCGCAAACGCCGCCATATCGATGATCAACTCCAGCCCCACCACCCCCAGGACAAAATGCAACACCGCGCTCCCCTCCCCGATATACCCCTCCACGCCGGGCATCCACGTCTCAGGCACCAGAAACATCGCACCCTCTCGAAAACCGAATATATAGAGCGTGATCGCCAGCGCCTGCGCCAAATATAGGGGAATCCCCACACTCCCCCCTACCTCCAACCCCAGCGACTGAGAGATGATCGAATAGGCCCCCCCGGCCCCGATCCGAATATTGGTCGTAAATGACGACATCGCCAACCCCGTCGCCATCGTGATCCCAAAGGCCAGCAACACGATCAACACCCCTCCCAAGAGGCCGGCATTTCCCACCACCCACCCCAGGCGCAGGTACATGATCACGCCCAATATCGTCAGCAGCGTCGGCACATAGACACCGGCAAACACCCCGTATTTTTGGACCCCTGCCGACGCGCTCTCACTCGGTGTCGATAACTGACCCATATTTCTTTCGCCCCATACAAACGACAATAATCACCACGCCTACCCAGCTATACCATCAACCATAAGGCCCCGCGAGTTTTGTCAACAACGCCTCCCAAAGAGCGACAGACTCCCCACAACACGCCACTTCCCGCGTTCCCTTGGCTATTTTACTGCGCTCCATCCCTTTACTGACGCGTTGTCGTGCCCACTCTCTTCGCTACTTAGTCGTGTCTATCTGATTTGCACCGGTTTAAAGGAGTCCCCGATGATCCTATCACCCCGTCTCCCCCTCATGATTTTGGCCACCGCTATCTGGCTGGCCGCCTGCTCCTCCTCCCCTGACACCGAGGTCGAGGAGCTTCCCTCCGAGCCCATCGCCACCGACGAGGAGAGCTGGACCGACGACCTGGTCGTCTCCCCTGACTGGCTGGAGGCTCGCCTTGGCGCCGATGATCTGGCCATCATCCACATCGGTGACCCCGACGGCGAGGCCTATGACCTCTGGAAGGAGCAGCGCATCCCGGGCCAGACTTACTTGCCCTTCGGCGACGTGGCCGACGGATCCCCCGAAGAGGGCTTCTCCCTGCCCGACCTCGACGACCTTCAGCAGAGCTTTCAAGAGGCCGGCGCCGACGATGACCGCCAGATCATCCTCACCGGCGAACTCGACGGACTCATGGCCACCCGAGCTTTCCTTAGCCTGGAGGCCATGGGCCGCACCGATGGCGTCGCCCTCCTCGACGGGGGCTACTTTGAGTGGCTTCGCCACGATCGACCCACCACTGACGCCCGTGACGGGGCTCCGTCGGAGGGTCAACTCACGGTGCGCGACAACACAGATATCATCGTCGATGCCTCCTTCGTCCACGACCGCCTGGAGGACTCCACTTATCAATTGGTCGACTTCCGCCCCGCCGACGAATTTAACGCCCAACAACCCGGCACCAGCGTCGATGACGATCGCGCCGGTCATATCCCGGGGGCCCTTAATTTCTTCTGGAAACAGGCCCTGACCGAGGGACTTCTCACCGATGACAACCCCTACGGAGAGTTCTATGACCCCGACCATGCCTTCTTTCTCCCTCTCACCGATATCACCGCCACCCTGACCGAGCTCGGCGTCCACGACGATCGCACCTTCATCGCCTACTGCCGCACCGGCGCCCAGGGCAGTTTTGGCTACTTCCTGGCACGCTTATTGGACCATGAGCCCCTTCTCTACGACGGAAGCTATCTGGACTGGAGCTCCCACGAAGATCTCCCGATTCAACGCCCCTGATCCGCTATTCTTAGCCCCCCCGATTCACGACTCCTCCTCTGAATCCGGGGGCATGACCACGATCCGGCAATGGGATACTCCTTCATCGAATTGGTGTTGTCGCTTCTCCACATTTCCCCCAAACGCTTTTTCTAATAGCCCTATCTCCATTTGACAGGGCGCTTTCGATTCCCGAGCCACCGTGGCAAATGGGCAGTGATACAGGTCCATGATTAACTCGCCCTCATCGCCCAGGTGGACCTCCGGTGCGTAGCCCCGATCCGACAGATAGCCCTCCATGATTTCCCGCCGCCGCCCGCGGCTTGCCTCACGCAAGTCTCGACCATGAGCTTTTACAAGCTCCGGACCGTAACGCTCAAAAAACCGTTCCAATTGCTCCGTATCCCCCTCACGGCTCAAAAATCGCACCAGCCGACTCAACACCTCCTGATCCCGTCGTTCAAAAAACCGCCCCGCCTTCGATCTCAATACGTAGACCTTCCTGGGCCGTCCCACCCCATGACGCTCCGATCGATGCTTGATGAACCCATCGCGCTCCAGATCAGATAGATGTTGCCTCAGCGTCGACGATGATAAATCCAACTCTCTCACGGCTTCCTTGATTGAAATACGACCGTGCCGCTTCATTAACCACAATAAATCCGCTTTCGCCGCTGACAATAATTCCGTCTTCATACGTCCTCAATCTCCTTCCGTGGATCTCTTCGCAAGCCTGCCCAAAGCATCGCCTGCAGCGACCCTTTCACCGTTGTTTATCCTAGTACCGATTGCATCTAGACGTGTGAGCCACCGGCCGCCTACGAGGTAATCACCTACTTACCCTTTGTCCACCACCACGCGCTCAATCCTAATGGGCCCACCGTCCATCAACGGCCAGCATCGACTCGCCTCTTCACAGCGCCCCTAATGGACCTCAAACGTCCCTACTCCTCGGTGTCAGAGCTGACCTCGGTATCTTCCGCATCATCTGTCCCGGGATCTGCTGTGCTTCTTCCACCTCTGGTGACTGACCGCTTCCTCGAACTGACTTTTCGAAGTCTCCAACTCCTTGTCCAATTCCCCGCAACGCTCTTCCAATTGGCCCCATCATATTCGCAGCCTTCGATACACACCCAAAACCATCATCAGAAACCCTTAAACCACAAAACCACCCCCGCGATATCACAAAAGAAGCCCACCTTAAAAGGGCACCCAAAAAAGTATCGACGAGGTCAAATTACTGTTTTTTTGGTTTATATCGCACAAAGCAGACATAAACCTCAACATCAAAACCGATCAACGCGGCATGTCATCACGGTCCACCACATATACTCACACCGGTGTTGCCTAACCTCCGTGGTGGTGGTCGAAGACTTCCTAAAACTCTCCCAGAAATCCCGTGCACAGATCGCAGAACCTGGCCCTAACCATCCATATGACGGCCTACCGAGGCCTGTTCACGGCTTATCCAGCTCCGAGGGGGCCTCATGGCCCCCCGGCTTCACACTCACAGCGCCTTTTCCACATCGCCCAGCTTCATGCGCGACTTCGTCAACGCCATCCCGATATTCACTGACTTGTCGCACACCCACACCACGGCGTGGTTCGGATTCTCCTTGCACCGCTGAAAGATGTGCAACAGGTTGTCGCTAAACACGATGATCTCCTGAAAGTAGTGGTGATCATCGACTTCCAGTCCTCGATGCTTTTTAAACATATTTTCAATCGTCGTCACATTCTTTCCCTGGAAGAGATCGGCCGTGGCCGCCGCCACATAGTCCAATACCTCCTGGGGGTGAGACTCAACCGTTTTTACGCCCAGGAGCATCCCCGTCGTCATGTCCACATATCCTCCGGCCACACACTCCGGAATCTCCGATACCGCTTCTTGCACTGCTCGATCCAAAGACATTACTTCTCTCCATTGCTTCGTTTAACTGATTCAAAAAGTTGCTTCCACTCAACAAGATATCCCTACGTCTTCACTTTTTTCCCACCTCCCTCGCTAACTGCCTGTCAATGGCCCTCAGCAGTGTTCCCACCGCCGTGGCCGGCGTCTGAGCCAACACCAATTGGTCGTGATGGCCAAACCCTCCCCATGCATCCTCATCCGATAGCAGAGCCCACCCCATCGACTCGTGACTGCCCGGAAAATGTCTAACCACCGTCGGCTCCATCGCCTCCGCGCCCTCGATGAGCGCTTCGAGCACCTCCAGCCGTGGGCTCTCCGCTCCCTCGTATTGCCACACCAGCCATCCTCCCCCCTTCTCGGCGCGCACCAGCCACCCCAGACGCCGACTCGCCTCTTCCACATGCCTTCCCACCTTCAGGGGTTCCGACGCCGACGCCTCAATGGCCCATCGACCAAGGCGCATCAGCAGGCTTCGCGGCCGATTCGCCAATCCCGGCTTCTGGCGCTTATCCATGCCCTTTAACGACATTCGAAGCCGCCGCCCCGTGGCGATTTGGGACCACTGTCGAATGGCCTCGGCATTGGCCTCTTCCACCAATAACCGCTCGGCCACCGTGGGGCGGCCTCGCCGGTCATTTACCGTCGTCGATCGGACGCCAAACCGTTTCCATAACTCCGTCAGCCGCTCCTTATCTTTGTCTTCCAGACGACGGCCTCCATCGAAAGGCGTCCCCTCCATCTGCACCCCCACGGCCAATCGCCCCCCAGAGGCGAAAAACGATCCCACCAACTCCCCGCTCTCTTCTTCCCAGAGACTCACCCGCGTCAGTTCGTCACTTCCCTTGATCACCCGGAGCAGCTCCAGGGCATTACTCACCCACCGGGGCCCATATAACAGGGGCCCCTCTGCGTCCTCGACCATGGGCTGTGCGTCGGCCATCACCATTGGCGACGTCTCTTGATCGCCCAGGCCCCCCTCTCCCTCTTCGATGACCGGCCATCCCCCCTTCTTGGTGCCTCTCATCGTCTGACGCAGCCGGTTCAAAAATTTATCCAATAACATCTTCTCCTTCTTTTCTTTTTCAGCGCCCACCCGCTCCTCGATCCCTTCCAATAGCCATCGCCCGTTGCCTTGTTCCGTCATCGCCGATGCCATCGACACCCAGCGATCCATATGCTGAGGCTGAAACACGACGGCATCACATACCGTCTCCAATGCCTGGGCTCTCAATCCATACTTTCCAAAGGCCCGCGCCTCCGCCTCCAGCGCTTCCGCCATCGCCTCTCGAATGGCCTGACACTCATCCCCCATTCGCAGAATCCCCCGGCCCAAGATCAGAAACTCCTGGTGCTTTCCCTCCTCCATCATTTCCTGCGCTTTCTCGCTGAGCCGATCCCGGGCCTCTTCACATCGCCCCTGATAGACCGCCAGCTCGGCCTCACTCATCAGTGTGAGAGCAGACTGCGGCGCCTGTCCCTTCATCCTCCCCTGGATCTCCTCCGCCTCTTCCCACCGCTCTTGACTGACGGCCTCTTCGAATTGACTTCTTAACGTCTCTAGATCCTCGTCCAATTCCCCGCGATACTCACTCAGTTGGACCAACAACATTCACACCCTCCGGATACTCTCGGAACTGGTCTTACTTCTGGCCACTTGACCTGATGGGACCCATTGACCAACGAAATAGGCCATACACCTTACATTCATTTTAAAAAGATAGAACCTGCGTCCTGAATAGCACAAATCAACCAACCCAATCAACCGAAAAACAACAATAAGATCGGCTATTATATTACATTTATAGGTATTTTTGACTTTTTGCGTATATACCTTCATATCGCACCTAGCCAGCTACACATGCCTGCCTGTCTCTGGTTAATGCCTCTCCGATCCTGTCGGTTTCCACTGTTGTAGACTCCTGACCAACGCACCCATCCCGGCAGGCGGCGACTCAGCGATGCACATGGTCTGCCCCTGACAATAGACGCCCAAAGCACCGTCTGAACTGACCATGGCGTACCCCCATGGTTGCAGCCCATCCTCGGGCCTTCCCTCCCAGAGCTTCTCCACTCGTCGTGCCAATTCGCCCCACTCCATCAGTGCTTCCAGACCTGGGCTTTGCGATTCCTCCGTTTTCCACGCCAGCCAACCACCATCTTCGGTTCGGGCCAACCAGGCCAACCTCTCAACGACGACGGGCAAATGCTCTTCCACCTCAACGATCGCACCTCCGTTCAACTCCTTGGTCCAGCGA
>CAZMJS010000110.1:0-1482 GCA_964566695.1 uncultured Bradymonadales bacterium
CGCGAAAGGCGCGGCGGGCCTGGCGGGTCTCGCCGGATTTTTCGAGGCCCTGCTTGAGGAGGACGGGGCCGATGAGGAGGTAGAGGATGACCGTGGCCACGACGACGGCCTGGAATTCGGGGCCCCAGCTAAAGGGGCCGCCGGGGTAGGCGATGACGGAGGCCAACACGAGGACGACGGCGTCCTGGGAGAAGAAGGCGCTGCGCAGGTATTCGTCGGTGTGGATCTGGCGGCCCGTCCAGGCGGTGGCCCATTGAGCGCCGGCGTAGAGGGCGCCCAGGCGGGCGATGACCAGGAGGATCACCAGGGGCAGGTAGGCCAGGGTGCCCTGGAGGTCGATGCCGGCGGCCAGGATGGCGAAGTAGATGACAAATGTGGGCAGGGCGATGCGCTCTAGGACGGTGGTCAAGAGCTCGCCCTGGCGGGTGGCGTTCTGGACGTAAAACCCGGCGGCCAGGAAGGTCAGCAGGGGCTCGGCGTCGGCGGCGACGACGCCGAAATAGCCCAGGACGAGGAGGACGAGCAAAAAGAGCAGGGGCTCTCGGCGGACGAAGCGAAAGTAGAGGGCGGTGACCAGTCCCAGGAGGAGGCCCAGGACGAGGGAGAGGGAGAGCTGCCACAGGACCTCGGGGAGGGCGTCGCCCAACAGGCCCAGGGTGAGGCCGCCGTCGTCGACGAGGGCGCGGCCCAGGGTCAATACGAGGGCGAAGAGGATAAAGAGGACGAATTCGGCGACGACGACGGTGCCCAGGATGACGGTGGACATGGGGCCGCGGGCGCGAAGCTCCTGGAGCATGGCGACGGTGACGCTGGGGGCGAGGCCGAAAAGCTGGGGCCCATGGCGATGCCGACGCCGATCCATCCCAGGAGGGCCGGGAGTCCGACGCCGCGCAGGGCCTCGCCGGCGGCGTAGGCCATGAGGATCATGAGGCCCACGGCCAGGAGCCAGGGCTCGCCGATCCAGGCCAGCCCCAGGGGTTGGCCGAGGAGGGGCGGCAGCGTCAGGAGGGCGCAGAAGCCAAAGAGGATGAGGAGGTAGCGCATCAGTGATCTCCTTGCCAGCTACCCCAGGCCGAGGTGGAGGGGCGAGAGGTGGTGTTGGTAGCGTTTGACGCCGAGATATTTGATGAGGCGGTGCTCAACGGGACGATTATGATGATCGCCGTGTCCTGTTTTGTGGCGCCCCTGGTGACGGAGAGGTATGGGCGGAAGTTGGCCATCGAGATGGAGAAGGAGGCGGGCTACGATCCCTCGGAGGCGCCGCAGCGCTTTTTGGTGCCCATGGCCTACGCCAAGACCTCGGAAAATCTGTTGGATATGACCTTTGTGGTGCGGCATCACGGCTCGGAGGAGCCGGTATTTCCGCTGTCCGTGGTGCCCCATGACGAGGATACGACGGCCCACGTGGCGGATGCGGAGAAGATGCTGTCGGAGGCCGTGGTCCACGGATCGTCGGCGGAGATCCCCGTGGTGCCGCTGACG
>CAZMJS010000110.1:1582-9920 GCA_964566695.1 uncultured Bradymonadales bacterium
GCTGACGAACGCCGTGGGCGCGCTTCTGACCGGTCTGTGCCTCAAGGAAGATATGAGCCGGATTCGCGACCAGGTGGATCAGACGGAGCCGGAGCTAGCGAGCTCCTTTGTGGGCTTTAATACGATGGAAGATCTGGTGACGACGCTCAAGAAGCGGGTAGAGGACAACGATCTGGTGGTGTTCTTGTCGGCCCGTCGGGGCACGGTGCCCTGGAGCCGGGAGCTGGAGCAATTGCCGGGGCGGCTCGGCGAGTTTGAAGACCAGTCGATGGCCTTTCTATTTTTGACGGACGTGGAGTTGGAGAGCGGCGATTCGGTGGGCAAGTCAAAGGCGCTGTCGTCGCGGCTGGATGCCAAGCGCACGCTGGTGGGGCTGAAAGAGGAGAGTGAGGAGGAGGCGGTGCGCCGGCTGTTGGAGACGCGATTCGAGGCGGGCGACGAGCGTCTGGAGGCGCTGGTGAGCGATCTTGGGGGCAAGGATAGTGGGTTTTCTCGGGAGCTCCACAACGAGGTGTTGAGCCTCAATGCTCGAACGGAGGCCGTGAAGCGAAGCCGGGTCTTCGTGGCGACGATGGCCCAGGACGTGGACTCGCCGAGCGAGCCCGGGGAGCGCATCCGGGCGGTCACGATCGTGTTGAGCCCGCAGGATACATCGCTTCAGGAGCACCTGGACATCTTCAAGTCGGTCACTGACCTGGTGAGCCGGGTGGACGATATGGATGCGCTGACGGCGGTGGATGATAAGTTCACGCTGGTGGAGGAGCTTCGGAGGCTGGCGGACGATGAGTCGGCGCGCTACCCGGCCAAGGAGTAGGGGGAGGGGTAGAGACAGGAGGAGAGGGGAAAGAAAAAGCCCCCTCCGGCCAGGCGGCCGGAGGGGGCTTTTTGGGTCATGGGGCCTTAGACCCGATGATTAGGCCCGATGCTCAGGGGACGTCGGGGAATCCGGAGTCGACGTAGAGCTCGTCGACGATGTCCAGAAGATCGACGTCGGGAAAGCCGCCGGGGGCGACGCCGATATTGGCGACGTACCAGAAGTCACCGAATTGAGCGTCGGCATCGACGACGCCATCGCCGGGATTCTCCAGGGTTTCGTGGCCCTCGTAGACCAGGTCGTCCAGGAAGTAGAGGCGAATCTGAGCGTCCACGGCGCCGAAGCCCTGGTCGCCGAAGTAGTAGACGCCGACGGCGTAGTCGTAATTGGAGTCGGGGTTGCTGTGGTTGACGTTCTCCGGCTCCGCACCGGTGAGGTCATCGATATCCAGGGTGACGGTGCTGCCGTCTTCCCAGTCGGGCTCGCGGTTATTCCAGAAGACGCCCCAGGGAGAGCTACTCCAGGATCCGTTGGGGTGCAGGTAGTGGAGGTCGAGGTCAGAGCCGGTGCCGTCGGGAGAGGCCGGGACTTCCCAGGTCAGCTCGACGTGGATGTCGCTCTCGGGGTCGACGAAGGCCGTGACCTGGTCGGGTTCGCAGGAGACGATGCCCACTTCGTCGTAGACCGAGAGTTCGATGACGTATTCCCCGGCGATGTCGGCGCGGAAGCCGGCCATTTCACTGGAGGCTTCATCGACGGTGGAGAGAGAGGCCTGGGGACGGTCAATGACGCTCCACTCGTAGGTGAGTTCGTTGTCGGTGTCCTCGGGGGAGAAGGAATTGGAGCCGTCGAGGACGAATTCGTCCAGGGGCACACCCTCGATGGTGCTTTCGCTGAAGATGCCCGTGCCCTCGATGCCGATGCGGGCATCGGCGATGGGGCATTCGCGATCGACGCCTTCACCGACGACGTCGATATAGGTGGGGGAGGACTCATCGTTGCTGTCGACGCGAAGGACGGCGTCGTCGATCTGCTCTTCCAGGGGGCTGTAGAGCATCTGGAAGGTGGCGGTGCCGCCGGGCTCCATGGTGGCGTTGTCGCCGTCGGCGATGCCGCCGGGCAGGGAGGTCTCGATGATGTCGAAGAGCATGTCGGAGTCGTCGAATTCGTCGCTTTCGAAGATGTCGTCGATGGAGACGAATTCGTCGTCGTAGAATTTACCGAGTTGGATAGTGGTGATGACCGTTTCCTGGAGGTCGGAGCAATTCTCCAGGGTGACGCCGCGCTGGGTGGTCTGTCCGAGGGCGGCGGGGCCGAAGTCGACGGTCTCGCCGGTCAGGCAGGGAGCGTCGCTATTGGCGATAAGGGCCACCGGGAAGTTGGGTCGCTGAGAGTCGTTGGACTCGATGACCATCTGGGTGGCGCGCACGTTCTCGTCATCGGCGTCGTACCACACGCGGACGTCGTATTCCTCGCCGGGGGGGACGTCGTACTGGGGTTCGTCGCGATCGTAGTCTGCGGGAGCGAAGTCCCCCTCGGAGACGGAGTCGCCGAGCTCGGCGCGCTCGTCGCTGTCCAGATCTTCGACGAAGACGGGGTAGGTGACGTCGAAGTTTTCGGAGTCATCGACGATGATGTCGTCGATCTCCAGGGCGGCGGTGCCGTCGTTGGCGATGGTGTACATGCGCTGGGCGGCGGGCCCGTCGGCGGGGACGCGGCCGAAGCGCACCGTGTCCACGGCCGAGAGCTCGGGGGCCGGCTGGGGCGCCAGCACGTCGACGCTGACCTGGGTCTGACCGGCGATATTGGTGCCGAAGGTCAAGCTGCTGGTGTAGCGCTCGGCGGCTTCGGGGGTGTAGATGATGTCGATGGCGATGGACTGGTTGGACTCCAATTCGATGGAGTCGAGCTCATCTTCCTCGTAATTGAGGATCTCGAAGACGCCATCGTGGGCGGTGCTGGGGTCGTCGTCATCACCGATCTGGAGGTTGCTGATGCGGACGGTCTCGTTGCCGTTATCACCGGCCTCCAGGATCACCGTCTCGGGCTGAGAGGTCTCGCCGACGACGGTGTTGGGGAAGTTGACGGTGTCGGGGACAATGTCCAGCTCACCGTCGAAGGCGGCGCCGACGCCGTCATCGCCGCAGCCGGGGGTGATCGCCAGGGCGACCAGGGAGAGAAGGGCTGCCCACTTTAGAGTGGATGCCGAAGCATAATCTTTAGAAATCATAACGAAACCGTGTTTCTCTTTATCAGGCCAAAATGAGCCCCGGACGCAGCCGAGGTCCATCGACGAGGACTCCTATCATACCCTCCCGAAGCCAATATTCGGAGAGGAGGGGCGGATTTTGCGCCGCCCGGACTTGGGGAGAATAGCTAAAAGGCAGGGGTGCGTCAAAGGGGCGGCGCCGTCGAGGGTAAAGCGAGGGGCGAGGAGATCGCGGGGGAGGGGAAAATGGGGGGCCAAAGAAAAACGCCCCCTCCCAAAGGGAGGGGGCAGGAGGAGAGGCCGCTCAGCCTGTGGTCAGCACTGGTCGTCGACGTCGCAGGCCATCATGCACTCGCCGTCGTCGCTGCAGATCTGATCGGCGCTGCATTCGGCGGAGGATCGGCACTCCACGTCGGGGTCGGCCTCGCAGTAGCCGAAGCCGGAGCAGCGGAAGCCGGTGGCGCAGTCGGCGTTGTCGCTGCAGGTTTGTTCGCATTTGGCCTCCACGCAGACCTCGCCGGTGGAGCAGTCAGCGGTCTGGTAGCACTCGATGAACTCGCAGATGCCGTGGCGGCAGCGCTGGCTGCTTCCGCAATCGTCGTTGCTGGAGCAGGTGGCGGTGCATTCGCCGTTGACGCAGCGCTCGCTGGAGGCGCAATCGGTGTTGAAGACGCAGCTCTGGGGTTCGGTGACGCATTCGCCGTTGATGCACATGGCGTCGTCGTCGCTGCAATCGTCGGAGACGACGCATTGGGTGCCCTGGGAGTCGTCGACGCATTGATAAGCCTCGCAGCGCTCGCCGGTGCCGCAGTGGGCGTCGTCGGAGCATTCGGCATCGCTGGGGGCCTGGCAGGTGTTGTTGACGCAGGTTTCGGCGACGCCGCAGTCGCTGGCGCTGACGCATTCCAGTTCGCCGCCAGCCTGGCAGCTACCGACCTCGCCGCCATCCATGGGGACGCATTGGTCGGAGGCGCCGGGTTCGTCGGTGACGTTGAGGCACTCAAAGCCGGTGGGGCAGTCGCTATCGATGGAGCAGGCGCGGCTGCAGATGGTCTCGCCCTGGCCGGTGTCGGGGTTGTAATTGAGGCCCAGGCAGAGGGCGCCGTCCTCGAAGCAATCGTCGCGGCTCTGGCAATTCTGGCAGAGACCGGCGTCGCCCTGGACGTCGCTGCCGGGCTCGTAGCACTGGCCGCCGTGGCAGCTCCAGCCCTGGGGACAGTCAAATTTGCTATAGCAGCGATCGCTGTCGCCGCCGGTGCCACCGCCGCCGCTGCCGCCGCTGCCGCCACCGCCGTCGCAGACCTCGACGCAAATCTCCTCGATATAGCAGTCCTCAAAGCAGCCGGACATATCGCAGAAGGACTGGCAGACTTCCTCTTGTTCGCAGTCGACGTAGCAATCGTCGTAGAAGCCACCGCCGGTAGAGGTATTATGTTGGCCTTCGCTGTCGCCGTCGGTGATGAGGCATCCCGAGAGCGCGCCCAGGGCCATGATGGCCAAGGCCGCCACACCGACCGTCAAGATTTGTTGGGCTCTCCGTGCTGTCTTCATATCGATTTGCTCCCGGCTGAGTCGTGGGTCAAAAGAGGTTGTGGGTCGTTCGCGCTATCGTCGACACATCTGTGACGGGCGGGGTGGAATATTTATTCAACGCGTTTTTCAAAGAGATGTCCAATCGAGATCTCAATCGCCGCGGATCACGGTGATGATTTCGCTGCGGGTGCAGGGAAGAGAAGGGTGGTGATCGGCGGCGTGGTCGGGGTCGCAGGATTGGTCGCCCTCCAGGGGGAGGGTAAGCTCGTAGTGGCTGCGAGTGATCTCCAGGGTGTCGGGGCCGGGGGTGAGGAGGGTGCGGGTGGCGCTGAGGCGGCAGTCGCTGTGGATGGACTGCTCGGACTCCAGGGTGGCGCCGAAGTGGGTGGTGTCGGCCCGTTGGTCGTCGTCGGACCACAGGAGGTTATGATCGGGGCCGACGTAGGGGTTACAGGCGTCGAGATCTTTTTGTTGGCAAGGGATGAGAAGGAGCTCGCCGTCGTCGGTGATGTCGACGTGGAGGTAGGAGTTGGGAGGGCGCTCGGGCGTGGGCTGGCAGGCGTCGCGATCGCGGGCGAAGGACTCGACATGCCAGGTGCCCAGGAGGTCGTCGGCGTCATAGGTGGGGGTGATGCCGGTCCAGGCGGGCAGGTCGCAGCCCTGGCAGGCGGTGGCCGCGAGGGCCAGGACGCTCAGGGCGATGGCGATGAGGGCCCCCCACCGGGGCGCGGGTGCGTGAGGGCCGAGTGTGGGCATGTGGGTGGGGGGTCAGGGAAGATCCAGAGAGGTGTCGAGGAAGCCCTGGTTATCCCAGGCGTCGATGACCACGGCGAAGGCCTCGATGGTGGCGCCGGCGGGGGGCGCATCGTCGAGCTCCTTGATCAGCCATACGTGGGCCGGGGAGCTGTCGTCGAGCTCCAGGCGTGCGTCGACGAGGTCGGCGGCCTGACCATTGATGTCCAGGCTGCCGCTGACGTCGACGATATCATCGGGGTCTACGGGGATGGGATCGCCGGATCCCACCGAGGGGTGGTGCATGCGATAGGAGCCGGAGGGCACGGCGCGATCGTCGTCGACGCGACCGATGTCCAGGGCGTCGGCCGCCGGATAGATCAGGCGGACTCGCACCTCTTGGGAGTCGGCGTCGTAGGAGAGCTCGTCGAATTGGATGACGTCTTCGCCGCCTAGCTCAAAGGGGTCGGTATGCGCCTGGTAGGAGGTGCGCTCGTCGGAGTCGGCGTCCAGGTAGTGGCCGTCGATGCGGAAGCGGTAGGTGCCGATGGGAAAGTGCTGGTTTTCCTCCCAGTAGATGACCCATTCGGAGAGGTCGTCGTCGGTGGGGCGCAGGCGGGTGAGCATGGTGAATTCGCGGTTGGTATAGGGCCGGAGGCTGGGGAGGTGGACGGTCTGGAAGTCGCCGCTTTCGTCCTGGCGCTCCAGGGTGACCTCCGGGGTTTGGGGGGCCTCAGCGCCGGGGTCGCCGCCGATCCAGGCGACCTCGATGGGGTGGCGGCGCGAGACCTCCGAGGGGGGCTGCTCGGTGATGGTGCCGGCGTCGTCGGCGGCGGTGGCGTCCATGTCGAAGGGGTCGTCGTTATAGGGGGTGAATTGGTCGGGAAGGGGGGGCTCAAAGGGGAGGTCGAGCTCCTCGCCATCCATGAGGGCCACGGCCTCCAGGGCGCGGGCGATGAGGTAATCGCCGAGGTTGTGGCCCCAGGGGCTCATGCTGGCCTCGTAGCCGCCCTGGAGATAGGAGAAGGTGTAGTCCGGGTAGTCGCCGGGGGCCTCGCCGTCGGGCAGGGAGAGGCCGGGAAAGGGCGGGCGATCGCCCTGGAGGTTGGTGGGCAAGAGGTAGAGCAGGTGATCCTGGGCGTAGCCCAAGGTAAAGGCGTTGAAGGGGTCGATGCCGCGCTGCTGCTCCAGGTGCTTGAGGACCTGCCAGCCCAGGGTCATGGTCAACTCGCCGGGCATGGTCACCAGGGTGAGATCGTTGAGCTGAAAGGCGCTGATCTGGCTCTTCTGGATGAGGGTCATGGGCCGGTGATTAAAGATCTGGTGGAAGCCAAGGCAGCCGTAGTCGTCGGGCTGGGCGGGCTCGCCGTCGCTTCCCAGGGAGCATTGGAAGCCGCCCTGGTGGTAATCGTCGAATTGGTCGTCCGGGTAGTCCAGGAGCTCATGGGTGATGGGGAAGCGGTGGGTGTGGCCCTGGAGGGTCCAGTCGTCGGTGGTCTGGAGATCGGCGATGGTGTCAAAGGAGCGCTCCACCAGGTGGTGGCCCAGGTTGTCGTAGCGCTGGGTGTGGGAGTGGCCGTCGGAGGAGCCGCGAGGGCCCATATTGCCGCCGTTTTGGTTGAAGTACAGGGCGGGCACGGTGGTGTCGAAGGCCTCGCCCAGGGCGTCTTCCAACTGGGTCTCGGCGCCGACGATGACGTCGTCGTTGGCGTAGTCGCCGCTGTGGACGGTGCCGTGGGTGCCGAAGCTAAAGAGGAGGGCCCGGGGATCGCCGTCGGGATCGTCGATGCGCATCAGGAGGAGGCGGTTGTCGTCGAAGGGCGGTTCTTCGCCGCGGCGATCGCGGGAGATGGCGTCGTCGGTGTCGAAGGCCTCCAGGATCTCCCAGCCCATGCGGGCGGGGCTGAGGTCGTCGAGGGCGTCCAGGGCGGCGGCGGTCAACGAGTCGACGAGCCACAAGAAGGCCTGGTGGTGAAATTCGTCGGTGCCGAAGGCGCCGAGGCCGGGGCCGGTGGTCATCTCCTCCGGGGGGAGGTGCCAGTGGCGGGCGGGGCCGGAGTGGGTGTGGGTGCCGGAGATCACGAGGCTGGAGCGCCAGTCGGCGTCGGTGGCGTCCTGGAGGTTGCGGGCCACGGCCTCGTGGATGGCCATGGTGGGGAAGATGATGGGGGCGCGCATAAAGAGGAGTTGGCGATCGCCGTCGTCCAGGGCGACGGCCCGGGCGTTGAGGCCGTGCATGGTGCCGTGGCTGGGGCGGAGGGATTCCACGTAGCGGCCGCCTTGCCCGCTCATGCGGCTTCCGTAGCCGCCGAGGGAGAGGCCGACGGGAAAGTCCAGGAGGGCCTGGCCGACGCCGGCGTCAAAGGTGTCGGCCTGACCCTGGGGCGGGTCGGCGCTGAGATCGCCCTCGAAGGTGCGGCATAGGCCGTGATCGGTGCATACCTCGCCCTGTCGGCATTGGTGATCGCCCTGGCAGGCCACCTGACAATAACCCTCGGTGCAGAAGGTGCGATCGGCGAAGTCGGCGCCGATCTCGTCGAAGTGGTTCTGGCACAGCCCGCGCTGGCTGGGGCGCTCACACTCCGGGGAGGCCTGGCATTGACCCTCGAAGCAATAGGCGTCGATCCCGCAGTCGGCCTGGTATTCGCAGGGCTCGTCCTGGTTGTTGGGCTCCTGATTGTTGGGCTCCTCCTGGTTGGGAGCGTCGCTATCGTCGTCGGAGGAGCAGGCCGTCATCGCCAGCGTCAGCACCAGAGCCATCATCAAACGCGGGAATCGTCGCATGGGGCCATCTCTTGAAAGCAGGGGCGGTATTGTGAGCCATGAATCAGTGGTCATTTGTCCACCTATGGTACCCGGTGAAGGGATCGGAACCAAGGGCCATCGAAATTAGGTGTTGACAGGGTGCGGTGGGCTGCATATACACCCCTTCACGCCGACGACGGAGAAGTCGACGGACGGCGCGGAAGTGGCGGAATTGGTAGACGCGCTAGACTAAGGATCTAGTGGCCCTTATACGGCCGTGGGGGTTCGACTCCCCCCTTCCGCAT
>CAZMJS010000111.1:0-9880 GCA_964566695.1 uncultured Bradymonadales bacterium
TCGAATTGGCACTCCGCGCAAAAATGATCGCCCAGCTCGATGCACACCTGGCCAAACTCACAATCATCGTTGGCCACGCAATTTCTGCACGCCCCCTGCTCGGTATCGCATAGCTGCCCCCCGCTGCAGTGATCGTCGATCAGGCAGCTGACGCAGACCTCATCGTCGGGGCGACAATACCCCTGGTCGCAATCGCCATCACCTTGGCACCCCTGACACACCTGGGTATCTGGCTCGCAGCTATGATCACCGGGGCAATCCCCATCATCGACGCAATTGACGCATCTTCCCTCATCGCAAAACGGTTCGTCACAATCGGCAGCTCCTTCACATTGGACACATTGCTTATCCCCATTGCATATCTGGTCACCTGGGCACTGCTCATCGCTCACACAACGCACACATTGCTGAGCCTCCGTATCGCAAAACGGCGTCAACGGCCCTGGACATACCGAGTCGTCCACACATTCCACACACCTATTGCTTTCATCGCATACCAACGCTCCCGGGCAATCGTTATTGACCCGACACTCCAGGCAGACTGGTGGATCCGCTGCCAGCTCACAGAGCCCCTCGTCGCAATCCTCATCGCCCAGACAGGCCAGGCATTGCCCACTCTCCCCTTCACATACCCCCTCTTCACAATCGCCATCGCTCTCACATCCCGATCGGCAGACCATCTCCTCGGCACTGCAAATCTCCTCCGCTTCACAATCCTCCTTATCGACGCAGGGCGTCGGCTCATCCTCGCCCTGATTCGTCTCTCCTCCCCCCTGATTATCATCCCCTCCTTGATTGTCCTCCCCATTAGACCCATCGGGCCTGTTATTCTCATCGCCGCCCCCGTCATTATTATTATCTCCCGGTTGGCCTCCTGAGCCTTGATTGCCCTCTGCGGAGTTTTCCCCCGACACTTGATTGCCCACTTCACCGGGCAACTGGCTATCGGCACACCCCACCACCCACAACACCATGGCCAACCCAACCACATACCTCCGCACACATGTCTTCCACTCGATCATCATCACCGGACACCATCCCTTCAGATAGCTCATCGATACATTTTTTTGAGTATTTTCCATTGTGGCGAATTCTACGTTCCTTGACAATTGCCAATGCGATTGCCAGTTGCTCCCGTGGCAAATTTGGCCTTTCTCCTTCATTATGGTCAGGTCTTACCAATTTGTAGTTGCAGTCAAAGGATGACGTCATCGCTGAAAAAAAACTGCGCAGAGAACTCGGATTCTGGGACGCCCTGACCATCGGGGTTGGTACCATGATCGGCGCCGGCATCTTCCTCCTGGCCAGTACGGCCCTAGAATTGACCGGTCCCGCCGCCATCCTCTCCTTCCTCGGCGCTGGCGTGGTCTGTGCCATGACCGCCGCCAGCACCGCCGAATTGGCCACGGGGATGCCCAAATCCGGTGGCGACTACTACTTCGTCTCCCGATCTCTTGGACCCATGTTCGGGGCCATCAGCGGCATCGGTATCTGGCTGAGTCTGACCTTTGCCATCGCTTTTTACCTCGTCGGCATGGGCGAATACGTCCTCCAGGTCTTTCGACAGATCGGCCAGCGCTTCGAGCTCTTTGAGCCCTTATTAGCCACACCTGTCCCCGTGGCCGCCGCCGTCGGCGGCCTTCTGTTGGTTATTCTCAACATCATCGGGGCCAAACAATCGGGGCAGACCCAATTTTATATCGTCGCCACCCTCCTGGCGATTCTTGGCGTCATCACCGTCACCGGCTTCGTCCACGTCAATCCCGCCGAGCTCACCCCCTTCTTTTCTGAAGGCACGGCGCCTGTCTTTTCCACCACCGCCTTGGTCTTCGTCTCTTTTTTGGGCTTTGTCAAAATCGCCGCCGTCAGCGAGGAGATCAAAGACCCCGGGACCAACCTTCCCCGTACCCTCATTGGCTCCGTCCTCATCGTCACCCTCCTCTACGTGGCCATCCTCATCGTCATGGGTGGCATGTGGAGCGATATCGACGGCGCCACCGACCCCCTCGCCGCCGCCGGTGAAATCATGTTTGGCCCCCTTGGCGGCCTGGCCATCATCGCCGCCGGACTCCTGGCCACCATTTCCTCGGCCAACGCCAGCATCCTCGCCGCCTCTCGCATCAATCTGGCCATGGCCCGCGATCGCATGGCCCCCGGCTTTCTGGCCAAAATCCATGCCTCTTTTCTGACTCCCCATCGAGCCATCCTCATCACCGGTGTTTTGGCCCTCATCTTCATCACCCTCGACGACCTCGAACTTCTCGCCCAGATCGCCAGCGTCCTCCAGCTCTATAGCTACGCCGCCCTCAATATCGGCTGTATCGTCCTCCGCGCCGCCGATCCCGACTGGTATAATCCCAAATACCGCGCCCCCGGCTATCCCTTTGTCCAACTCTTTGCCGCCGCTGCTTGTGTCACCATCATCTTTTTGTCCAACCCCATCTCCATTGCCGCCGTTGGCCTCCTCATCGTCTTTAGCCTGACTTGGTACTTCCTCATTGCCCGTACCAACGTCGAACTCACCGACTGCCTCCCCGACCTGCGCAGTCGCCTCCAGTCCATCGGCTTTGTCTCCACCTTCTTCTATACCCCTGTCGCCGACGTCGGCTCCGACGAAAAGACCCCTGAGGTCTCCCCCGTTACCAAGCGCACCATCGAGCCCAATTCTCCCCGTCATATCTCCGTGGCTCTGGCCAACCCCGACACCGAACGAGCCCTCCTTCATCTCGGTCGCCTCATCGCCCGCGGTGCCGACGAGCCCGGCCAGGTCATGGGCCTCCACGCCGTTCGCGTCCCCCTTCAGACCACGCTGGAGGCCGCCCGCACCCAGGTCGGTCATCAGGAGTCGGTCCAGCGCATCCGCTCCCTCATCGACGAACTCAATGACGATACCGATCATCAAACCCCTTCCCTGGCCACCATCACTTCCCACACCACCGTGGCCCACGACCCCTTTGCTGTCCTCCAAGACGAGACGGTCGACGCCGGCGCCGACATGCTCCTCATGGGCTGGGAAGGCGGCTTCAATATCGGCCGCATCCACGAAAGCCCCGTCCAGGGCATCATCCGCAACGCCGTCTGCGATATGGGCATGCTTAAAGACCGCGGCACCCTCGACGATATCAACGATATCCTCCTCCCCTGGGGCGGCGGGGTCCATGCCCGCCTGGGCCTTGAGGTCGCTGCCCGCATTGCCCGCACCTCTAACGCCACCATCCATCTACTTCGCGTCGTCAAGCTCGACGTCGATGTCGAAGCCGAACAAGACCGCGTCGTCGACTCCGTCAATGACATCGTCGACAGCGTCGTCGACGATGACACCATCAATGTCGTCTATCACGTCCAGCGCGCCGATCGCGTCACTGCCGGTATTCAGAGCCAGCTCAGCGATATCCCCTCCGATCTGGTCATCATCGGCGCCTCCCGCGAGTGGAAGATGCGCAACGTGCTTTTCGGTGCCATCCCCGACGTCATCGCCGACAGCGCCCCCTGCTCGGTCCTCATGGTCCGTCGCTACCTCCCCCAGCACTGGACCTTTAAGGCCTCCGAAAACATCAAGCGCATCCGCGAAGAGGCCGGCTTTACCACTTCCCCTGAAGAAGGTTGAGGCTTGCTATGTCCTCTCTCAGCCCCCGGCCACCAGTCTGTAGGACTCTCCCATCTGGCTCGGCAAACTCCATGGAATCGCCATCTTTACCCCCCTCTGAGCGACGAAGAGGTCCGAGCCCACTTTAACTATGGTCCCCATATCCCCGCCATCGGGCCACTTCCCCGACCCGACGTCCCCCCGCCTGCGGAGAACCAAAACGACCCGGCCTACCAGGCCGACGACTGACGACTGCTCACTCCCCCCTGTCGTAGACCTCCACCACCTCGCTGGCACTCCGCCCAAAGGTCTCCGGGTGATACATCTCCTCGGCTTTTGCCGGCATCGCCACAAAGCGCCCCGGCGTCGTCGCCCGCGCCACATAGCTATAGGTATAGACCCCCTGGCCGACCTGGCTGGCAAACGCCTCCACCCGCTCATCCCTCAGGTTTTGATGGGCATACCAGGGAACCCCCCACCATCCCCAGCGACCCATACCCGCCGGCCGACCCTGTTGCTCAGCCTCCACCGACGTCACTGACAGCGCCGGGTTTAAGGGCTCCAAACCGGCCGGTAACCAGTCCACCAGGGCCACGTGATTTCGCCGCGCCGGCACCGCCATCGACAGCTCCACCCTCACCCTGGCTCCGGCTCCGATCTGCCATCCACCTTCGACGCGGCGTACATCCTCCTCATCGTCGATGCCCACATAATTTCGCTCCACTACAAAGCCCTGATTGAGCGGCTCCAACACCCGATCTATGGGCGCATACCGAAGCCCCATCCGATAGTACATCCGCCCCTTCCCATCGCGCTCAAACACCACAGGCCGTCGCTCCTCGCCCTGGTGGAGATAGCTCATCGGTACCTTCACGTGGCTTCGATCCGTTGTCCGCCCCCGAAACTCATGCTCCAATACCTGCTCCTCTCCCAACCAGGCCCGGGCCACAAAATCGGGCTCCACGTCTTCATAGATTTCGAAATACTGGCGCAGCGCCTGGAGCACGAATACATTTTCCTGCGTATTTCTCCACCGCCCCCGTTGGCGATGCCCCAACAGCCCTCGCACCACCTTCTCCACCAGATGGTGGTCCTCATCGATGGCCATCAATCCCTGCAAAACCACCCCATCGCTTCGCCTCGACGTATGCAGTAGCTGATGGGCTCCTCGGGAATAACTCTCCTGAAACTCCGCCGTCGCCGCCGTCTCCTGGACCTGACCCTCCAGCCGCTCCACCAGCCTCGACTTCCACTGCCCGCCCTCGACCAGCGGCAATAGCCACCCCATCGCCTCCAACGACAGCTCTTCAATCCCATAGCGCCCGATCAGATCGTCGACCTCCGCCTGACTGACCCCACCCTGTTGGTGACGCACAAAAAGCGCATAAGCCTCGACGCTCGCTCCCACTCGATCGTCCCAATCCCGGGTCCATCGCTCCATTCTCTGCAAATATCCCAACGCCTGCCGAAGCCGATGCTCATCGACTTCCACACCCTCTTGCGACGCCCGCACCAGAGCCAGCGTCCCATGGACCGACACAAAGGGATGAGACTCCCTGGACTGCGGCCACAACCCAAACCCTCCATCGCCGCGCTGCAATTCCTCCAGATTCTTAACCCAACTCCCCAGATGATCCCGCATCGCCTTTGCTGTCGGTAGTCCTTCAGCCTCAAAGGCATCGAGCACATCGTACAGTGCTATTACCGACAAGATGCGACTCGCCAGGGGCTCCGCAAAATCGAAGGGATAATCCACCAGATAGATCAACGCGTCGGTCAGCGCCTGCAATTGCGTCGACGAGGTCTGCAGCTCCAGGCCTCCATATTCCGAATAGGCCTCCTGAGGTACTCGCAACGCCTCCAATAGCGCATCCTCATCGCCATCGCCGATCGACCCATAGGTTGCAAAGGCCTCCGTCGTCGCCGGCGTGAGCACCGGGATCTCCACCAACTCCGCATCCGCCAGCTCCCCGCTGACCGTCCCCACCTGCAACCTGGCCGTCCCCGCTCGATCCACATGGCCCGCAAAGCGAAGCTCTTTTCGCTCCCCCGCCTCTAACCTCACCTTTCGACCGGGCTCTCCCACCCACTGCCAGACCTGGTTGGAGCGAAGCGCCACCTGGACCTCCCGCGCCTCATCGCTCTGGTTATGAACCACCACCGGAAGATCCACATAATCGCCGACATTCAAAAACCGCGGCGGCGACGGCCGCACCATCAGCGGCCGTCTGGCCGTCACCTCTGACTCCCCGCGCCCAAAGCGCCGCTCCCCCTCCACGGCCACCGCCATCAAGCGATAGCGCGTCAGGCTATCGGGCATCCCTTCCCGAAGCTCAAACCGCCCCTCCTCGTCGGTGACCACATCGCTTCGATAAAAGGCCAGCGCATCGAAGACCTCTCGCATATCGATGGGCTCTCCCCCGGTCATCTCAGTGCCCGAGCCATCGGCGGACATCGCCCGCGCCATCGGCGCAGACTCCATCACCGCACCTCCACCCGTATCCATGGCTCCCAGCCCACCGACTCGACCATAGCCCTCAGTCTCGCTCTCCAACTCCACCTCTTCGTCGGCCTCCAACAACAGCCAGGACCGGCTGCGAATATCCCGCATATCGGCCCGCCTGGCGGGATAAAACGCCTCCAGGGGATCGGCCAACCGATAGCCCGTCAGCGCCAACACCGACTCATCGACCCCATAGACCCATACCTGGGCCCCATCGACCCCGTCGCCGGCGGCGTCCACTACCTGCCCTCTCAGCGTCAGTTCCTCACCGGGCGCGATCTCCTCATCGTGCTCCATCTCCACCGTCAGCGACCGTGGGCCGGAATCGATCTTCATATCCAACTGCGCCGACCCAAATTGTCCCGGCCCCCGGGCCTCATCGACCCCCACCGCCTGCACCCGAAGGTGCACATTGGGGATCATCGCCTCTTCGATCTCAAAGCTCACCGTCGGGTCCTCTTCCTCCAGGCGCACCCGCCACCGCTCATAGGAGCCATCGCGGCGAAGCTCCACCACCGCATCCAGCGGATAATAAGGCGACTGCACCAACAAGCTGGCTTCGTCACCCACCTTGTACTCGTCCTTCTCCGGCACCAGTATCAACTCCTCTTCCTGCGCCGTCTTGGCCCCTCGCCGATCCTGACCGGTCACCCAGAAATTCTGCTCTGACACCGCGCTTCGCTCATCCTTGTCTTTCACCGTCGCCACCGCCCGGTAGCTCCCCGGCAATAGATCGCCAAACGCACAGCTCACCGCCTCCTCTCTACTCTCTACCTGGCAACGATCCAGAACCTCGTCGTCATCGTCTCTCCAGCTCCGGCGCTTGAGCTCCACTTCGATCGAGCGCCCGACCACCGCCTCTCCCTCGATCCCCACCGCCATCATCTCCATCTCCCAGGGCGTCTGACGATCCACGAAATTATCCTCGCTCCGAACCCCCACATAGACCTGCGATGGATGCACCACCACCGAGTCCGTGGCCTCCCAGCTCTGTCGATTGACGTCTTGCACCGACAACCTCGCCTCCACACTCCGGGGCAGACCATCCTCCGGCGCGTCGAATAATATCTCCACCTGATCTCGCCCCTCTTCGTCGGTCTCGCCCTCCAGGCCTTCACCCATCTCCTGGGGCACCACCTGGGCCTCTCCGGAATCACTCCCCCCTCCCCAGGGCGACCACCAGGGTTGCCATCGCCCAAAACTCCACCCCTCCCACCCCGATGGCCGATAGGTGGCCGCCGACTCCGAGAAGCGCCACGTCGTCGGCGCCTGGGTTAGCGCCCCGCCGGCGTAATAATTGGCCTCCCCCTCCCAGGTCGTCACCGCCCCTGCCCGATGGGGCCCAGCGCCGCTGCTCAGCCCCACCTCGAACTCCGGCCGGCGAAACTCCTGAATATCCACCGCATGTTGCCGTCTCGCCTGCTCGCCATTGACCCTCGCCTCCAGCACCACCCGGGCTCGCCCCATATTCGCCCCCTCGGGCACCTCGAAGTCCAGCTCAAACCCGCCGAAGCCATCGACCTTCGCCTTGCCCTCGGCGATCTTATTTTGGCGCGCTTCAAACACCTCATAGCTGACCTCCGAGACCTCGGGAAGCCTTAGATCGCTCCGAGGGCTTCGCTCCAGGCTCCGGATCCACCCCCGAAGGCGAACCTCCTCGCCCGGCCGATACATCCCCCGATCGTCGACCACATACCACAGCGCCTCCTGGGCCACCTCGCCGACTCGCCAGCGCTGGTTTCGATGACCCCAGGTCGAGCCCTCCACCGGGATCAACAGCTCATCGGCCCCGGCAACCACCCGAATCGGGCGCTTCTCATCGCGACCAGAGGGAATCGCCATCTCCACCTCTCCCCTCTCGTCGGCCGACGCCGCCTTCCGATCCCCCAGCCACACCTCGGCGCCCCGGGCCGCCTCGCCACTGCCCAGGCGGCTGAGCACCATCGTCATTCGCTCCTTGTCCAGGCTCAGATCGGCCCCTAGATCGTGGCGCTGAACCCAGTACATCACTCCCTGGTGCCCGCGGCTCCCGTCGGGCTTGAGCCCCTCTACGATCACCACGGCGTGCCCCTTCCCATCCTCCAACGCGTCGGCAATATCGATGGCCACCTCTTGAAGGCGCTGACGCTCCTCATCACCAAACGCCATCGTCTCCTCAAAGACCACCTCTCCCCCCGGGTCTGCCGGCCCTTGATCGGAGTGATGCCGCATCTGCCGATACTCCAAAAACCGCTCCCAATCGCCGCTCTCCACCCGTCGCACCGTCACGTCCATCGACTCCACGCCGGCCACCATCAGCGGCAACGTCGCCGACGCCTCCATGGGCCGCACCACCATCAACTGATCGGGCCCCGCCACCATCGGCGGATAGTCCCCATAACTGACCTCACCGCTGCGCTCGCCCCTCAGCGCCTGCCCGAAGACATCGCGCACCTCTCCCTCCAGGCGCACCTCGTAGTCCCTGCGCGCCTCGAACCCGCCCTGCACAATGACCCGCGATCCCATCACCTGAACCCGCTTATTTCGCACCGACGGTTCGACAATCACCGCATCGCTGCTCAATATCTGCTCCACCGGGTTGCTAAACCGAAGCTGTATCGGCGACATCGGCTGACAGTCCCCGCTTCGCCGATGCCCGCAGCTCACCTCCTCCAATTCAAAGGCCCCGCGCACCTCAAAACGACCCGTCTCGTCGACCATCCCCAACACCGGCCCTTCCTGGGACTCGATGGGCCCCTCCACCTTTACCTCCATGGTGGCCCCCGATCGATAGTCCGAGCGCGGCTTCAACAGCACCACCCGCCCCTCCTCCACCGCCTCTTCGATCCCCCACTGCTTTAACGTCTCCGACAACTCCTCGGCCGACGCCACCGCCATCTCTACGGCCTCGCCGCTCTCGCTGTCGGTGACCTCCACCGCCTCAGCGGCGCTGCCCTCCACGGGCTGGTTAAACACCACCGCCACCGGACTATCCACGTCCACCTGACTGCGAAAATGGGTCTGCGGATAGATGGTCTGCACCTGCGGCGGCGGCGTCGAAAATTCAAAGGCCACCGCCTCCTCCAGAGCCGTGCCATCCACCGCCTGCAGCCCCTCGGCGAGACGCACCTCATACTCCGTGGCCTGCGGCCACTTATCGGTGGGTTCAAAGATCAGCGTCTGCGTCCCCAACCACCGCCAGCGCCCCTCGACCTCCGGGGTCAACAGGACCTCCGGGATTGCCTGCTGACCCACCTCGCCCACTTCCACCACCGGCCGATCAAAGGCAATGGCCACCTGAAAGGGCGCTCTCACCTCGCCCCGGGGCCGAAAGGCCTGCGCCCTCAGCGATCCCTCTCGCTCCACCGTCGCCACCTCCCCATCGACCTCCGGCGGCCACTCCCCCTCCACGTCCTCTCCCGTCAGCGGCGGCGCCATGCTCTCCTCGCGCCGCTTAAATGACACCTCGTCATCTTCATCGATCACCATCGCCGGAAGGCGACCCGTCAGCGCCTCCCACTCCTCTTCGCTCAGCGGCTCTCCCTCCACCTGGCGCATCGGCGTCCACTCCGGATCCATCACCCGCGTCTCCATCCCCGCCTCCTTCTCCATCGCCGACTCCCGCTCAAAGGGCTCGCTATGGCACCCCGCCGCTACCATCCAGACCATCAGCGCCACCGCTCCCACCACCATCACCCATCGATTCACTTGCTTCATCGCCGCGCTCCCGTTGACCCAACCAACCCACACTCATCCACCCTCTTCGACGCTCTACCCCTGCCTTCCATTCATCGCCGCGTCACCGATCAATC
>CAZMJS010000112.1:0-9291 GCA_964566695.1 uncultured Bradymonadales bacterium
CGGGTGCTCGAGCTTCTCTTTCGACGCCCCGATGTCGTCGCCCTCCAACCCCTGCCGATTGAGCCGCCGGCCTTCTTCTTGGATCGCCTCCTTGCCACCCTTGGCGAGGCGCTGGGCGCATCGCTTATCACCTCCCTATTTTTCCTCCCCTTGGTGTGGCACGACGGGGGCGCGGCCTTCCTGGCCTGCACCGCCATGCTCGCCGGCGGCCTGATCGTCGGGGGGCTTGTGTCCCTGGCCGTTACTCTGGCCGCCACCCGCCAATTGGTCCCCGATGAGCCATCGTCCTCTGGCAATGCCCGACGCCCGGTGGCCGCCGATGCCTACGGTGGCCCGGGCCAGATCTTGCTCTACGCTCCGGCCCTGTCTCTGGCGGGCATCGTCGTCCTCCTCCTATTCTGGAAACTTCTCATCGGTGAGCCCCTTCGCCTGGGCCATCTCAGCGACCCCTTCGTCGTCGGCACCCTCTTGCTGGTGGGCATCGCCGCGGCCTGCTTGGCCTATGCCTACCGATTATTTTGCGACGCCTATTTCTCCATGGTGCCCCGCTTCCACGAGGCCGATAGCGCTGACTACAATGCCCTCATCGATTACCAAACCTCCTCCTTCGACACGCCTCGTCGTTCCGAAATCGGGCTCGGTAACAGCGCCGCCGTCTTTCGAGTCATCCTCATCGACGATGATCGCCGCATGGCCGGTCGGCGCGTGGGCCACGCCGTGGTGCTGGCACTGGCCGTGCTGGGCCTGCTATTTCTCGACCCTGACGTGCTCCCGCCCTGGGCCATTGGGCTGGTCCCG
Source organism: uncultured Bradymonadales bacterium (assembly GCA_964566695.1). Lineage (GTDB taxonomy): Bacteria > Myxococcota_A > Bradymonadia > Bradymonadales > Bradymonadaceae > SLJM01. Next base: position 799 of record CAZMJS010000112.1, read on the forward strand.
GCGACGCTTCTGGCCCTGTTCATCAATCCCTGGGCCCGTCTTAAGCGACGAAGTCAATGCATCACCGACACCATGGCACTTCCCGTCAGTCCGGGCATTCGCGGCCGTGCCATTGCCCGGTTGGCCTTGCGCGAATCCCTCTTCCTCTCTGTTCCCTACGCCCTGGCGGTCATCCTCGTGCTCGGCTGGTGGCGATCCATGGGAGACACCAGCGTGGAGATCGGCCTCTTTTCCCTGGCTGCCGGCCCCGCTATCAGCGCCCTGATGGCGCTATTTCTCGTCCGATTGCGGGGCCTGACCCTGATCTGGCTTCCCATCTTCTTTCTCTGCGCCATGGCAGCCCTGGCCATCACCTCTTTCTTTTCGGCCACCCTTGTCGCCATGGCCCTCTTTCTAAGCGCCCCCATCATTGAACGGAGCCTCTCCCATGGGTGATCCACCGATCCTCGATATCAAAGACCTCTCCAAGAGCTACCGCCGCGTGCAGGCGGTCAAGGACCTCCACCTGACCGTCTCCGCGGGAGAATTCGTCGCCCTTATCGGGCCCAACGGGGCCGGTAAATCGACGACGATGGGCACCATCGCTGGCACGGTGGCCCCCGATGAAGGGTCGGTGCAGATCGCCGGTCATTCGGTGAGCGACGCCCCGCTAGAGGCTCGTCGACGTCTGGGCTTTGTTCCCCAACACCTGACCCTTCTTGATTATCTGACGGGCCTGGAATACCTGCATTTCGTCGCCGACCTGCGCCATCTCGACGAGGATGACCGAGATCATCAGGTCGATGAGCTTCTGGGACTCACGGAGCTCGACGACGCCCGACATACGGTTCTTCGCGAATACTCAGGGGGAATGCTGCGAAAATTAGCTCTGGCCTCGGCGCTGTTGGGCGCGCCACCACTTTTGGTCCTCGACGAGTCCTTTGTCGGCCTCGACCCAGAGTCCACCCATCGCCTCCGAAAGCGGCTTCGACGCCACTGTGACGACGGGGGCGCCATCGTCCTCTCCAGTCATATCTTGGATATGCTTCAGGGCCTCTGCGACCGCTTTGTGATCCTCTCTGAGGGCGCCCTCGTCGAGGATATCGCCGCCGACGCCGTGGACGACCTGACCGACCGCTACTTGCAGGTCACGGGAAAGGCCGATGCCATCGCCGTCAACCACTGATCTGGAGCTCCACGATCTCCCCATCGCGATCGACGACCAGACGCCCCGCTTCCTCAAAGATCACCAGCGCATCACCGCGCTCCACGCCGGCCTGCTCGGCGGCGCCACCTCGCCGCGGGTCGATGAGCCACTGACGTCCACTGACGATGACTCGCGCATCGATGACCTCTTCGACCTTGGAGCGATCCCAGATGCGCCCCCGGCTCACCACCTCATCGCCCCGGTCGTCGCGCAACCGAATCACTAACCCGTCGGCCTCCGACGCGCTCTCCAGGCGATGATGCCCCTCTCCCCATCCAGCGTGATTGGCCACCAGATCGATCGGCCGCCCCGCCGGCACGTGGAGGCGGATGCTCTCTCGCCCGCGGCTGACGGCCTGATCGACGGCCTCTCCGTCCACCCAGGCCTCCACCAGCGCACCACTGACCCCACCACCACGACCATCGGCAATGCGAAGCTCCACGGGCTCGCCCTGCGATTCCTCGGACGACCTCTGCGGTTCCTCAGACGACCTCTGCGGCTCCTCGGACGACCTCTGCGCCCCCGACGAGGTCTCCCCACTCGTGGCGGATTCCCCCGATGACCGCTCCACCATCTCGGCCACCGATGGACCGCGCCATGACTCGGGCTTTCGGACCCCACCCCCATCCTCCAGCGTAATCTGGATCCCCTCCCATCCCGGTTCCCCGTGGGGAACCCGAAGGCGCCGCTGGGCAAACCCATCGGCATCGATGGTCACGTAATACTCTCCCGGTGGAATGGCATCGAATAGGACTTGACCATCCTCGCCAGTGCTCTTGACTAGATGCACGAGAGCCACGCTATCTCGCGCCAGTCGCACATAGGCCTCGTCGATGGGTTGACCCTCCTCATCGACCATCTGCATCTCCAGCGCCGTTGCCTCCTGGAGAGTGACCGATGTCGCCTCCTTCGCCGTACCCTCGTCCTGTGGCCCATGCACCAGGCCCCAGAACCCCTTGCTCGCCTCCACCTCGTCCAGTTCATCGCCCGGTTGGTGACGCGCCAATATCTCGTAGAGGCGTAATTCCCCGCCATCCATGCGGCTGGAATCATAACTGGCCAACTGCACCTCCCCGCCCTCCTTGGAGCCCTGCCTTAAAAATGGCCACATCCCGGGCGCCCCCATCAACGTGGCCACCGGCCGACCCCGTCCCTCGGAATCGACAAATCGAACCCACCGCCCTACGGCATCGCTGATGACGTACTCACGACCCTCCACCGCCTCTGGTGATTCGCTATCCCATCCACTCCAGGGCTCAAAGTGGTGCTCCTCTTTCTCCACCACAGGCCGTTCGCTTTCATCGGCCCTTGGGTCACACACCGCCAATGCCAGCAACGCCACCGACGCCACGGCCCCCACAACCGTCCCCACGCCCTTTAATTGGCTCGTCCACTGGCTCGTCAAATCGGCTCACCCGGAGTTGGTCGCAATAGATCACGGTGATCACAGACGCGTTCCTAATCCCATGGAGGGCACGTCACAAGCCTTTAAACATCAAGCCCCCCTTAAATCTTCCTAGCCTGTCATTGGAGGAGCCGCCGTCGCACCACCCCGGCCATCTCACTAAGGCTCTGATCATCCTGTAACTGGTCCAGGAAGCCATGGCAATTCATCGACCCCTCCGATCCCTGCAATAACCGTTGCCCGCCGCGACGAGAGCACTGTCGAAGATGTTCCTGAACCCGTTGGTGGTCAAAGCACACCGCCAGGGCGTGCAAGCTCCCATCGGCCAAAAACCACAGGCGTCGACAAGCCTCCACGAATTCCCTGGCATAGCGCTCACTGCCCAGGTATCCCGGCGTGCATCCGCGGCGCGGCGTATGACGGCCCAGGAGTTGGTTGGCCACATGGATATTGGCCACAAAAGCCTTGAGCCAGGAGCGAATCGCCTCCTCCACCTCGTTTAGCTGATAGAGCGCAAGCCCTCGATTATATAGCACGGCCGGCTCCACCGGGACCTGATCATACCACTGCAGGGCCTCCTCCGGACTGCCCTGGAGATGAAGAATTTCCCCTGCGAGGTAGCGACATCCCACGTACTGCGAGGGAAATTCCTGACCGAGCCACATAAAGTAGCGCAGAGCCTCCTCACCCTCGCCCAGTCGATAGAGCGCCAGAGCACGGCCTTCGACGGCCCGCAGGGCCGGATCCACCGCCCCCTCGACGACCTCCCGACTCAGGCAATCCCCAAACACCACCTCGATGGCCCGGCCATAGACTTCTTCGGCCTCTCTTAAATCCCCCTGCTCCCAGGCCACCAAGCCCAGGTGATTCAACAGTTCAAAGTCTCGCGGAAAACGCTCCAACCCCGCCTGGAGTCGCTCCCGCGCTCGCTCGTAATCCCCTTTTGAGATCGCCTCGAGCACTTCATCCAGGATCGGACCACGAGGATCGGCCTCTCCTGGCGTGACCTCCCGCGGCGTTAGAATTCGCTCCGATTCACGCGCCAGGTGGTCCAATAGCTCCGCCACCCGATCCCGAGACTCTGGGCGAAAATCCTCCAGGTCATCAACATTTTCCAAGACCCGACTGGTGTCCCCGAGAAGCTCAAGCAATACTTTCATAATCCTTCCAGTCTTACTTTAGGTGTTGTGAGTGTGATCGATGTGGTTGTCTACCCGGTCCCTATCGCCAAGACCCTGAAGTATCACTTCCACATTCGACCCTCTTCGGCGTCCCTCACCATCGGACACTTTTTGGTGAGGGTCAAAAATTTTCTGCGACTCCCTCGATCCAAGGAATGGACGAGCCCTCCGATCGGTTGCCTTGCCCCGACGGACCATGCTAATCGGCACGCCAACTCGCACGACCCTTTTGATTGCCCTCCTTTCCTTGGGATCTCTACCATGACACCGAGCGAACTGCGCCAGCGATTTTTGGACTTTTTTGAACAACGAGACCACGAGGTCGTGGAATCGGCCCCCGTGGTCCCTCAAAACGATCCCACCCTCCTATTCACCAATGCTGGGATGAACCAATTCAAGGACCTCCTCCTGGGCAATGAGGAGCGCGACTACCAACGAGCGACGAGCACCCAAAAATGCATCCGCGCCGGCGGCAAACACAATGACCTCGACGAGGTCGGCAAAGACGGTCGTCACCTGACCTTTTTTGAGATGTTGGGCAATTGGTCCTTCGGAGACTATTATAAGGAGAAGGCCATCGTCTGGGCCTGGGAATTTATCCTCGAGGTCTTGGAACTCGATCGCTCGCGACTCTACGTGACCATCTTCCACGACGACGATGAGTCTTTTCGCATCTGGCGCGACATCGTGGGCGTGGAGGCGGAGCGTATCCTGCGCCTCGGCGAGGAGGAGAACTTCTGGTCCATGGGTCCGACCGGTCCCTGCGGCCCCTGCACAGAGATTCATTACGACCTCAAGCCCGAACAGGGGCCATTTGACTTCGTCGAGGGCTACGACGAGGAGCGGATCAACGAGATCTGGAACCTCGTCTTCATGCAATACGACCGAAGCGAAGAGGGAGACCTGGAGCCCCTGCCCCTTCAAAGCGTAGATACCGGCCTGGGGTTGGAACGAGTAGCCATGATCCAAGCCGGCAAGGACAATATCTTTCAGACCGAGCTCTTTTTGCCCATCTTTCGCGACGTCGCCGCCCGGCTGGGCGACGAGGATGATGGGGTCGACGATGCAGTCACCATCGACGGTGAGTCCATCGCCATCGAGGATCTACTGACCGTCGATAGTGACTATTTTCCCCATCTTGCCGTCATCGGCGACCACATTCGGGCTCTTATGTTCGCTCTATGTGACGGCGCGCAATTTTCTAACGAGGGGCGTGGCTATGTGCTGCGGCGCATCCTGCGTCGGGCCGTGCGTTTTGGTCGCGAACTCGGCTTTTCGGCGCCCTTTTTATGGGAGGTCGGCCAGGTGGTCATCGAACACTACGGAGATGCCTTTCCCGAACTCCAGGCCACCGGCGATCAGGCCCGAGAGCTCATCAAATTGGAGGAAGAGCGCTTCTTTCGCAACCTGGACCGCGGCATCGAGCTGTTTCACGACGTCGCCGGCCAGGCCCGCGAGGAAGGCCGCGACGAGCTGAGCGGCGAGGAAGTCTTTGAGCTCCACGCCACCTATGGGTTCCCGCCGGATCTCACGGCTCTGATGGCCGAAGAACAAGGAATGACCATCGACCACGACGGCTATGAGGAGCGCTGGGATGAGCATCGCGCCACCTCCCAGGGCAAAGACGTGCACGCCGATGCCGCCGGCGTCGGCGACTGGACCACCCTGCGCGAGGGATCGGCCGATACCTTCGTGGGCTACGACCAACATCGGATCAGCACCCATATCCAAAAAATTCGTCACATCGAGGACGACCGCTACGAGCTTCTCCTGGAGGAGACTCCTTTTTACGCCGAATCCGGTGGACAGGTCGGCGACGCGGGAACCATCGCCAGCGACGACGGCAACCTCCAGTTTCGCGTCCACGATACCCAGAAAAGTCCCATCGGCATCGTCCATCGCGCCGAGCTGGTGGCCGGCTCGGCCGATGGTGACCACGTTCGCCACCCCGTCATCGCCCAGATCGATGACGATCGTCGCCACCGCACTCGCTGTAACCACACCGCGACTCACCTCCTCCACAGCGCCCTGCGCGAGGAGGTCTCCGAGTCCATCTTCCAGGCCGGCTCCCTGGTGGCCCCCGATCGACTTCGCTTTGACTTTCAACACGGCCAAGCCTTGAGCGACGACGAGCTTCAGGCCATCGAAGAGCGCGTCAATCGCCACATCCGAGCCCAGCGCCCCCTTCGAATCCACGCCGATATCGACCGCCAGGTCGCCGTCGACAAGATGGGCGCCATGGCCATCTTCGGAGAAAAATACGGCGACACCGTCCGCGTCGTTGAGATCCCCGGCGAATCGGTGGAGCTCTGTGGCGGCACCCATGTGGACAATACCGGTGAAATAGCTGCCTTCCGAATCATCTCCGAACAAAGCGTCGGCAGTGGCATTCGCCGCGTGGAGGCCGTCACCGAAGAGGAGGCCTTTCAGAGCTTTCAACGAGACCGTGAGCTTCTGGAGACATTGGCCGAAATGACCAAAAGCGACGTCTCCAACCTCCAAGAGCGCCTGGAGGCCATTCTCGACGAAAAGCGAGAGCTCGAAAAACAGGTCGACAGTCTCTCCCAGAAGCTCGCCGACCACGGCGCCTCATCGCTTCTCGACGACGCCGAGGAGATCTCGGGCATCACGCTCATCGCCCGGGTGCTAGACGTCAACGACCGCGACCAGATGTTGACCTACGCCGACAAACTTCGCGACCAGATCGGCGACTCGCCAGCGGCCGTCCTCCTGGGCGCCAACCTCGATGATAAGGCCGCCCTGGTCTGTCTGCTGAGCGACGACGTGGTCGCCGACCATGGCATCAAGGCCGGGGAGCTGATCAACGCCGTAGCGGCTCATGTCGACGGCCGCGGAGGCGGGCGTCCGACCCTGGCCCAGGCCGGCGGCTCCAACCCCGATGGCCTACCGGCCGCCATCGATGCCTTCGCGCCCTCCCTCGAAAGTGCATTGAACTGATCTTGTCATGCCCTCGCGCGATAGCCCTCAGGGGTCGTTGGATTCGACGACCTCTGAGGCCTCATCGGACGCGTCGGAAGTGCCGATGAACGAGATCGAGGCGATCCCCAGCGACACCAGTGCCAGTGCCAACAGCCCGGCGATGAACCAGTTTTGTCGCCCCTGCAACCGCTTGACCTCTTCGGTCAGCGATTGCGCCACATCACTGGCCCGAGTCGCCCGCTTGCGAAATTTTTTCACCTGGGCCCTCGTCGCCTCCAGCTCTTCTTCCAACTCGTCGACCTGCTCGACCGTTGGTTCCGGCGTCGCCTTGGCACTCGTCCCAAACACCTGTTCCGAAAGCTCTTGGCGCGCCCGCTGAAGGCGGCTCGCGACGGCTTGCCTTTCTTCCTCAAAGTGCCTGGCCACTTTATCACCCAGCGCTTTCCTGACCCCGTCCTGGCTGACCTCCTGACGCTTAAGGTACTCCCCAAGTGCCTCGGCCAGTACCGACGCGCTCTCCCACCGATCGTCGGGCGCTTTTGCCAGTGCTTTCATGATCATGGCCGACAACTCTTCATCGATCGCCTCTCTCACCTCCCCGGGGGCTGCGATGGGCTCTGTCGTCACCGCCTCGATGACCTCATCGGAGCTGTCGCGGCGAAATAACCGCTGCCGTGTCACCAATTCATAGAGGATCACGCCCAGACTAAAGATATCTGAGCGCTGATCCAGCGTTTTCCCCAGGCACTGCTCTGGACTCATATAGGCGTATTTGCCCCCCACCAGGTCCACCGGTGACGCCCCGGATTCGCCCACCACCTGAGAGATCCCAAAGTCAAAGACTTTCGTCTTGCCGTCGTAGGTCACCATCAGATTTTGCGGGCTGATATCGCAGTGGACGATCTGATAACGTCGCCCATCGATATCGTGGAATCGGTGCACATGATCCAGCCCCCGGCAAGCGTCCACGATCATCACCACCGCCTCCTGCCAATTCAGCTCGTCCCCCTCACTAAATACCCTTGTGGCCACCTCATCGATCGTCTGTCCGGCCACAAAATCCATCACCATAAAGTGATCGTCACCCTTGCGCTTGGCGTCGTGAATGGTCACCACATTGGGGTGCGAAAATCGCGACGACAGCGTGGCTTCCTGATAAAACAAAGCCTCCATGCGCCGATCGCCTTTGAGCCGATCGGGCATCGCCTTGATCACCACGGGCCGAAAAAACCCATGGGGCCCACTTCGGGCCCCCAAAAACACCTCCGACTGCCCCCCATTGGCGATCTTCGCCAGCAGTCGATAATCACCAAATTGTCGATTCAGAGACTCCACAATTCGCCACTCCAGACGGAGGCGTACCGGCGCCGGTCATCACTCCACGATCACCGTTCTCTGGGCGCTAAACTCCGCTGACATCAGCCAGGCGTCGGCCCCACCATCGCACTCATAATCAAAATTCAAATCTTCCTCCCCCAGTACCGATGTGAGGGGCAGCCCCTCTTGGCCCGGAGTGATGGCAATGCGCACATCTCTGGCTTCCTCTTCCCGGACGAGTCCCGTCAAGCTCGCATCGTCGATCACGGGGTCCCCTCCATCGAGCTGCAGAGTCGCCTGGAGAGCCAGGTCTCGAATGGGGATGACCGTCTTGAGCAATTCTCCCTCCGCATTGACCGTGGCCACAAAATTAAGCAATGGCAGCGTTACCTGAAAATTGCCCTCCGCGTCGATCTCACCCTCCGTAAAATCGGGCTCTTCCAGCTCCGCATCCCACACATACT
>CAZMJS010000113.1:0-8963 GCA_964566695.1 uncultured Bradymonadales bacterium
CAACCCCTCGACGGCCACCCTCACCCAAAGCGATTGCGCCTCGTCGATGTCCAACCCGCGCCGCCGCATCAGCCCGGCGACATCATCGCTAAAATCCGTCGAAATCAAGCCCCAAAGCCGCTCCTCGCGGGTGATCGCCGCCAGCGCTCTCTCGCCATCGCCTACACCGGACTCGCCGTTCTCGCCGCGACCGCCCATCGCTCCCCTGGCCAGGGGCTGACCCAGGGCCACTCGCTGCGCCGCGGCCACCCGCTCCCGCAGTCTTCGCCTAAGCCCAAGACTCTCCGACCACTGCCGCGGACGAGGCAAATACAGGGTCACCGACTGTACATCCTCGCCGGGACGCACCACCCGCCCGATGCGCTGCTCTAAGACCACCGGTGAATAGGGAAGATCTGCCATCACCACCGACTGGCACCCCTGCAGGTTGACCCCCTCAGCCAGACAATCCGTGGCCACCATCGCCCGAACCACCTCCTGAGTTCGCCCGCCTTGCCAGGTGGCCCGAAAGCGATCCAACAGCCACTGCTCATCGCACCGACCGTGGCCCGTGGCCCACGCTCCATCGCCGCTGATCAGCCCCACCGAACACTGCCCTCCCCCGCGCCTTTTGATGGCCTCGAATATCGCCTGCGCGCTGGCCCGATAGCTCACGAATACCAGCATCGCCCCCTCGCTCTCCACCACCTTGTCGGCGATGGCCGCCACCATCGACGTTCGCCCGCCACATAGGACCTGCACGCGCTCCATCAGTGCCCGGATCCGCTCACCATCGCGTCGCCCACCTCGCCCCTCATGGTCCTCTGCGTCATCTTCCGCCTCGTAGACAAAGCCAAATACCTCCTGCTCCGCCCGTACCCCCGAAAACAACTCCTTAAAGGCCTCTCTCTCCAGGCGCTTTCCCCGCGACAGCGCCTGTCGCCAGCGCTGATGAAAGTGATCGAGCTCACTCAAACTCTCCCACAACGCCTCCGGCGAACTCTCCCAACGGCGCATCAAGTGATGGCGCAACAGGCCCTCCGGCCAGCTATCCTCCAGCGCTCCCATCGACCACTGGCGCACCTCTTCCTCCAGATGACGCCACATCCACAGCTCCTCCTCCGACGGCTGATAGGGAATCGTCTCCACTACCATCGTCGGTCGACCTCGCGGCCCGAAATCCGGCTGATGCCGTCGGATCACCACCTCCTCCAATAACTCCACGAGATCAAACTCCCCCGCTTCGTGCGCCTCGAAGGCCGCCGACAACCCATAGCCCACGAGGCTCATGGCCATCTCGTCACTCAAAAAATAGCTCAGCAAGCAGTGCAGATCCGAGAGCTCCGTGCACACCGGCGTGGCCGTCACCAATATCGGCGGTGCCCGCTGACATAGGAGCGCCAGGTGCTGACTCCGAGCAGCCCTGGGATTGCGGAAGCGATGGGCCTCATCGACCACGCACACCGACGGGGCCCCCTCCCAGGGCTGCCGACTCATCTGATGGTGAGACGTCATCTCCACATCTCGCCCCAAGACCAACCCCCGCTCTTCGGCCGCCCTCTTCCAGGCCCTCCGAAGCCTGGCCGGCACCACCAACAATATGGGCCTGGCGGCCTCTCCGCGGCGGCGCCGTCGACGCTCCAGCGCCCGCGCCGTCTCCAGGGCCACCCGGGTCTTGCCGAGCCCCACGGCGTCCGCCAATAACAGCCCTCCCACCCGCTCCATGACCTCTGCGCCCCGGCGAATCGCCGACACCTGCTTTCCCGACAACGCCCCCGCGTCGTCGGCGCCTTCCCCAGCCCCCGCCCCATCGCCGTAGCGCCCATGGGCCATCATCGCCGCCACCCACTGCCGAGGCCTCCGACTCACGCCGCCTCCGAGCGCCGCGCCCCACCATCGCCCAGCCGCCACCGTCGAAGCACCCTCTCCTGCGTCTCAGCCAGCCCAAAGCACCGCCGTATCACCTCCGGCTTGGCCGCCTCCTCCGGCGACGTCTCCCACAGCCCCAGCCACCGGCGCGGCACCGGCAATAGACGCATCACCCAGGCAAAATGTCGACGCCATCCACCGCGGGCTCGCTCGCCCAGCGCCCAGGCCACCGCCCTCATGGCCTCGCTATGAAAGAGTGCCACCAACGCCCGGGCCTGCGCCTCGTCATCGACGGCGATATAATACACCGTATTGAGCGGCACCGCCCTGGCCGACAGGGCCACCGCCTCCAACTGCTCCGCCATATCCCGCCACCCCACCTTCGGACCATCCACCTGAGGCCGGTACCGAAATAGGCTCCACAGCGGGCCCCCCTTATAATCGCTTCGCCCCTCCAATCGCTGGCGATGGCCCTCGAAATAGGCCTCCAACGCCGGCGGCAACGCCTCCTCCACCTCGCCGGCCTCATCGATGGTCCAGATAATGGACTCCCCGCTGGACTCCTCCATATCCCGACCCCGCACCACGGGCCTCAAATAGCGCTGTCGCACGGCCGCCGGGAGCGTCAACGCCCACTCCTCATCGACCATAAAGACATCGTTGGCCCCCGTCTTGATCCCCCCGCAGATCGGCAGGGCCTCCACCGTCCCCAGCGGTTGGCTGCGACGCTTCATCTCCCCGAATAGCCCGTCGATCTCCGGCGGCGCCATCACCCAGGGCTCGCCGGGCGCCCGCTCCCAAAAGCCCAGCCGCTCCACCTGTGCCTCAAAGCCCCGGCGCGCCTCTCCGCGCCACACCGCCACCGACGTTGGCCTCTGCTCCCGGGTTTTCTCACCCCCTTTCTCCCCCTTTCGCACCCGCAGCACCGCCGGATAGGTCGTGGCGTCAAATAAGGCCCGCCCCGACTCCGACAGGTCCTCCACATGCTCCACCTCTTCCGCGGCCAATAGAGACCGCACACCACTTCCGTAGAGCGAGCGCAGCAGCTTCGAGGGCACCAAGGCGCACAGCCGGCCCCCGCCTCTCAACAGTTCCATCGATCGCTCCAGGAAAATCCCCGCCATATCCATCTGCACCCCAAAGGGTGCCCGCACGCCCATCTCCTCTGCCCCCTCCCACAACCCCCGACGCACGCTCTCGTAGCGCGCCCGATACAGCCCTCGCTCCTCCCTGGGAATGCGCCCCTGCCGCACCCAGGGTGGATTGGTGATCACCATATCGAAGCCGCCTCGGGCCATAATCGGCGCAAATTGGGCCCCAAAGCACAGGCCCACGCCGCGGCGCCGCCCCTGACGAAGGTCCGCCAGGGCTTGCTCCAGCGCCCGCTCTTGTTCCCTCAAGCCCTCCAGGGTACGGCGTTGTCCATCGTCCAATCCCCTCTCCTCGCCGAATAAATCGCGCGACGCCTCCACCTTCTCCAATGGCACTCGCCGCTTCTGCACCTCCTCCAGGCGCTCCTCCAGAAGCCTGGCCTCCATGGCCATCCGCCGATCCTCCAACCCCTTTTTCAAGGCCCGCTTCTCCTCGCCATGGGCCCGCGTATAGGCCTCCTCCATACGCCTCATCCGCGCCACCGCCTCCGCCGACCACCGCCCGGTGGACGATCCCCCAAAGCACCGGCCGTCGACGCGGTAGCGCGCCCAATCGGCGGGCTCCACCAGGGCATTCCCCACCCGCAGCCGATGACTCAAATTCGGCAGTGGCGGCATCTCCCGGACCGGTAGCTCCGGGAGCGCCGCCAGCATGGCCAACCAGATCCGAAGCTCGCATAGCCGCACCGCCGTCGGCTGGATATCGACGCCCGACAGATGGTCCTGCACGATGCGCCGCATCCGCTCGTAGCGCTCCCCCGGCGTGCGCTGCACCCCTTCGGCCTCGTCGAGCCCCACCAACACCCGCCGGATCACCCTCAGCGCCTCCAATAAAAAGGCCCCCGTCCCCACCGCCGGATCGATGATCGCCATCTCTCCCATGGACGCCCGAATCCGCCCCCGGGCCTGCGCATCCACCGCCTGCCCATGGCCCGCCAACACCGCCCTCACCGCCTCCTCGTCGAGCCCCGTGGCCTCCTCCAACCAACTCCCCATCGTCTCCTCCACCATCTCTCGCACCACGTCGCGAGGCGTATAGAAACTCCCCGACCGGCGCCGCCGCCCCCCGTACATCAAGCCCTCAAAGACCTTGCCCAACATCTCGGGGTCCACGGCGCATCGAAGCTCCCCCTCGTTCTCCCACTCCACAGCGAAGCGGTGGCGCTCAAAGAGTCCCTCCAACACCTCCTCCCACAGGCCGTCCGGCCAATCCATCTCGGGCCACGCCTCCTCCACCGCCGATGACTCAAAGAGCCCGCCGTTGAGAAACGGCAATGACCCGAGCTCTCTGGCCGCCTCACCTCGCCTCGACACCGGCCGATTCAGCGCCCCAAAAAATAGGGGCCTCATCACCTGCCGATAAAAACTCGACGCCTCCCGCGCCTGGCGCCACTGGCGCATCATGAAGCGCCGGTCCCCATCCAGCGCCCCACGGGCCTGCAAAAAATAGAGGAACACCACCCTCAATAGCGTCGTCAGCGCCACCTCATGGCGCTCCTCATCGCCCGGTGGCCCCTGGATCAGGTTTTCTTTTAGCGCTTCCAGCGCCTCCGAGAAGCCCTCGAAAAACCGCCGCGTCACGCCCTCCTGATCGAGCACCTGCCGAAGGTGAGCGCGCCACTTCTTGCCCGACGGACCGGCCAAGACGCGCTCCTCTTTTAGAGAGCGCCAGCCCAGCAACCCCACCTCGTCCGGGGCCTCCACGCAGGTGCTCAGCCGACGGATCACGGCCTCTTCCTCGCGCCCATCCAAAAACGCCAGCGTCCACTCCCGACCGTTGGACCACCACCACAGCACCGTGGCCTCCGGCGCCGCCCGCCCCACCTTGCGAATCAATCCCCGTACCCTGGCCCAGGGCCCCGGGCTGCGAAGCCCCAAAAGCTTCAACTCCCCGGCCACGCCCAGCACTTCCAGGCGCTCCCCGTCCGATACGTCTTCGGGCTCCAACCCCCAACTGCGCAGGGCCCCACCCACCAGCTTCAACCGGTGCACCTCCAGGCCCATCCACCTCGCCGCAGACGCCATATCATCCGCCCTCATCCACCGCTCCCACCGCCACCGCCAATCCCTGTCGTCCACCGTGCCCTCCCTCGCCAAAGCCGCCCGATTCGCTCGCGTCGGCCCTGTTATCGCCCCCCGCCTCCCCTACCTTTCGCTTGCCCTCTCTTTTGTGGGTCCCACCTTTAAACCATCGCTGTTGCCGTCACGCCGTCACCCATTCGTCGCCTTATCAAGGGGGAAGTATGAAGCAGTTGATCCGTCAGTTGCACCGCCGCATTCGTCCAGAAGACCAGATAAAACGCGCCGCTCAGACCCTGACCCGCCCCATCGACAACCCCATCCGAAGCGCCCAGATCGAGACCGCCGCCACCGCCTCCCTCCGCCTCATGCGCCACCAACTCCGCCGCCTCTTCGGCGAGGAATCTCGCCTCACCACCGAGCGCGTGGAGACCAAATACGACCGCCTCGCCGGCCGCTACCTCCAGGACCAATTCAACGCCCCCGACACCGCCGAGCTCGTCTGGCTCCAGGGACGCCTCCAGGTGGCCAACCGAAAGGACTATTACGCCGCCAACTACGACGAACGGGCCCGCTGGATCGCCTCCTGGCACCCCACCTCCATCCTGGAGGTCGGCGCCGGCGAGTGGACCACCCTGGCGGCCATCCTCCAACGCCTCTCCAGCCCCGTCGATGCCCACGCCATCGATCTATCCTTTCCCCGCCTCCAGCGCGGAAAAGCTTTCTATGAGCGCCGCCCCGACGCACCGACCATCCGAGCCAGCCGCGCCCTGGCCCAGCGCCTCCCCTACCGCGACAATAGCTTCGACCTCGTCTTCACCTCCCATTGCCTGGAGCATATGCCCCTGACATTTCCCGAGGCCATCGACGAGGCTCTGCGCGTGGCCCGACGGGCCGTCATCTTCTTCGAGCCCAGCTTCCAGCGCGGAAGCCTCCTCCAGAAGTGGCGCATGACCGCCAATGGCTACGCCCGCGGTATCGAGGACACCCTGCGGGCCCTCCCCAACGCCACGCTCCACACCGCCCAACTCCTGGACTGCGCCCGCCCCTTTAACCGCACCGCCGTCTTTGTCCTCACCCCCACCCCGGAGCCCCACAACGCCCACGGCCCCTACCGCGTCTGCCCCGATTGCCGAGGCCGCCTCCAGACCGGCCCCAACCTTTGGCGCTGCCACCATTGCCAACTGGCCTTCCCCGTCGTCGACGCCATCCCCGACCTGGGCCTCGATCGCGCCTACTCCGTGGCCTCGCCCTCCGACGACTCGGCCGCCGCTTCGCACTCCTGCTGATTATGGAAGGTCTCCATGCCCTCGGGGACGTGGCACGGCGTGGGGTACTCGCAGCACTTCCCATCGGCCGTCAGCGCCCAGACGATGACCTGGGCGCACATCTCCTCCGAGGGTTCCGGCGCCGGACATCCCTCCCCTCCCTCGTCGCCCTCTTCGGCGCGATCGACCTCCCCGCCTAACCCGTCACGATCATTGACCTTTTCATCCGATTGATCGACAGTCTCCTCTTCCCGGGGTTCAGACGCCTCCGCGGCGTCCTCTGTCTGGTCGGCCTCCGGGCCGCTCTGACACCCGGCGAGTAAAAGCGTGGCCACCACCATCAGGGGCCATTTCCATCGCTTGAAGTTCATCGGTCGTTCCTCTTTTGTAGTGAACGTCAACGCCTTGTTGTGATTATCGGCGCTCCCCACGGCGTCGGCAACCACCGCCGCTGCCCACGGCCAGCCGGCACCCCCAGGCACTCCCCTCTCGAGGTCATGCATGACGTCCCAAGATCGCCAACAGCCCTACCTGCCCATCGAGGACTACGCCGCCATCGGCAACCTTCGCACCGTGGCCCTGGTCGGCCTCGACGGCGCCATCGACTGGTGCTGCATGCCCTACCTCGACAGCCCGTCGGTCTTTGGCGCCCTCTTGGATCATAAGCGAGGCGGAACCTTTCAGATCGCCCCCGCCCAGGACCGCTTCCACTCGGAGCAGAACTACTTCAAGCATAGCAACGTGCTCTGCACCACCATGCGTACTGACCGCGGCGCCTTCGAGCTCATCGACTGCATGCCCATCCGCGGCGACCTCGACGGCTGCGGCTACTCCCAGGCCCGTCCCGAGATCTTTCGCTTCTTGCGCGGCACGGCCGGTAAGGTCGACGTCTTGCTGACCTGGGCCCCGCGCTTCAACTACGCCCGTGGCGACGTCGCCCTGCGCCGCGTCTCCGGCGGCATCCTCGCCCGCTCCAACGGCAAACTCCTCACACTCGGCGGGGTCCCCGGCGACATCTCCGTCAGCGACGGCCCCCACGGCCCCACCCTGGAGGCTCGATTCACCATCGAGGCCGGCGACGAATTGTGCATCACCACCCGCTTTCAGACCACCAATACCAACGCCCGCATCGAGCGCTGCCGCCGCGCCATCAACACCACCATCGACGCCTGGCGCCGCTGGGTCCACAAGCCCAGCGCCACTGGCGACCGCCGGTGGGCCGGCCCCTACCGCGACGAGGTCCTGCGCTCCGAGCTGGCCCTCAAGCTCATGTCCCAGGGCGACACCGGTGCCCTGGCCGCCGCCGCCACCACCTCCCTTCCCGAGACCCTGGGCGGCGTCCGCAACTGGGACTACCGCTACGCCTGGATCCGCGACGCCGCCCAGATCGCCCGCGCCTTCTACGCCCTGGGCCACACCGAGGAGCTGGACTACTTCATCGAGTGGGCCGAACACGCCTCCTTCCTCTACGGAAAGCGCCTGGACGACCTGGCCATCATGTATCCCCTGCGCCCCGACACCTCCCTCTTCGAGACGGAGCTCGACCACTTCGAGGGCTACCGCCAGTCCAGCCCTGTGCGCATCGGCAACCTGGCCAGCGAGCAACTCCAACTGGACATCTACGGCGAGCTCATCGGCGCCATCCACCAGCGCTACTGCCTGGAACAGCACTTCGACCCCAGCCTGGAGCACTTCCTTCGCCGCCTCCTGGACCGCGCCTGCGACCACTGGCAGCAGCCCGACTCCAGCATCTGGGAGCCCCGAAACGGCCCCGACCAATTCACCTACTCCAAGCTCATGGTCTGGGTCGCCCTCCAGCGCGGCCTGGATCTCCACCACCGCGGCCTCCTCAGCGGCGACGTCGACCACTGGACCACCACCCGCGACAACATCACCCAGTGGCTCCTCCAACAGGGCTACTCCCAGGAGCGCCAATCCTTCGTCCAGATCGCCGGCGAGGACCACCTGGACGCCGCTAATCTTCTGATCCCCATCTACGGATTCCTCCCCCCCGACGACCCCCGCGTCCAGAACACCATCGACCGCACCCTGGAGGAGCTCACGACCAACGACCTGGTCTATCGCTACCACGCCCCCGACGGCCTCCCCGGCCAGGAGGGCGCCTTCGTCCTCTGCACCTTCTGGCTCGTCGATGCCCTGGCCACCTCTGGCCGCCTCGACGAGGCCTACCGCATCTACGACGGCCTCATCGAACGCACGAACCACGTCGGCCTCCTTGCCGAACAGATCGACCCCACCACCGGCCAGTTTCTGGGCAACTTCCCCCAGGCCTACTCCCACGTCGGCATCATCAACTCCGCCTTATACCTGGCCCGCGCCGAGGGCCGCCCCTGCCCTGTGGGCGGCCGCATCGACGGCCTCGACCCCAGCTACCAGCCCTCGATGCCCACAGGCCACCTCTAGGCCCCACCGCACACCCCGCCCCGCCCCCCGAAAACCCCGCTGACCCAACCTCCGCGCCAGATCTGCTCCCCGCCTGCGGGGAGCTGGCGAGCCCCGCGAGCCTGAGGGGGCTTCAAACCACCTGGGTATCTCATCGCTCTCCCCGCCAACCCCGACGTCTGAAACCACCTCCCCGCCAACCCCGACGTCTGAAACCACCTCCCCGCCAACCCCAACGTCTGAACCCACCTCCCCGCCAACCCCGACGTCTGAA
>CAZMJS010000114.1:0-8728 GCA_964566695.1 uncultured Bradymonadales bacterium
TCTCGGTCAACTTATCGATGTCGTCAAACATTCGGTGCTTATCATCCTCGGTGATCTCCGAGGCTTTCTCCGCTTCTTTGACCTGATCATTGGCTTCTCGCCGCTGATTCCGAAGCGTGATCTTATGTTCCTCGGCCGTTTTGCCGGCCATGCGCACCAACTCCTCGCGCCGCTCGCCGCTAAGCGCCGGAATGGGCACCCGGATCATCGTCCCGTCGTTGGAGGGGTTGAGGCCCAGATCGGACTTGATGATCGCCTTTTCAATCTCGCCGATCATCGACGCTTCCCAGGGCTGAATGGTGATCAGCCGTGGCTCCGGCACCCGCAACGTCGCCACCTGATTGAGTGGCGTCATCGATCCATAATACTCCACCTGAATCCCATCGAGCATCGCCACGTTGGCCCGACCCGTCCGGATCTTGGCCAGCTCGTTATCAAATTTCTCGAGGGTGTCCTCATAACCCAACTTCAGCTCATCTAGCAGTGTGTCCACCATGGTCATTCTCCTGACGTAGTTTGAATTCGCAGGGTCCTTAGCTCAGCCCGTCTTCTTACGCGCGGTCCTCGGGGCCGATCCAGGTACCCAATTCCTTGCCTTCCACAACCCGTTTCATATTGCCCGGTCGATTGAGGTCGAAGACGATAATCGGCAGATCATTGTCCATGCACAAACTAACCGCCGTTGAGTCCATGACCCGCAGATTCTTCGACAAGACGTCGATATAAGTCAACCGTTCGTAGCGCTTGGCCTCCGGATTTTCATTGGGATCGCTATCATAGACCCCGTCGACATCGGTGGCTTTGAGAATCACCTCCGCGTGGCACTCCATCGCCCGAAGGGACGCCGCCGTATCGGTCGTAAAATAGGGGTTCCCCGTCCCGGCCCCGAAGATAACGATCCGCCCTTTTTCCAGGTGCCGCATCGCACGGCGGCGAATATAGGGCTCGGCGACCTCCTTGATTTCCAGCGCCGTCTGCAGCCGCGTCGACCCACCAAAGGTCTCCAGGGCATCCTGGAGGGCCAATCCATTGATCACCGTCGCCAGCATCCCCATATAATCAGCAGACGCCCGGTCCATCCCGGCCGTGCTTCCGGCGACGCCACGGAAGATATTGCCCCCGCCGATGACGATCGCCACTTCCACGCCCGCCTGCTGCAATTCGCAGATTTCGCGGGCAAACGCTCTCAGGGAAATCGGCGAAATGCCATACCCCTGATCCCCCTGGAGGGCCTCACCCGACAATTTGATCAACACTCGTTTGTATTTCATATCGCTCATATCACCTCTGCCCGGGCCGACCGGTGCGGGCCAAAAAAAAGGCGCCCTCGCGGGCGCCCAGATGCTCGGTGGTAGCTCAGGAGCCTCGAAGCTCTTCGGCCACCTCTTCGCTGAGGCTCTTCTCCTCGACCTCGATGCCTTCACCGACCTCGTATCGAGTAAAGCCCGTCACTTCCACTCCCTCCATCGCCTCCGCCAGCTCGCCGACGGTGGTATCTGAATCTTTGACGAAGGGCTGGGTCAGCAACACGTTCTCGGAACGCCACTTATTGAGGCGCCCTTTGACGATTTGCTTGATGACCTGCTCCGGCTTGTCCATCTCCTGCGCCTGCTCCGTGAGGAACTCGCGCTTTTCGGCTTCGTCCTCTTCCGGAATATCATCGGCCGTCAGGTATCCCGGGTTCATGGCCGCCACGTGCATCGCCACGTCTCGTGCAAAACCATGAAGTTCCTCGCTGGGCTCCCCGGTCACCTCCACGAGCACACCGATTTGGCCACCGGCGTGGACGTAGGCGCCCACCAATCCGTTGTCCGTGCTGTGGCGCTGGAGACGGCGAAGTTGGATATTTTCGCCAATGACCGTGATCTGGTCCTTGGTGAACTCCGCCACCGTCTTGTCCAGACCCACCACCTGGGTGTCATTGAGAACCTCTACCGAGGTGGCTCCAGACACACCGGCGGTCTCCACGACCTTCTTCATATAGTCCTGAAACTGGTCGTTCTGAGAGACGAAGTCCGTCTCGCAGTTGACCTCCACAACCACGGCGTCGCTTTGGTCATCATTGACCCACGTATCGACCAAGCCTTCGGCAGCCGTTCGGCTGGCCTTTTTCTCGGCCGCCGCCTCGCCCTTCTTCTGAAGGTAGGTCAACGCTTCGTCG
The DNA here is from genome assembly GCA_964566695.1 of uncultured Bradymonadales bacterium. Taxonomy (GTDB): domain Bacteria; phylum Myxococcota_A; class Bradymonadia; order Bradymonadales; family Bradymonadaceae; genus SLJM01. Next base: position 2,162 of record CAZMJS010000114.1, read on the forward strand.
ACATCGCCGCCGGTCTCTTCCAGCGCTTTTTTGCAATCCAGGATGCCCGCGCCCGAGATCTCGCGCAATTCTTTGACGTCTGCTGCTGAAATCGCCATCGTTTACTCCTGCTGGGGATGGGGTGATTAGTTGCTTTCGGCGTCGGCCTGACCGCCCGAACGCTGCACTTTCTGCACTTCCACGTCGCTCTTCTTGGAGCCACCGGCCGTAAATTCGGCGGCTTCTCGAGCGGCCTGACGGGCGCTCTCTTCGCGCCGTTGGCTGGCTGCTTTCGTGCCCTCCAGGCAGGCCTCGGCAATGGCGCCGGAGAATAGGCGGATGGCCCGAATCGCGTCATCATTGCCCGGAATCGGGTAGTCGATATTTTCCGGGTTGCAGTTGGTATCGCACACCGCGATCACCGGGATATTGAGCTTATTGGCTTCCTTAATGGCGATCTCTTCCTTATTGGGATCGATCACAAAGAGGGCACCCGGCGTCCCGCCAATGCCGCGGATTCCACCCACGTTATTCTCCAGGCGCTCCTTCTCGCGCTCAAACATCAGCACTTCTTTCTTGGTGTACTTGGCGTAGGAGCCGTCCTTGGACATCCGATCGAGCTCTTTGAGCCGATTGATCGAATTTCGGATCGTCTGGAAATTCGTCATCATGCCACCGAGCCACCGGTGGATCACGTAGTACTGGTTGCACCGCTCGGCCTGCTCTCGGATCGCGTCTTGCGCCTGCTTTTTGGTGCCCACGAAGATGATCGACTTGCCCTTGCCAGCGATCTTGGAGGCAAACTCATAAGCCTCGGCGAACATGCGCACCGTCTGGCTCAGGTCGATAATATGCACCCCGTTTCGAGACCCAAAAATATAGGGCTTCATCTTGGGGTCCCAGCGATTGGTCTGATGTCCAAAGTGGACGCCTGCTTCCAGCAGGTCCTTCATCGTTACTTGATTCATGGTATTGCTTCCTATGTAAGAGGATTTGTTAGACCTCCGCCTCTCTCATCCTTCGGCATCCCACTCCGACTTTCGCCTCTATGGCGCGCTTCGAAGCACACGGGGCCTCCGTCAAAAGGCGTGTGAATTTGACCGGCCGCACCTAACACGTGGGCCGCTATGTCGCAAGGCATCTCCCTGCGCCCCCCTCCCTAGTACATTTAGGACGAAGATCCAAAGGCCCTTAAGACCACCATTCCCGCCGAGGTGCTCACCCGGTCACCATCGAGGCTAACTCCCAGCCCCTCGCTCTCAATGACCTCATCATCGAGTGAGCGAGATAACACCGATCGCGACTCCTCAAAGAAATCGGCACTGGCCCAATTGGCGGCCTCCGTGATGGCACTGGCGCCGCTGAACTCGATATTTTCCACGGCCAGATCCAACTGCCCATCCTGGATCGCCAGCCGAGTCTGCCCCAGAGCTCCCGCCGAGTAGCAACTGACGGCGCTGTCGTAATTGAAGAGGCGAAAATCTAGATCCAGACCCACGGCGTCGCTATCCGTCGGATGTGGCCCCGCATCGAAGGCATCGACCACCACGCGATTGGATCCATCGTCTCGTGCCTGACCGCGGAGGCTATACCTATCGGCGATGCGCCCTCCCCGCAGCCCGTGGCGCACCACCTCCGTGACCAGCCCTGGCTGGACGCCCAGGGCCACGTTTTGCCCGCCCTCCAGCGACAGCGCATCGATGAAGGCGTCATCGCCATGATCGCCCGTGGCCACGTCGGCGTTGGTCCTCAGCCCCAACACCAAGGCGTTGTCCGCCTCGCTGAGGGAAAATAGCGACGGCGTCACCTCCAGCCCGTCGATCCCAAAGCTCGGCAAGCCATAACTGAGCAACCGAATGGGATCGATGCGCTCGGCGATCCGCTCCGCCAGTTCGTCGGCCAGGGCCGACGCCACCGGCTCCGCCCAGCTATCGGACAACCCAGGCAGTCGGGTCGTCACCGCCGGGGCGCCCATCCTCGCGGCCTCTTCGGTGTCCAAAAACAGCCCCACTTCATCACCATGGGGCCGCACATCCAGAGGAACCACCCAATCCATGGATCCCGACATGGAGGACGAGCGATCGCCCACCACCGGTAGCTCCACCCCCACATCTCCACTCAGGTCACCATGCACCCGAAGACACCCATTGCAGGCGTCCGACGCCTCTAACTTCAGACTCGCTCCCGATGCCCCGAGCGTCACCCCCGCTGACTGTCCCCCACCCAGGCTGAGCGATGTGCTGCCGCCCAAGGAGTCGCCGATCGCTTTGTCGATCAGCCGTCCACTGATATCGTTGACGAAGTCCATCCTCAGCGCCATCGCCAGGTGGGGTGCCCCCTGCTCCTCCAGATCCACCAACCCCGACTGCTGGCTGACGGCCTGGTCATAGTCTCGCTGCACCTCCTGGCAATTCTGCATATCGCACCCACTGAGGGTCAGCATCGCCGCCACGCCTCCCACCACCAATGCACCTGCCGCTATTCCTAGATGGTTCATCGCTATCCTCTGTGTGGTCATCGATTCCTCGTCATCCCGACCGCTGTCTTATCCTTTGCGATGACTCTCCATCGGGGGTGGCCACTTGTCAACGATGGCTCAATCCTTATCTCTCGGGAGCATCGGTTCCAGCGACTTCCTCTGCCATAGCGACGCCCACCATGAACTCTGGCTCCTCCCATTCCCCTTCATCCGACGCCCCCATGTCCGAGATCATTCAATGCCAGCGCCTCCAGGAGGTAGACTGGCCCTCAAAGGCCGTGGTCATCGTCGACCAGGGCCTTCCAGACCACCTTCGCTCATCTCTACCGTCGCCCACCATTGAAGTGGACGGCGGGGAGGCCATCAAGGATTGGCAATGCATCGCCCAACTGGCCGAAAGAGTCCTGGCGTTGCGATCGACGCGCCCCTTGCACCTCGTGGCTGTCGGCGGTGGCGCCGTGGGAGACGCCGTGGGGTTTCTGGCCAGTATCCTGTGGCGAGGTGTTCGTCTGTGGCACGTGCCCACCACGCTCCTGGCCATGGTCGATTCCGCCCACGGTGGAAAGACGGCCGTGAACCTGGCCCGCAGTAAAAACCAACTCGGCACCTTCTACCCGGCCAACACCGTCATCATCTCCCAGGACTTTCTGGAAACCCTCCCGCTGGAGCTTCGAGAGCAGGGCTTTGTTGAATTACTCAAGATCTTGTGGCTTCGGCGCCCACACCACCTCAACTCTCTAGATGAGCACCTGCCCACCCTGCTTGACGATCCCATCAGCGATCATCGACAGCTCTGGACCGACCTCCTCGACGCCTCTATCGGCGCCAAATACGACGTCGTCCAGGCCGACCCCACCGAAACCACGGGCCACCGACGCATCCTCAACCTGGGCCACACCGCCGGCCATGGGATCGAAGCGATCACCGATCTCTCCCACGGCCACGCCATCGCCTGGGGACTCGCCGCCTGCGCCCTCCTCTCTCACCGCCGCGCCGACCTCGATGCCCCGCAGACAGAGCGCCTCTTAGACCACCTCCGCCCCTTCCTACGGCCCCTTCCGCCAACCCTCGACGACCGCGATCGCCAGGCCTTCATCCGCCGCCTGCAGCGCGACAAAAAGTGGGTCGACGGCCGGCTCATCTCCATTCTCCTCGACGCTCCCGGCCAACCGGTCCAGGTCGACGACATCACTCCCGAGATGTGGTGGGACGCCCTCCTCGACATTCGCCAAATCCTCAACCACGACGCCCTCCATGTCGCTCCCAGGGTGCGACATAAGCCCCGTATACCGTCACTTCCCGTCGACAAATCCCATGCCAACCGCATCCTGGTGGCCGCCCATCTCCGTGCTGGGGATTCGGACATCGAGTGGCCCTCCTCGGCCCTCCCCCAGGACGTGGTCGCCATGCGGCGAGCCCTGCGCCGGTTAAAGGATGCCCAGGAGGACCAACCGGTGAATATATCGGCCGGCCAGGCTGGCACCACCGGGCGATTTCTGATGGCCCTCGCCTGCCAGCGTCCAGGCCCCACTCACCTCCACTTCGGCGCTCAACTCCGCGACCGCCCCCACGGGCCGCTCATCGACGCCCTCCGCAAAGGGGGGGCCACCATCGATACCACTGACCGTGGATTTACCATCCGCGGCTGGACCAGCCCCCCGACCGCTCTTAGGGTCGACCCAACGACCTCGTCTCAATTTGCCTCGGCGCTGGCCCTTCTCAGCGCCGCTGGCCACCCCTTGGAGCTTCAGCTAAGCGCCCCCATGGCCAGCCGAACCTATTTTGCCATGACCCTGGATGTCCTCCGTCACGCCGGCGTCGCCGTGGACATGTCCCGGGCCCCGTCGGCCATTTCCTTCACTCCTACCGACGCTCTCCGACGCCCCTGGCAACCCGCGCTTCGAGACGACACCAGCTCCGCCGCGCTGTGGCATGTCCTAGCCACTCGACACCCTCATATCCAACCCCCGCCCATCCCGGCCGACGAACACGCCGACGCCATCATCGAGGACATCTTAGATGATCTTCATCGGCAGGGCCCCGGTGCCAACCACCGCATCGCCCTGACTGACGCTCCCGATCTAGCGCCCATCCTCACCGCGCTTGCCACCCAAATTCTCCCGGCATTGACCCTCACCGACGCCCCTCATCTACGGCACAAAGAATCCAATCGAATCGACACCTTGTCTCAAAGCTTCGCCAACCTCGGCATCGAGGTGCAGCCTCGGCCCGATGGACTCCACGTGCCCTCAGGCTCCCAACCGCCCAGCTCCCAAGATGCCTTCGATAGTGCCCACGACCACCGCCTCGCCATGGCGGCCCTCGTCATCGCCTCACCTCGGTTTCCCGTGACCATCTCCGGCGCCCGCTGCGTCGACAAGTCCTACCCCGATCTGTGGCGCCAACTTCGACGCCAGGGCTTCCAGCTCACATGGTCACTTGACCACCCTCTGACTTGACCGAGGCCGATGCGCGTGTTTATTGCCTCCTCAGTTTATCGGGCGCTTTCCCCGGCGCCTATCCCCACGAGCAGGATCCCAATCATGGAAGACACACCGCTTCAGGGCGCCAAAAAAGACATCGAAGGTGGTGACGGCGCTTTCTTCGACAATATCGCCCATCGCTACGACCTCTTAAACCGCGTCCTATCCATGGGCCTGGACCCCATCTGGCGAAAGAAAGCCGTGGCCGCCGCCGTCCCCGATGGCGGTGATGGCCACATCCTCGACCTGGCCACCGGCACGGCCGACCTGGCAATCGAGGCCGCCCGCCGCCATCAAAGCCTCAAGGTCACGGGCGTCGATCCCAGTAAGGAAATGCTCGCCATTGGCCGGGATAAAGTCGCCGACAAGACGTTGGAAGAGCGCGTCGACCTGGCCCTGGGCGACGGCCAAGATCTCCCCTTTGAAAACGATACCTTCGACGGATCGGCCGTCGCCTTTGGCATCCGCAACTTTCCGGATCGCCTTCAGGGCCTTCGCGAAATGACCCGCGTCACCCGTCCCGGCGGCGCCGTGGTCATTCTGGAACTCAGCGAGCCCCAGGGCGGCCTGATGGGCTCCATGGCTCGCTTCTATGTCCGCAAATGCGTCCCCCGCATTGGCAGTCTCCTCTCTGGATCCAAGGAATATAAATACCTCCAGGAGTCCATCGCTGCATTTCCACCAGCCGACCAATTCATGGAGATGATGGAGACCGCCGGCCTGGAAGACGTCGAGGTTCACCCACTGACCTTCGGGGTCGTCAACCTATTTGTCGGCCACGCCCCTGGCCAATAACCCTCCTTTTTTTGATCCCCTTTAGGCCCTAGGGTTCAAGCTCACTTGAACACCACCGCTTACCAAGGAGTCCCACCATGGTTTCTGAGATTTTTGACCCCGGCGCCTGGACCGAAGTGCCGGATTTTGACTTCGAAGACATCACCTATCACCGGGCCAACGACCAGGGCACGGTGCGCGTCGCCTTCGACCGCCCGGCCATCCGTAACGCCTTTCGCCCCCAGACGGTCGACGAATTATACACCGCCCTCAACCATGCCCGCGTGCAAGCCGACGTCGGCTGCGTCCTCATCACCGGTAACGGCCCCTCGCCCAAAGACGGCGGATGGGCCTTCTCCGCCGGCGGTGACCAGACCGTGCGTGGCGCCGATGGCTACCAATACGACGGCAAAGATATCGACGTTCAGGACCCCAACGAAAAGGCCCGACTCGGCCGCCTGCACATCCTTGAGGTACAGCGCCTCATCCGCTTTATGCCGAAAGTCGTCGTCGCCGTCGTCCCCGGCTGGGCCGTCGGCGGTGGCCACAGCCTTCACGTCGTCTGCGACCTCACCATCGCCAGTCGAGAACATGCCCTCTTCAAACAAACCGACCCCGACGTCGCCAGCTTCGACGGCGGCTACGGCTCCGCTCTCTTGGCCCGCCAGATCGGCCAGAAACGAGCCCGCGAGATCTTCTTCCTCGGCAAACATTACGACGCCGAAGAGGCCTGCAATATGGGCCTGGCCAACGAGGCTATTGATCACCAGGACCTGGAGCGACGGGCTCTGGAAATTGGCGAGACCGTCAACTCCAAGAGCCCCACGGCCATGCGCATGCTCAAATACGCCT
>CAZMJS010000115.1:0-8707 GCA_964566695.1 uncultured Bradymonadales bacterium
GTCTACGCGAAAGATGTCGAGGAAGGTCTCCATGCCCCGGCTCGTCGGGAAAATCCATGCTTAATCAGCGGTGCTCCACCTCCGATTATGGGGCAGTGGAGCCATGATCGCAAAAAATTGGGGGAGGTGCCTAGGGATCACTTCCCGGTCCTGGCAGGCCGCGTACGGCCTCGGCGATGCGCAGCACATCGACCATCTCTTGGACGTCGTGGACGCGAAGGATGTGGGCTCCCTGCATCACGGCGCAGGCAACGGCCGATGCGGTGGCCATGAGCCGTTGGTCCACGGGACGATCGACCCGGGCGGCCAAAAAGCTCTTACGACTGGGACCGACAAGCAAGGGATAGCCAAGTTCGGCGAGCGCTGGCAGCCGTCGGATCAGTGCGTAATTGTGGTGGATTTCTTTGCCGAAGCCGATCCCGGGGTCCACGATGATCTTGGCCGGGTCGACCCCGGCGTCGACGGCCCGTTGAACGCGCTGGCGAAGAAAGCTCGTGACGTCCGCCAGGAGGTCATCGTAGTGGATATCCTCCTGCATCGTACGCGGGCGTCCCTGGATATGCATCAGAACCAGGGCGGCGTCGTGGTCGGCGACCACCGGGGCCATATGGGCGTCGAACCCCAGGGCGCTGATATCGTTGACCAGGTGGGCGCCGGCCTCCAGGGCCGCGGCGGCCACCTCAGATTTGGTGGTGTCCACTGAGAGAATGGCGTCGCTGTGCTGGCTAAAGGCCTCGATGACCGGCAAGACTCGAGCCATCTCCTCGTCAATGGCAACCGGTTGGGCGCCGGGGCGGGTGGACTCGCCACCGATGTCCAGAATGTCTGCGCCAGCGTCGTCCAGCGCCAGGCCGTGGTCGATGGCGCGGCGAGGATCCAGGAATTGGCCACCGTCGGAAAATGAGTCCGGCGTGGTATTGACGATGCCCATGGCATAGGTCTGGCGCCCAAAATTCAGGGTCTTTCCCCCGAGGGTCAGAGGCCCCGGGGGAGGGGCTAGAGGGGAAGTTGGACGCTGGTCATCACTCATGGGCTGGAGGGGGCGAGGTCGGAATCATCGGTGGGCGCGGCGGGGAGATCGCCGTCGGTCTCGGTCTCAGTGTCGGCGATGGCCGATGAGAAGTCGGTTTTGGGTGTCTGCGCTTCTCGCTGGGCTTGTTCCTCTTCGATGGCCGCCCGGCGATCGCGAATGCCCTGAAGTTCGCGGTGCTCCATCAGATGATCGATCTCGTGGGCGTCGAGCGCCTCGAATTCCAGCAGGGCTTCACTCATCAGATCCAACAGAGCGCGGTGATTGCGCAGCAGGTTCAGGGCTCGCTCGTATTGCTCGGTGACAATGCGCCGGATTTCGGCGTCGATTTCCTTGGCGAGATCCTCGCTATAGGGGCGGCCGTTGCCCCCCTGTTCGGCGCCGACGAAGGGCTTGTCGGAGTCATCGCCGCCGTAAAATAGGGGCCCGATGGCGTCGCTAAAGCCCCACTGACAGACCATGCGCCGGGCCATGGAGGTTGCCTGTTTGATGTCTTGTCCAGCCCCCGTGGTGATGTCGTCAAAGACGATGGCCTCGGCGGCTCGCCCACCCATCATGACGGCGATGCGCTTTCGAATATAGTCGCGATTGAGGTTGTAGCGGTCTTTGTCGGGAAGTTGTTGAGTGACGCCCAGGGCCCGACCGCGGGGGATGATGGTCACCTTGTGGACCGGATCGGTATTATTCTGGAGGAGTGCCACCAGGGCGTGGCCCGACTCGTGGTAGGCGGTGACCCGCTTTTCATCGTCCGTCAGGACGACGCTCTTTCGCTCGGCGCCCATGAGCACCTTGTCCTTGGCGGACTCGAAGTCCTCTTCCTGGACCTCTTGTTTCCCGCGACGCGCGGCCAGCAGGGCGGCTTCGTTGACCAGGTTCTCCAGGTCGGCGCCAGAAAAGCCCGGGGTGCCGCGGGCGATCTTGGACAGTTCCACGTCGTCGCCGACGGGGGTTCGGCGGGTATGGATCTTAAGGATTTTCTCACGGCCACGCACGTCCGGGGGGCCGACGTTGATGCGCCGGTCGAAGCGACCGGGGCGAAGGAGCGCCGGGTCCAGAACGTCGGGGCGGTTGGTGGCGGCGATGAGGATCACGCCCTCATTGGATTCGAAGCCGTCCATCTCCACAAGTAGCTGGTTTAGCGTCTGCTCGCGTTCGTCGTGACCGCCGCCCATGCCGGAGCCCCGCTGGCGGCCTACGGCGTCGATCTCATCGATGAAGATGATGCAGGGGGCGGCTTCTTTTCCCTGCTCAAAGAGGTCGCGCACCCGGCTGGCGCCCACGCCGACAAACATCTCCACAAAATCGGAGCCCGAAATGGAGTAAAAGGGGACACCCGCTTCGCCGGCGACGCCTTTGGCGAGCAGGGTCTTTCCGGTACCGGGGCGGCCCATGAGCAGCACGCCCTTGGGAATGCGTCCGCCGAGGCGGGTGAATTTTTTGGGGTTTTTGAGAAATTCGACGATTTCTTGCAGCTGTTGTTTGGCCTCTTCGATGCCAGCAATATCGTCGAAGGTGACCTTGGCGCCGCTCTCGTCGAGCAATTTGGCCTTGGATTTGCCAAATTTCATGGCGCGTCCGCTGCCTCCCCCCTGGAATTGGCGCATCATGAAGATAAAGATCACCACCAAAAAGATGATCATGATCGCCGGCACCAAGAGGGTGCGAAGGAGGCTGTGTTGATTGACCTCTTGAAAGGTCATCTCCACGCCCTGGGAGTGAAGGGTGTCCTGGAGGTCATCGCCGACGGGACCAATGGTCTCGAATTGGACGTGGCCGTCGTGATGTTCGGCGGCGAATTCTTCTCGAAATTTGCCGGTGATCTCCAGGTCTTCGATGTCCACGGAGGCGACGTCTCCGTCCTCCACGGCCGCACGGAAATCACTAAAGGCAATCTCCGTGGTCTCCGAAGCGTCGTCGGTGACGATGCTGAAGATCACCAAGGCCAGGACAATGAGAGCAGCCCAGATAAGGGTGGCGCGAAGTGGAACCTTGTTGAGCACGAAGTCCTCGGTGGGTGGGGTAGCGTTGCTGCCGGCGCCGGGCCGAACCTTGGGTGGGGACCGCAGAAAGGGGGTGCCATTCCCAAGGCTATAACACCTAGCTGGCAAGCCTTCAACGGCATTACGCAGGCCCCTGAGGGGGCTGCGGTGGCCAAGTCGCTTATCGGGTCAGTGTCGCGAAGAAGGTCGGAGCCAAACCGGCGGTGCCAGGTCAGATAGGAAAGGGGATTGAGCCGGTCTTCATTCCGCTAAAGGTTAAATTTTTCATGCAAATATCCGGGAGGCGTCACCTGGATCTCCCACCACAGGCCGTGGGGCGGTGATTGGGCGGCGGTCCGGGAGCGGCGGCGTCCGGCGACCCACCGGAGAGTGCATTGCTCATCGTAAAAGCAGGGCCAGCGGCGGCGTTGCTCGGGCTCGATGCCCCGGGAGGCCAGCCAGGTTCGGAGTCCTTGGTGATACGACGTGCCGGTGTCGGTCCGACGTACTACGGCGCCCGGAGTAGGGGGGCCCATTTGAATGGCTGAAATGGCATCGGAAGTCGCGACGAGGGTTCGCCAGGGAGTGCTTTGATGCGTCGGTGGTTGTTGTGACGTCGACCAGGTGATGCGGAACTCAAAAAAGGAGGCCTGGCCATCCGGTACGCCTAAGCGGAGGGGGTGAATGGCCGGTTCAATTTGGTCCGACGCTCCTCGCTGGAACGCAGGGACGAGGCGAAGTCGCTGGCCCTGAAAGGTGCATAAAAGGCCTGGCAGCGTGAGATGGCGAGGTGCGTCGCCGCGGCGATGGGCGCAGATGCCTTCATGGAGGCGTTCCAGGTGAGGTTTGTGCAGGTGGGGGAAGTGTTCGAGCAATAGGCGGTTGACCTCCGCGGGAGGCGCCTGACGAAGTGGTGGGAGGCGTAGCCAACGACCCCGGACGTCCAGGGGATCGGTATCGCAGGATTGGCCCAGGAGTTGCTGTGCACGCTGCTTGACGGCCGCTGAGTGCGTCTCGAGATTGTCGAGGGTGCGTAAAAAGCCCCGTCGCTGGGAGCGAGATGCTAAATAGTGTGGCAGGGCCTCCAGTCGTAGCTGGTTTCGGCGATACTTCGCCGTTTTATTGGTGGGATCGATGGCGAAGGTGAGCGCGTGGTTGTCGGCGTAGCGCCGAAGATCGGATTTGTGGTGGTCGATGAGGGGGCGAAAGAGGGCCACGGGGATGTCGGCCAGGGGAAAAGGGGACGACGCCGCAAGGGGGGTTAAGCCGGCAAGGCCCGTGCCGCGACGGGCATTGAGCAAGGCGGTTTCGACGCGATCGTCGGCGTGGTGGGCGAGGGCCACCGTGGTGATGCCGTGGCCAAGGGCCCGGTTAGCCAGGGCTGCCAGACGGCGTCGGCGAGAGGCGTCCTGGCTCATGGTGCCCGAGGGCGAGAGCTCTACGACGGTCAGAGGAATGTCACGGGCAGCTGTGAAGCGCTGACACTGGGCGCGATCGCGGCGGCTACTGTCGCGCAATCCGTGATCCACATGAAGGGCCTCCAGTCGAGAAATTCGGCCGCGCTGACGCAGACGCCACAGCGCGTGCAGAAGCACTGTCGAATCCAGTCCGCCGCTGAGAGCGACCAGGATCCCGGGGCGCCGATTCGGGAGTTGATCAAGGTGGCGTTGCACCGAAGCAATGATTGACTCAGTCATCGGCAATGGACTTTAGATAAGCCGTGATAGCCCCGGGAGGGATGGTCAGGGTGAGTTCCGGGTTTTCGGGATATCGAAGGGCCGTGATGCCCAGAAGACGTCCGTGGGTACCGACCACAGGAGCACCGAGGATCGCCTGGAAATGGATGGGGAAATAAAAGCTATAGGCCTCGTCCAGGTCATCGATTGGTGAATAGCCCGTGGGCACCAGGGAGCGGCCAAGGGCCGGGCTATAGCCAAAAATAGCGTCAGGCATCGGAGAGTCCATGCGATGAACGAGCAGTCCGTAGGTGGGTGGAGAAACCGAGGGCTGGCCATCGGGCCGCAGAGTGGTGAGATTGACGTGCCGGTTAGGCTGATCGACGCGAAGGGGGGCCAACTGGTCGCGGTGGCGTTGAATGAGTTCCTGGGGATCGCTCTGCATCTCCGTCAGGTTCTCTCGACGATGGCCACCGACGTCCAGGCCGCCCTCGGAAAGGGCGTGGCCGATGTCTCCGACGACGGCGTAGACATCCTCCGCTTCGTCCAACCAGTCGGCGGTGGTCACGAGCACGGGGTCGGTGCCGTCCTCCTCGGTGGCCAGCCATAGGCCGTGTCCGCGCCAAACCATGGGGGTGGGGCGAAAGGGCGCTGGAGGTGTGGAGAGGGCGATGAGCTCCACGGTGGCCGAGGCGACGTGATCGGTGACGCGTTGCAACTCACTGCCGCTGAGCGAGCGCGGGAGATCTTCTGTGCGAAGCTGGGAGGGCGAGTCATCGGGAAGGCCCGGTTGGAAGTCCGGAATGTCGCCGGGGCTTACCCGCTCGATGCGCACCTCATCGAAGCTCTCGAAGGAGGAGGGACGATCCTCGTCGTCCTCATCGTCCTCGTCCTCCAGGTCTCGCTGATCATCGATCTCACCTTCGTCGAATTCAACGTTGGTGGGAAGCGATTGGGTCGTCCCCTGGGTGGGCACCAAGAGAGCGCAGCTGACGAGCGCCAAGAGGCACACCATCGTGCTGGCGTGCATGGGGGGATGAGATGGAACACTCATGATGACGATCGGCGATAGAGTGGAGTTGAGATTGGCTTTTGCCTCCGAAGCCTTCAATCGCTAGACTAGGAAAGTCGGGCTGGGGGAGCAAGATTAGCACGACCGGAGGCCGGCGGACCGCTTGACGGTCCAGTCGGCACCTCGTATCGTGACGCTTCCGTTTGGACCTGAAGAGAGACGAGCGGAGCCACTGATTTATGCATTTCGTCGATACCTGGAGTTGAAGGGAAGAGACGAGGCCGAAGCCCGCGGCTGGTCACAATGACCGGAATTTTTCCGGCGTGGCCGCAGCGGGAGCACTAAGATAGATTGATGAGACGAAGCTACCAGAGATTACGAGTCAACGGAGCCAACTGGTGAAGTCGAGAAACCACAGCTTGCGCGTCGCCCTCGTCTGGAACGGAACGATCTACAACGAACAGGTCTTCACCCAGACTAGCGAACCTATCATCACGATGGGGAACGCTGATGAGAATATTTTTTCACTCCCAGCACCGGGTTTGCCCGATTCGCTGGAGGTCTTTGAGCGTCAGGAGAAGGGCTACCGCCTTCAATTCACCGACGCCGTGGACGTCAATCTCCACATCAATGATGACGAATACGACCTCGAAGAGCTGATCGACGAGAATCGCGCCGTCAAAGTGGGGACGGTCAAGACCGACGATGGAGAGGCCACGGTCTACGAAATGAATCTCCATTTCGGGGACTGGGGCATTATTGATCTGGGCAAGATCAATATCTTCTTCCAATTGATGGAGAAGTCAGACGTCGTCGCCGGGCGAAAGCCGGGTGAAATGCTCGACGGTCCGCTAACGATCGCCGTGATCTTGGCCCTCCTCCTCCATATCGGCTTATTGCTGACGGCCTTCATGCAGCCCCCGCGGGCGGAATTGGAGGACATCAGCTACGAAGACCGGTTTGCCGATTTCATGGTCGATGACCTGGAAGACGCCCTGGAAGAAGAGGAAGAGGAAGAAGAAGACGATACCACGGCTGAAAAAGCCGGCGGTGAAGAGGGCGAGTTCGGCGATCCGGAGGAAGAAGTCGAAGAGACGGAGACCCCGGATCACGACGACGATATGGTCGATGAGATCGATATCGAGGACGTCGGTATTCACGACGCCCTCAGCGAAGACGTCATCGGCGAAGGCCCGCTGGACGACCTCTTCCAAGACGATGGCAGCATGGACGAGATCTCGGTGGCCATGGCCGGCGACGGTGACGCGCTGGATATCGGTCGAGGCGAAGGCGGCATGGGTCTGCGCGGCGAAGGCGGCGGAGGCGGTGGCGATGGATACGGCCGCGTCGGTGGCCTCGGTGAGGTCGATACGGGCGGCGGTACGGGTACCGGGTCCGTTGGCACAGGTGAACAGCGCGAAGTGGAGCCAACGGTGGATACAGGTACTCCCGATGTGGGTGACTTCTGCGACCCCGCGAATGTGCGCCGGGTAATCGGGGCGCGGACAAACGCCATTCAGCACTGCTACGAGCGTCGGCTTCAGACCAATCCCGAACTGGCCGGTAATATTACGATGAACTGGCGCATCGAGCTCGATGGGTCCGTATCCAACGTGCGCGTCGTGGAGTCGACGCTCAACGATTCCCAGGTCGATGGATGCGTTACCCGGGTGATCGAGCGATTGAACTTCGACGAGCCCGATGGTGGTATGTGCGACATCAACTACCCGTTTGTATTCACCGGGCTCAACTGATGACGTGATGGTTCACCACCAGTGATTAAGAAGGCCGCGCTCCCCTCGGGAGCGCGGCCTTTTTTGTGGGGGGCTGATGGGGCCCGTGGACACGTAGGCGATAGGGGAGTCAGTCGGCGGAGTCGGGAGAGGCCTCTTGCTGGAGCATGGATTCGAGTTTTCCGTTGCTGTGCAATGCCGATACGGAGTCGTAGCCTCCGACGGAGACGCCATTGATGAAGATCTGAGGGACCGTGCGCTTCCCGCCGGCCATCTTTACCATGCGCGCTCGTTCCTCGGCATCATGAGTGACATCGATCTCGTTGTACTCCACGCCCAGGCGGTCAAATAGACGCTCCGCGAGGTCGCAATAGGGGCAGTATTGGGTGCGATAGATGACGACATCAGCCATGGGAGACCTCGGCGGTGGGTGAGATGGATCGAGTTGGTAAAAAAACTCACAGCCAGAGCATGGGGCCGTGACGAAAAATATCAAGTATTCGGTGAAGCAACTCAGCGCGTTGTAGGTACCGTGGGGGCGATCGCCAGCAGTGGGTGAGCCTGACTCATGTGGTGCAGGAGTTGGGCTTCGACGAGCGGCTCGGGCAACTGAAGCTGGGGGCCGAGGGTTGTGGATTGGCGGAGAAGATCGCCGAGGCTGGAGCGGCGGTGCGCCATGAACTCCACGGGGCAGTCCGGGCTGAGATCGTCATCGAAATCCCTTAGCGCCGTCAAGGCCGCTTCAAATCCGCCGAGTCCGTCGACCAGATGGCGTCGGTGAGCGCTCTGCCCGCTATAGATACGGCCGCGGGCGTAGCGGTGGAGGCGGCGCCGGGGGATTTGTCGGGCTTCGCCGACGCGCCGCAGGAATTGGCGATAAAAGGAGCGGGCGTCGCGAAGGAGGTTGTACATCGCCTGGTCCGGTAGCGGCTCAGCCAAGCTCGTAAAGGCCGAGGTGTCAAATTTGGCATAGGCCGCATGGCCGATATTGGCCTTGTCGATGGCGCCGGGAATGGAGAATTTCCCGGCGACCACACCGATGGAGCCGGTGATGGTGTCGGGGCGGCAAATGATGCGATCGGCGCCGCAAGCCAGGTAATAGCCGCCGCTGGCGGCGACGTCGGTGCAATAAGCGACGACGGGTTTAACGCGGCGAAGTTGGCGGATCCCATCCCATATCATCTCACTGGCCAGGGCATTTCCACCGGGGGAGTTGATATGGAGGAGGGCACCGGCGATGCGGGGGTTGTTTTGGATCTGGCGAAGCTTTGGGAGCA
>CAZMJS010000116.1:0-8580 GCA_964566695.1 uncultured Bradymonadales bacterium
TCGAGCCCTTGCCCGACCACCATCTCGCAAATACCAGTCCATCATAGCGCCTCCGTATTATATATCACGGTCCAGTCGGATCCGTGGCCAGGTCATCATTCATTGCTGCGTTTCAGTGGTGCTTGCCGATCATGGTACCGACCCCCCTTTGATACTGTCAACGACGATCCCCTTATTTTCCGGAGGTCCCTCGATCAGCCGGACTGGCGGTGGTACTGGCGCTCCACGGCCCGCACCAGTCGGGATTCCAACTCCACGGCCTGTGGGCGAACGGCCTCCCGAGGTTGATCCTCCCAGGTGGCATTGCCCTCGTCATCCAGGGCTTCCGACTGATATTCGGCGCGGATCTGAACCCCGATCCCGCCGCGCAGCGGCACCACCTGACCGACGAAGCGGCGGCGCTCCCCGCTCCCCACTCCCTCGTAATGACTGACCACCGCCAGGGCCTGGGGGCGCTCCTCGTCGACGCCCGGCGTCTCCTCCTCAAAAACCGTCACCAGCGCTTCATAGAGATCCTGGGCCGTCTCCATAGCCTCCTGCTCCTGGGCGTCGTCACCATCGGGCCCGCTGCGCGCCTGCTCTCCGAAGCCGGCACAGCCCATGGCCACCAGCGCCACCAGCGCCGCCGCGATCCACCTTGTGATAGCGGCCCATTGGCCATATCTTGGCCTCCTGGGGATACGCCGGTGATCCCCATCCTTTTTCCTGCCGTCTCTGCCGTTGGAGTGTGTCATGCCACGCCTCATCTTTGTGTTAAGCCTCGTCGGCCTCACCATCACTCTCGCCGCCTGCTCCAGCGGGCCCGAGGTCGCCGACGACTCCACCCCCTCCGAACTCGCCGAATTCGAACCCTATGACGACGGCCACCAAGCCATGGAACAGGGCCGATGGGAAGATGCTTCCCGATTTTACGGCCAGGCCGCCCGGGAAGTCCCCCACTCCTGGCAGGCCCACCTCAATCACGCCATCGCCCTGACCCGCGATGAGTCCTTTGGCCAGGCCCTTGAGGCCTTTGAGCGCGCCCTGGAAGCCGGCGGCGACGACCACGCCGTGGTATACTTCAACCTGGGCAACCACTACCAGGCCCGCGCTCTCTACCACCTGTCCATCAACCCCTACCGCATGGCCATGGCCGTCGGTGAGGACGACGATCTCTCCTTTGACGCCCTGCTCAATATCGCCGCCTCCCTCCACTTTTTAAACCGCCCCGACGAAGCCCTGGAGGCCCTGGCCCATGCCCGAGAGCTTCGCCCCGACGATCCCCGCCCCCGATTGACCCGTGGCGTGCTCCTGCACCGGCAGGGCGACTCCGCGCAGGCCCTGGAGCTCATGAACGACCTCCTGATGGATCACCCCGACTTTCACACCGCTCTATACCACCGGGCCTATGTCCTGATGCAGCAGGGCGAGTTGAACGCCGCCCTGGAGGGGTTTAAGGACTACCTGGACGCCGACGCCGACGGTCCCCACCGTGGTCAGGCCGACAGCCATATCTCCACCATCCATCAGCGCCTGGACCGGCGCTAACCCCCAATCACCACTCTCTGACCCACCTATCGCGGGCCTTAAGCATAAACAGCGGCCCGCCATGCCCCAGTACGGCGTCGTTCTACACCCATAGCGGATAATTCCAACCTCAAGGGAAGCCACGCCCCTTCTACCATGCCTTTGTAATTATACAGCAAAAATAAACATGGTTTATCGTTCAATATAATTGAAGTTTTATTTATTAAAATAAATAAAATAAACCCTTGCCACCATTTACCCCGTTAACACTATACTGTGTGCAAGTTGGTTCTGTGGGCACAATCCTCCATGGATGGCGGATGTCCCATCGCGTCGGGCCTGGTGGTCCGACGGCAAGGAGCTTCACTGAAGGTCTTTGAGAACCGTCGCGTATAATCGTCTTACGTCGTAAAGCAGGAGGAATTAGGTATGGCAACGGGTTCTGTGAAATGGTTTAATAACGCCAAGGGCTTCGGATTCATCACTCAAGGAGGAGAAGAGGACATCTTTGTCCACTATAGCCAGATCCAGCAAGAGGGCTTTAAAACCCTCAAGCAGGGAGAGGTCGTCGAATTTGAGCTTCGTCGAGGCCCCAAGGGGTTGCATGCCGCCAATGTGGTTCGCATCAACGAGACGCCCGCTCATGGACAGTCGCACTCGCACTACGATCACCCCTATCACACGATGTGATCCCCGGTTTCGGGGGGGTTGACCGGCCGGTCTCGATGTGGACGCGGTAATCGAGATCGTGGAGCCTTAACCCACCGCGCCTTTACGACGGCGCACCACGACGTAAGAGGCCGCCCCCTTCCCCACGCGGGAAGAGGGCGGCCTCAGTGGTTTATACCTGTGGGATGGAGCGACTTATTGGTTGATCTCGACGCGCATCAATTCGTTGCCCATGGCCACATAGTCGCCGTGCTCCAAGGGCTCTTCGCCGTCGATGCGGACGTAGGTGCCGTTTTTGGCCCCCAGATCGTGGACCATGATCTTGCCGTTTTTAAACTCCACGCGCGCATGCTTTCGCGACACATGGCGGTCGTCGGCAAAGAGGATATCCGCTCCCTCGCGGCCGATGGTCAGCCGATTTTCCGGATGGCAGAACGCGTCGCCCGCCTTTCGCGTGCCACGGGCGTCGCTATCGTCGTCGCCGATGACGTGCACCAGCCGGAAGGCGTAGTCCCGGTTGGGGCTGACGTACTTCAGGGTGCCGTCGGCCGTCTTATATTGGTCCTGCAGATAGAGCTCTTCGACGCGCAGCCGTTGACGCCCCACCAGGATCTCGTCGCCATCGCTGAGCTCGCGGGGCTCCTCGATGCGCACGAAGGTGCCGTTGAGGCTGCCCTCGTCGCGAAGGTAGAGCTTGTTGGCCCGATAATAGAAAGTGGCGTGCTGGTCATCGAGGTAGTCATCGTCGGGAAATAAGACGACCCCCGACTCCTTTCCGGCGCCGTGTTCCGTGGAGTTGAGGTGATAGCTAAGGCCCTCCAGGCCTTCGCCGGAGATGAGGATGAGCTTGGCCCGCCCCGGCGCCTGCATGGCGCCAAAGAAGAGGGTCTCGTTGGCCTGCTCTCGCTCGTCCTCGCCGTAGCTGGCGCCGCAACGACCGCAATAGTAGTGCTCTCGGGGCACCACTGCCTTACAATTACTGCACAATCGACCGGTCGACATGACCTTCCTCCATGAACGTAATTACCATCGCCTGATTCGCGTTGATTATTCATCACTCCAACGCTGGAGGCAAGCAAGGCCCGCTCAGGACTCCGCCGGGTCCTGCTGAGGAGGGGTGTCGACGCGCTCCACCTCCACGTCCGCCACGGGCGCCACAAAATCAGCGATGGACTGGCCGATGGAGGCCAGCTCATCGGCCCCGCCCCAGCGCCAGCCGATGGGCTTTCGCTCGCCGCTATGCAGGCGGATGCCCAGGATATTTCGGCGCCACAGGGGCCCCTCGTAGAGTTCCAGGGCCGCCAACTCCTCCAGTGCCGCCTCCCCGCGCTTGGGCGGCCCCCACATCCCCTGCGTCTCGGCGACGATCTGCTCAGACTGCACGTCAAACGCCCACTGATCGCGGCGCAGATAGCGGCCCAGCCCCGACAAAAACCCCGCCAGCCCCGCCAGCAGCGAAAAGGCCAGCCAGTAGGCCCCGGTCATGGGCTCTTCTTCGGCCCATCGAAAGAGATAATCTGGCATAAACACCACCATCAGCGCCCCCATGGCCAGCGGCGCCACCATCACCCCACGGGTCAGCGCCGCCATCCACCGTCCCCATTGGGAGGCCCGGATGAGCAGGTGGCTTTGATTGTCCTCGATTTCCCAATGCGTCATGGCCATGGCCATTGCCTTCTTATCGATTCGTAACTGTCGCGCGGTTCCAATCGCAGCCGTTCCATTGTAGAACCACCCAAGCGAAGTGGCGCCTGCGCGTCAACGCCTCGTGGCGATCGCTTCTTCCACCATCTGCGTCATGGCCTTTTCTCTGCGTCAAAACAAGCCCCGACTTCTCGCCATCCGGCTGACCCTGTGGTCCACGCTCCTGGTGGTCGCGGCGGCGATCTATCTTCAAGCGCGCCCGGTGGCCCTGGAGAGTGGCCTGGAATTTGCCGAGGGCCAGGCCCTGGATCTGGAGCGCGACGCCGACGTGCTGGTGGTCATCGACTACGAGGCCGTCGAGGAGAGCCCCGACAATTTTGAGGAGCGCGACTTTAGCGCCGCCTGGATCGAGCTCTTTGAGCGCCAGGTGGGCCCCGTATCCGTGGCCACCCCGGAGTCGCTGAGCGCCGACAAGATCGATGACGCCCGCCTGCTGGTCATCACCCATAGCATCGCCCGGGACATGCCGGAGGTCCTTTTGGAGCGCAGCCGCGAGCACGCCCTCGACGGCCAGGCCGTGCTCATCGATCGCCCCCAAGGAGAGGCCCGCGAGCTCTTCGGGGCCGACGGCGGCGCCGGCCACCGCCAGGGCGACCAAATCACCTACGCCGCCGACCTCGACGAGTCCTTCGCCGACGATCTGGCTCATATGCCCCTCTTCGTGGACTATATCGGCTCCACGGGGCCCCGCGACGAGGCCACCACATTGATGGCCATCGACGGGGCCCCCGTGATCTACGCCTCGCGCTTCGGTCAGGGGGCGGTCATCACCGTGGACTTCGATCTTCCCCGTCAGTTGGTGGCCCTTCGCCAGGGGCGCCCCCAACCCGATTTCGGGCTTGCGGCGCCGGAAAGCGATCGCCACCGAAGCGCCGACCTGGTGGCCGACGACGACCTGCTGGGCGCCGACGTGCCCTACGCCGATCTCCTGGAGCGCTTTGTCGTCTTCGGCGCCATCCAACCCTACGCCCACATCCCGGCCCTATGGCCCTTCCCGGGCAATATGCGCGGGGCCGTGGTCTTCGTCCACGGCGATGACCTTCTGGGCGATGACGGCGCCTGGCCCCTGGATCACGAGCGGCGCCACCAGGCCTCGTCGACCCTATTGACCACCTTCGACAGCGGGCTCAGCGAGGAGGGCGCGGAGTCCATCCTGGACCGCGACGGCCAGATCGGCCTCAACTGGCGCCTGGCCCACAGCCCGGACGTGCCCACCCGGCGCGAGGGCATGGCCGGCTTTGAGCCCTTTCATCGCCCCATCTCGCTGGCCGATCAGCGAAGCGAGCTGTCCGACATCCTGCCCTACGGATCGGTGCGAAGCGCCCGCATCCACGGCGGCCTATGGCTCGACGAGTGGGACGCCCCCTGGGCGGCGCTGGATGCCGCCGGCATCCGCCAGGATTTTAGCCTCATCGCCCCAGACCACCGCGGCTATGCCTTTGGAAGCGGCCTGCCCACCCGGGCGATCAACCAACAGGGGCTGCCCCTTCGCCTCCGCACCATGCCCATCGTCTATCCCATCGGCGCGCAAGATGGCCCGGAGTTGGAAACCCTGCTGGCCGATAGCGAGGAGCGCTACCACCAGACCATCACCGTCCTGGGCGATCCCAGCCGCTTTGCCCGACAGCCCCGCATGGACGATTTCCAGCGCTGGCTCGGCTACTTCGACGCCATCGATCGCCACCACCACTGGGCCCCCAACGCCGCCGACCTCTACGAATACCTCCGGCAGCGCCGCCAGACCCCGATGCGAAGTCGCCTCCACCGCCGCGTCGACCTCCCCGATGAATTGGCCTCCGAAAGCAGCGACCCCACGGCGTCGGCCACCCTCCTTCGGCTGACCGTGGAGGCCCCCCGCCCCCGCATGACGCTCATGATCCCCCCGCGCATCGGCGACGCCCAATTCGTCGGCGCTCTGGAGGGCACGGAGCGCGTCGGCGCTGACATCGTCACCAACGTCCTGAGCACCGAACCCGTGGACTACTCCGGCCTGACCCTTCGCCAGACCCGCCTTAGCCGCGGCTTCAACAACCTCGAACTCTACTATCAATAGGCCCACCGCCATGTCTCGCCGCCGCACACTCTGGGGTCACCTCCGCTGGGACCTATTCCTCATCACCCTCCTGGTGGTGGGCTTTGTGGGCTACCAGTGGATCGACGATCCGCGGCTTCGAGACGCCGATCTGCCCCTTAGCGACGGCTCGCGACCGCCGGACCGCACCGAAGGCGACGTCCTCCTATTGGCCCCCGATGCTCCCGCGGTGGAGGCCCGGCGCTTTGAGAACCTGGACTGCTCGCTGGGCTGGCAAAACGCGCTGAACCACCGCTTCGGATCCTACGCCAGCGCCTCCTCCGACGCCCTCAGCCCCCAGCTCTTGGCCGGCCACGCCGTGGTGGTCGTCCCGGGACGCGTGGCCTCTGAACTCTCAGAGACCGCCCGGGACCACCTCATGGAATTCGTCGAAGAAGGGGGCCAGCTCATCGTCGAGCTTCCCCGACGGGGCTGGGAGCGCATCACCGGCGTCTCCACCATCGGCCAGGTCAGCCGCGCCCGGGCCATCACCGACCTCGACGGCATGGGCCTCCACGGCCCGCTTCGCGAGCCCTTTTTGGACATCCCCCTGGCCGGCCAGCTACTCCCGGTCTCCGAGCTCGATCCCTTCCCCACCGGCCCGCGGCGCATCTCCGTGGACGACCAGCCGGGCCTCATCACCCAATCCCAGGGCGCGGGCCACGTCCACAGCCTGCTCTTTGATTTTGGCTGCTCCCTGACGGCCATGATGCAGGGCCGACCGGACTCCGAGCTCAGCTTCGGCCCCCCCGACGGCGACGATCACCTCCCCACGGCCGATCGGGTGGCCGACGACGCCATGACGGCCACCACCGAGCCCCGGGCCGACCTCCTACAACGCCTGCTTTTTATGAGCCTCGACGCCACCCGCCCGGTGGCCCGCCTATGGCCCTTTCCCGGCGATTACCGAGGCGCCGCCATGGTCATCCACCCCACCACCGCCGATCCGACGCCGGCCTTTGGCTTCGCCGAAGACCTCCAGGGCCACGACTTCTTTCCCACCTTTTTGGGCGCCGCCGATCACTGGGGCCCCGAGGAGATGCGCCGCGCACAGGACCTGGACGCCACCCTGGGGCTGATCTGGGTCCAGGGCCACCACCGCGATCCGCTGACCGTCGATCGCGGCCTGGGCCCCATCACGCCCTGGCATCAGGAGCTGACCCTCGCCGAGCAGCGCTCCCTGATGGAGCATCGCCTGGAGAGCGATGGGCGCCTCACCAAGGTTCAGAGCGAGGGCACCCTGTGGTACCGCGACTGGGACACCACCTTTCGGGCCCTGGCGGCCGCCGGCATGGCCATCGATCTGAGCTTCGGCCCCTCGTCTGGCGACCACTACGGCTTTCTCTTCGGCACGGGCATGCCCTTTTACCCCATCGACACCCGGGGCCGCCTATTGCCCGTGCTGACCTTTCCCTTTGTCCTCGACGGCACGGGGCTTTCGCCAGAGCGGCTGCGCGCCCTCTTTGAGGCCAGCGACGACGCCCACCACCAGCCCCTGGCCATCCAGGTCCAGGGCGACGCCATGCGCCACCATCCCTCAGCCGATCTGATGCTCGCCCTTCGCGATCTCCCGGAATTAGCCGACGAGCACCACCACTGGAGCACCACCCTTCGCGACTATACGGACTTTCTATCGGCCCGCCGCCAATCGGTGCTCACCACCCAGTGGGACGCCTCCCAGTCTCGCCTGACCATTTCGGTCAACCTCCTGGGCGCCCGCCTCCAAACCCTGGAGGAGAGCGCCTCGCCGGGCATCGCCATCCCCGTCTCTCATGGCGACGCCCCCCTTCGCCGCCTGTCCGTCGATGAGCAACCCGTCGACGTCGACGCCCTGGACACCAATGGATCGGCCACCGAATACCTCCTGACCCTCGATCCCGGCCGACATATCATCTCCGCCTACTATGGCGACGAGGACCCAGACGCCGGGTGAGGCATTTGTCTTCCCATCCCCGCTCTTGCACACTGATCGTACGTCGACTTGCCGATGCCTTGAGACGGGAGCCTCACCATGAGCCAAACCCCTGACTATAAAGAGATCAAATCCCTGGTCGATAGCACCTCCACCCGAGGAGATATTCTGGAGGTCCAATTTCGCTGTCCCCGCACCGGTCAGACCGTGACCTCTCACGGCTCGCTGCCCAACCGCAGCAGCTCCGGTGGGCGCTCCAAACGAGGCTCGTCGACCATCGTGCGCATCCTCCTCTCCATCGCCCAGATGTTTTTATTTCGCCGCCTCCGCCTTGGCTGGGGCAGCCGCCGCGCCGCCCGTCGCCTGACCCGCGGCGCCACCCGCGGGATGATGGAAAGCGACTCCTCGCGCCCCTCCTCCACCGACAAGCGCCGGGCCATCGTCGAGGCCTTTCAAAAAGTCCAGAACCGCTTCAACCGCCAGCCCAACGGCACCTGGACCCTCCGCGGGTAGCGCCAAAAAGCCGCTCCGACACCCCCAATTTTTTCTGTGGATTCTCAGAGGGCGCTCCGACACTCCCTTTTTTCAGGCCGAGCCAATTTTTTGGCGCTTCGATGCTCCTTTTTCTAGCTCCGCGTGACTTTTTGGCGCTCCGACGCTCCTTTTTTTAGCTCCGCATAATTTTTTGGCGCTTCGACGCTCCTTTTTCTAGCTCCGC
>CAZMJS010000117.1:0-8339 GCA_964566695.1 uncultured Bradymonadales bacterium
CGCCCCCCACCACCTCACTGAAACGACGCCACCACCTTCATAAACTCCTCGGACTGCAGCCGCTCCACAAACAGCCTGGCCTCCGCCTCCATCGCCGCCTCCACGCGGGCATCGTCGCTCTGGCGGAGAAGTCCCTTCGTCAAGCGCAGGGCCTCCGCCGGCTTGTCGGCTAGCTCATGGGCCATCTGCGTCACAAAACCCATGACATCGCCGTCGACCACGCCGTTGATGATCCCCGCCTCTTCCGCCACGTCGGCGCCGAAAAAATCGCTAAAATAGAGCAGCTCTGCCGCCTTTCGGTGTCCCACCATGGCCGGCAAGATGGTGCTCGCCCCGGCCTCCGGCACCAGCCCCAGATCCACGAAGGGCATCTTAAACTTCGCCGTCTCCTTGGCCCACGCCAGATCGCAGTGAAATAGCAGGGTCGTCCCGATCCCGATGGCAAATCCGTCCACCGCCGCCAGCACCGGCGTCTCACAGCGCCGAAGGCTCATCAAAAACCGATACACCGGGCTATCTGTCCCCGTCGGCGGATTACTCATAAAGTCCATCAGATCATTGCCCGCCGTAAAATGCTCCGACGTGCTTCCGATCACCACGCACCGGCCCTCCGCCGAGGCCTCGTCGATGGCCTCCGCAGCCGCCGTATACATCGCCAGCGTCAGGGCGTTTTTCTTCTCCGCTCGGTCAAACGAGATCGTCGTCAACCCTTCCTTGACCGTCACCTTTACCTGTTCAGACATCGAAACTCCCTGCGTGCTATATCGTGATCACTAATGGAACCGGCTTCCTCTTTACATCACCTCCCCCCTTGCCCCAAAGCACCTTTCCATTCACACTGCCCAGAGAAGATGTATCCACCCCCTGAGACGGCGGGGATAAGGACCCATGGGCGACTCCACTAAAAAAGCCTTTCACCGGGCCATCGATGACCTGGCGGAAGACCATTCGCTGACCGGCGACGACCAGGGCGTCCTCGACAAATTGGCGCCTGCCAGCCTCATCGCGCCCCCTCGCGATCCGGCCCACGCCACGAATGCCCCGACCTGCGGCTCCGACGCCGACCGCACCGTCGACACCTCCTCGCCGACGCTATCGCTGACGGCGGCCAACCCCTTTGCTCGCCAACACACCTTTAGCCAACTCCCTTCCTTCGAGCCCCGCTCTCGGACGCACTCCATCGGCGCGTTGGTTCAGCGCGCCCCCACCGACCCTCGCTCCCCCGACGATCTGCCGAGCTTTCACCAGACCCAAAGGCTTTCGCGCTTTATCAACCTCGGCCTCATCGGTCGCGGCGGCATGGGCGAGGTCTACCGCGTCATCGATCCCGATCTATCGCGTCGCATGGTCCTCAAAGTCGTGCGCCCCGAACACCTGGATAACCCCCAGACCCTGGCCCGCTTTCTCGAGGAAGCCCGCCTGACCTCCCAGCTCCAGCACCCTGGCATCGTCCCCGTCCATGAGCTTGGGCAACTGGACGATGGTCGCTACTTCTTTACGATGCGCGAGGTCCGCGGCCGCACCCTCACCCGGGTCATCGACGAGGTCCACCGCAGCTTTCAGGGCCGTGACGAGCGCGCCTGGACGGCCCACTTCCACGACCTCATCGAGATCTTTGCCCGCCTATGCGAGCCCGTGGCCTACGCCCACTCCCAGGGCATTATCCACCGCGATCTCAAGCCCTCTAATATCATGGTGGGAGATTTCGGTGAGGTCCAGATCCTGGACTGGGGTCTGGCCAAGGCCATCTCACCGGCCGACACATCCTCATTCGCCTTCGACGACACCACCCCCTCCAACGAAGACTCGCCACCGCTGGATTATGAGCGCTCGGCCATCGACACCCATCAGGGCAGCATCGTCGGCACGCCGGCCTTCATGCCTCCCGAACAAGCCCGCGGTGCTCTGGACTCCCTGAGTCCCGCCAGTGACGTCTACGCCCTGGGGGCCATTCTGTTTACGATCTTGGACGGCCAGCGCCCCTTCGACGGCCCCTCGACGGCCAACGTCCTCTTCCAGGTCATCGAGGGCGTAGACCACCGCCCGGGAAGTGCCGCCACCCCAGAACACCTGGTCGACATCTGCCTGCGCGCCATGTCTGTGGAGCCCGAGGGACGCCCCGCCGACGCCAGCCTCCTGGCCGACGAGCTCAACCAGTGGCGCGTCGGCTCCACCCGTCGGCGAAAAGCCTTCGCCCTCATCGACGAGGCCGACGAACTCCTCCCCCGGGCCGATGAGCTCCGCCTCCGCGCGCGCCAGCTCCGCGCCCAGTCCCGCGACCTCCTGCGCGACATCTCTCGCGCCGCCCCGGTGGACGATAAAAAGGAAGCCTGGGCCCTGGAAGAGGAAGCCGACATCCTGGAGGGCGAGGCCAACGCCCGCCTGACACGGGCCATCCAGCAACTGGACACCGCCCTGGCCCACGCCCCGGACCTCGACGAGGCCCACGACCGCCTGGCCACCATCTACGTCGACGAGCACCGCCGCGCCGTGGCCCACCGCGATATCTCCACGGCCAACGCCCTGGAGTATCGCATCCGCACCCACAATACGGGCCTCTATGACGACTACCTCACCGGCCAGGGCGCCCTCACCCTCCACACCCGTCCCTCCGGTGCTCGCATCACCCTCTTTCGCCACATCCAACAGGAGCGCCGACTCATCCCCGGCCTCCGCCGCACCCTGGGCCACAGCCCCATCGTCGACCACCCCCTGCCCATGGGCAGCTATCTCGTCCGCATCGACGCCACCGGCCGCGCCCCCGTGACCTATCCCGTCCGCATCACCCGCCTCCAACACTGGGAGAGCCACCCCGACTCCAACCCCTCCTTTCGCATCGAATTGCCCTTCGACGACGAATTTTCCCCGGAGCATATCTATATCCCCGGCGGCCCCTACACCCGTGGTGGGCCCGACCACTCCCCGGAGATCCCCGATCTGGAACAGCGATGGCTCGACCCCTTTATCATCGCCCGCAACCCCGTGACCCACGGCCAATACCTGACCTTCCTCAACGATATGGTGGCCCGCGGGCGCGCCGCCGAAGCCCTGAGCCATTGCCCCCAAAACGTCGGCAACCTGGGCATCGACTCCGGCGTCCTGGTCTACCGGCGACGAAGCGACGGAATCTTCGCCGCCAAAAGTGAGGCCCCCCAATTTCTGAACACCCCTGTCAGCCTCGTCACCTGGCGTGACGCCCGGGCCTACGCCCTCTGGATGCGACGTCGCACCGGTGAGCCCTGGCGCCTCCCCACGGCCGCCGAGTGGGAGAAGGCCGCCCGTGGCGTCGACGGCCGTCTCTACCCCTGGGGCGACTTTTTGGACCCCTCCTGGTGCCGCATGCTCCACAGCACCGACGACGCACCCGGCCCCGTGCCCGTCGACGACTACCCCCTCGATGAGAGCCCCTATGGCGTGCGCGGCACCGCCGGAAATATCCGCGACTGGTGCCTCCCCGACAACGCCGACGCCGACGCCATCGCCGACGATGACCTCGTTCCCTTTCGCGGCGGCTGCTGGTTTTCCACCCCCGAGATGTGCCGCCTCCCTCTCCACTTCTACAAGCCTCCCGTGACCCGCTCGGCGGGCACCGGCTTTCGGCTCGCCCGCGACTTCCCACGCTGATTTTCCCAACCTGGATCACCCATGGCTTCCACGGCCGAATTGCTCGACCACCGCCTCATCTCCCAGGGCTACTTCTTTCCGCGCCCCGACGCCCCCGACGACCCGGTCCACGTCCCCGTCGACGGCGCCACCCTGGCCTGCGCCCACCACCCGGTCGACGGGGCCACCCACACCGTCGTCCACTTCCACGGAAACGGCGAGACCGTCGCCGACTACCTCCCCCACTTCGCCGACCACCTCAACGCCATCGGCCTCAACGCCTTCTTCGTCGAATACCGGGGCTACGGCCAGTCCACCTCTTCGCCGGGCCTCGCCCGCATCCTCGACGACGTCGCCCCCATCGTCGATCACCTGGGCCTCCCGCCCTCCCAGCTCATCCCCTTAGGCCGCTCCATCGGATCCATCTACGCCATCCACATGGCCTCGCTCTACCCCGACGTCGCCGGCCTCATCCTCGACAGCCCCATCGCCGACGTCCTGGAGCGCGTCCTCCTTCGCGTCAGCCCCTGCGATCTGGGCACCACCTATAATGGCGTCAAACACGCCGTGCAGCAGCACTTCGATCACCAGCAAAAAATGGCCAATTACCGAGGCCCCCTGCTCATCCTCCACGCCCAAAACGACCGCCTCGTCGACGCCAGTCACGCCGGCCACCTCAACGCCTGGTCGGCGAGCCTTCAACACCGGCTCGTCCTCTTTGAACGCGGCGGCCACAACGATCTCTTCGCCCAAAACAAAGACGAATACCTGCGCCACCTGCGCCTCTTCTTTGCCCTCCACGCCAAATAATCCCCACTTGCCATCCCGGCCTTCGCAACCACGCTGTGGTGGACCTGAATTTATGACCATCCCCTCAAGGGACGTTCACCGGGCAACGCGATGGCTGCACCACAACAGACGTCCGGGGGAGGACTTACCGCCTGGGCCATCCACCACCCCGTGGGCACCCTGGCCCTGACGGCCCTGGTGATCGTCGTCGGCCTATTCTTTGTCGGTCGCCTGGCCGTCGATCTCATGCCCGAAATCGTCTATCCCCAGCTACGAATCACGGTCAACGCCCCCGGCTCCTCCCCGCAGGTCCTGGAACACCAGGTCACCCGGGTGCTGGAACAACACTTGGCGGCCACTGAGCACCTCCAAACCCTGGAGGGCGGCGCCGCTCAGGGACGGGCCCACGTCCGCCTGGTCTTCGACTACGGCACCGATATGGACCAGGCCCTCCAGGATGCCACGCGCAACCTGGAGCTTGCCCGCACCCAGCTTCCAGACCACACCGACGCCCCACGCGTCTCCCGCGCCGACCCCTCGGCGGCCCCCATCTTCGAACTCGGCATCCGCTCCGACCGGGCCCCGCCCATGGAGGTTCGCGACTGGGTGGAGGACCAGCTCATCCCCCAGCTTCAGACCGTGCCCGGCGTCGGCGGCGTCGAAGCCGCCGGCGGCGAGCGGCGCGAAGTCCAACTCTTCGTCGACCCCTTGCGCCTACACCACTTCGGCCTGCGCTGGCAGGACCTGGAGGACACCCTGGGCGACGACAACGTCGAGATGGCCCTCGGCCAGATCACCTCCCCCACCTTCGACGTCATGTCGCGCATCGACGCTCGCCTCCACTCGCCGGACGACCTGGACCAGCTCCGACTTCGGACCCCCAGCGATGATATCATCGCCCTCCATGAGGTCCTGAGCGTGGCCGACGAGGCCTCGGACCAACGCGTCTTCGCCCGCCTCGACGGCGCCCCGGCCACCCGCGTCTCCATCACCAAGCTGCCGGATGCCAACACCGCCCAGGTCATCGACGACCTCAACGACGAGCTCCACCGCCTGGAGCGCTCGGGCTTCCTCCCGGATCACCTCCACACCGAGGTCACCCGCGACCAGTCCTTCATCATTCACAGCGCCCTGGGGGCCGTCACCAGCGCCGCCCTCTTCGGCGGCGCCCTGGCCATGGTCATCGTCCTCCTCTTTCTGGGGAGCCTTCGCCAGGCCTTCGTCGTGGGCCTGACCATCCCCGTGGCCATGCTCGCCACCTTCGCCATGATGGGACTCGTCGGCCTCCACCTCAATATCATGACCCTCGGCGGCCTGGCCCTCGGCATTGGCCTGCTCATCGACAACGCCATCGTCATCCTGGAAAATATCGACCGCCATCACCAACAACTCGACAAACCCCGCCAACTGGCCGCCCTCGACGGCGCCCGCGAGGTCCAGAGCGCCATCTTCGCCTCCACCATGACCAACGTCGCCGCCGTCCTGCCCTTCTTGCTGCTCACAAGCCTGGCCGCCCTGCTATTTCGCGAACTCATCGCCACCATCGCCTTCGCCCTGCTGGCCTCTCTTATCGCCTCGTTGACCCTGGTGCCCATGCTCAGCGCCCTGCTGGCCCGCATCCGCTTCCAGAGCTCCCTCGCTCAATCGGGGCCCATCCGCCTCTGGGGCGCCGCCGTCGACGCCCTGCGCCGCCTCTACCTGGCCGTCGCCAACGCCGCCCTCGCCCGGCGCCTCCTGGTCCTCGCCCTGGCACTGGCGGCCTTGCTCACCGCCCTCCACCTGGGCCAGGACCTCCCGCGAGACTTCTTGCCCCCCGTCGACGACGGCGACGTCTCCGTCTTCATGCAGCTTCCCTCTGGCACCCCACCGGAGCGAACCCAGGAGATCGCCGAAAAACTCGAGGCCCTCATCGACGACATGCCCCACGTCCAACACGCCTTCGGCCTCGTCGGCGGCACCCTCCGAGGCGGCGTCGTCAACGAGCGCGACGGACGTATCCGTTACTCCGTCCAGCTCACCCCGGCCTCGGAGCGCCCCGACATGAGCGCCCAGGCCTGGACCGACAAAATGGACCGCCAGCTCGACACCCTGACCATCGCCGGTGCCCGCAGCTCCGCTCGCCCCCCGCGCCTGCCCGGCATCCGCACCAGCCCCGACGGCTCCTCCATCTCCCTGGCCATCGTCGGCGACGACCTCGACGAGCTCGATGACCTCAGCGATCGCCTCCTGCCCCTCCTCGATGACATCCCCGGCCTCGTCGACCTCGACCGCCGCCGCTCGGGCCGCGCCCCCATGCTCTCCATCGCCATCGACCGCGACGCCGCCGCCGACCGCGGGCTGACCGCCTCCGACATCGGCCACGCCGCCCAGCGCGCCCTGCGCGGCACCACCCCCTCGCGCCTCACCGAGGGCAACCGCGAATACGACCTCCGCCTGCGCCTTCCCCTCGATCAGACCCGCCACACCGACGACCTGCGCCATCTACTCATCGACCGCCCCGACGGCGCCCCCGTGGCCCTCCACGAAGTGGCCGCCGTCACCCTCACCGAGGGCCCCTCGCGCATCGAGCGCGAAAACCGCCTCCGCGTCCTCCGCCTCAGCGGCGACGTCAACACCGAAGTATCCACCCTGGCCGCCGTCAATCAGGCCATCGCTGACCGCATCGCTGACCAAAAGCTCCCCGACGACTTCCGCCTCCTCTTCGGCGGCGAACAGGAGATCGTCGAAGACACGGCCCGCGAGACCCGATCCATCGCCCTGCTGGCCCTCTTTTTGGTCCTCGTCGTCCTGGCCCTCCAATACGAGCGCATCATCAACCCCCTGCTCATCGTCCTCACCGCCCCCCTGGCCCTCATCGGCGTCGTCGCCCTCCTCCTTCTTCTCGATATGCCCCTGAGCGCCCCCGTCCTCCTGGGGGCCATCCTCCTCATCGGCATCGTCGTCAACAACGCCATCCTCCTCGTCGAATATATCGAGCTCCACCGACAGACCCACCAACGCCCCATCCTCCAGGCCTGCCTGGCGGCCGCCGCCGTCCGCTTTTGCCCCATCCTCATGACCTCCCTCACCACCGTCATCGCCATCCTCCCCCTGGCCCTCGGCCATGGCGACGGCGCCGAGCTCCTCCAGCCCCTGGCCATCGCCACCATCGGTGGACTCCTGGCCTCCTTAAGCCTTACCCTCCTCGTCCTCCCCGCCCTCTACCTCACCGTCGTCCCCCCCGTTGAACGCTTCATCCACTGGATCACCCCCGACCCTTAACCCCACCGACGAGCCCCACCATGGACCACGCCCTCCCCATCGACGCCGACGACCCCCAGCGCCTGGACACCTACGACGACGTCCGCGCCCGCATCCACAGCCTCCTCGCTGACGAGGACGACTGGATAAGCGCCATGGCCACCGTCGTCTGCGAGCTTCACCACAGCTTCCGCTACTACCACTGGACCGGCTTCTACCGCGTCGTCGCTCCCCGGATGCTGGCCATCGGCCCCTACCAGGGCACCCACGGCTGCCTGCGCATCCCCTTCGACAACGGCATCTGCGGAGCCGCCGCCCGAAGCGGCCGCACCCAACGGGTCGACGACGTCCACCAGCGCGACGACCACATCGCCTGCTCCGCCTCCACCCGCTCCGAGATCGTCGTCCCCCTCCACGCCCCCTCAGGCGACCTCATCGCCGTCCTCGACGTCGACTCCGACGACCCCGCCGCCTTCACCACGGCCGACCAACAGGCCCTGGAATCCCTCGCCACCTGGCTCGGCAAACGCTACCACGCCGAGCCCAACCAAGAGATCTAAGCCCAACAATTCACCCATCCCATCTTGACACCGACGCCGTTTATCCCTATCACGGTCGCTCCCGACGGTCCCCTCCGGGACCAACCCCCCATTCGGGGCGTGGCGCAGCATGGTAGCGCGCTTGCTTCGGGAGCAAGAGGTCCCCGG
>CAZMJS010000118.1:0-8236 GCA_964566695.1 uncultured Bradymonadales bacterium
CGCTCGAATAGCTCTTCCACCACCTGACGCTTTTGGCTCATGCTCTACCCGCGCTAAAGAGAGGGATGACTCGTCTTTGTTCCCTCCATGATATAGAGGCCTTAGACCCCTGTACAGCAATGCCTACCAACTGGAGTCACTATCGCCATCGCGGGGCTCCACCGACGACGTGCCCAGCGTGTTGCCCACAAAAGACTTGGCACTGCACCCGATTGCCCTTACCCTCGCCGCGTCGCACTATCTCCCACGGAGAGTTTGGACCATGATGCTCAGCACCTCGGAAATCGTCCTGTTGGCGATCATTATTGTCGTCACCCTGATTTTTCACAAATGGCCCCA
Source organism: uncultured Bradymonadales bacterium (assembly GCA_964566695.1). Classification (GTDB taxonomy): domain Bacteria; phylum Myxococcota_A; class Bradymonadia; order Bradymonadales; family Bradymonadaceae; genus SLJM01. The sequence goes on from CAZMJS010000118.1 coordinate 340, forward strand.
TATCAGCCGGGGCGTGGCCCGTATGCGCCTTCGCCGCGATCCCGACCTCCCCGACGACGTCGTCGACGCCGTCATCTTAGAAGAGGAATCCGATCAGAGCTAATCGATCTCCACCACCTCTTCCAGGCTCTCTGCCCCCAATCGATCCAACTTCTGCTTTCGCCTCAACGACTTGAAGGCGTACTCCGCCTTCGCCGCCTGCGAGTGGTCCTCGCAGCCCCAGGCTGCCGCCAACTCCACGGGCCGGCGGCTGCGCGTATACCTCGCCCCCTTCTTGCTCCCATTATGCTCCTCGACGCGCCGCTTCACATCGGTGGTGATCCCCGTGTACAGGGATCCGTCAGCGCATCGAAGCACGTATAGTGTCCACTGACCGTCGATGACTCAGCCCTCGCGCGTGGCCTCGATCGCCGCGTGCTGGACCTCGTCGTCGTCGATGCTCGAGCGCTCTTCTGGCGTCGGCACCACATCGGAATAATCCCCACCGGCGTAGCAACTGCCAACGCCAAACCCGGCGCCCACAAACAGCAGGATCAGTCCCAACCCGACGGCGATTCCCTTGATAATGTCGTCTTTCATCGCATCCACGCTCGCTAAAATGGCCTCGTCCTCGCCCCAAAGGGGGTCGAAGACCTCTTAATACTATCGCACGTCCTTAATACATTGCGCTCGCCGGCGCAAATCGCCTCCCCCGATCATCGCTGCCAATCCACCCATCCGATCTGACCGAAACCGGCGACCACCCGCACCCTCTCAACCTCCAGGCGCACCCAGCCAAAGTCTTTAAATCCCACCCATTGCTTAGCCTGGGGATGGGCCTCCAGGTAGGCCTCCACCACCGCCTGGGGCGGATCCTCCACCGAGCGCGCCCGCCCCACATAGGTCGCCCGCAGTTCATTGAGCCGCTCCTCACCGGCCCCCCGGCTGTCATCCAATAATAGGGAGGCCCGCTCATCGCCCTTGATATTCTGTGTGTGCACCGCCAGATCGCTGATCAACATCCACAGCGCTCCCTCTTCATCGCCCACCACCTCCACCATCGAGGCATAGGGATGGCCGCCGTCGTCCACCGTGGCCAGCGAGCCCGCCGGCGATCGCTTCATCAGCTCCCGCGCCCTGGTCTCCAGCGATTGTGACTGCTCTGCGTCGCTCATGGATGCCCTCGTGGCTCATCCGGCCTCAGTCATTAAGCGTATCCACCCGATTTTTGAGCTCTTTTCCCACCTTGAAGTGCACCGACTTCTTCGGCGGCACCTTGACCTTTTCGCCGGTGCGCGGATTGCGACCCATGCGCCCCTCGTATTCCCGGATTGAAAAGCTGCCAAAGCCTCGAAGCTCGATGCGATCGTCGTCCTTGAGCGCCCCTTTCATGGCGTCGAAAACGGCGTTGACAATCGTGTCGGCCCGCGTTTTTGGCACATCGATGCGCTCGGCCACTTCTTCGATCAACTCAGATTTCGTCATGACTTACCCACTATCCATATTCATGGCCGACTGCGCCGGCTTAGCCCACTTCCACCCGGAATAATTGCTGGCCCATAAAGAGGTAATCCCCCTTTCGAAGCCGCGTCTTCTCCCAGATCTTGATCCACGTCCCGTTGGAGGAGTTCAAATCCACCAGGTAGCACTCGTCGTCATCGCCGGTATAGATCTGGGCGTGCCGGCCGGACATAAATTTGTCGTGGGGAAAGACGATATCGCCCTTCTCCCGGCCCAATACGGCCCCTGACTCCGGCAGGCAATATACATTCTGGACCACCCCGCCGATGCCGATCTGGAGGATCTTGAACATGCCCCCCGGCGCCGGACTGCCCATATATCGCGTCCCGTCGGAGCTCTTTGTCTTGGGCGTGATCGACTGCTCAAAGCGCTCAAAGCGAAGCACCTGGCGCCCCATGAGGATCGTATCGCCCGGCGTCAACCGGCTCTCTTCGCGCAATTTTATGAAGGTGCCATTGAGGCTATAAAGGTCCTCCACAAATAGCGCCCCGTCGTCGATATGAAACCGGGCGTGCTTGGGGCTCAAAAAGGCGTCCGTGGGGAATCGATTATCCCCGTCGCGCCCCACCGTGGTCTCCAGGTATTTGAGCTGGATGGCCTTGCCATCGCTGCCATCCTCATTGATGGAGACCAGCTCGATATCCCAGGGGTTCTCCTCGTCGGCCGCCGCCGATGGCGGGGGCGGATCGCGCTCCACCATGGAACCGGCCGCCGCGGCCTCGCTGCTGCTCTCTTTTCGCCCCTCGTCCTTTAGCGATCCGCCGCATTGCACGCAAAAGCTCATCCCCGCCGGGTTCTCGGCGTGGCACGATGGGCACACCACCTCGCGCTGCGCCGGGTCCTCCTCCGACCCGTCATCGATGGGCTCGATATCGATGGTCGGCAACCCATCCACGCTCTCATCATCCATGCGCTCCGTATCGGCGGCCTCCGAGGCAGCCGACGAGATCTCACCTAGCTTCCGGAGCTGCCCCGCCGTTCCTCCGGGGGCCTGGGTCGGTGGCGCACTCTCGGGCTCGCTATCCAGCGCTGCCAACAGCGAGCCCTCATCGGCCTCGTCATCGTCGTCGTCCCACTGAGCGTCCAGGCTCTCCATATTCTCCAGAGTCGCCCCGCCCAGGCGCGGACCGGCCCGAAAGCGCTTGGCCACTTCCTTGACCGCCTCGTCATCGTCGTCGTCGGGCACATAGGCCGGACCATCGACCGCCGTCGACACGGGCGCCCGAAAGCGATGCTCTTTTGACTCGCCGCTGTTGTCACCCTCGCTCACCGATGCCTCCAGACCGAGAAAATAATGTCATCCGTCCTCATGCCAGCCAGATGCCCATTTGCCCTCGAGAGCCTACCGCTTAACCGTGGCCCACTTCAAGCATCGCCTGCCCCTTTTTTCCCGCCTTGAGCACTCCCCCAAAGCCCGCAATCGGCGGCACTAAGCGCCCTCCTCTCACCCAGGCCATGGCCGCCGGCGCCACCAGCCCCCGGCCCCCGGCCAGCGTCGATCCTCGACCAATGAATAAATCACCCACCCCAGGCGATATATTTAATGGCCGCCGACCTCGAAACTGGTCATCTCCCGCCCTCTTCTGGTATGCCACGGGCCCATTGGACGCCCCCGGCGGGCGACGACCCAACCCCTATCAATGCTCCACCGATCCTCCCTATGGCCGTTTTCGACGACTACGCATTGTGGCAAATCGCCGTCATCGCCGGCTATTTTCTGACCCTCGTTCTCCTCTCGGTCTACGGCACCCACCGCTACCTCATCGTCCGCCTCTTTAAGGCCCACGACCAGGGCGATCCGGAGCCCGAGGGGCGTTTTGAAGAAGCCGACCTCCCGGCGGTCACCGTCCAGCTTCCCGTCTTCAATGAGCGCTACGTGGTGGAGCGCCTCATCGACGCCGCCTGCGCCCTGGACTATCCCCGAGATCGCCTGCACATCCAGGTATTGGACGACTCCACAGATGACACCACCGAGCGGGCTCGCCGCCGCGTCCAGCATTGGCGCCGCCAGGGCCTGGACATCGAGCTTCTCCACCGCGACAACCGCCAGGGCTATAAGGCCGGCGCCCTCGCCGAGGGCCTTCGCCAGGCCCGCGGCGACTTCGTGGCCATTTTCGACGCCGACTTCATCCCCCGGCCCGGGTTTCTCAAAGAGACGATCCACCACTTCGTCGACGACGCCATCGGCATGGTCCAGGCCCGCTGGAGCTATATCAATCGCGACTATAGCCTCATGACCCGCGCCCAGGCCGTGCTCCTGGATGGCCACTTCATCCTGGAGCACACCGCCCGCCACCGCTCGGGCCGCTTCTTTAATTTCAATGGCACCGCCGGCATCTGGCGGCGCCAGACCATCGACGACGCCGGCGGCTGGGAGCACGACACCCTCACCGAGGATCTGGATCTCTCCTACCGCGCCCAACTCAAGGGATGGTCCTTTCGATACCTCAAGGATCTGGAGGTCCCCAGCGAACTCCCCGTCACCATGACCGCCTTTAAGAGCCAGCAACACCGCTGGTCCAAGGGCGCCCTCCAGACGGCGATCAAGATGCTGCCCCGCGTCTTTCGCAGCGACCAACCCCTGAAGGTCAAGATCGAGGCCTTCTACCACCTGACGGGCAACCTGGCTTATGTCCTGATGGTGATCTTGGCCCTCCTCATGCCCCTGGCGACCCTCATCCGCATCCAGCAGGGGTGGTACGAGGTCCTGCTGCTCGATCTGCCCATCTTCTTCGGCGCCACCGTCTCCATCTGTTATTTTTACTGGACCTCCCAGCGCGCCCAGGGCCGACGAGCCCTCCAGACCTTGACCCTCTTGCCCACCGTCCTGGCCCTCGGCATCGGTCTATGCCTCAATAATGCCAAGGGCGTCGTCGGCGCCGCCATCGGCCATGACAGCCCCTTTGTGCGCACCCCCAAATACGCCATCGATCGCCTGGATACCTCCTGGGCCACAAAGCTCTATAAGCGCAAGGCCTCCATCATGCCCGCCCTGGAGCTGGCCTTTGGCACCTGGTTTAGCTACGCCATCTGGATTGTCCTCACCGACCCGGGCCAACCCCTGGCGAGCCTGCCCTTTTTGCTCCTCTTCCAGATCGGCTTTCTCTACGTGGCCCTGGTGACCATCGCCCAGGCCCTCTCCCTCGGCGACGCCCCGTCCAGCGCTTAACCCGGGTTAAATCATGAGCCCATCGCGCCTTCAATCCCACCACGGCCGAGCCCTTCACTGGGCCCTGTCCTCGCCCTCCCTCTTCGACCATCCGCGGGCGGTGACCGGCGCCGACATGCGCCCAGACCTGGACCGCCACCACGGCCTGCTTCGCCAACTCGACAAGCGCGGATCCTCCCTGGATCGCGCCCTACGAGATCCCGACGCCAACGGCCTGGGCCCCCGCTTTGAGCGCCTCCTCCAGCACTGGATCGGCGCCCTGCCGCCCACCACGGTGCACGCCACCAATTGGCAGGTCTACGCCGGCGACCATACCCTCGGCGAATTCGATCTCCTCTTTCACCGCGATCGCCGGCTCTACCACTGGGAATTGGCCCTCAAATTCTACCTGGGCCACCCCGCCGAAGACGGCCAATTTCGGTGGTACGATCCCCTGGGCAAAGACCGACTGGACCACAAATGGGCCCACCTTCGGGGCCATCAATTGCGCCTCCATCAACACCCGGCGGCCCAACGGGCGCTGAGCGCCCTGGAGATCCCTCAACAGCCCCTCTCTCAAGCCTTCATCAAGGGTTATCTCTTCGAGCCCCTGGACCCCACTTTTGATGTCGACTACCCACCGGATATCAACCCCCACTCCCCACGGGGGTGGTGGGCCTATTATGGCGATATTTCGCGCTTTCGTCGCACCCTGGGAGCGGACAGGCGCCGCTGGATGGCCCTGCCCATCGAGCGCTGGATGAGCCCCGCCCGACGGGGCGACGCCACCCTCCAGAGCTTCGATGCCGCCCTCAACGCCTGGCGCCATCGCCCTTTACTGATCGCCGGCTTCGACGATGAAGCCATGCGGGAGTGCACCCGCGGGTTTGTCATGCCCCGGGACTGGCCCCATCACGGCGACGCCTGAACGGACATTATAGCCCCGCCTCATCGACCCATTGCAGCTCCGGCCGCCCCAGCCCATCGGGCATCGTCCACACGTCGATGAAATCGAAGCCACTAAAGCTGGAGGCCTCGCCGAAGGCCCCGTCGAGTATATCCTCCCCACCATAGCTATCGCTCTGGCCGCTGGTCGTGCGATTCCAATAGGACGCGCTCACCGTTCCTCCGCCACCTACAAACCCGGATCCCACCAGACCGCCGACGCCGCTACTTCCACTGACGGCGCCCGAGGAAAAGGATGTCTGCACCTCGCCATCTGACGAAAAGGCCCCACTTCCCTGAAGAACCCCCACCAGACCGCCCACATAATTCGACCCCTCCACACCGCCCAGGGCATAACTATCGACCACCGTGGCCGCCGTGTTGACGCGGCCGACTAGCCCTCCTACGGAATTGCCCTGAGATATCGTCACCTGACCTTCGGCGTAGGATTGATCAATCGTTCCCTCCAGCTCACCGACCAACCCGCCGAAGCGCACCCCAAAATCATTGGTGTCTATGACCTCTCCGCTGGCCCAGGAGCCAAAAATCTCATCATCTGCCCGACCGACGAGCCCTCCCACCTGGGAGACCCCCAGGACATCGCCCTCCGCCCAGGAGTTGTCCACCGGCCCTTGCTGATAGCCCACCAGGCCGCCCACCCGTTCGTCGCCCGCCACGTCGCCGCTTGCTCCAGAGCCCACGACGGCGCCAGCCGTACCAAAGTCCGTCTCTCGCAAATGACCCACCAGGCCACCGACCCAATCCCCTCCGCTGACATCGCCCTCGGCCGTCGATCCGCTCACCGTTCCCTCGGCGCGTCCAACCAACCCTCCCACGCTCTCGGCCCCCATCACCTCTCCCTGGGCCAGGGCGCCGACGACCGGCGGCTGGCCATCTTCTTCGCTCCAATCCTCGCCACCGATGCTGCTGAGCCGACCGATGAGGCCGCCCACAAATTCGAGGCCTTCCACATCGCCTGTGGCCTCCCCATCGATGGTCCGACTCTCCGGCCGACTCCAGCCGATCAAGCCGCCGACGGCCGACGCCCCCGAGGCCTCCACATCGCCGCTGGCGCTGCCGTCAATGACCTGGCAGCCCACGTGGTTTCGCCCCAGAAGTCCGCCGATGGCCGTGCCCCCACTGCTGACCGTTCCCGTGGCGTGCACGTCCTGGACCTGACACACCCCATCTTCGTGATTGTCGCCAATGGCCCCGCCGATCAGGCCCACCGTGCCGCCCAGATCGACGCCCGTAATGCTGGCATGGCTCGTCCCACCGATGATGGTGCCATCGTTTCGGCCGACCAATCCCCCCACGCTCTGCTGGCCGCTAACGCTGCCGTGAACGCTGACCCCTGAGACTGTGGCCCCGCTGGCGCTGTAGCCGGCGATGCCACCGACCTCCTCGCCGCCCTCCACGTCCACATCGGCCACCACATCGACGATCTCGCCATCGTTGATCCCGGCGACGCCGCCCGTGAAATCTCCACCCTCCACGCTCACCTGGTCCAATTCCAGATCCCGCACCTCACCGCCGTCGATGACCCCGAATAATCCCGTCATCTCCGCCCCGTTGGACTCCACATTCAACCCCGTAAGCACGTAGCCCTGACCGTCGAAGACGCCCTGGAACCCGCCGTCCCAATCGCCGAAGTCCAGCGGCGACACGCCGATGGGCCCCATCGTCACCCCCGTGGCGTCCACATCATCGGCCATCTCGTACCAGGCGCCGAGGTCGCCGTCGTCGTCGCCTATGGCCGCCAGGTGATCGGCGCTGCAAATGAGGTAGGGCTCGCTCTCCGTGCCCTCGCCGCCACCAAAGGGGCTGGCGTCTACATCGCAGGCATCGGGCTGGGGATCCGGATCATCATCCGTGCCGCACACGCCCGCCATGCATGCCTCTCCAAAGTCACAGACATTTCCACATTGCCCGCAATTGGCGTCGTCCGTCATCAGGTCCACGCATTGATCCCCACATTCCTCCAACCCATCGTCGCAGGGCTCCGGCTCTGGATCGTCTTCCTCACATACCCCGGCCTCGCAGCTTTCGCCGTCGCCACAGGCATTGCCACACTCTCCGCAATTGGCCTCGTCCGTCATCAAGTCCACGCATTGATCCCCGCAGGCCTCCAACCCATCGTCGCAGGGCTCCGGCTGGGGATCATCTCCCTCACATACCCCGGCCTCGCAGCTCTCTCCGTCGCCACAGGCGTTGCCACACTCCCCGCAATTCTCATCGTCTGTCATCACGTCCACGCATTGATCCCCGCAGGCCTCCAACCCGTCGGGACACTCCTCTGGATCC
>CAZMJS010000119.1:0-8173 GCA_964566695.1 uncultured Bradymonadales bacterium
CTCCGGGTCGACAGCACTGGTGACGAATTCGGCGGTGTGAATTTTCCAACTCATGGTCGTCCTCGACGAAAAATAGCGCGCTACAGGGGGATGCTTCCACCGAGGATGGCCCCGTTGGCGGCTCCCAGCCCACCGGCGATTAACAGGTAACACAGCACCATGACTGTGCCTAATACCATGACCAACGGCGCCACCGCCCGATCATCGCGCCAGCTTATCATGGCCACGGCCGCACCGAGCGCCAACGCCCCCACGGCCAGCCACTCCATGGGCCCCAGCACCCCGAGACTTCCCTGCAACAGCCAGGTCAGCAATTGACCGCTTGCAAACCCAAGGACGCCAAACGCCAGGCCCCAGACCAGCGCCGTTCGCCGCGCGGCGCCATCATTGAGATCGGACCACGGCCTCGATGTCTCGCGTATCGCCTTGACCGCCATCAGCAGCGATAGCACTGCCACCGCAGCCATCAATCCAAGCTCCACCCCCAACTGCGATACGTCGATCGACCATCCCTGTTCGGGGACAAAATGGCCCATATCAGCCAACTCCGTCGGCAGTTGACGGGCCCGAAACCACCGTCGCGCGACTTGCTCGTACACCTCGGCAGACACCGGCTCCACACCATGGAGACCGAGGGTTTTGTAGAGACTCACCCCACCCCCTACGAGACTGGTCACCCAGCCTCCGATGAGGACCGGTTTCTGCTCATGCCACACCCCGTGCATCGTCGCCAGGGCGCCGGCTGCCATCAGGGCCACGGCCACCGCCAATAACGAACTCTCAACGAGCACGGGAAGGGCCAAGCCCTGGGCCGCCATGACTCCCTCGAGGGTCCACACTGCCGTCTCCCCGTCGCTGGCCACTGGAAGGGCCAAGCCGCTCACAATCGCATCTCCCCGTTGATAGGCCAGCAACGCCATGGTGGCCGCTGCCCCCAGGACGACCGACGCTGCCACAAAATGGTGGGCCCGATGGGCTCCGCGACGAGGTGCCACAAGGCACCAAAGAGCCGCCAAAAAGCCGACCCCCATGGCCAACCAGCCCCCGCTCTGCGCCACCCACAGGGCATTGCGTATATCCGGCGCCCCCACCGCCACCGGCCCACCAAAGGTCACCGCCATCACAGCCATGATCGCCACGCCCACCAAGATCATTCGCGAGAGGGGCTCATCCCACCGACGCTTACCTTTTTCGTGCAAACTCAGTGGAAGCACTCCCAGTGGGACCAACGCCGCCAACGCCAATATCGTGGAGGAACTACCGCCCACCGCCACGGCGATCGCCGGTGCCATGGCCGCCACCACCGCCGGTGCCCATAGGGCAATCCCGCCAGCGGAACTATCGTCCTGTCCTCGCTCTTCCACCCACCCATCCCAGCCACCTCGGTGTCGGGACTCCATAAACCAGACCACAAATCCCAGCCCGAAAAGGAGCAATCCCAACCAGAACACCCCGCGCCACTGAATAGGCACCACCGTAAAGACGGGCGCTGGAACTTGCTCCAGCCGCTCCAACTCAATGGACACGCCGGCGTACTCTGCGTGGGCCGTCATGCCGGGATCCCTCTCAAAGATCCAGAAGCTGTCGCCGCTATCGTCCTCTAACTTGAGGGCCGGTCCAATGGCCTCCATCGGGTATTGCTGCCGAAGCAACATCAATTGAGCTTCCGCCGGACTTACCCCCGGTGCCAGCGCCAGCCCCTCCAGATAGTGGGAGGTGCCGTCGACCACTCGCAGGCGTCGCTGGGCATCGCCGACCCGAATCTCTTCTCCGATGGTCACCACCCGCGACTGGTCCTCACCCTCCACACGCAAATGCGCCTGAAATTGCGGCACGTCATGGTTGAGCGCCGAGAAACTAATGCGTCGGTCTTCCACATCAATGCTCTGGCCCAGGGCGAGCCGAGGGATCGAGTCTTTATCGGGCCGCGATTGAAAATTGCTGGGCCTGGCAAATTGGAGGCTCACCTCCGGCTGGGCACCGCCGACATCCATAAAATGGGCGCTGGTGCGAAGCGGCAACATCGCCTCCAGGCTTCGCGCCCCTTGCTCCACCGGCACGCTTTCCAGGGCCTGACCCAGCGGAGCCGTCATCGCACCTGCAGGCACGTAGCGATGCGACGACGCCCAGTCACCGATCATCAGCAGGGCCCCCAGCCCCATCGCCAACACAGCCAACCGCCCGGGGCGAACAAATGCCCCCAGATCCATTTCATAATCCCTGCTCCGGGCGTCGATCCCTTGAGATCGCCCCCATCGCCGAAGGGCCATCGCCAGGCCTCCCAACGCCGCCAGAGCACCGACAAGGAATAGCCCTCGCGCTACCTCCGGTTGCGGCATGGCCTGAAAAAACGCCCCTTCCAGTGCCAGCCTCTCCCCCTCCCCCACGACGGCGGCCACGCTGAGCACCGCCACCACCAGCCACAGGGCGGCCACGATCCAGGGATGACTCAGTGCCCTCATCAACCGGCGCCCCCCTCGTGCCGGCCTTGATTCGTCGTCATCGCGCCGCCTGGAAGGTCTTGATTGGCTTGGCATGATTTCCCTGAAGGTGGTATGGCTTTGGCCCTGCTGCGGAGCCCGAATCGGTGGTTATTTCTCATGAATGCCAGCCCCACTGCGGGGCTCGGTAGACGAGACCTAGCGAAAGGAGCGCGAACGTGTCAACGAATGTGCCCGGCGCCATCCTTGGTTTGACCGGTGGCATCGCCTCTGGAAAATCCACGGTCGCCAAGCTCTTTCGGCAACGCGGCGTCCCCGTCATCGACGCCGACGACCTGTCGAGGCGCATCGTGGAGCCCGGACAACCAGCCCTCAACGAGATCGTCGAGGCCTTCGGCCCGTCCATCCTCCATGAGGACGGCACGTTGGACCGAAACAAGCTCGGCGACCTCGTATTCCGCGATGACGAGGCCCGAGCTCGCCTGGAAGCCATCACCCATCCCCGCATCGCTCGCGCCATGCTCAGCGACGCCGCCGACGCCTTCACTGAGGGACACCCCTTTGTCCTCTACGAAGCAGCACTGCTGGTGGAGTCCGGAACCCACCAACTGCTCCAGGCGTTGATCGTCGTCGACGTATCACCGCAGACCCAACGGCGTCGCCTCTGCCGCCGAGATGAGCTCTCCGCAGACGACGCCCAACGGCGCATCGATGCGCAGATGCCACTGGATCAAAAGCGGGACGCCGCAGACTATATCATCGACAACGATGACGGCCTCGATCATACGGAGCGCCAGGTGGATGGACTCCTTGACACCCTCCACCAGCGCTTCTCAACCCCCGACTCCAACCCGCCAGGTTCCGATGACTGACGCCTCCTCCCCCCGTGATATTCTGATCACCGGCTTTCCCTCCTTCGTGGCTCGCAAGCTGGTAGAGACCATCGTCGCCAATGAGTCAGCGGCCACTCTTCGCCTCTTGGTGCGCCCCGACTTCATCGATGATGCCGACCGCAAGCTCCATCAAATGGATGCCCCTCGCGACCGCATCCAACTGCTCAGCGGCGACGTCGTTGCCCTTGACCTTGGCCTCAGCGGTCGCGAATACCTGGAGCTGATCGCCAACGTCACCGACATCTACCACATCGCCTCCATCTGGTACCTCGGCGTCGATCGCTCCGAGGCCTTCAAGGTCAACGTCCAGGGCACTCGCAATATCCTGGACACAGCCTACGAAATGCAGCACCTGCGCCGGCTCAACCATTTCTCCACGGCTTTCGTCGCCGGCGATCGCACGGGCGTCATCATGGAGGATGAGCTCGACGAGGGGCAAAAATTTCGAAACGCCTACGAAGAATCCAAATTCAAGGCCGAGCGCGAGGTGCGCGAAGCCATGCACCACCTGCCCATCTCCATCTTCCGCCCCAGCATCATTGTCGGCGACTCCACCACCGGCGAAATCGACCGCATGGCCGGGCCCTATTACCTCATCAATGCCATCGTCAACATGCCCTCCATGCTGCCCATCCCCCTTCCCGGAAAGGGCGAAAAACCCCTCAACCTGGTGCCCATCGACTTCGTCTGCCAGGCCATGCACCGCATCAGTTGCCTCGATGATACCGCCGGAGATACGTTCCACCTCTGCGACCCCAACCCCTTATCGGCCCGCCAGGTCTTTGAATTGGTGGCCCAACGCGCCGGCCGTCGAGCCCCCATGGGCAAACTGCCCTACCGATTGACCCAGATGGTCATGAAATTTCCCTACCTGGAGAAATTTACCCGCAATCCCCGCCAGTTCATGGACGACTTCAATCAACTGACCATCTATAATTCCATGAACACCCTGGGCGCTCTGGACGGCCAAAATCTGTGCCCCCCCTTTCCCTCCTACGTCAAAAGCCTCATCGACTATATCCGCGTCTCGGAGTTGGAGTTGGAGATGCCCGTCGGCGTCGAGATCATGGGCTAAACCCACCGCTATGCAAGCTCCATATTGCGACATCCGGCCCTTGTGCGTTACCCTTAGAGGCGACCACGCGTCCCCCCAATGACGACACCCACGTCGAGCATCGGTGCGCGATGCGAATAGTTTGGCGCAAGCAATTGTTTTCCCCTTGACCTGCCCGGCCGCCTTGCCGCCTTTACTCGGGCTCAGGAGCACCTATCTCGATGCAATTGGAAAACCGCCTGGAGTCGATCATCAAGAAGGTCCGGAGCTACCACCCGGACCCAAATATCACTCAACTGCGCGATGCCTACGAGTATTCTCGACGCATGCATGAGGGGCAAACCCGCAAAAGCGGCGAACCCTATATGACTCACCCTCTGGAGGTCATGGACATCATCGCCGACCTCCACCTCGACGTCGCCAGCCTGGTGGCCGGACTTCTCCACGACACGGTAGAGGACTGCGATACCACCGTGGACGAGATCCGCGACCGCTTTGGCGACGACGTCGCCTTTCTGGTCGATGGCGTCACCAAACTCTCCAAATTCAAATTCAATACGCGTCAGGAGGCGCAGGCCGAAAATATCCGCAAGATGATCATCGCCATGTCCCGGGATCTTCGGGTCATCTTGGTCAAGCTCTCCGATCGCCTTCATAATATGCGCACCCTTAAATATATGTCTGCCTCCGGCCAGGAGCGAAAATCCCGGGAGACCATGGACATCTACGCCCCGCTGGCGCACCGCCTGGGCCTACACTGGGTCAAAACGGAGCTCGAAGACCTCTCCTTTCGCTATCTCCATCCTGAGGCCTACTACGATATCGCCGAGAAGGTCGCCTCCAAGAAGCGACAGCGCCAGAGCTTCATCCGAGAGGTCATCAGCATCCTCGACGACCTGCTGCGCGAACACGGCATGGTCGCCGAGATCTATGGCCGGCCAAAGAACTTCTGGAGCATCTACCGCAAGATGCGCGACCAGCAGATCGAATTTGAGCAGGTCTTCGATGTCCTGGCGTTTCGAATCATCCTCGATGAGCGCCCTGAGTGCTACGAGGCCCTGGGACTGGTTCACAACCTCTGGAAGCCCATCCCCGGCCGCTTCAAGGACTATATCGCCATTGCCAAGCCCAACGGCTATCAATCCCTTCACACCTCGGTGATCGGCCCCTACCAGGAGCGCATCGAGATCCAGATCCGTACCCACCGTATGCACAAGATCGCCGAGGAGGGCATCGCCGCCCACTGGCTCTATAAGGAGGGCAAAGCCGTCCCCGACCAGGACGACGAAAAATTCGCCTGGCTCCACCAACTGATGGAGGAACATCAGGATCACGAAGATCCCGTCGAATTCTTGGAATCCGTCAAAATCGACCTGTTTCACGACGAGGTCTACGTCTTCACTCCCGAGGGTGATGTATTGAGCTTCCCCTCGGGCGCCACCTGCGTCGACTTTGCCTACTCCATCCACACCGAGGTGGGCCATCAATGCTCGGGGGCCAAGGTCAACGGCAAAATGGTCCCCCTCAAGCATCAGCTCCAAAACGGCGATATCGTTGAGATCATCACCCACAAGAATCAACGCCCCAACAAGGACTGGCTCTCCTTCGTCAAAACCGGCCGGGCCCGCACCAAAATTCGCAAGGCCGTCCGCCACGAGCAACGAAAGCGCAGCCAGCAGTTGGGACGCGAACTACTGGACAAAGAGCTCAAAAACCACGGCACCAATATCCGTGCCTGGGAGCGTTCGGGCACCCTCGACGAGGCCCTGGAAAAAAGCCGCTACAATCACGTCGAAGAGCTCCTCGGCGACATCGGCTATGGAAAAACCCAGGCCGAAACCATCGTCGAAAAGATCTATCCCACCCGCGAAAAGTCGTCGCCCAAAAAGCGCAGCAACGGTAAAAGCCGTATCGGCAAGCTGTGGAATAAGCTCGTCGACCGCGGCAAAACGGGCGTCGTCGTCGACGGCATCGAAGACGTCATGGTCAGCTACGCCAAATGCTGCAACCCCGTGCCGGGAGATGATATCATCGGCTTTGTCACCCGCGGCCGCGGGCTCTCCATCCACACCCGAGACTGCAAGAGCGTTGGCCACCTGGAAAGAGAGCGTCAGATCGACGTGCGCTGGGACAACGAAAAAGAGGTCCCCGACTCGGCCCGACGCCCCGTCAGCGTCCGCGTTTACTGCACCGACAAACCAGGCCTCTTGGCCAATATCAGCCAATCCTTCACCGGGGCCGGGGTCAATATCAGCCAAGCCCAATGCGTCACCACCGATGACCGACGGGCCGTCAATACCTTTGAGGTCCTGGTGCACAACCGCGATCAATTGACCAAGGCCATGAAACGCATCGAGAAAATCAAGGGCGTCTACAAGGTGGAACGCGCCTCCAGTAACTGAACCATCAGCAGGGGACGCCTCCATGCTTCAACGGCGAATCGATCAATTTTTGGAGTACCTCCGGGTTGAACGCGGCTCCAGCGAGCACACCCTGAGGGCTTATCGCGGCGATCTGAGCCAGCTTCAGGCCTTTCTCTCTGAAACCCACCAGCTTGAGGACCCCGATCCTCAGGACCTGGAGCTTCGCCACCTGCGCGGATTTGTCGCTCATCTATTCGACGATCATCGAGCCTCGTCGCTGGCGCGAAAGATCTCGACGCTGCGCTCCTTCTACACCTTCCTCGTCAAAAAAGAGTGGGTCTCTTCCAACCCCGCCGAGCTCCTATCGTCGCCAAAGATACGCCAACCCCTAAAGAACTTCCTGCCCGTCGACGACATCCTTCGACTGCTGGAAAGCCACCGCGGGGACGGGGTCCTGGGCGTTCGCGACATGGCCATCTGGGAGGTGGGCTACGGCGCCGGGCTCCGGGTCTCGGAATTGGTGGGCCTCGATATCACTGACCTCGATCTCGACCGAGGCTGGGTGCAGACGGTGGGCAAGGGAAATAAGGAGCGACGCGTGCCTCTGGGCCAAAAGAGCTGCCGAGCCGTCGAGCGCTACCTGGCGCGCCGCCATGAACTCGTCAGCGGTCATACCCCGGAGGGCGCTCTCTTTTTAACGGTTCGCGGCCATCGCCTCTCCACCCGCTCCGTCCGACGTCGCCTCAAACAACACCTTGCGCGGGCCGACCTGGACACCTCGATCACCCCCCACGGGCTGCGCCACTCCTTTGCCACCCACCTCTTGGACTCCGGTGCCGATCTGCGTGGCATCCAGCAACTCCTGGGCCACGAGAACCTCTCAACCACCCAGCGCTATACCCACGTGTCAATTGACAGGCTCACAGAGGTTTACGATGGTGCGCACCCGCGGGCGCACCGCCGACGGAACAAGCGGTCTCGCCGCCCCAAATCGACCGATTTACCTTCCCCTCCGAGCGACGAGTAGTGAACCATGAATTTTCGAGGAACGACCATCGTAAGCGTTCGCACCGACGACCACGTCGTCGTCGCTGGCGACGGACAGGTCACCATGGGCGAAAAGGTCATCATGAAGCGCTCCGCTCGCAAGGTGCGACGCCTCTACGACGGCAAGGTCCTCTGCGGGTTCGCCGGCTCCACGGCCGACGCCATCACCCTCTATGAAAAACTGGAGGAAAAGCTCAATGAGTTTGGCGGCAACCTCACCCGGGCGGCCGTGGAACTGGCCAAGGATTGGCGCACCGACCGCATGCTCCGTAAATTGGAGGCCCTCCTCATCGCTGCCGACGTCGAAAACACCCTGCTCATCAGTGGCACGGGCGACGTCATCGAACCCGAAGAGGGCGTCGTCGCCATCGGCTC
>CAZMJS010000120.1:0-7904 GCA_964566695.1 uncultured Bradymonadales bacterium
ATATCCGCATGGATGCGCCGGAGGTGAAGTTGGAGTTTGAGGCCGGCAACTACCCTCTGACCATCGACGGACCGGGGAGGCGCGGACCCTCCACCCCGGTTAAAACCGGAGGCTGAGGATGTACGCCTCCCGATGGTCGGCGTAGGGTCGCCGGGGCTGAAGCCGCCGGCTCCGTTCGAGAGGTGATGGCGATCGAGGTGGTGCGGGTGGCTTCGGTGTGTCTGAGAGGTATGCGAAGAGCCCCTCTGCGGCGCGGGGCGCCGCTGTCTCCCCACAGGTGGGGAGAATTCCGAGTGTTGGATGGGGCTTGGGAGGTTGGTGGTCGGTGGCGGTGGTCAGCGCATAAAGAGCGCGCCGGGCTGGGCTGCCCCGGCGTCGGTATTCCAGTGGTTGAGGACGCCACTATCCCAGTAATCGCCGTTCGAGGAATTGAAGGTGGTATAGAGGCGGCCGATGCCCCCCTGACCCAGTTGGGAGTCCGTGTTGGCACAGTGGTATGCGTCGTTGGAGGTGCCGACCAATAGGTGGAGGCCGAATTCGTCGAAGGGGTCATCCTGGATGAGTCCGCGGCCGGTGGTGCAGGCCTGGCCGTCGTCGGTCAATAGGGAGCCGTCGGAGTCGACGATCTGGAGGCCGGTGTAGGTATTGTGCTCACAGATGGCGTCGCCGTCGAAGAAGTTACAGCTCTGGGGGAGGTCGGCGGTGATAAAGTCTGTGGTCTCGCCGCCGACGTAGGCCAGGACCTCGCCGGAGGAGGCGTCGAAGAGCTGGGCGGCGTCGATGCTGTGGTGGTCGATATTCATCTGGCCGTTGGTCAGGCGGGCGATGTCGTCTTGGACGCGGCCGATGTCGCCGTAGTGGCTGGCGCCGGGGCGGGGATAGTGGTTGCCCCACCAGCGCTGGGGGCGATCGTTGAAGCCGTGGAGGGCCACCAGGGTCCAGCCGCCGCCGGCCATGTCCATCTCGCAATAGGCGTTGAAGGGCTCGTCGCCGTCGGGTGCGATGGGGTAGACGCCGCTACGGGTGATGCCCGCCTCCTGGAGGGCCTGGCAACTCTCGAGGAGTGGCACGTCGCGAACCATCAGGGCGCCCGTGGCGGCGACGTTTTGGTCGCCCTCGTCGCCGCCGCAGGCGGCGGCGTTGCCGGCGCTGATCTCCTGTTGGCCGCAGCTATCGCCGGCGGTGCCCAGGCCGATGCGGGAGTCCGGCGAGCTGCAGTCGTCTTCGTTATTGCCGATGATGCCGACGCGGGCGCGGGCGAATTCGGAGTCCGCCTCGGTGGTGCGGCTATTGAGACCCTCGTGGTTGCAATGCCACTGCAGTGAGCTGTCGGCCATTGTATTCTTCCAGGCCTCGCGGCCCACCTGGGTGGCCACGTAGTCGCCGCCGACGAAGAGGTCGTACAGAGAATCGCCGACGACGGGCAGCGGCAGGTATCGGTGGTCCGGCAAAAAGGTGTCGGAGTCCGGTCCCTCGAGGCCGACGAGGAGCTGAGTAAAGGGGAGGTCCACAAAGCTCTGGAGCTTGGCCTCCTCGCGGTCCAGGTCCGGGGAATCGGGGTTGAGGAGCTGGTCATTCTCCCAGAGCGGCGAATTGTAGTGAAAGGTCGGTTGCTCGCCGTCGATCTTCATGGCCAGGGTCCAGCCCCCGCCGAGTGTGCTCATATCGCAGTAGGCCGGGTAGGGGGGGCCGTCGCCGGCGCTCAATGTGTAGACACCGCTGATGCCGCGGGGGCCGGCGTTGTGGACGCTGTCGTCCAGGCGATAGTCCAGGCAGGTCTCATGGAGCGGCGGGCCGGCGTCGTTGGTGGAGCACAGCACGGAGCCCGGGATCTCCAGGGTGGCCTCGGCGCGGTCCTCCCAGGTGCCGAAGAAGCAGTCGTCGTCGGTGCGGATCAGGGGGGTGTCAAAATCGGCGGAGCCATCGGGTTGGAGCTCGCCGCAGCCGGCGCTGGGGTTGTCGCTGATATAGAAGGAGCAGGGCTGTCCCTGGCAGCGGCCCGCCCAGTTATGGAGGCGGGGGGCATCGGGGAATTGGCGGTAGACGCCGACCACATTGGGCGGGGTGTCGTCATTGACATCCAGGATGGACTCGGCGTGGGCCCGGGTGCGGGGGACGATGAGCTCCATGCCTTTCGCCTGGCAGGTCTGTCGGTAGACCTCCACGTCCTCTTCGTTCTCCAGATCGCCGCCCTCGAGGCGCACCATGGTGTAGCCGGCGCCGCTGTCGGCGTCGAAATCGCAATGGGCCTCGAAGGGCTCGCCGTCGTTTCCCGGGGGATCGATGAGGTAGGTGCCGCTATCACCGGCGACGCCGGCGTCGACCAGGTGGCGACAACTGGTGGGCACCGTGCATTGGCCCTCGATGCAGAACTCGTCACCGCAGGGGTCGTCGCAGCCGTTATCATCGTTGTTGGTGGGATCGTCGGGATCCTCGATGGCTTCCAGATCCGCGGGATCGTCGATGCAACTCGTCGATACCACCGCGAGGGCCGATAGGAGGATAAGGGGGGCGAGGAAGGAGCGGGCACGTCCCATGGGGGTCACCATCGCGATCGCAGCGGAGAGGGGTGAGAAAGTGCGATCAGTGTATCGTCGGGGGCGGAGTATGTCGACTTGGGACAGAGGTCAGAAGACAGAAGGCAGAAGGCAGAGGTTGGTGGGTGGCCATCATTGGGGATGGAGGCCGAAGAAGTCGGCGAGGACGTCGTAGAGGTCCGGCGCGCAGCGCTGGAGCTGCTCCGGCGTCTCAAAGAAGGCCTCCGTGGCGACGGCGAAGAACTCGGCCTCATTTTTGGCGCCATAGGGGCGAAGACACCCCTGAAAGGGGGCTGCCTGAAGGGTGGAAAAGTGGTGGCCCAACACCTCGGCCCACACCGGATAATCGGCGCCTTTATTGAGTAGCGGCGTGCCGTCAAAACGGCCGCTTTCGGCGTCCAGGACGTGGGCGAATTCGTGGATGGCCGTGTCGCGGCCGTCGTCGGGGATGGCGATGCCCTTTTGAACAGCGTCCCAGCTCAGAACGAGGGTGCCAAAGGAGTGGGCCTGGCCCATCACAATGCGGTCGCGGCGCTCGGGATGGAAGTAGTGGGAGGGGTAGATGACGATCTCTGTGAGGCGATCGTAGACCGACAGGGGAAGGCGGCGGGCGATGCGGGCGGCGGCACCGGAGATCAACACCTTCATCTCCTCGGTGACCTCCAGGTCGGCGGCGCCCTCCCAGTGCTTTTCCCACAAAAAGACCTTGAGGTGGGTATGAAAGGATTCCCTTTCGTTGCCTTCGGGGAGGCGTCGATAGAAGGGGTAGTGTTCGTCGAGGATAGCCACCCACTCGTCGGGAAAGGGTTTTTGTTGAAGGCGCTTTCGTCGCCATCGCTTGTAGAGCCAGAAGACCATGGGTGTACCTGGGGGTTAGTCCAATAAATGCTCATCCATCGTGCGCACCACCTCGCCCTGCATCATCGTCCAGTCGCGGAGGAGATCGCTCATCTTCTGGGCGGTCTGGGGATCGTCGTCGAAGAGGTCGCGCTCCTCGCGGGGATCGTCGGCGATATTGTAGAGCCAGGCGCGCTGCAGCAGGCGGTCGTAGATGAGCTTGTGGTCGCCGTATTGGATGCCGATCTTGGGGGAGTAGCGCTGGCCGTCGGTGCTGATGCGGTGGAATTCGCGGCGCAACTGGCGCACGTCGTCGCCCTGCTGGGCGGAGGCCACGAACTCAAAGAAGGGGCCGCCGCGGATGCTGAAGGCCTCGGTGACCAGGGGGCGCGTGGGTTGCTCGTCCAGGAGGTGATAGATGGAGTTGCCCTGGGGCATCGTGGCCTCTGGCATGGCGAGGCCTAAGTAGTCATAGAGGGTGGGCGTGACGTCCAATTGCATGGGCACGGCCATCTCCTCGCGGTGGTCCGTGGGAAGGCCAGGGCCTGAGACGTACATCGGGATGTCGGTGATCACGTTGTGGACGTGGACGTGGTGGCCCCAGTAGGGCTCGCCCATGATCTCTTCGCCCATGGCCTGGCCGTGGTCGGCGACCAGGAGCACCAGGGTGTCGTCGGCGAAGGGCTGGTCGTAGAACCAGTCCATAAATTGGCCCAGGTGGTCGTCCGTATAGGCGATCTCCGAGCGGTAGGCCCGGTGGTCGTCGTGGAGGTCGGGGTCGATGTCGTCGATCCAGGGTTCTTGCTCCTCGTAGGGATGGTGGGGCTCGTAGAGGTGAATCCAGCCAAAGAAGCGCTGATCGTCGTCCACGTCGGCGATGCCATCGCGAAGGTAGGCCAGGCCGTCGGCGCCCGTCTCGTGGGCGTTGACCGGGTGGTCGCGGGGCAAAAAGAAGTCCGTGATCGCCGTATGCTCAAACCAGCTGATGTCGGGGCGCGAAAGGAAGAGGTGGTCGAATTCGTCGACCAGGGGATCGAAGAGGCGGTCCTCGCCCCAGTAGGGGGTCTGGGCGACCACCGAGGGGGGCTGGGCGGTGAACATGGCGCCGTAGGCCAGCGGGGTGGCCGGGTAATTGGCGATGGACTCCGGGAAGTGGACGCCCTGGGCCTTCCAGCCGTCGAAATAGCGCGCCAGGTCGGGGTCATCCCAGTAGTCGGCGCGCATGGCCTCCAGAACGATGACCAGGACGTGGTCGCCGCGGCGCTCGCCGGCCTCAAAGCGCTGGGGCTCGCCGAAGAAGCGCTCGTAGGTGGCGCGGGCGACCTCCGGGTCGGCCTCGCCGACCTCGAAGAGGGGCTCCGGCTGGACCTGGAGGAGCCCGCCCAGTGGCAGGCCCTGGGCCATGGAGGCCGGGATGTGCGAAAAGCGCTGGACGTGGGTGCGGGCCCGCTCCTGGTCGGTGGCCACATAGAGGGTGGCCATCGACGCCAGAAGGGCGATGACCACCGCCAGGCGGCGCGGCCAGGGGCGCCGCCACAGCGGGAGCAGGAGGCCCACAAAGAGGGCGGCGTAGAAGGCGGCCAGGTGGCCGTGAAAGGGCTGGTACTCCGTGAGCACCAGGGCGTTGAAGAGGCCGCAGGCGATGATCCCCAGGGCCGTAAGGCCCCGTCGAAGCCAGATATTGAAGCGCTGGCATAGGACCAGCCAGGTGGCGCCGCCGAAGAGGGCTGGAAAGGCCAGCCCGAAGCCGATCTGGATCCATAGATAGTGCGGGTGGGCGCTGATGCCGTCGCCGCCCATGAGGGTGCGCTGCATGGAAAAGCCCAGGAGGGCGGCGGCGCCGATCAGCGCCGGCCGAAGGCCGCCGACGCGGCCCTCCAGGGCCTTGAGAAGCCCCGCCGCCGGCAGGGCGTGCAACAGCCACAGCCCCATGGTCATGGCCACCATGGAGGCCAGGTAAAAGGGGGCGTCCAGGTGGACGTTTTGGTGAAGCCCCGTGGCCAGGGTCCAGATGGTCTCCACGGCGATCAAAAAGAGACCGCCAAAGAACAAGCCCGCCAGCAAGGTGGGCGTCGATAGGGAAGGGGATGAGCGCGGTGAGGTCATAGCAATCAGGGGCCCGGGGAAGGTGCCATCATCGTCGCTGCACAGATACCCAAAAAGGGGGGGGCGATTCAATGGCGGCGTGAGCGGCGGTGGCCATCGTGGCGTCGGGGATTAGGTTATTGGCCACGACGGAATATCATGGATGGTCGTGAGGAAAGGGATTCAATCACAGGGGGTATGATGAGGCGATCATGGCTGGGTCGGTGGTGGTTGGTGTGGGCGACGGCGGCTGCGCTGGTGGGGCTGTGTGGATGCAGCGACGGGGCGGGGAGCTTCGATGAGCCCGCGGTGGGGACGAGCTTTGAGGTCCAGGCGATGGTCAACGGCCAGGCGCTTCGCTGCGACGAGCCCCATGAAGGGGTGGGGGCCACGGAGGCCACCGTGAAAGTGAAGGACCTTCGGCTCTACGTCCACGACCTGGTGGGCATCGACGATGAGGGGGAGCACCACCCCTTGAGCCTGGTGGACGATGGCAAGTGGCAGAGCGAGACGGTGGCCCTGCTCAATTTCAGCGATGGCCAGGGCCACTGCCAGGAGGCGATGGAGGAGCGACGCCAGGTCATCGAGGTTCGGGAAGAGGGCCCATGGGTGGGCCTGGAGTTCTCCATCGGCGTGCCGCGCGAGCAAAACCACCTGGACGTGTCCACCGCCCGGGCGCCCTTGAATACGACGGCCATGTTCTGGAGTTGGACCACGGGCTATAAATTTTTGCGCCTCGATCTATCGATGGAGGAGTCCATGGAGGATGGGGCGCCCTTTGCCTTTCACCTGGGGAGCACCCAGTGTCAGCCGGCGCCCAAGGGCCAGATCCCGGAGTGCGCTCGGGACCATCGCCCGCGGGTGAGGGTGGCGTCGGCGGCGCTGGAGGAGGCGGTGATTCAATTTGACGTGGGCCGATTGGTGGAGGCGAGCGCCCTGGGCGATGAGGAGGCGCGGTGCATGTCGGAGGCCGACGATCCGGGCTGCTGGCCCCTCTTTGAACGCCTGGGCGTCGACGACGAGGAGGAGCGCGTGCAAGAGGGCATCTTCTGGGTGGGGGAGGCGCGGTGAATCGGCGATGGATAGCGCTGGCGGTGGCGGCGTGGACGGCCGGCGTCGCCCTGGGGGCTTGCAGCGACGAGGCGCAGGAGCCCACGCCCTGGGAGTGGGATCTGCCCCCGGGCTTTCCCACGCCCCAGGTGCCCGAGGGCGCGGCGATGACCGTGGAGGCCGTGGAGCTTGGACGCCACCTATTTTATGATCGGCGCCTGTCGGCCGACGAATCCATGTCCTGCGCCAGTTGCCACCAACAGGAACGGGCCTTTAGCGATCCCCGTCCCCATCCGGAGGGGATCCATGGCGACGCCCATCCGCGGACGTCGATGTCGCTGACCAATGTGGTCTACGATCCAACGCTAAACTGGGCCAACCCGGTGGTCACGGAGCTGGAAGATCAGGCGCTGATCCCCCTCTTCGGCGACGATCCGGTGGAGCTTGGCCTTCACGAGGTGGAGGGCCAGTGGCAGGAGCGGCTGCGCGGCGATCCGGTCTACCAGGAGCTCTTTGAGGCCGCCTTTCCAGAGGTCGACGATCCCTTCCAGATCGAGCAGGTGGTCCAGGCCCTGGCGGCCTTTCAGCGCACCATGATCAGCGGTGGGTCGGCCTACGACCGCTATATCTACGGCGGCGAGGAGGAGGCGATGAGCGAGGAGGCGCGCCAGGGGATGCAGCTCTTCTTCTCGGAGCGCCTGGAGTGCTTTCACTGCCACGGGGGTTTTAATATGGCGTCCGACGTCAACCACGCCGGCACGGTGTTCGACGAGGCCAGCTTCCACAATACGGGGCTCTATAATTACGACCATATCGGCGGCTACCCGCCGCCCAATACGGGGCTCCATGAATTTACGGGGGAGCCCTCGGACATGGGTCGATTTAAGGCACCGACGCTTCGAAATATCGAGCATACGGCGCCCTATATGCACGATGGGAGCGTCGCCGATCTGGACGCCGTCATCGACCACTACGCGGCGGCCGGCCGCACCATCCACAGCGGCCCCTGGGCCGGCGACGGCAGTCAAAACCCCTTCAAAAGTGAGTTTATCGTCGGCTTTCAGCTAAACGACGAGGAGCGGGAGGCGCTCAAGGCCTTTTTGAAGTCCCTGAGCGATCCCGAATTTTTAGAGAGGCCCCAGCTCAGCGATCCCTGGGATGAGGACTGAGCGCGAGAGGCCCGGCCCAGGAGCCTGTTGCACATAAGCTCCGCATCGTCTCGCCGGCCGATTTTGCGCCATACATCGCTCGTATTCCTCCGAATAGCGCTGCTATTACGTCGTCATACGAACGAGTCTGGCATCAAAATCTTCTCGGCGAGGACTCGGTCCGCTATACGCAACAGGCTCCTAGCTTCACAGGGTCTCAACGAGGCTTGCCTCGAGCTCTTCGACG
>CAZMJS010000121.1:0-7841 GCA_964566695.1 uncultured Bradymonadales bacterium
TATTGGCAGCCATCGCCGTGGCCATGATCCGCACGGGGATCACCAACGTCATCCAGCTATAGAGGTGGACCTGTCAAAGCGCTGGTGCCCTCTATCCTCCCAAGGTATAGTGGCGACTTCGCCTCCAAATCAGCCCGGACTCCAGCCATGCACTTAACACGACGTCTGCTATTCCCCCTCTATCTGGGACTTGTCCTCGGGGGTGGCTGCACCACCTCTTCGACGAGCGCAACCAGCGACGTTCCGGCGCCGGAGGCCAAAGAGGAGGCGGCCGGTGAGGGATTTATCTCCGTAGGCTCCGGTTATACTCATGGCTGCGCCCTTCACAGCTCCGGGCAGGTCTTTTGCTGGGGCCGAAACGAGCAGGGACAAGTGGGCGCGGAAGGCAGCTATAAGCGAACGGAACCGACCCCGGTGATGGGCATCACGGATGCCGAGGCCCTGGCCGTAGGGGGCCATCATAGCTGCGTGCTGCATCCCTCCGGCGAGGTATCCTGCTGGGGGCTGTCCTCCCGCACGGGACACCTGACGTCCGACGATCACGCCTCCTCCATGGGCAGCCATATTCCCCGTCGAGTCCAAGCCCCAGGTGGTGTTCAACATCGAGACGGGCGATTTGAGTCATGGTGTCCCGGCGATGATATCCTCCGAGATATCGTCGCCCTGGATGCTGGTAACAACCATACCTGTGCCCTGCATCGCTCCGGTCAAGTTGTGTGCTGGGGCGGTAATACCGAGGCTCAATCGGGAGGGGCCTCTCACCGCTACCGAAGCCTCCAATGTCCGGTGCCGGTCCAGGGCATCTCCAACGCCGTGGAGCTCTTCGCAGGCGGGCCCAAAAACTGTGTCGTCATCGACGACGGCGAGGTCCTCTGCTGGGGCGGTGAGCGCACCACGCCCTTTGACTGGCGCGACTTCGATGGAAGCCCCGGTCAAAATACGTGGTCCAAGATGCGCCCCTGGCCTCAGTTTCTGGACGCCGACGAGATCCACCCGGGCGACAAGATGATCTGCGCTCGATGGGCCGATGACTCCATCCGTTGCTTCGAGGAAAGCGCCGATGGCCCGGGCGACGAATTCCATCCCCCAAAAGACCACCTCATGGCCTCCTCTCCCGGGCTGGAGACCTGCTTTCTCGACCCATCTCACGAGATGACCTGCCATAGCCACTCAACCCCCCAGAGCTTTCGCTATCCTTCCTGGGAAGAGACCTCGCCCATCCGAGATATCACCGTTCTCCCAGGGAGTGACTCTCCGACCGTGATGGCACCCGTATGTGCCCTTACGGAGGACCACCGGCTATCTTGCACGCAGGTCATGACGACGCAACATATGCCGCCGGCCTCCCCGAGGTGGAGAGAATTCGTCTTCGACTTCCTCGATGATACGCCGGGTGTAGAGGAGCAAATATCCCAAGAGGGCATCGCCCTCTCTTCCCCGGACGACTGTCCACGAGAGCTCGCCATGGGGAATCCAGAATGGCCCAATCACCTCCATTTTGAACGCGGTGGGATGTCGCGGACCATCTACTTTGAGGAGGTGCTCGCCGAGTATCATGATGGGCTGGGACGCGGCCCGACCGACCTCTATGTGACGTTTCCCGCTCTGCGCTTTGACACCGCCTCCGGCGACACGGCGCGCACCGACGGCTGGGACGCGGCCACCGTCACCGGCCCGCTAGACGACGCTGGACAATCGGCGACGATGGTCTTTCATTATAGTGACCCCAGCGACACACTGGGCTGCTTTAATATCCCGCCCACTCGCTTCGGCCGACTAACCTTTGAGGAATCTGACCCACCAACCTCGACGAGACCGGATCGCGGACGTCTGGCAGCCACCTTTGAGACCACCATTGGCGGCGATATCAGCGGCCGCCTCAGTGGCACCTTTAACACAGACAACGTTTTTCGCGATCGCACCCTACCCGTCGATCCAGACGCCAATATCTCCAAGGGATATCCCCCGCCGGGAAGTGAGGACGAGGTCGAAGAGATGGTTGGTACCATCGGTCGCGCGCTGTACCGCGAACGAGATGACCAGTTGACCATCGAATTTGGCGAGGAAGGCGAACTTCATGGCCGAACGATCCCCGATTTCACCGGAGATCCAGGGGTCTATTTCACGACCCACCGAAATACCTATCGCTTCCACATCGAAACTGTGGAAGACGGCCGCATCGCCGGCACCATGGACACCTTTATCAACCCTCCAGGCCATCAGCCCCAGCCGGAGGAGGAGTTAAAATCGCTGGACACCGAGCCCACAAGCCCGGTCTCTATGCGCTTCGATCTGCCCCTTCTTCGCGTCCAACCCCCGCCAGCGCTGCACCTCAAGGACGACCACGCCACCGACGCTCCGTGAACCCCTGATCCATCGGGCTAGCGCTCCCGAAATTTCGGGGGCGTATACTGGTCAGGCCGCTTTCCCTTGAGCCCGGCGTAGAAGGCCTCGAGCTCCGCCAGGACCTCCTCCTTGGAGAGCGAGGAATCCACTACTGGCCCCAGGCCACCCTCTCTTTTTTCCCAATCCACGAAGCCGCAGACAATCGGCACGCCCGCACTGCGGGCGATATAATAGAAGCCGGACTTCCAATAGTCGCCCTTGGAGCGCGTGCCCTCGGGCGCGATGCCCAGGGCCATGCCCTCGGACTCCCGCATCACCTCCGCGACCTGGTCCACAAAATTGGTGGAGCGGCTGCGATCCACGGGGATGCCGCCGAGCCGGCGCATCACGGGGCCCATGGGCCCGCGAAACAGGCTATCCTTTCCCACCCAATAAAAATCCAGATCCACGGAGGCGGCGATCGCCAGGGTCACCGGAAAATCCCAATTGCTGGTATGGGGGGCGGCGATGACCACGAACGTATCGAGATCCGGGGGCAGGTCATTTCGGACGGTCCAGCCCCGGGCCTTTAGGTAGGCGTCGGCGAGTCGTTTGATGATCATGGAGGAAGGCCTCAAACTGCGTGGAGATCACTCATCCCATTGGAGGGCACCGGGCAGTGATACGACGCCACTCCTCCCATGTCGAGGTAATCGTAGCCCTAAATAGCGCTGACTGATAACGCAGAAGAAGAGTTCTCCCATCGGCGCCGGCCACTAATCCGGACGTTGATCCTCTGGAAGGCCATCGCAATAGGATTCAAAGGGCGCATCGAGGTCCGTGATCGGCGGCGCCGTCGCCACCTCTCCCCAGGCCTGCCCGGCCACGCCCAGTCGTAGCCGCGCTGGGTGCTCCCCGGCCACCTCGATGAGGGCGCCATCGACCTCGATGGTGGCCTCTTCGGCCTCAATATAGAGTGCTTCCGCCGTGGCGCAGGGGGCCGTCAATGGCTCATCGCACGTGTCTATGGGGACATCATCTACCGTGGCCATCGTCCAATCGGGCGCGTCCTCCAACCCGGTGGCCATCACCGCGATATGGCCGACGGGGCTATCCTCCACCGCACCATCGGCGTCTGGGTAGAGCGCCACCCGATAGGCATCCTCCACATCGCCCAGATCGGATACGTCGGGATCGTCGGCCCCATAGAAACTATCGACGGGCTCCCACAACAATCCCAGCGCCGTGCCTCCGCGAGAAAACACAGGGATGTCCGACACTTCCGCCTCCACCTGTACCGCGGTGGCCCCCGTCACTAGTGGCGCCTCACCAAAGGTCGGCCACCACGTGCCCTCGGGAAGCGCCACATCGCGACTCGTCTGGCCCTGCTCCAAGATGGGCGCCACCCATAGATCATCGCCCAGGAAAAATTGATAGTCCTCTCCTTCCCACAGGCGAGGCTCCACGCCCTCCACCAGATAGGGATGGCGCACCAGGGGCCACCCACGCTCGCGAGCCTCCTGGCGGAGCTGCCGCAGATAGGGCCATAGGAGGACCCGAATCTGGGCGTAACGCCGATAGGCCGCAAGGGTCTCCTCGTCGTTATCGTACATCCAATTGCCGCATTTATCGCCGCCGTGATGGGTGCGCATCAATCCGTGGAATACCCCGATGGAGGCCCACCTCAAGAAGAGCTCTTTATCCGTATTGGTTCCGCTAAGCGAGGAATACCCCGCGATGTCGGAACCATAGACCGCCACCCCGGCCATCCCGGCGTGAGCGCCGATGGGCACGATGGAGGGCATGCCGTCGTAGCGACCCCAATCTGTATTCTGGTCGCCGCCCCACATCGTCGGAGCCTGTCCCGACGCCCCGCCCTCGGTCGATGCCCACCCGCTACGAGCAAAGAATGTCCAATCGCCGTCCACGTCGTCGCCATGAACCGCTTCAAAGGCCCGGCGGTTGACCTCCTGCCATTTCAATGGATATCGGTTGTGGAAGCGCCACGGCGATTGCCCCCCTCCCAATTGAGCGTCCGTGGGAAGCCACTCCGCAAAATCAGCCATCCACCCATCGATATTTAACTCCTCAATGGCCTCCACCATATAGCCCTTGGTCCACTCCCGGGTGGCCTCCGTCGACAGGTCGACGAGCGATGTATCGCGAAAGGCCGGATCCCGAAATAGATACACCTCGCCATCCTCGTCCTCGATCAGATGGCCATCCTCCACGGCCTCGTCGTAGCGCGGCACCGTCTGGGGCACAAAGGGGTTAAAATAGGCCAGAAATGCAAACCCCCGGGACTGCAATTCCTCGATATCCTCCGGCAGATCGGGATAGGTCTCCGGATCCCACTCCCAGCGATAGCTCAGGCGGAACCCCGTCGACGTCAGCTCGCCACCGATCCAATCCTCCGACCAGATGGCCGATGATGGCACATCATGATCGCGCAGGTGTTCGGCGACCTGCCATAGCCGAAACGGGCCCGACACGGCGTCATTCCAGGGACCAAAGACCCAGTCCGGCGCCACATCCAAGCGCCCCGTATAATCGGTGATGGCGCTCAAGCGCTCCTTGGGCGAAGCCCCAGCCACAAAGACCAGCTCTGGCAAATCGGGATATGAGCGAAGGCGAAGGACATCGCTGTGCTCATCGCAGAGATCGAGCTCATGATACCCATCGTGACCGACGATCGCCGCATACCCTTTGGAGGAATGCCATACACCCATCGGCGCATAGGCCGCCTCTTTGATATTTTCCAGGGGCCAGGCGGGATCGTCATTCTTTCCATTTCCCTGCTCCTGGGTCCATAATGGATAGGTTCGGCCGCGCAGTTCCATGCCCGTGACCTGGGTGCCCAGTCCGAAGAACGCCTCTCCGGGTCGGCAGGCCATGGCCATTTCACCGGCCACCTTCTCCTCCACCCCGGGAGCGCTCATCGCCAGCTTCAAATCGCTATCGCCCTGGAGCGAAAAGCTTAGCCGGAGGCGTCCCTCGCCCAATGACCGCTCCAGACTCACCGAATCATTCGACCCCTCCACAACTGTTGTCTCGGCCGACGCCTCGACGGCATTCCACGCCATCTGAGAGCGCCCATCTTCTAGATCGATTTGAAAGGCCCCGAACCCCTCGCGCACACCGGGGGTTCCCTCGCCCAATCGCATCATGGGCGCCTGTCCCGAGGAGCCATCCGAGCAACTGCCCGGCGACTCCGCCACTCGCTCTCCGGCCGCGCCCCGAATCCACCAGTGCCCCGTGGCCTCGCTGATCCACACCTGCCATGAGCCCAGCTCATGGAGTTGCGTGGACTCGTCGTAGTGGCAACCGTCGTCCGGAAATGCGGGGGTACCCTTATCGGTGTCGGAGTCCGAGCAGCCGGCGACCACCGCCCCGATGAATACATAACTAAGAATCACTCGACGAATCATGGGTTCACCACGGCAGGGGTGGGGGTTGGCGCTATCCAATGAACCCCGTATATACCACCATAGCCAGATGGAGCGAAATGCTTCGGCTTATGAGACTCCGCCTGATTGACGGTCTCCGTAAGCTCGGGGAATTAACAGCGTAGCGCCGCTCTCTTTACAAGGAGCGGTTGCTCCGTCGTCGCCACCTAATAACTCAGATTGATGCCGCAAAAGAAGGGCTCATCCTCTGGAAGCCCTGCCTGCTCCTTGAACATCATCCAGGAAAACTCTGGGGGCTCGATGCGGCCATCGTCCAGTTCATAATGCTGGTAGCGAAAGCGCTCCTCCGAGGTCAGGTCTTCGTCAAAATCGAAGGCATCGAAGAGCGATTGTACGTCGGCGCCCCGCGATGGTTCGCGATAGGCCGCCACCAGCAACACGGCTTGCAAAAAGCGCATCACGAATTGGCCGAGCTTGTATTCACGCCTGGCGGCGCGCAAATGATAGGAGCTAAACTCGCGCCATGAAGGCCGGACATTCCGCCATCGATGCAGATCCGCCTCCCGGGCAAAGGCCACCAAGTGCCGAGCAATCGCCATGACCTCGTCCATCGGTCGAGAGGCCAACACGCCGGCGATGGGATAGTCGTCGCGGATCGCCCCCGGCGTCGTCGCCAGCACCAGGTTTTCGATAAACGCCACGGGATCGGTCTCCAGCGCCGCCATCATATCCATATTGGGATCGCGTAGCGTCTCGTAGAGGTCTTCCTTCCAGAACCAGCGCGCCCGGGAGGCCAACACCCAGATCACCAACCCGACATCCAGGCGAACCCTCAGCAGACACGTATCGTCGTCGGGCTCATCGGCCGGGAGCAACTGCTCTCTACGCTTCGGCGTCAGCTCCTCCACCGCCAATACCTCGCCCCGGGCGCCGTGGGAGGACACACTGCTGTCCATGAGGTGAATCCGGTCCCCCATCGCCGGCTCATCCGCCAGTTGGGGGCGCTTTTGAAAGCGCAGGATCTGCTCCTCCGAGTCGGCATAAGACACATAGGCGTGGTCGCCAAAGCATCGCGGCCAATGCCACACCATCCCGCTATGCATGGCCTGGCGAAAATAATCGGGCACCGTCGGCGCCGCCACCATGCCACTGGCCCCCTCGGCGGCCGACGCAAAGACCAGGGTGGCTCGGTTTACGCCCTCGTGCTGCACAATCCAGGTGGCAATCTCTCCGGTGAAGAAGTCAAACTCCATCACATCGACGTCCATGCCATCGAAGTGAAGGTCCGGTCGATAGAGCGAGGTAGACTCCCTAAACCCCACCGTCTTCAGGTGGCCGCTTCCCGCCGGGGGCTCCTTGAAGCACCACTTGATCTCCACCCCATTGGCCTCCTGGCAATAGACCGCCAGGTCCTCCGCCATATTTTCCGGCATGCTCTCCCGCACGTGGGCCACCACCGCCTCCGAAGCCTCTGGCTCAAAGGTCACCGCCTGAACCTCGATATCCGGTCGCGCCTCCAGCATCTTCGCGAATTGGCGAAGCTCCTGGACCACTTCTCTCATCTCCGACATGCCACCTCCGTTGGGGGCTCACTGGAAATGTTGCTTTTATGCATCAACCCATCGTGCCCCCCTCAACGGGTGTGGTCAATACTAATTCCCAGAGCCACTCACAGGAGATTCTCCGGCACGTCCTCGTAATGCCTCGGCTTGTGGGGCTCCACCTGAATGACGATGTCCGTGACCTCGGGGAACGCTCGTCGAAGCGCCTCCTTGAGAGCCAACATGACCTCCCCCGCCTCCTCCAGGGTCTTCCGAGGCGCCATGGTGATATGTAGATCCAGGTGCACGCTATCCTGCATGCCTCGACTGCGAACGTAGTGACAGGACAGCACCTCTTCGAAGCGATTCGCCACCTCGCAGACCTCTTCGGCGTCCAAAAAGGCCGAATCCACCATGACGTCCATGACCGTCCGTATGACCCGATAGGCCGCAAAGCCGATGAAGACCATCACCACGATGGCCGCGATGACATCGCCGGCGGGCACGCCCCATGTCACCAGGAGCATGCCGGCGATGACGGCCAGGCCCGACAGGGCGTCCGACAGGG
>CAZMJS010000122.1:0-7832 GCA_964566695.1 uncultured Bradymonadales bacterium
TGCCTTCGATGCACCTCCGAGGTGGTCCGGTGCCTTCGATGACCGCCGAGATGCCCCGGTGCCTTCAATGACCGCCGAGATAGCTCGGTGTCTTCGACGACCTCCCAGGTTCTTCCACGACCCACCTCCCAAGCCCCACCGAACCCCCGCCCCGCTATCAATGCTGCCGAATCAAATTGGTCACCCGAATCGTCGATAACACCCGCCCCGTGGCCTTCTCGATGATCTCCACCCGGTGGTGCACCAGCGTGGAGCTTCGGCGCAGCCGATGGGCCCACACCTGGACGACGCCATCGGTGGCGCTTCGCATATGGGAGCCGTTGATCTCGATGCCCACGGGAAACTCCGCCGTCAAATCCAACCCCCAGCAGGAGTGCATGCTGGCCGCCGTCTCGGCGAGCATCATGCTGACGCCGCCGTGGAGCAGCCCCATGGGCTGGCGGTCGCCGTCGTCGATGGTCATCTCCAGCACCAGCTCATCGTCGCTGACCGCCACCAACCGCACGTCGTGATGGCCGGCGGCCGTATCCTTTCGGATCATCGGCCAGGCCTCGATCCAGGTCTCCTCGTCATGTTCCCGTCCAACGAGCCACTCCTGCATATCAGCCAGCGCCATCGATGCCCTCTCTCTTTAAAATTGCTCTCGCCTCTTCCACATCGCTCTCGATCTGGGCCACCAGGGCCTGCGGCGACTCAAAAGCCCGCTCGCCGCGGATGCGCTGGTAGAAGTCGAGCTCCACGTCGTCGCCGTAGAGGTCGAGCTCCAGGCCCACCGCATCGTCCAATACGAAGGTCTCCACCGTGCGCTCCTGGCCATCGAAGGTCGGCCGATGGCCGATATTGGTGATCGCCGCCCAGTGGGGCTCCCCCTGTCGACCCAGGGTGGTGGCGTAGACGCCGTCGGTGGGGGTGGCCATATCCACCACCTCCAGATTGGCCGTCGGAAAGCCCAGGGCCCGGCCCCGGGCCTCGCCTTCCACCACCTCGCCCCACAGGCGCATCGGCCTGCCGAGCATCGCCCGGGCCTCGCGGATGGCTCCCTGCAGGAGGGCCTCGCGGATCCGGGTGGAGCCGATCTTTTCGCCCTCATAGGTCACCACGTCGGCCACGGTGACGCTAAACCCAAACTCCTCGCCGAGGGCCTCCAGGGTCTCCACATCGCCGGCTCGCTTTTTGCCAAAGCGAAAGTCTCTCCCCACCACCACGTGCACCGCCCCCAGGGTGTCCACCAGGATATCCTCCACGAAGGCCGTCGGGCTTCGGCTCGACAGGCGTTCGTCGAAGTCCCAGACCACCACAGCGTCCACCCCCTGGCGGGCCATCTCCTGGGCCTTATAGGGCATGGGCGTCAGCCGCTCCGGGGCCGCATCGGGCCGAAAAAAGGCCATCGGGTGGGGCTCAAAGGTCAAGCCCACCGAGCGCGCCTGGCGGGTCCGCGCCCGCTCCACGGCTTCCTTAAATAGGCGTTGATGCCCCGTGTGCATCCCGTCAAAATTGCCGATGGTCACCACCGTCGGTCGCTGCTCGATAACGGTGACCTCATCGGATCTATAGATCTCTGTCATAATGCCCTGAGCTCCGTAACCTGTGGGCTCCACTCTGCGTCGGCGAAAGTGTAGTCCCCACCCCCCGGCCAAACAAGCCACTCCCCCATGTGGGCGTTGGATTCGGCGCCTCATTCGCGATACACCATCCCCACCAGTGGTTCTCCCCGAAGACACCGACCGCCATGCCACGCCTCTTCATCCCCACGATTTGCTTGAGCCTCATGGCGCTGCTGCTGCCGGCGCTGGCCCACGCCGACGCCTCCCATATCGGCGAGGGGTCGCTGTGGTTTGTCAGCGCCGAGAGCGCCCTCGGGCCCATTGACGGCGATCTCTACCTTCATGTGCGGCCCCGGATCACCCTCCTGCGTCCCACGACCTCCCCGCTCTGCGACGAGGGGCAGCCCAGTTGCCAGATCCTCCTGGACGCCACCGTGGAGGCCCCCCTCCGCGTCGGCCTCCAGGGAAGCGATCGGCTCCGTCTCCGGGAACGCGATTGGTCCCAGCTCCGCGACGCCAGCCGCATCATTCGCCGCCTTCAACTGGGAAATCCCGACGACCCCTTCTCCATGCACCTCGGCGAATTGGGCTCCACCACCCTGGGCCACGGGACCATCGTCGACGGCTATTTTAACCGCATCACCACCGACCACCACGCCCTGGGCTTTCAATTTCACGCCCATCAGCGCCGATGGGAGGTCCAGACCTTCACCAACGACGTCCTCTCGCCCCATTTACTGGGGCTCCACGGTCGAGCGCGCCTGCCCGTGCTCCACGAACAGGACTCCCCGCTGCAGAGCCTCCAGATCGGCGCCACCCTGGCCGCCGACGTCGGCGCCCCGCAGCGCCTCCAGGAAGACGCCGCCCCCACAGACGACCACTGGCCGGCCGTCGACCAGCGCCAGAGCACGGCCATCGCCGGCCTGGAGTTTAGCCACCCCCTGCTTCGCCACCGCCGCCTGGCCATGACCACCTACCTGGACTGGAACCACCACCTGGACGTCGGCCGCGGCCTTCACCTGGGCCTACTCGCCGATATCGATCTCTCCGACGATATCGACCTCTCCACCCGCCTGGAATACCGACGCCTCTCCGGGCGCTACCTGCCAGAGTATATCGACCCCTTCTACGAACTGACCCGCTACCAATTCAGCCTCCAGCCGGACGCCCAGTTTCGCCCCAAGCTCGACGCCGCCGACGCCGCCGATGACCAGCGCCGCCAGGGCGCACGCCTCCAGCTCCAGAGCCGCTTTCACGGCCTGATGAGCCTGTCGGCCTCCCTTTCCGACGCCTCGGGCTTCACCCCGGCGAACCTTCGCCTTCGGGCCTCCTTTGACTACGATGATCGCAGCCGCCTGGGCCTGTTTTATACCTCTCAGGCCCCGGGCCATCAGAGCTTTATGTCGGCCCTCTCCGATCTCCTCACCTTCCACGACGCCCTCGCCGTCCTGGAGGGCCGCACCCAGATCCGCGGGCCCTTCTACGCTGTGGGCCAGCTCGGTCGGCAGTGGCAGCTCCAGCAGGACAACCGCTTCGACGCCGTCTGGCTCTGGCACCTGGGCGTCGGCGTCGGCGGCCAATTCTAATCCCTGGTGCTTTTATGACCGACACCTCTTCCACGGACCGATCCACCTCCAGCCCCGGCGCCTCGCTGGGGCTATGGATCCTCCTGGCGGCCCTGCTCTTTGGGGGCTGGTGGTTCTATAGCGTCAGCACCGACCTTCCCGACATCGACGACCTCCACGACCTTCGGCCCCACCAGGGCCTCTCCATCTACGCCCAGGATCACACCCACCTCGGCGGCCCCCAGACCATCGCCCCCCCGGACTTTGAGGACCTCCCTCCCCTGCTCGTCGCCACCTTCCTGGCCGCCGAGGACGAGGACTTCTTTTCCCATGACGGCTATCACCTTCGCAGCATCGGCCGCGCCCTCTTCGCCAACCTTCGCGCCGGCGAGACCGTCCAGGGGGCCAGCACCATCACCCAGCAGGTGGCCAAGCACTTCCTCGATCGCGAGCGCACCCTGGAGCGCAAGCTGCGCGAGTTCTTCCTGGCCCGAAAGATCGAGCAGACCTTCTCCAAAAAGCAGATCCTGGAGGCCTATCTGGGCGGCGTCTACTTTGGCCGCAGCGCCTTCGGCGTCCACCAGGCCAGCCGCACCTATTTTGATCGACCCATCCAGGAGCTGAGCCTGGACCAGATGGCCACCCTGGCGGGGCTCCTGCCGGCCCCCAGCGTCTACAATCCCATCGACAACCCCGAGCTATCGCGCCGCCAGCGAAACCGGGTCTTGCGACGCATGCGCGACGTCGGCCTCATCAGCCCCGAGGACTTCCAGGCCGCCGTCGACCAGCCCCTGTCGGTCCCGTCGCCGCCACCGCGCCCCTCCACGCCCATCCCCGAGGCCCACTCCACCATCGTCCAGGCCCTGCGCCATGGATACGACGCCGACCCCGAGGCCTCCATCAAGGTCTTTACGACCCACCAGCTGGCCCATCAGGCCCAGGCCCGCCACACCCTGGAGCACACCCTGGAGGCGCATCAAAAGCGCCTGTCCATCATCCCCTTGCCGGCCCGGGTCCTGGACCCGCCCCGCCTGGACCAGGCCATCGCCGACTTTGAGGCCACCGACCGACTCCACCCGGCGCGCATCACCGACATCGACGACGAGGCATTGAGCGTCCACAGCCCCCGGGGCTCGCTGTCCATTCCCATCGGCCCAAAGGACCTCTCCGCCCTTCAAAAGGGCGACCTGGTCCTCATCTCCATCGTCGACGATCAGCCCTCCATCACGAGCTGGCCCCACCACCAGGGCGCCATGCTGCGCGTCGATCCTCTCACCGGCCAGGCCCTGGCCACCGTCGGCGCCTACGACCCCGTCCTCAGCCACTACGATCGCGCCCGCCAGGCCTGCCGCGCCCCGGGCGACCACCTGGGCGACTACACCGACCGCGACTGCCTGACCCTCCCGGAGGTCGCCCGCATCTACAGCGCCCACATCCCCGGCGCCCTCGCCAACGCGCCCACCTATATCTCCCATATCTACGATCGCCGAAGCGGCCGCATCGACGACCACGGCCACTTCCTCCAGCGCGGCCCCCACGCCGTGGCCCGCGTCATCCGGGCCCTCAACGATCCACCGCCGGCCTCCACCCTCGCCCCCTCCACCCTGGCGACGCCCAAGGACGGTCCCCTGTTTCACTACGGCGCCGGCGACGACACCGACTTCTGGGCCGCCGCCCTCTCGCCACAGGCCCTGACCGTCCTGTGGATCGGCAGCGACGACCACTCCCAGCCCACCCTGGAGGCCCAGGCTTTATTCACCGACCTCAAACTCCAGGATGCCCTCGTCTTCTGAGGGGTCCACCACGTCCTCTTCGGCCCGGCGCTCCAGGGGATCGCCATACTCTTCCAACGAGTCCAAGATCGCCCGGATCTCGCCATAGCGGTCGCCGAAGAAGGACTCCGGCCCCTGGAGACTAAACGTGACGATCACGTCGCCTCGACGCCACTGCCAGACCTGCAACTCCAGGGGACGTCCATCGATGAGCCCCCTCGTGGCGATGCTCACCGTCTCGGCCTGCGGCCGATCAATGAGCTCCAGCTCTGGCTCCTCCGGACTCTCCACGCTCTCGGCAAATCGCTGGCCCAACGACTCCATATACTCCGTGGACCCGAACTCCGTGCCCATGGGATCCACGAGCTCCGTCGTCCACTGCACCATCGTCCCGTCGGAGTGAGTGGCAAACCAGCGCACGTGGGACTCATTGGCCCGCTGCACCGTCCACCCGTCGAGGCTCTCCAGGCTGGCCTCGTATCCCGCGGCCTCGTCGACCCACCGCTCCGTCTCCAGATCCAGCGTCGACGCCTCCGTCAGCTCCACGTAGCGATCGTAGAGGGTGGGCACGAAGGAAAAGGGCGCTCCCTCACGGGTCAAATAGCCCATTCGCCCCTCGCTCAACGCCTCCACCTGGGCGTCCAGGCGATCGGCGTCCTGGTCGTCGCTATAAATCACGGCCGCCACCTGGACGCCTCGAACGGCCACCCGAAAGCGCTGATGCCGATGGTCGGCTCCCTGGTAATAGCCCAGCGCCGCCTCTGTGGCCGCTCCCACCTCTTGCGCATCGTGGGGCGTCTGCCAGGCCGTGGTCCACAACATCGCCTCCTGCCCGTTGCGCTCCATCACCCGATAGTGGTCGCCGCCCCAGCCGCCGTAGATGGAGCGCGCCGCGTCCACGCCCACCAGGCCGCTATACCAGATGGAGGCCAGGCCGGGCCCCAGGCGGCCGCGCCGCACCTCTGTCCAGCCCTCCTCTTCCATCTGCTGGACCATCTCCTCGGGCCACTCCCACTGCGTCTCTCCCTCGCCCTCAAACCACCGGCCCGGATTGACCACCTGCTCGCTCTGCACGGGGGGCTCGGAGCGCCCCCACTCCACGGCCGTCCACTCACCGGCGCGGTATAGCGTCGCCCCCAGGCTCAAGGCCTTTCGGAGCACCCAGCCCTCGACGGCGCCGTCGATCCCCGGCGCCTCCTGCTGGGCCGTCACCGCCCGATCCATGGGCGCCCCGCCCAGCGAACTCAGGCGATCGCCCATCCCCGGAAGGTGCATCGCAAGCTCCGGCCGCTCCACCAACGACGCCTTATCCAGATCGACGTCCAAAAACATCGCCCCATAGAGCGCCGTCATCAGCGCCGGACCGGCCTTTCTCACCACCTCTCGCGTCAGCCACTCGTCGATGGTCTCCACCTCATAGAGCGGGCCCATCACCTGCTCTTCCAGGCCCTCGTTTAAGGCCACCCCGACCCCCATCAGGGCATCCGTATCCACCCGGGGATCGCCCTGAAAGACGATCTCCCCCTCATCGACCTTCGCCAGGCCTGCCCACTCCGGATCGGCGGCCCGAAGGCTCAGGCTGCGATCGCCAAATAACAGCCCCTCAATGGCATCTAGCTCCTCCATCACCGCCGCCGGTGGCTCCTGGGGCGCCGCCGCCGGATCGCCCTCCACCACCGTCAGGGCCGGCTCAAAGCTGCGGCCTCGCTCCTCCTCGATGGCGTCGATCATCGCCTCCACCTGGTCGACGGCGCTATCCTCTCGCTCCTCGCCGACCACGGGCTCCGTGGGTGACGACCGCAGCAGATCACAGCCGCCCAGCCCCATCACGATCGCCAATCCTACGCTTAGGCTCCACGCCTTCTTTCCCATCATCGTCTCGTCCTCTGGAGATGCCAACCCATCTTCTTCGCACCCATACCATGGGCCCAAAGGAGGGGCTCGTCAAAAATTAGGCGCCTCCCCCTCAGGACCCACCTTGTCTGGCCCGCCCGATGCG
Source organism: uncultured Bradymonadales bacterium (assembly GCA_964566695.1). Lineage (GTDB taxonomy): Bacteria > Myxococcota_A > Bradymonadia > Bradymonadales > Bradymonadaceae > SLJM01. Next base: position 6,881 of record CAZMJS010000122.1, read on the forward strand.
CTTAGGGTTTGGCCCGCCGATGACACCACTTCGGGAACCCACCTCAGGCGCCCATCAGCGCCCTCATCACTCGGGAGCATGGTATGAATCGTGATATCTTTCGCGCCTATGACATCCGCGGCATCGCCGACACCGACCTCACCGACGCCATCGTCCAGAAAATCGGACAGGCCTTCGCCTCCCTGGTGGTCGACGATCGCGGCCCCTCGCCCCGCATCGCCGTCGGCCGCGACGCCCGACGCTCCTCGGACCGCATCTTCCGCGCCATCGAGGCCGGCTGCCACCGGGCCGGCGCCCACGTCCTGGACCTCGGCGTTGTCCCCACGCCCATGACCTACTTCTCCATGACCCAGTACGAGGTCGACGCCGCCCTCCAGATCACGGGAAGCCACAACCCCGGAGAGTACAACGGCTTCAAGATGATGATCGGAAAGCGCACCCTCCACGGCGACGATATCCAGGACATCCGCCAGCGCATCGAGGACGACGAGCTCCACCGCGGCGACGGCGGCGCCGACACCGACGACGCCCCCGAGCTTCGCCAGCGCTATATCGCCTGGGTCAAAGACAACCTCAAGATGGGCGACCGCAAATTGCATATCGCCCTGGACTCCGGAAATGGCGTCGCTGGTCTCATCGCGCCACAGCTCCTGCGCGACGCCGCCGGCTGCCGCGTCGAAGAGCTCCACTCTGAACCCGACGGCACCTTCCCCAACCACCACCCGGACCCCACGGTCGAGGAAAACCTCCAGGACCTCATCGCCCTGGTGCGCGACAAGGGCTTGGATTTCGGCGTCGCCTATGACGGCGACGGCGATCGCCTGGGCGTCGTCGACGAAGAGGGCACCATCATCTGGGGCGATCAACTCATGATCATCTTCGCCCGACAGGTGCTGGCCGACCATCCCGGCGCCACCATCATCGGCGAGGTCAAATGCTCCCAGACCCTCTT
>CAZMJS010000123.1:0-2685 GCA_964566695.1 uncultured Bradymonadales bacterium
AGGGTGTGGTCGTCGTTCATGGTCATGGTGCCGGCACCGCGATCGGTCTGGCCCTCATAGGTGCCAAAGGGCATGAATTGGAAGGGGTCTTCGCCCTCTTCGAGCTCGCAGCCTCGGGTGCTGCGGGCCTGTTCCTCGGCGGCCATGGCTCGCTCCCTGGGGGAAGGACCGGAAAAGACAGGATCATCTGCTTCGGCGGCATCGTCTGCTTTGTCATCGTTATGGTTGTCTGCCGACGATTGAGAGGTCTCCGATGGCTCGGCGGTCGGGGATGAGGGCGCACTCGCTTCTTGGCTCGACTCCTGGCCTGGTTCAGGGGTTGAGGCTGGCTCATCATCTTCGCCGTAGCCCGCGGCGGGCTGCCCCTCTTGTTGGTGGTAGCCCGAGGCGGTGGCGTCCTGGTCTTCGGATTGGTCCCGAACATTGGGTTTATCACCCCCGTCTTGGTCTTCGTACCCCGGCGCTGGTTGTCCCTCCTGCTGGTGGTATCCCACGGCGGCGGCGTCCTGGTCATCATCGCCGAGTCGGTCGTCCAGTTGGGAGCTCACGGTGGAGCAGCCGGCGAGGGCGAAAAGGCCGGCGAAGACGAGAGTGAGTAGCGTTTTTGGAGCGTAGGAGGTCATGGTGGTCCTTTGGTCAGCAGAAAACGTAGGTCGCGAATGGGCGAATATGGGTCTGAGATACTCCCCTACTTGGAATTTTGCAAAGAGCGAATGGGCGAGGACTGGTGGGATTTAGCGCAATTCGTGGCGCTCGAGCATGCGGTAGACTGTGGTTCGAGCGACGCCGAGGCGGCGGGCCATCTCAGAGATATTGCCCTGAGCGGCGTCGCGGGCTCGGAGTAGGATATGGCGTTCGGCGTCTTCCACCGTCTGCGGTGGGTCGCCGGTGAGCTCTCCTGAGTGCTGGCGCTGATGGACGGCCGTGGGGGTGGGGAAGTCGTCGACCTTCAGATGAGGGCGTCCACTGGATAGGATCAGGGCGTGGTGGAGGGCGTTTTTGAGTTCTCGGATATTTCCCGGCCAGCCATGGGAGTTAAGCCATTGCTCCACCTCATTGTTGAGCTCTGGGCGGGGGATATCCTGGTCAGCGCATAGCTCCGCGAGGAGGTGGCGTGCCAGGCAGACGACGTCGCTGCGGTCGCGGAGCGGGGGAAGGGTGATGGAGGCGCCGTTGATGCGAAAGAAGAGGTCGCTTCGGAAGTCGCCCTGGCGGACCAGGGCCGGGAGGTCTCGGTGGGTGGCGCAGATGAGGCGGAAGTCGACGCGACGAGGGGTGACCTCGCCGACACGGCTAAAGGTCCCGTCCTCCAGCACCTGCAGGAGGAGCACCTGGAGGTTCGGGGGCATCTCGGCGACTTCGTCGAGAAAGAGCGTGCCCCCATCGGCGGCGGCCAGATGGCCCTGGCGACCGTCGGGATCGGCGCCCGTAAAAGCGCCGGGGCCATAGCCGAAGAGCTCGCTCTCCAGAAGATCCGGTGTCAGGGCGCCGCAGTTGACGGTGATGAAGGGCTCGTTGCGTCGAGGGCTGGCGTCGTGAATGCCGCGAGCCAAGAGGTTCTTTCCCGTGCCCGTTTCGGCCTGCAGAAGGATGGGCAGGGTGGAGGAGGCGAATTGGGCGCCCAGGCGGCGGGCCCGGGTGAGCTTGGGATCCTCACCGAAGAGGCGTTGGAGGGGCGCTTTTGGGGATTGGGTGGTCCGAGGGCCTGGCTGGACGGTTGTGGTGGGGCGCGATGGAAGGGTGATGGCCAGGCCACAGAGCTGGTCGTCGTTCATCAGGGGCTCAAGCTCCAGGGTTAGGGGTTGGTGATTGGGGCTATGCTCAGCGTCCAGGGTCAGCGACGACTGGCCTTCTTCCACCGCTGATTTTAGTGTTTTCCAGGGGATATGAAGGGCCGACTGGACGTGGGTGTCCGGCCCCTGGAAGAGACGCTGGGCGGCGTCGTTGGAGGCCTTGATGCGGCCTCCCGGGGTTAGAAAGAGGGAGGGCTCGCGACGCGATTGAACGCGTGCTTGTATTGATTGGAAGGGGTCTCCCAGCCCGTCGAGGTAGTTGCTTCGCCAGGCCTCCTCGAGGGCGCGGGCGGCGTTGTGGATCGCCAGTTGAACCCAGGGGTTGGGGGCCGTTTGATAGGACGTGGCGTCCAGGGCAGCCACCACCTCGCCGTGGGGGTTGCGGATGGGCGAGGCATAGCAGATCAGGGAGTGGTTGACCCGCTCGAAGTGGGCGTAGCCGCCGATGACGGTGGGGCGCTCCTCGGCCAATGCGGTGCCGATGGCGTTGGTCCCGCGCACCTCTTCGGCCCACTGGGCGCCCTCGATGAGCCGGACGTCTCGGGCGTGGTCGGCGAATTCACCTCCTCCCAGCGACTTCAGGACCGTGCCGTCTCGGTGGGCCACCAGGAAGACGAAATTCTGTTCACTAAAGGTGGCGGCCGTCTCATCCAGGATGTCGTCGCCCAGTCTCAGGAGGGGCTCCAGTTGCTCCCGGCGGCGTTGGATCTGGGCTTCGGGGGCGATGGACTCCACGGTGCGCGAACCCTCGGGATCGACGCCGAATTGTTGGACGCGCCTCCAACGCTCCAGGAGCTGCTCCGAGAGGTTCTCGAAACGACCGGTGACGAAGCGCTGCCAGGACGACATCACGTGTTCGTGCAGTACCAGGAAGTCCATGAATTGACCCTCA
>CAZMJS010000123.1:2785-7617 GCA_964566695.1 uncultured Bradymonadales bacterium
ACCCCCAATTCGAAAGGCTCGATCGTTAGCTTTGACTCGCGGTATGAAAATTTTATCGGCGGTGAGTGGACCCCGCCCAAAAAGGAGGGCTACTTCGAAAATATCTCGCCGGTGACGGGCGAGGCCTATTTCGAGGTGGCTCGCTCGACGCAGGAGGACGTGGAGGCGGCGCTGGACGCCGCCCATGGAGCGAAGGTGGCCTGGGGCCAGACCAGCGTGGCCGACCGGGCGTCCGTACTCAACCAGATCGCTGATCGGCTGGAGGATAACCTGGAGCGCTTCGCCGTCGCCGAGGCCTGGGATAATGGCAAGCCCGTGCGGGAGACGCTGGCGGCCGACATGCCCCTGGCGGTGGATCACTTCCGCTATTTTGCGTCGGCCATCCGCGCTCAGGAGGGGACGATGGGCGAGCTCGATGGCGATACGGTGGCCTACCACTTCCATGAGCCCCTGGGCGTGGTGGGGCAGATCATTCCCTGGAATTTCCCCCTGCTGATGGCGGCCTGGAAATTGGCGCCGGCGCTGGCGGCGGGCAATTGCGTGGTGCTCAAGCCGGCGGAGCAGACCCCGGCGACCATCAATCTATTCATGGATCTATGCGGCGACCTGCTCCCCGACGGGGCGCTCAACGTGGTGCACGGCTTCGGCGTGGAGGCCGGAAAACCCCTGGCGTCCAGCGAGCGCATCGCCAAGGTGGCGTTTACCGGCGAGACGACGACGGGGCGGCTTATCATGCAATACGCCTCGGAGAATATCATCCCCGTGACCCTGGAGCTCGGCGGAAAGTCTCCCAATATCTTCTTTGACGACGTCATGCGCGAGGACGACGCCTTTCGCGATAAGTGCCTGGAGGGCTTTGCGATGTTCGCCCTCAACCAGGGCGAGGTGTGCACCTGTCCGTCGCGAGCCCTGGTGAGCAAGGATATCTATGGGCAGTTCATGGAGATGGCGGCGGCTCGCTCGGAGGCCGTCAAGCCGGGCAACCCCCTGGACACGGAGACCCGCATCGGCGCCCAAGCCTCGAACGACCAGTTGGAGAAGGTCTTGTCCTATATCGACATCGGCAAAAAGGAGGGCGCCGAGGTGCGCATCGGCGGCAATCGGGCCAAGCTGGAGGGCCACCTCTCGGGCGGCTATTATGTGGAGCCCACCATCTTTGAGGGCCACAATAAAATGCGCGTCTTCCAGGAGGAGATCTTTGGCCCCGTGGTGTCCGTGACGTCATTTGATGGGTATGAGGAGGCCATCGAGATCGCCAACGACACTCTCTATGGCCTGGGCGCCGGGGTGTGGACGCGGGATCAGAATACGGCCTATCGAGCGGGTCGAGAGATCGAGGCCGGACGGGTGTGGACCAATTGCTACCACCTCTATCCGGCGCACGCGGCCTTCGGCGGCTATAAGCAGTCCGGCGTGGGACGGGAGAACCACAAAATGATGCTCAGTCATTATCAGCAGACCAAGAATCTGCTGGTCAGCTACGATCCGGAGCCCATGGGCTTTTTCTAAGCCGCGAGGGTAGGGGTCCGGCTGGGGGGCCGGGCCACCGTGGCGTGGCGAATCATCCATCACGGGAGGTCAATCGTGGAACAGAGTCGAGTGGAGGCAACGGAGGAAGCCCTGGAGCTCATCGATACGCTCAAGGAGAAGCATGGGCCCCTTCTGTTTCATCAATCCGGTGGGTGCTGCGATGGAAGCTCGCCGATGTGTTACCCCGTCGATGATTTTAAGATCGGGGAGCGCGACGTCTATTTGGGCGAGATCGGGGGCTGCGAGTTCTATATCGGCGGGCGCCAGTGGGAGACCTGGAAGCATACGCGGTTGACCATCGACGCCGTGCCCGGCCGAGGGTCCGGATTTTCCCTGGAGGCACCGGAGGGGATGCGGTTTTTGACGCGCTCCGATGTGTGTAGTCCGGAGGAACAAGAGGCGCTGGGCGAGCCCCGGCGGGGACCGGGTTAAGGGTCATGGGGTGTAGGCGTTGGCAGCAGCCGGTGCGATCGCTAGCGACCTCATCGAGGGGCAGCAGGTCGGGGCTGTTCTCTCCAATCGCGGGCGATGTCTTCGTAACCTTTGCCGAAGTCCTTGCCTTCTTGGATTGCCCAGTGGATAGGGATGTCGTTGACCAGGAACTGGTAGACCAGTCTATAGGCTTTGAGCATCCCATAATCCTGGTAGTCGACGTTCATTGGAATCACCAGCGAACTCTTGGGTAGAGACTTAGATCGTACCTGAGAATGATCCGGTTTCATCCCTCGTGAACCATGATGCACTTGGGGGGGGAGTGACAGTTCCGGCGCCTGGCGGTAGAAGGTGAAGAGTAATTTTAGCACCTTTTGATTGGAGTGGTTTAAATGATGCGATGGGGCAGAGAGTTGAAGGTTGTACTGTTGGTTGGTGTGGCGGCGTTTGCTGTGGCCTGCAGCGATAGCGCAGAAGCCGATGACCCGATGGTCATCGACATGGTGGAGGCCGGTGGTGAGGATTGTCCCGAGGGCGGTACCACCCTTCGGGTTGGCTACGATACCAATGGGGACGGAGAGGTCGACGAGATCCATTCGCAGCGTCATGTCTGCGATGGTCAGGATGGGCGCGATGGAGAGGATGGTTCGGGGAGCTCCAACGGCGGCGAGGAGCCGCCCCTGGAGATCGAGAGTGGGGAGGCCAGCTCGGAGGACTGCGAGGCCGGTGGTGTAGACTATATACTCGGCTATGACACCAACGGAGATGGAGAGATCGACGATGTGGTCAGCATGGAAACCATTTGCAATGGGCGGGACGGAGCTGACGGGCAAGATGGAACTGACGGAACGGATGGAGAAGATGGCTCCGACGGCCAGGACGGAGCTGACGGGCAAGATGGAACTGACGGAACGGATGGAGAAGATGGCTCCGACGGCCAGGACGGAGCTGACGGGCAAGATGGCTCCGATGGAGAAGATGGAACTGACGGAGAGGATGGAGAGGACGGGCAAGACATCCTGGTGGAGAGTGAGCTAGCACCCCTGGAGGCCTGCGTCGCCGAAGGCGTGGTCTATACCTTTGGCTACGATACGACAGGGGATGGAGAGATCGATGAAGTGCTCGACGAGCAGACGATCTGCGACGGGGCGGCCAGCCCCGAGGCTGTCATTCTAGGGGCCAAGGTTCTGTATTACGACTCGGGACTTCAGAACAATGAGGACGACAACGCCTACCTCAAAGGCCTCCGAGAGCTCGAAGATGAGGGCCTGATCGTATTGAATGAATTGTCGGACTCCAATGATCTCTTCAGCGCGATTTCATTTGAATGGTCCTACGACGTACTCGTCTATGAGGACGACGGGAATGCGCTGTTCGCGCCAGGAGAAGTGGAGCTGTTGGGCGATTGGCTCGATCTGGGAAATGAGTTGGTCGTGATGACCCTGGGCAACCTGGCGACCAATTCGTCTGCCGAATTGGGCTTTGGGGCGGGAACGATGTTCAATTATGACGAGGCCACCTTCACCACCTTTTCGCGGTTGGTCGCTGGCTTTGAAGAGAGCCTGGAACTGCATTGGGATATCAACAGCCCATGGTCGGTGGAGCTGGAGCCGGCCGACAATGCCTATGCGGTGTGTGAGTCGGAGCAGGGGTGGACCTGTGGGGTGCTCAACGAAGATCGCACTGCCATAGGCCTCGGCTTTTTGGGTACTTCCGTGGAGATAGAACCCTTCTCTGCGCCGCCGATGTATCGGCCCTATCGCAAATTGGCTCGCAATACTCTGGCGACGGTCATTGCGGATTGAACGAGGTTAATCAGGGCTCTCGCGCGGGCGGAATTGGCCGAGGTCTGGCGGGGGCCGGGCTGAGGTTTTACGAACGATGTAATGAGCGCTAGACTGGTCTGCAATCCCTAATATAGATGGCCAGACGACCCCGTGGGATGGGCGTCGATGCGATAATCACCAAGTGATTGGGAGCCGACCATGTCGATGGAGCGCGAAGAATCGCCACTATCCCCGGACCTATCTGCCCGAACGGAGCCACCCGGCGCCGATGGGGTGGTCGGTCGCGCGCCGTCGCCTGGAGGTGACGGCGAAGAGATAGAGGCGGGGGTCGACGAATTTGTCGACAATACGCGGGCCATCCTAAAGCAGAGCGGTCATGTGCTGATCTTTGCCTGGGTGGCCATCGTGCTGGTGATGAGCTTCCCCGTCTTGTGGAAGATCACTCAGGGCTACGATCCGCTCCAGCCCTTCGCCTTTGACCTGGGCGTAGCCACCCTGTTGATCGAACTGGGGTGCCAGGCGTTGGCCATCGCTCTCTTTACCATGTCGCTGCCCGTGGGACGGGCCTATTTGCTGGGTGAGGGGCCGGGACCACGGACCTTCGGCGAGGCCTGGGAAGTGGCGGCTCGCCACCTGGACGACGCCGTCCTCATCGCCGTGTTATACTACGTGGCCATCATCGGCGGGTTCATGATGTGCGTTATCCCGGGCTTGATCGCCGCCGTCTATCTGGCGCCGGCCCTCTATCTGGCAGCGGCTCGAGGTGAACCGACCATCCGGGCCCTCTTAAAGGGATCCGCTCAACTGGGCCGACACTCCAACCTCTACGTCTTTATCGTCGTGGGGCTGGGGGTCGTCTTTTTCGGCACCGCGCTGGCGCTGGGGCTGGCCATCGACAAGGTTGGAGGATTCGATGAATTGGCGGCAGCCGCCGCCGATCCCCTGTCGATGGTGCTATTTATCGGCGGCTATATCGCGGTGGCGACCCTCCTATTTTTCCTCTATATCGCCACCCTGGGTGTATTTACCACCATTGAGGCCGCGGAGACGGGGCAGGCCGTGGATCGCAGCATTGAGTGATAC
>CAZMJS010000124.1:0-7535 GCA_964566695.1 uncultured Bradymonadales bacterium
GGGTTTAACCCCACTGGAACCTAAATCCAGCGCGTCTACCAATTCCGCCACCCTCGCAGGAGCCCATGGATACTGATTTCAGGGGCGTCGGTCAACAGGATTCTCGATTCAAGGCCCGTGGTTTACAGGCGTCGCAGGATAGCTATCCTGTGAGCGGAGCAAACCCGAGTCCATAGTCAGGAGAGTCATGAGTGCTTCGTCGGCGGCGCCGGTGTATTTGATGAGTCCCCCTCGCCCGGATTGGGCCCTGAAGGGAAAGGCCAATTTTAAGTCTCGCCAGGCCGGGTCGGTCGATGCCGGTCGGGCTCGCGAGGAGTGGGAGAGCCTGGCCGATGCCATCGTGGAGGCCGGCGGCGAGGTGGTGGTCATGCCCCCGGGCGACGCCGCCATGACGGGCCTCATTTATACCGCCGAGGCCGGCGAATTGGGCTTTGATGGAAGAGGGGAGCCCTTCTTTTTATTGCCCCATATGGCGGTGGAGCACCGGCGCGACGAGGCCGATCACATCCAGCGCTTCGTAGAGGAGGTCCTGGGCATCGAGACCCGCCGGGTCAACGCCCTGTGGGAGGCTCAGGGCGATGCCATCCGCGGGCCCCACGGCGATATGATCATCCACACCTATGGCGAGGGACCGGATCGCCGCACCTCGGAGGAGGCTTACGACGAGGTGGCCGAGTTATTGAGTCCCCAGCATATCCAGATCGGCTTTCGCGCCGACCCCTGGTTTCACGGCAATACCTTCCTCCAATTTTTCCGCGCCCATCCCGACGAGGTGGCCATGTTGGTATGCCCCGAGGCGCTCCTCGACGGGGAGTACCAGCGCCTCAAGGCCTTCGTGGGTGACGTAGACGTCGTGGAGCTCTCCGTGGCGCAGAGCGAGGGCTATGATACCAATGCCCTCCAGGTGGAAGAGACCATTCTGGCCCCTCAGACCTTCTCGGAGACGGCGCGGCAGGCCGTCCGGGCGCTGGGCCTGGAGGTCGTGGCGCTGCCGCTCGACGAATTATTCTCCAAGGGGGGCGGCGCGCCGGTGTGTTTGACGAACCGATTATGGGGCATCGAGGCCGCGGACATTCCGGCTAAAGTCCGCTGGTCACGCCGCTGATGTCGGACCCTGGGTCCGGATCGGCGGGGGCGAATTTTGGCATTTTTTTGAGCGAGGTTGGGATGAAAAATCTGGGCGAATTGGTGCATCGTGGAAAGCAGCTGCGGAAGTCGCTGGGAAAGCAGATGAAGCGGCTTCGAAAGCGTGCCAAGCGCGTGATCTATGACGAGGGGAACATCGACGAGCAGCGGGCGCGGGCGTCGCTGACGACCTTTCGGGCGAAGCTTCGAGAGGTGCTGGAGTTGGAGGCCACGCGGGTGGCGTTGGACGCCGAGGAGAAGGCCGATCTGGAGGTGGGCGGTCAGGTGCTGATGGAGGGGATGTCGATGGCCCAGTTGGTGGTGCTTCGCCAGGAGGTTAAATATCACCAGAAGCTCTATCGGCGGCTGCGCCAGGCGATGGATGATCCGGAGGTGGCCCAGGTGGCCAAGAAGTTGGAAACGCTCCGCAATGGGGTGGAGGCGTCGATCAAGGCGATCAACGGCCGGCCCATTGGGGAGCGTTCACAGCTCGGAGAGGTGATCGATGCCTATCTCTTTGAGGGCACCGATCTCTGAGCGATCAGTCCTCGCTTAAGCTGGAGTATTTGCTGGGCTTTTCGAAGAGGACGCGCTGGATATAGTTGCGATACTCCGGGGTGTTTTCCACGGGATCCATGATGGTCTCAAATTCCTTTTCGCCCAACTCTGTGCGGAGTTGCTTTTTGAGGTCGTTGGCCTCTTGGGCCTCGGCCTCGGCGAAGAAGTCGACGAGGATGCGGGCAGCGGCGCGGTCGCCGCGGTCGTCGCGGCGCTCCAGATAGGCGGCGACGATCTCCTCGACGGGCAGGTTGGGATCGACGGGCGGGCCTGCTTCCTCGCGGGGAAGGGGGGCGTTGGGGTCGTCGTTGACCTCCTCTGGGGGGGGCGCCAACGCGGCCGGCGCCTGGTCGTCCTCGTCGCTCTCGCCGTCCTCGGTCTCCGCCGCGACCTCATCGTCGTCGCTGGTGTCGTCACCTGTGTCTTCGGGGGAGTCGGCGCTGTCGTCTTCGTCGACGGGGTCGTCGTCGCCTTCGTCGTCGGCCGGCAGGTCGGCCGCCGCCGACGCGTCGGCGTTGAGGCCGCGGCCCAATAATTCGACGGCCATCTCGGAATAGGTCTTGCCTTCCTCGCTGGCCATCTCTTTGACCTTGTCGACAATGGCCACGCCCTCTTTTCCGCGAGCACGAACCACTAATTGCGCCTTATAAGACATGAGCACTCTCCGAACATTCAGGGATATAGATTGTCGCTAGTAGGGTCATCATCGATTGGCCCCAGGATTATACCCCCTTGTTAACGCTCGGGGCCAGCGGCGTAAAGGGGCGGTTGAGGCCGGCGTTCACGCGGAGGGGTCGCGAAAGTCCTTGAGCGCCCGGCGAACCCAGACCAATTCGGCCTGCAGGGCCCCGAAGGCCTCGTCGGCGCTGTCCAGTTGGCCTTTTTTGCCCATGCGCTCCAGTTGGCGCGCCGCCTGGGTGGCCTGGTCGGCGCAGAAGACCTCGGTGGAGCCCTTGATGTCATGGGCCGCCCGAAAGACCCCCTCGGGATCGCCGGCGGCGATGGCCTCGTCGAGGTCGTCAAGCCACCGGGGGCTCTCACGGAGAAAAATATCGACCAATTCCTGGAGGATGAAGCGGTCGTCAGCAACGCGCGACAGGGCGCGCTCCAGATCGATGACCGGGCGGTCGGGTTGGCTATCACTATTCATGGGCGATGTCCTCGGCGGGTTGGGGGTGGGTGCGAGCATGGGATTCGATGGCTTCATAGAGCGCTTCGGGGATGACGGGCTTGGCGAGAAAGCCATCCATGCCCGATTGGAGGATGGCCTGTCGTTCGTCCTCCATGGCGTGAGCCGTCAGGGCGATAATGGGGATGGGACCCAGGTTGTGGTCGGCTTCGTAGCGGCGGATGGCCGCGGCGGCCTGGTGGCCATCCATCTGCGGCATCTGAATATCCATCAAGATGAGGTCCAGGTCGCCGTGATCTTGCCGGTAGGCGTCGACGGCCTGGCGCCCGTCTTCCACCAGTTCAACCTGGTGCCCCCGGCGCTTGAGCAGGCCGATGGCGACCTTTTGATTGACCGGGTTATCCTCGGCCAACAGGATGCGAAGGGGCTCGACCGGGGCCTGGGATTCCGTGGCCTCGCGGGATGTGGTGAGCCCCCCGGCGTGACCGCTCAGGATGTCGTCCAGGGCGTTGAGCAGCGAGCTGGGCCGCACGGGCTTGAGGATCTGATGGGTGATCCCCAGATCGTCCATCTCGTCGGGGTCGATGACCACACCGCCCGACGACAGCAGAAGGCAGGGGATGGCGGCGGTCCGAGAATTCGATTGGAGGGCCTCTGCCAGTTGACGCCCGTCCATGGGCTCCATTTCCATGTCCAAGACGATGACGTCCACCGCCTGGGGATCGTCTCGCAATAGCTCCAGGGCTTGCTCACCGCTCTCCACGACCCGTGGACGCATCTCCCAGGAGGCAAAGATGTCTTGAAACAGGCGCCGATTGACGGGGTTATCGTCCACGACGAGGATGGCGGCGTCTTGAAGACTGGCCAGGTCGTCGGCCGTGCGCATCCGCGAGGGATCGACGCCAAAGGTGGCGGTAAAATGAAAGGTCGTGCCCTCGCCGGCCTCGCTATCGAGCCAGATCTCGCCGTTCATCAGCGAGACCAGTTGGGAGGCAATCGTCAGCCCCAGGCCGGTGCCGCCGTGGCGGCGCGTCGACGAGGCGTCGACCTGGCGAAAGGCCTCAAAGATCAGGGCCTGCTTCTCCTCGGCGATGCCAGCGCCGGTGTCGGAGACCCGAAAATGGAGGACCACCTCTTGGTCGTCGGGGTGGCGCTCCTTGACGTCGACGTGGACCGACACGCTGCCCTCGTCGGTGAATTTGATGGCGTTGCCCACCAGGTTGATCAAGATCTGGCGCAGCCGATCGGGGTCGCCGATGAGGCGGTGGGTCAGATCCTCGGAGAGGTAATAGGCCAGATCGAGCTCCTTGTCGGCGGCCCGCCCCGACAGGGTTTGAAGGGTCTGGCCCAGGGTATCGCCCAGATTAAAGGAGCGGCGGTTGAGCTGGAGTTGGCGGGCCTCGATCTTGGAGAAATCCAGGATGTCGTTGATCAATTGCAAGAGGCCCCGGGCGGAGTCGTCGGCCAGGCGCAGGTACTCGCGCTGGTGGCTGTCCAGATCGGTGTCGTTTAAGAGGTCTAACATGCCGATGACCCCGTTCATGGGGGTGCGGATCTCGTGGCTCATATTGGCCAAAAATTCGCTCTTGGCCCGGGTGGCCTCCTCGGCGTCCTCCCGGGCGCGGTTGAGCTCGGCGGTGCGGCGGTTGACCAGGCGCTGGACGCGATCGGCGCGGCCGACGACGCTGAAGATATAGATCATCAATAAGAAGGTGCCGCCGAGCCCCACCAGGAGCATCCACAGCGGTGCGTGGCTCTGGCGCAGCTCGCGGTACTCCTCGGAGGAGACGACGTGAATGGACCAGTCCTGGTCGTCGAGATGCAGGGGCGTGGCGTAATATAATTCGCCATGGGCCTCGACCTCCTCGGCCTCCCAGTGGCCGATGGAGTGGTCGGCCGTCGATGATTGGAGGACCCGGCGGCCCTCATCGGTCTGTTCGATGAGGTAGACGTCCAGCGTGGGCAAAGGCGCCCAGTCGGGGGCCAGTATGGGGTCCTCGGCGTGGCCCACGGTCATGACAAAGCCTTGGAGCTGATGCTCTGATTCGTCGTATACCGGGGCCAGGGCCACGAAGTGACTGGTGTGGTCCTCGTTGCCCGAGTCGTGGGGGGGGTCGAGGGGCCCCACCAGCGAGGGATGGCCGCTGTCGCGGACGCGCTCCATGGCCGCCACCACCTCGCTCTGTGTGGCCCAGTCAAAGCCCAGGGACCATAGCTCGGGGCGTTCGGCGACCAGGAAAAAGGAGGGGTAGTGGGCTTCGGCGTCGGGGGCCCGCGTCCATTGACCACCACGGAGGGTCACAAGTTCGTAATCGTCGCCCATCTCCCGGGCGCCGGCCGTTTCGTGGGCCCGGCGCTCGTCACCCGGGACGTGGGGGACCCAGTGGGAGGACTCGATGCGGTCGATGTCCAGGGTAAAGGTCCGCGAGAAGAGCTCGAATTCGTCGCGCGTGACCTCTTCGGAACCCATAAAAAAGGCCATCATGGCCGTGGTGGCGTCGATATGCTGGTCCACCTCGCGGCCTACCAGGCCGGCGATGACCCCCGCGTCGCGCTCAAATTGAGCCGCCAGCTCCGCTTCCTCGCCGGCGTCCAGGCGCGACCAACTGATGAGGGTCAGCACCAGGCCGGCCAGGCCCACCGCCAGGGTGACCCACCAGCGCATGGCGCGTTCGGTTGTCCAACTTTCGACGATTTGGCCCATATGGCGCGACGTCCCAGGCGAGGGTGATCAGGGAAAGAGGCCGCGCAAAAGCTTGGCCTCCGTGACGCGCTGAATGCCCTCGACCAGCGAGGCGGTGCGCAGATCGAGATCGTCGTCGATGGAGCGCTTAAGGGCCCGATCGAAGGCCTGGCACATGATTTTTTCCAGGCGATCGTTGATCTCGTCGAGGGTCCACATATAGTTCTGCGTGCCCTGGACCCACTCGAAATAAGAGACGGTGACGCCGCCGGCGTTGGCCAGAATATCGGGGATGACCGTGATGCCACGCTGGTTGAGGATCTCGTCGGCCTCGGTGGTCGTGGGGCCGTTGGCGCCCTCGGCGATCATCTTGCAGTCGATCCTGTCGGCGTTCTCGGCGGTGATCTGGTTTTCGATGGCCGCCGGCACCAGGACGTCGCAGGGAAGCTCCAGGAGCTCCTTGTTGGAGACCCGATCGCCTTCGCTATAGCCCTCCAGGTCGCCGACCTCGTCGACGTGGGCCGCCATGGCCTCCAGATCCAACCCATTTTCGTTATAGATGCCGCCGGTGACGTCGCTGACGGCCAGGACGTCGACGCCCAATTCGTCGAGAAAGACCGCGGCGGCGCGACCGACGTTGCCAAAGCCCTGAACGACGGCCGTGCTATTGGGCAGGTCGAGCCCCATGTGCTGGGCCATCTGTTCCACGAGGATGACGACTCCCTTGCCGGTGGCCGTCTCGCGGCCCACGGAGCCGCCGAGGACCACGGGCTTGCCGGTGACGACCTCGGGGACGGTGTGGCCCACCTGCTCGCTATAGGTGTCCATCATCCATCCCATGACCTGGGCGTTGGTGCCCAGATCGGGGGCCGGGATGTCCTTGTCGGGGCCGATCATGTGGATGATCTCCGAGGTATAGCGACGGGTCAGTCGCTGGAGCTCGCGTCTTGAGAGCCCTCGGGGGTCGATGCGCACGCCGCCCTTGGCGCCGCCGTAGGGAAGGCCCATGAGGGCACATTTCCAGGTCATCCACATCGCCAGGGCCGCCACCTCGCCCAGGCTGACGGAGTGGTGAAAGCGCACGCCGCCCTTGGTGGGGCCCATGGTCAGCACGTGCTGGACGCGATAGCCAAAGACCGTCTCCACCTGGTCGTAGCCATCGCGTCGAAAGGGGAGCGACATCACTTGGGTGCGCTGAGGAAAGAGCAGGCGCTGGCGGATATTGTCATCCAGGTCGATGACCTGAGCGGCCTTGAGAAATTGCTGGTGGGCCACCCGGAACATCGGTGAGTCCCACTCCTCGCTGCGCGCCCGCACCCGTTCCACGGCGTAGCGCAGCGAGCGACTTAGAAGGGCGGCGTTGATCTGACTCTTGAGCAGGTAGTCCTGCGCGCCCATCTCCACGGCCCGCGTCGCCAGGCTCATATCGTCCAGCCCCGTGAGCACGACCACCGGGATATCCGCCGGGCCGTGGGCCTTCCAGCGAATAAAGGTGTCCAGGCCGTGGCTATCGGGAAGCACGAGATCCAATAGCACCACGTCGTGGTCGGCCGTCGAAACTCGATCCAGTCCCTCCTCCAGATCCTGGGTGTGGGTCAGGGAAAATTTGGGGCGGTCCATATCCTCCAAAAACCCCTGAAGCATTCGGGCGTGGAGGGGATTGTCTTCGACGAGCAGCACATCAATATCGGGGTTGGGCATGGGAGGACTCCTGTGATGGCATGGGGTCGGGCATCAAGAATGAATAAAACCTAAGCGTCGATGGCTTTTGACAAGGGGACCGGTGGCCTTCCATAAGATGGATGCCCCGGCGCCTTACGTCGTTACTTATGCGCCTTATGCAGCGTTTAGGATGCAGGTCATGGATCGCTATCTCCAAGTCATATCATCGTCATCGCCCCTTTCCAACGCAAGGCTTCGCGTCAATGGCGACCAGGTCATTGAATTGGACGACCAGGGACGCGCCGATTGGCCCACCGTTGCGGGGGCCGTCCACCTGGAGGTGCGCCATCAGCAGCGGTGGAAGCCCCTGCCCTGGCC
>CAZMJS010000125.1:0-7510 GCA_964566695.1 uncultured Bradymonadales bacterium
GATCTGCTCCACCTCTTCTTCGTTCATCGCCGGCACCACCCGCTCCGCCATGCTGGCCATATTTCGATAACTTCCCTGAAGAAGGAAGGCCGGCTCCCGGCGATAATCGTCGTCCTGACCGGCCGACAGGATATATTGCTGGTTGACCTTCAGGACGGTGTCCCGGATCTGGATGAGCTTTTTGAGGACCTCGACGATCTGATTGGCCTCCACCGAGGAGTAGTCGTGGGCCATCTCGGTCAGCGGGATCTGCTCTCCTTCGGCGATGCGGATAAAACGCTGGATATCCTCGCTCTCTCGACCGATCAGGGGCGCCGTGGCCTCGTTGGAGGTCAGGGCGTTCTCCACATAGCTGGACTCGAAGGCCCCTCGATTGCCGCTGAGGATATCGCCCAGATTGTAGATATCGGCGCGGTTGGCCAGCATGTCGGGGATGCGAAAGCGCTCGCCCGATTCCGTATAGGGGTTTCCGCCCATGACTACGGAGAAGCGCTTGCCGCGAAGATCGTAGGTCTTGGAGCGGCCATTCCACACGCCGTCGACCCGGCGCGTGGCGTCGCATAGGGAGATAAATTGCTGCATAAACTCCGGCGACACGTGCTGGACGTCATCGACGTAGAGCATGACATTATTGCCCATCTCGAAGGCAAAATTGAGCTTCTCCACCTCCTGGCGAGCCGTGGCGGTGGGCGCATTCGCCGGATCCAGGGAGGTGACGTCATAGCCCAGCGAAGGGCCGTTGATGCGCACGAACATCACGCCCAGGCGGCTGGCCACATACTCCATGAGGGTCGTCTTTCCGTAGCCCGGAGGGGAGATCAAAAATAGGAGACCGCTTCGATCGGCGCGCGTGCCCTCGCCGGCCGTCCCCATCTGGGTGGCCAGGTTGTCGCCGATGATGTCCAGATAGACCTCGTTGATGAGCCGGTTTCGCACAAAGCCGCTCATCACCTGGGGCTTGAGATCGCTGACGCCCAGGCGTCGGGCCTCTTCCTCCACCAGGCGATGAGTCCGTCGGCGATAGCTGCGCCAGGCCGGCACATGCTCATCGACGTAGCGTCGAAGCCGCGCCAAAAAGGCGTCCAGCCGAATCGTCATGGCGCCATCGCTGATGCGCTGATGCTGGCCGCGAAGCCCCTCGATCTCCATGCGCGTCCGCACCTGAGAGGCCTTCCACTCCAGATCCTCGCCGACCACCAGCATGGCCACCGCCTCGGGCACCACGTGGCTTACCTCGTCGTCGATCTCGCGAGCCACGAAGCCCTCTAACCAGGCCTGGATGAGATCGTAGCGCTCGCCCAGATCATCGCTTAAGCCCTGGAGGTCTTCCTCGAAGGCCAGGCGGTTGCCGCGGCGCTCCAGGCTGTCCATAAAGCCCTGACGAAGCTCCGACGACTCCTCATTGACCACGAAGAAGGGATCCTGGGGGATCAACTCCTCGGCCAGGTAGCGCCCGGCCTCCATGCATCGCGCACGTCCAAAGCGACCGGCTCTACGCAGTCCCTCCTCCTCGATAAATGCGTCGATGGCCTCTCCCAGCTCATCGCCCAATCCCCGCAGCGGCCCCTCCTCCTCAAAGGTCTCGCGGAGGCGTCCAAAGCTCTGGGCCCGTCGCTTCCAGCGGTCGCGGCGCTCGTCGACGGCGAAGGCCCAAAACAGGGCCGCCGCCGCCCGGGCCTGCGGCGTAAATCGCAGCAGCCCCGCCGTTTTATACACCCCCAACAGGGCCGCCAGAATCTTGACGGCGTCCTCGTCGTGGACCCCGCGCTCATAACCCTCGTCGTAGCGATTGGTCCGCGCCTGCTGCACCACCTCCTGAAGCCCCTCTTCCTCCAGGGCCTTCTCCCTCAGATCGGCGACCGTCCAATCCCCGTTGGCCTCCTCGGCCTCAAAGAGGATGGTCGCCGCCAGAAATTCGCCGCGATAGATCCTCTCCGTCTCCGATACCAGCGATTGGTCCCAGAAGCGCCTGGTCTCTCGGTACTCCTCGTCCTCGATGGGCTCAAAGAACTCCGTGCCCGTGATGTGGAGCATCATCTCGTCGCCGCGAGGCACGGCCGTCATCTCCGGATCGCCGTCGCCAATGCTGAAGCGATGGCGTCCCAATTTGATCACGTCGTCGCTATCGCCGAATAGGTCGACCTTGTCGCGGAGCTCGCGGATCGCCTCGTCCTGCACCTGGCTGAGCTGGGTCTGGAGATCGTCGGCCGCCACCTGCTCGCCGAGCTCGCGCAGCCGCTCGATCTGGTCTCGCACCCGCATCGTCATGGCGTCGGAGGCGAAGAAGGCGTTGAGCTCCTCCACCGAGTCCTGGCTGGCGGCCCGCCTCTTCACATTGGTCAGCACCCGCTCGCCGGCGTCGATGATCTGCTGGGCCCGGCGCTGCTGGGCCTCCAGCAGCGACTGCTTTCGGCTCTCGAAGGTCTCGTAGATCTCCTCTCGCTTTTCGCTGAGCTTGTCCAGATAGGTGTCGTATTCGCTAAAGCGCGTCTCCAGATCCTCCAGTTGGGAGAGGACGCGGCCCAACCGATCGTCGCAGGCCTCCGGTGTGTCGGCCAATCCCAGGGCGCTATTTACCGCCTGATCCAGCAGCTGGTATTGCACCGCGAATTCGGCCTTGCCCTCTCGATCGCGCACCGACTCCAGGCGGTTTTTCAAGCCTGCCCGCACCTGGTTTTGCCGACCTAGGAGTTCGCCGATATCGTCTAGGATCGCCGTTCGCTGCGCCGGATCTTCGATCTCCAGATTGCTCACGACGTCCGTCAATAGGGTCAACTCCTCGTTGACCTCGTTGAGATCTTCCAGAAGCGCTTTTCCCTCGGTGGTCTTCTCGAAAGTCTCGCTGGCCTCCTCCAACTCCTCCAGACGCTCGTGGTAGGGCCCCAGGGCGTCCTCGCCGAGCAAGAAGGTCACCGCCGCATCCGTGACCTCGTCGCTTCGCTTGATCGTCTCCTCTTCCAATTCATCGAGGCGATCGTCGTCCATATAGCGGACGTCGTGCAGCGTGATCAGCCGCCCTCGATGCTCTCTCAAGGTGGCCAAACCCTCCACGAAGCGATCCAGCCTGGACCACTCCCCAAAGCGGGTCTCTGTCAGCACCCGTCCATGATCGCGCTCCACCTCCTCCAACCGGCGGCGGGCGTCCTCCTTCATGGCCCGCACCTTGATGAACTCCTCGATCACCAATTCCGCCGTGTCGATGATCTCCTTGACCAGCGACTTGATATCGCCGACCTCCTCACCGCCGAGCCAATAATAATTGTCCAGCAGCGTCTGAGAGGCCTTGATCAGTGCTTCATAGACCGTCTCACTGGGCTCCAGGCCGTCGATCATCCGACAGACCCCGAGGAGATCGGAGATCCCCCGGACCAACTCCGCATTCCCCAGGTTGACCAGCGGGGAGTCACTGCCCGCCGGCTGATCGGCGGCGAACTCATCGTCGTAATAGGGTGTCTCCCAGATCTGCATCGGGTGCACCCGCGTGGCCTCGTCGTTCATCATTCGGAAGACCGCCATCTTCCCATTGCTGAAGATGCTATAGCCGTGGCAATTGATCGGCGTCTCGATCTCCTTTCGAATCACATTATAGGACAGCAGCAGGTAGTTGCCCTCCCCAGGTCGATAGAAGACATAGAGAAAGTCCTCGCCATTGGCCGATCGCACCATCTCCTGAAAGCGCATCCCCTGGGTGTCCACGTCGAAGGTGCGCATGGGCCCCTCGGAGAGCACATAGCCCCCGGGAAAGATCACCCCCTGGTCTTCTGGAAGGGTCACGCAGGACTGACCAATGGTGTCGATGCGCTCCACATCCTTCGTCAGGCTATTGAACACAAAATAGCGCCACTCATCCTCCCGATAGGGAAGAATTTTAAGCAATACCAGATTGCCGAGCTGGCTATAGAAGATGTCGGCATCGCCCAGGGACTGGTGAGTATCGCTCACCGGTTCGCTATAGATGCCCTTTCCCGACTCCGTATTGTCCTCGATTTTGATGGTCAGCTCGCCGCCGACGCAGTCCACGAAGACCTCGTCCTCCACGCAGACGTGGGGATAGCGCCCCTGCACGTGGGCCTGGCGCGGAACCTCGCGCCATTCAAAGTCGTGTTGCTGGGGATCGCGCAGATCGCGACGTCCCGAATTGTCGATATAGGACACCTGGTCATCGCTATCGATGCCCCAGCGAAAGACCCGAACGTCGTCCAGGGTCGTCCCCGTCTGAAAGACGGCCAATAACCGCGTCTCTGTGCGCTGCAACTGGAGCAGCCGCACGTCCCCATAGTAGGTATATAGGCTCTCAAAATCGCTGACGAAGCCCTCTTCGCCCAGGAAGTTCTCCTCCCGATCCTCCGGCAAGGGCTCCACCTCAAACTCCCCGCCCTCACTCTGGAAGGCGTGGTAGTTAAAAACGTCCTCCACCTCCGTGCTCTTCTTCATGCCGATATAGACATTATAGCCAAAGAGCAGGTGGTCATCGATGGTGATGATGTCGCGGGGGATGCAATTATGCTCCGTGCGCACCACCACCTGGCCGTCCACCGCCAGTTGGGTCCCCCCAAAGATGGCCTGGCGCTCCTCATTGAGGTCCTCCGCCCGCCGACGCAGATCGGTCGCCCGATCGGCGAGGCGGTCGCGGATCACCTCATAATTACTCCCTCGAACTTCAGCGCTCTCGTCGTTGCTCATCGGCCACCGCCCACGTCAAAGATCATCGCTCCACTCCGGGACGCGTCGCGCGCGCCCTGCCTCAGACCTTCTTCTGAGGATCGATGGCGTCGAGCTTGGTGTCGCGCACCATCTCGATGAGCTCGTCGATCTTCTGACGGCCCTCGTCTTCCGCCTGCTCGCGCACGGCGCCCAGGATCTCCGAGAGCTTCAGTCCGGCCTTGCCGTTGGCGTCGACGTCCACGACCTTGCCTCCCACCTTATCCAGCCCCTTCATCACCGATCCCAACATATTCTGGGCCGTGGGACTGCTGTCCATCAGGCCCTCCACCATATAGCCGGCGGAGATGGAGCTCAGGAAGCTGTCATAGAAGTCGTCATTTCCACCGACGATATTGATGTCGGCCTCCGACATCGCCTTGCCGAGCACGTCGGCCTGCGCCTGGGCGATCTGAACGGCGTTCTGAATGCGCTCGATGCCCAGTTTCTCACCGACTTCAAGCTGCAGACGGTACTCCTCGTGGGCCAGCGTCTTGTCGCCAAAGGTCTCCAGGGACTTGGCCTTTTCGGCCAGACCTTCGGCCTCTGCCACCAGGCGCTCGCGAATGCCCTCGGCTTCGGCGCGCTTCATCTCGATGACCGCCGCCGCCTCGGCTTTCCCCTTTTCGGTAGTGACATTGGCCTCCGCCATGCCCTCTTCTTCCGTGGCCTTGGCGTTTTCGCGACGCACGCGAACCTTGACCATATCGCGCTCTTCGCTTCCCGCCGCTTCGGCCATCATCTTCTCGCGGGTGACCTTGGCCTCCACGAGGCCTTCCTTTTCCACGGCCTGGGCGTTGGCCTCTTTGACCTGCACCTCGGCGAGCCCGGGCGCGGCCTGCTCGGCCTGCACACCTTCGGCGCGCTGCTTCTTGGCCTTGGCGATGCGTTCAGCGGCGTCCACCTCGGCATCGGCGCGGATGATCTGCTCTTTGGCCTCGTGACCGGCGACCTTCTCCTTGGCCTCCGCCTCTTTGATGTCGGCGATGAGGGCCTCTTCGGCCTTACCTTCGGCGGCGATGACCGACGCCTCTTTTTCGCGCTCTGCGGCCTTGATCTTACGCAATGTGGCGATTTCCTCTTCCTCTTCGGCCACCGTGCGATCCACGGCGATGCGCTCGCGTCGCACCTCGGCGACCTGTCGCTGCTCCGTCTCCACCTCGCGATCTTTTTCGATCTTTTTGAGCGTCGTCTCTCGCTCGCGCTCTACGATCTGAAGCTCGCGCTCCTTTTTGACGTTCTCCTCTTCCACCGCCAGGACGCGCTCGCGGTTTTTATTGGCCACCTCTTGCTCTCGGCGGCTTTCGACCTTTCGGATCTCCACCTCTTCCTGAGCCTCGATCTCCGCCTTCTGAGCGCGGGCGATCTCACGGGCCCGAATCTCCTCGGCTTCCGCCTTTTGCTGGGCCTCGACGACGGCGATCTCACGGCGCTGCTTGGCCTCCGCATCGGCCTCTTGCCGCTCGTATTCCAGGAGCGCCTTGCGCGTCTCCAAATCGTCTCGACCGATATCCTTGGTGGCCTTATTCTCCAGCGTATTCTTTCGGTAGCGCTTCTCGGCGGTGATCTCGGTGATCTTCTCCAGACCGCGGGCGTCGAGCACATTCTCCGGATCCAGCTCCGTGGCCGGCGTCTGCTCCAGATAGTCAATGGCGGCGTCTTCCAGAACATAGCCGTTGAGATCTTCACCGATCACGCGAATGATCTGATCCCGGAATTTGACCCGCTCCTCGTAGAGCTCCTCAAACTCCAACTGCTTACCCACCGTCTTCAACGCTTCCGAAAACTTGGCGGTGAATAGCTCCTCTAGTTTGTCCTGATCCGAGGCCCGCTCGCAGCCCACCGCTTCGGCGACCTTTTTGACGTCTCGATCGGTGCGATTGACCTTCACGAAGAAGGTCACCGTGATATCAGCCCGGATATTATCGGCACAGATCAACCCATCGTGGCCGTCCCTCTCGATTTGAATGGTCTTCACCGAGATATCCATCACCTCGGCGCGGGTCAACATGGGGAAGATAAACCCACCGGTGAAGTGAACCTTCACCTTCCTTGGCCAGTTGACGATCAGGACCTCCCCCTGATCGACCTTCTTATAGGCCATCAAGCTGGCCACACCGAGGACAAGAAACGCCCCTATGACGAACCCAATCACGCCCAACCACCCAACACTTCCAAGCATCGCCAGCGTCAACATCGCAGTCTCCTCGTCCAGTTATCCAAACTAATGGCCCTGTGCCCTGGCCTTTTCTTTTTCGTATTTCTCTTGCGCTTCTTCCAACCCCTCGAAATCGATCTCGTCGAGGACCACTTTCTGGTCGCCCGTCGGTCCCTCCACCAGCTCATCGAAGGGCTCCACCTCGTAGGCGTTATCATCGCGATCAAAGCCAATGATCAACGCCTTATCGCCGCGTCCCATCCCGTTGTCATGGGCGCAGCGAACCCTCAACGTCAGCTCTGCTCCCTGGGAGAATACCCGGGCCTGACCAAAGGATTCATCCACCGAACTGGTGGACACCTCGCAGACCACACCGATCAGGGCCTCCCCATCGTCGACGCCTGAAGCCCCTTCAAAGAGCGCCGTCAACGGCGCCGTAATCAACGCCGTGACCGGAAAGGCCGCCACCGTCGCTACCACCAAAATCCCAAACGCCAGAAGACCACTCTCCTCCAGGTATAGCTGGCTGAAATGGACCATTAAATAGGTGATGGACCACCCTACAAAGACGAAGAAGGTCAAAAAGATGCTCATCGGGATGCGCCCGATGCCAAAGGCACTCAAATATTGCAGCAGCCCTGAGCCAGCCTC
>CAZMJS010000126.1:0-7415 GCA_964566695.1 uncultured Bradymonadales bacterium
TTGACGCTAAGGGAGTCCACGCTGTGGGCGTCGGAGACCATGCCGTCAAAGCTGATGGGGTCTCCCGGGGTGTGGTCGATCATCTCGCCATCGAAGGGAGCTTCGCAGTTGATGTCGGGACCGGAGGCGTTGATCACGACTTCGACTTCCTCGTAGAGCGTTTTATCGTCGTGGGTGTCCTCCGTGACCTCGACGGACATGGTATAGGTGCCGTCTTCGCTGAAGCGATAGCGGCTATCGCCGAAGGTCTCGTGGGGCTCGTCGGCCTGGAAGTCCATCTGCGGGTAGTCGATGGGGTTTCCGAAGCGGTCCTCCACGAGGACGTCAAGGCGAATGACCTGTTCGACGCCGTAGGTGCTCTGGTTGGGCATGACGTCGACAAAGAGGTCCGAGGGCTTGTCGGGCAAGACCTCCAGGGGATCGCCGAAGCGGTTCTGGGTGCCCTCGACGTGGCAACTAAAGAGGAAAATCCCCGTGGAGGTCACGGAGATGGTCAATTCGTCGTTGTCGGTGACGATGCCAGAGGAGCTGATGTCGGAGACGATCTCGAAGTCGGCGTCCTCGATGGTATTGCCGAATTCGTCGAAGGCGCCACAGGTCATATCGACGGTAGTGCCGGCGACGACCTGGTAGGTCTCGACGTCGGCCGTCGTGGTGTAGACGTCGCCGGGGGTAATGGTGATGGCGGCCGGATCTTCGTCGACCAGACCGAGGCTCGGCACCTGGCAGGCGGCCTGGGCGTCGCCGGCCTGGACGGCGATCATGTCGCCGTCGTCGTTCTCATCAAAGGCGGTATCCGGGAAGGTCGCTGCGCGAGTCGGAGGGGTCTCAGATGGCGTGACCTGCTCGCCGCTGGCATCCAGGTAGATGCACTCGATGTCGATGGTATCACCGGCCTGGACCGTGTCGGGGGCCACGGTGTCCACGGCATCGATGCGCTCCGGGGAGACGACGGTGGGATCCCCGGGGGGCTCGTCCTGGTTATTTTCGCCCGTGTTGGGCGATTGATTATTGACGAACGAATCGTCGCTGTCGGAGGTGTCGTCTGTGCTACCGCAACCAGCAGCCAGCAGCGCGATCGCGGCGAGGACGGCGGTGGACCGGAGGAGTAATCGAGCCGGGGTGCCGGATATGGGCCGGAGTAAGTAGAAAGCCATCGTCAATTCTCCCAAAGGGGTGGCATGGGCAATCAGTCACGCTGTGTTGTAAGTGGTTCTTAATCTTGGAATGCACCATAGCGAATGGGCGATGCTCTTGCAAATCAGAGCAGTTATTCCGTGGCGACGTCGGCGCCGAGGGCCTCGGCGGCGTCGTCGAGATCGTCACGGATGCAGTCGTAGCAATCGCGTCGCCGAAGAGTACCGCATCCACGGGTGGGCTTGGCGCGGTAGATCTCGATGATGTCCAGGGCCTCGTCGGCACCGGTGGCCACCAGAGCCTCGATCTGGTCGCGGTGCTCCTGGCAGCCATGGGCTTTTCGAAGTTCTATGGAGTGGCGCATCCAGTCGGGAAGTTCCTCCATATGAGCCCCGTCGTCTAGCCAGTTTTGGGCCCATAGGCGATGGGAACTCTGGTCGTGACGAAAGGCGATATCGCCGATATGAAGGCGGGCGACGTCAGAGGGGTGATCCAGCAGGAATTGGCGGGCCTCGTCGTCACCAGCACGGGCGCGAGCGACCAGTGTGTCCACGAGGTGATCATCGTTTTTGTAGCGCTCATCCATCGCCAGAAGCTCACGCGCCTCGTCGACGATGTCAGGCTCAAAGTGGTCGCTCTCAATGCGATGTTTAAGAGAGAGAAAGTGCAGGTGGGCATCGTCTGGATGCTCGTCGATGAGGTCGTCCATGGGGCCGTGGTCGCCCCGGTCGAGGGCCGCCAGGGCGTGCTCAACCTCCTCGTCGGCGGCCCGCTGTTGTTGGATGTCGGCCAGGCGAGAGGCGTCGCGCTCACCGGGGATCGGGCGATCAAATCCACCGCTTAGCCACCAGAAGGTGCCCAGAGAGACGACCAGGGAAGAGATGACAAACCAGGCGGCCAGTCCGGTGACCATCAGACGTTGAAGGCCGCTCAGGGCTGCCCACCGGTCACGGGCCTGACTTTTGAAGCGAGCGCCGATATCTCGGGTCTGTCCCCGGAGGTCGCGCAGGTGATCGCCGGCGCCGTTGAGGTGGAGGTTCGACAGGGTTTGGCGTCGCTGATGGGCCTGGTGGGCGGCCTCAAGGAGAGGAGAGAGGTCTTCGGCGTCGGCGAGTCGTTCGTCGCGGTCCTTGTCGAGAAGGGCATCGATGATCGCCTGCAGCTCAGCGGGGAATCGCTGGGCGTCGACCTGGTCATTGAGCGAGGGAATGGGCTCGGTGATGTGCTGGCCCATGACTTTGGCAATATTTTCGCCGTCAAAGGGGGGCTTCCCGGTGAGCATCTCAAAGATCACGACGCCCAGGGCGTAGAGATCGGCTCGGTGGTCCACGTCGTCGCCGGCGACCTGCTCGGGCGCCATATAATGAGGCGTGCCATAGACCATGCCGGCGCGGGTCAGGCGCTGGCCCTCGTCGTCCTCGTCATCGGTGGACACCAAGCGGGCGATGCCAAAATCCATGATCTTGACGACGTCGCTATCGCCCTGTCGGTCGATGAGCATGATATTTTCGGGCTTCAGATCGCGGTGGACGATGCCCTGTGAGTGGGCCCGGTGGAGGGCATCGGCGATCTGACGGGCGATATGGAGGGTGCGCTCGACGCCCAGGGAGCCGAAGGTATCGATCTGATGTTGGAGGGTTTCGCCCTCCAGGTATTCCATGACCAGGAAGAAGTCCCCGTCGGTGGTCTGGCCAAAGTCGGTGGCCTGGCAGACATTGGGATGATCCAGGGAGGCGGCGGCCCGGGCCTCGCGCTGAAATCGAGCGACCGCTTCGTCGTCATCGCTGAGGTCGCCACGCAACACCTTGAGGGCGACCTGTTTTTCCATCAGGACGTGCTCGGCCTCGTAGACCTCGCCCATGGCGCCCTCGCCGAGGCGCGTTTTGAGGGCATAGCGCCCACCGACGAGAGGCGGTTCGGCCTCGGCAACGTCGGTCGTGTTGTCCGCGGTTTGCTCCATGGAGCCTCAGGGGCGACGGGTGGTCAGGGAATCGATATGCACATGATGGTCGAATTCGACGGTGCGGTGGATTCCCTCGTCTTCGCGATCGTGGTCCGTGTGGGTGTGGCCGTGAGCGTGGGTGCTGGAGCGGGAGGCGACGACCTGACCGGCTTCGGGGTCCAAAAAGAAGGTGGTCTCCTGTTGGCCGGCGGCTTCGACGTGGGTGTCTAGACGGCCCCGCTGGTGGCGACCGGCGGCTTCCAGGTCGCTGTGGACGGTGATGGCGGCGCAGTGGGCGTCGCCGCAGGGGACCCACTCCTCAAAGCGGTAAATCATGTCCACCTCCTGGTGTCGCGTATGCTCGTCGTTGGTTTCCTCAAGGGTGAAGGTATCGTCCCAGGTATCTCCTGGAGCGACCGGTTCCTCGGGAAGCGCCGGCATGCTCTGAGCAAAATACTGGGCGATTTCGGACACCGTGGTCATGACGATGGGATTGGTCGATCGGTGGACGCGGATGTCCCCGATCTGGCCCCGCTCTCCCAGCCGAAACGAAAACTGAGCGTCGTCATAGAGTTGGTAGGCCGTGGCGTCGTCGACGAGCGAGCGCGGGGCGTCGATAGCCACCTGAGCATGGTCCACGGTGCCCAGGATGAGCTGCCCGTCGGCGTCGGGCGCCATGGATTCGCCGAAATGGCGGTGAGCGTCGCGCCCATCGTCGTCGATGGGCTGGTAGGTGATCTGGAGCGAGGAGCGGTGGCGCGGGGTGAAGTGGTGCTCACCGTCGAGCTCCAGATCGACGACATGGTGGGCATCGTAGGTCACCGGCGCGTCGAGCCGGAGCCGCAAGGACACGGCTTCCTCTGGTGCGTGTTCCACAGCTTCCATGGCGGGGATGCGCTGCTTCGTCTCCGAGGGCGGATCCATGCCGGGAAGGGGCTCCAGGCGTTCAAAAGGGGAATCGCTATCGAAGTCGTCATCGTCGTCCGATGTCTGCACGTCCTGGTGGTCGTGATCGTGATGGTGGTGCCCGCCAGGGGCGTGAGCCGACGAGGTGAGGGGGAGCGTCAGGGCCAATACCAGGACGGCGGAGACGGGGATTGAGGATCGTTGAATGGCCTTCATCGTGGAGCCTGATTGGGGGTGATGGGTGGGGCTACGACCCGTGTTTGGAGCCTCAGATTTGTATCAACGCAGGCCTCGGGGCTCAAGGATGGAAGGCGGGCCAGCTTCGATTGGCGGTCGACATTTGGGATGGGAGCGATAAGTTGGGGGGCGAGTTGAGGAATGACTGCGAAAACGGTGTGACTTATGAGTGATACAAAGTGGGCAGTGAGCGCAGCAATGGTGGGGGTGTTGGCAGCGGTCGCCTTCGCGGGATGCGAGGGCGGATGTCATGATCCAGAGATCGTGGACGCCGAAGAGGCCGGGGCTGATGAATTGGGCGACCAGGTCAGCGGGGTACTGCGGCTGGCCCGGTTTAATGAGCGCCACTTTGACCTCCAGCATTGGTGGGCGGAGTCGGTGGAGGCGGGCCGATTGGTCAATCGCGAGGACCGACCGGGAGGCATTGCAGCTCAGCCGGCCCGCGAATTTCATCGGTGGGTCACGGAGGTCGTCGGTGAGGAGCAGGCCCAGGGGGTGGACTGGCAGGACGCCGTCGAGGTCGTGCTGTGGGAGGACGACGGCGATGAATGGCGCTGGGCGGTGGGAATGACCTTGGAGGAGGAGGGCGTCGACTGGTCGGCCCTGGGAAGCGATCACCGCCACTGGCAAAACCCGGTGGTCGATGAGGTGATCAGCGTCTACCGGGGAGATGCCTATTATGGCGCCGAGGCTCGCATCAGTCACCCTGGCGAGAGCGGGGCGGACCGGCGGATGGTGATCTCTAATTTCGAGGCCGGCGCCGCCCATTTTGGCGAGGCCGTCGCCGCCACTGGCGAGGGAAGCGGGGTGGAGGCCGTGGAGTTTTACGGGTGGCCGTCGCGCCTGGGATTCGCCGATCGCTACGCCGATATGGCTGACGAGATGGGCAGCCAGTTGGTGGCCCACGGCCTGGATATTCCGCCGGGCCAATTGGAGCCCCATTTGCTGCGCATTCGCTTTGCCGACCGATTGGCGGACGCCGATTTCTGGCCAGAGGTGGTGCGCCTTTGGATGAGCTTTGATCGCGATGAAGAGACCCAGGGGGCCGAAGAGATTCGGCTGCATATGGATCTTGCGCGGGACGACGAAACGATCGTCGATCTGCTGGCACACAGCCTCAAGAGCGAGGATTATAGCGACGTGCGCTGGTTTCAAGACGTTCATGGCCAGATGCATATCCAGGCGCAGTCCGATGTGTGGCCGGCGGTGGTGGGGTTTTTCGATGAGGCGTTGGGGCTGGAGCGTCTCAGCGAGGTCCGCGATCCCGATGACGGTCAGTTTTTTGAGCGCCTGGGACGATTGATGGAGTCCAACGCCGGTCCCACTTCGTTGGTGGCGCTCCCGACGCGGGTGCCCCCACCTCATACGGGCGAGTTTATGATGCGCTGGGAGCTGATCGACGAAGGCGTCGATCGGGACAACCTCTACGCGATGCATGAGGCCTTGATGGAGGAGACGTGGCTGCCTCTTTTTCGGCGCGATGAGTACTTCGTGCGCCACCCAGACGACGAATTATTTGAGGAGTTGGAGGGCACCTGGGGCTCCGTGGTATTTGCCATCGGTCATGGCCATGGAATGGCCGGTGCTTGCTGGGTGGATGATGAAGGGTGGCTGAGCATTCTCTACGGGGCCAGGCCCTGTGAGCGTTTGGCCGAGCTATTGACCCATTCCCACGAGGCGGCGCCGTCGTCGGCGCTCAGCTACACGGGAACCCTGTCGACGACCCTGGAGCGGTTATTGTTGCCCGTCGATCACGAATTGGAAGATGTCTTCGATGAGGATCTCGTCGTGCAGGTGGACGTCGATGACGTGGGGGAGGATCACCTTCGTCTGACCACGGCGACCCGGGAGACCATCGTGGCCGCTCATCTGGTGGACCGGGCGCCCCGCCTTCGGGGCTATTGGGATATGACCGGATGGTCGAGGCTCGAGGGGGCGATCACGGAGCCCGGGGCGTCACCACCGCGGGTACAGGCCCCGGGATTGCAGATGGTGGGCGTGCCCGGTCTGGTGGGGAGCGCGCCGACGTCGATGCTTCTGGGGATGCCCTTTTCCTATATGCCGATGGATGTGGACATCTTTCAGTCCTATTACTTCCATGGCGGCCTTCGAGGACATCTACATTGAGCGGACGGCGAGCAGCGGGAGAAAGCGGCGTGGTGAGTGATAGCGAACAGGCTTATGAGCCCCGGCAATTGATCGGCGAGGAGGAGACCTTCCAACGCGTGGAGGCCGTCGACGATGAGGGACATAAAGTGGAGTGGCGCACGGCCCTCTACGATAGCGAGGACAGGGCCGAGGTGGTGGCGCGGCGCTCCCTTCTTCGGCATCAGTATCGATGCATGGAGGCGTTGGATGAGGTGGCGGTGGTGCCGTCGGCGCTGGCCTGGTTTGAGGTCGACGATAGCCCGGTGGAGATGGGCCCAGAGCCGGTGCTGCAATGCGAGCGCATCGAGGGACCGACGCTCTATGAGTGGATGAAAACCCACGCCCCCGATGGGGTGGCGCCAGAGCGCGCCCTGGAGTGGGTGGACGCCATCGCCGAGATGGTGGAGGCCGTCCACGACAAGGGCTGGCTGTGGCGCGATTTCGATCCCCGTGGGTGGGTTGTCTTGGAAGACGAAGAACTTCGGCCGTGGTCTGTGTCGGCGGCCCTGCGAAAGGGGCCGGGACCCGGAAGCAGCGGAGCCGTGGTCAATGAGGACTATACGGCGCCGGAGGTGCGACGCGACGAAGATGGAACGCATCGCAAGGCGACGGCCGACATCTATGGGCTGGGAGCACTCCTTAGTTTTCTCTTAAGCGGTATAGAGCCACGCCACCGCGTGGAGAGCCCCGTATCTTACCCGGCCTATGAACGCATTCAGGAGCAGGGCCTGGCGGGGTTGGAGCTATTATTGGGCGCCACGTTGCAACCGCTGGCCGACAAGCGGCTAGGTCAGATGGAGCAATTGCGGGCTCATTTGAGCGTGGAGACCCTTCCAACGGAGAACTCCGAGGAGTTTGCCGACAAGCATTTGCCGGCCCCCTGGATCGGCCTGGAGTTGGATGATCCGGGATCCAATCGGGGGCTTCGGAGTAATATTTCGTCGGGGCCACTGGTCAGTATGTCATCGGAATCGGCGCCGGCAAAGACGCCAGGTGCGGCGAGAGCCGAAGATGAAGAAGCGCCGGCCCTTCATTGGCCGACGCT
>CAZMJS010000127.1:0-7271 GCA_964566695.1 uncultured Bradymonadales bacterium
TCGATCTCACCCTCCGTAAAATCGGGCTCTTCCAGCTCCGCATCCCACACATACTCCTCTTGGCCCGGCTCTTCGGCGTGCAGACCAGCGCCTCCCCGCACTTGGAGCGTTCCCTCTTCCTGATCGATCTCCCGAAGTTCCAGGAGCACGATGATTGGGAACTCCTCCTCTTGATCCAAAAAGCTATTGATCACCCCGTTGAGCGGTCGCCCCGGGGAGCCCCCCGAGAAGGCAAATTCATTCATCCGCATATCGTAACTGGCATCCAGGCTCACCTCCGTGCTCCCCTCCTCCAACTCTGGCAATTCATCCAAATCGTAATCATCGCAGCGATTGGGAATCTCCTCATCGCCGTTTGGATCCTCCTGATTATTCGGCGCCGCCTGATTATTTTCCGTGCCTGACTCCGAGTCATCGTCGCCACATCCAGTGCCCATCCCCAGTCCCGCTACCAAGAGACCGATCAATGCCCATTTCCAATATGCGTTCATGGTTTTCTCCCTTCACAAAAGTCTCTTGTCTCACCGCTCATCTGCGGTCATTCCTCGAGCAAATCCAGCGAATCAAAGCGCACCAGGCTCTCAAACTTTTCAAACCTCGACTGGATCTGGTCAAAGCTCAGATCCCGTAGCGCTTCCAGGCTAAAGTCCTCGACGCAAAAGCTGGCCATCACGCAGCCGACCACCGTCGCCTGGCGAAGATCATCGGCGCCATAGGTGCCGCCAGCGTCCAAATAACCCAGGAGCCCACCTGCGAAGGTGTCGCCGGCACCCGTGGGGTCGAATACCGATTCTAAGGGATAAGCCGGCGCAAAGGAAATCTGATCGCCCGCAAAGCAGAGCGCCCCGTATTCACCGCGCTTAATCACCACGTGATCGGGCCCCAGAGCCTGAATGGCCTGAGCTGATTTGACCATATTGGCCTCGTCGGCCAGCTTCCGAGCCTCTGACTCATTGATGATCGCCAGATCCACATGCCCCAATAATTCCTCTAGCTCATCTCGCTTGCCGTCGATCCAAAAATTCATGGTGTCGGCCGCCACGAATTTGGGGTCCTCGACCTGGTCGAGAACCTCCAATTGGAGTTCC
This sequence comes from uncultured Bradymonadales bacterium, assembly GCA_964566695.1. GTDB lineage: Bacteria > Myxococcota_A > Bradymonadia > Bradymonadales > Bradymonadaceae > SLJM01. Next base: position 1,089 of record CAZMJS010000127.1, read on the forward strand.
GGATCGATATTGGCCAAAAATACAGTGTCGGCCTCGCGATAACTCTCCGGGAGATCGGGATGAAAGTCACCGAAGACATTTAACTGGGTATCCAGGGTGATCGCCTCGTTGAGATCAAACCCGTATTTGCCCTCCCACCGAAAGGTTTTGCCCTCATTTCGGACCAACCCCTGGCAGTCGATCTTTCGCGACTGGAGAAAATCGATCTCCCGCTCCGGGAAATCTTCTCCCACCACGGCCACCAACTGGACGGCCGAAAAATAGCTGGCCGAGGTCGAGAAATACATCGCAGACCCCCCGATGGCCTCTTCGGCCTTGCCAAACGGGGTCTCCACGGAATCAAAGGCGACGGAACCAACGACTAATAAACTCATATCTCTCTCACTTGGACCGCCTTTTTTGGAGAACAACGGCCCTGACTGCGGTGGGTAAGTCAAGAATTCGGGGGGACGTGGTCCGTTCAGCCGGTGGCCTCACGAAACGCCGCTAATTTTTTTCGCACGTGAGGCGGCTCCTTGTCGCCTGGCTTGCCCAGCTGTCCGCAGGCTGCCATCTCGTCTCGGCCACGCGTGCGTCGGCGGTAAACGCCCACATGGCGCGACAACAAGTAGTCCTGGAAGGCATCAATCACCTCTTCGGACGGCGTCTCAAAGGGGGTCTTGGGATGGGGGTTGAAGGGAATAAGGTTGATCTTGGAGGGGATATCCTTGGTCAATTCCACGAGGCGACGCGCATCCTCCAGCGTGTCATTGAAGTCCTTGATCATCACATATTCAAAGGTGATGCGTTCTCGACTCGAGATGGGATAGCGCCGCGCAGCATCCAATAGCTCCTCAATCCCCCACCGATCATTGACCGGCATAATCTGGCTTCGTTGCTCGTCGGTGGTTGCGTTGAGGCTGATCGCCAGTTGTATATCCGTCTCCTGCCCCAGTCGGTCGATGGCCGGGACAATGCCCGACGTCGACACCGTGATCTTTCGGCGCGAAAAGTTGAGCCCCTCTTCGTCGAGCAATATATCGATGGACTGAATGACCTCGTCGACATTGTGTAGCGGTTCTCCCATCCCCATGAAGACGATATTGCCGATGCGCCCATTGACCTCTGTCATCTCCCGACGGGCCTGAACGACCTGGTCGATAATCTCGGCGGCACTCAAGTTACGCTTGAGCCCCATCTTGGCGGTATAACAAAAGGTGCACCCCATGGCGCACCCCACCTGGCTCGAAATACACAGGGTGTTTCGCTGCTCCGTCGGGATATAGACGGTCTCCACGACAGCGCCGTCGTCGCACCCAAAGGTCAGCTTGGTGGTCCCGTCTTCCGAGGGATGGGCCCCCTGAAACGTCAAGGCAGAAATCCGCGCCTGCTCATGGAGCGTCTTCCGCATCGCTTTCGACAGATTGGTCATCTCATCGAAGGATTCCACGCGGTGGTCATAGAGCCATTTGAAGACCTGGCGGCCTCTGAACGCTGGCTCCCCGAACCCCTCTTTAAAGAAGGCGACCAACTCCCGCCGACTCAGGTTCATCAAGTCCACGAGTTGCTCGTCGTCCTTCAGCGCTTCCAGGGCGCGCTGGACCCGAACTGTTTTCGCGTCGTTCATCTGCCACGTCTCCAAAAATAAAAGGGGGCTGTCGAGTTGAAATTATCGGGGCGACCGAAAAATCTCAACTCCACAGCCCCTCTAGGCCATGCTTCGTCGGGGTGCTCCTACTCATCACTTGGAGCCGAACACCTGAACGTCGCTAAAGAAATACTTGATCTCTTTGGCAGCGTTTTCCGGCGAGTCCGATCCGTGCACCGTATTCTCACCGATGCTCTCGGCGTAGAGGGCGCGCAGCGTTCCTTCGTCGGCCTCCTCCGGGTTGGTGGCACCCATGATTTCGCGGTTCTTCGTGATGGCATCTTCGCCTTCCAGGGCCATCACCACCACGGGGCTTCGCGTCATGAACTCCACGAGCTCATCGAAAAAGGGCTTGTCCGAGTGTACCGCATAAAACCCCTGGGCTTCGCTCTCCGAGAGGTGAACCATGCGAAGGGCCACCGGGCTGAGGCCTTCTTCTTCGAAACGAGCGATGATCTTTCCGATGAGGTTGCGCTCGGTGGCGTCCGGTTTGATGATGCTAAGGGTTTGTTCAACTGCCATGGGAGTCTCCTATGGGTATGGTATTCGATTCAATCGAGTTACTGGGGGGTCATTAGCTGATGAGTGACTGCAACGTCTCGCCGATATTGGCCGGGCTTTTGGACACCGCAATCCCCGCTTCTTCCATGGCGGCAATTTTGGCTTCCGCCGTGCCCTCGCCACCGCTGATGATGGCTCCTGCGTGGCCCATCCGCTTACCGGGAGGGGCCGTCTGGCCGGCGATGAATCCCGCCACCGGCTTGGTCATGTGGTCCGCGACCCATTGAGCGGCCTCTTCTTCGGCCGTTCCGCCGATCTCACCGATCATGACCACGGCGTCGGTGTCCTCGTCGGCCTCAAAGAGCTCCAGGCAATCGATGAAATTCATGCCGTTGATCGGATCGCCTCCGATACCGATGCAGGTGCTCTGCCCAATCCCAAGACGAGTCAACTGGTCCACCGCCTCATAGGTCAGCGTTCCCGACCGACTGACGACGCCGACGCGTCCTGGCTTGTGGATATGGCCCGGCATGATCCCGATCTTGCACTCCCCCGGCGTGATCACCCCGGGGCAATTGGGACCGATAAGGGTCACATCTCTGCCCTCCAGGTAGCGAACCACCCCGATCATATCTTGGACCGGCACGCCCTCGGTGATGGCGACGATGACCTCGATGCCGGCCTCGGCGGCCTCCATCATGGCGTCGGCCGCAAAGGGAGGCGGCACGTAAATCACGGTGGCGTTGGCACCGGTCTCCTCCACGGCCGATTGCACCGTGTTAAAGACGGGCACCCCTTCCACTTCCTGGCCGGCCTTACCCGGGGTGACACCTCCTACAATGTTGGTGCCATAATTGATCATTTGCTGGGTGTGAAAGCTTCCCGTCGAGCCTGTGATGCCCTGGACGATTAGCCGCGTCGATTCGTTGACCAAAACACTCATAAACGTCTTCCTCTTGCTTCCGGGGAGCCCGCTAAGCTGAGCGGGAGCCCGGGGTTCATTGATTCGTCGACCTCGGACTGCGCTGACTCAACCTTCGAGCTGTGCGATGGCCTTCTGAGCACCATCGGCCATGGAGTCGGCGCTGATGATATCGAAGGACGAGTTTTCCAGGATTTCCTTGCCGGCATCCACATTGGTGCCCGCCAATCGAACCACCAGCGGCACCTCAAGCCCCACCTCGTCGACCGCTGCGATCACACCATTGGCGATGACGTCGCATTTCATGATCCCACCAAAAATATTGATGAAGATCGCCTGCACACGCTCATCGGCGGTGATGATCTTAAAGGCCTCTGCCACCGTATCGGCGTCGGCGCCGCCGCCGACGTCCAAAAAATTAGCCGGCTCTCCACCGTAATGCTTGATAATATCCATCGTCCCCATCGCCAATCCGGCACCGTTGACCATGCAACCGATATTGCCGTCGAGGTTAACGTAGCTCAGCCCGTGCTCTTTGGCCTCCAACTCCGCCGGATCCTCTTCGGCTTCGTCGCGCAACGCTTCAATATCACCGTGGCGATACAACGCATTGTCATCGAAGTTCATCTTGGCATCCAGAGCGATCAGCTCGCCGCTGCTGGTCACCACCAGGGGGTTGATCTCGGCGGTTGACGCATCGGTCTCCACGAATGCCTTGTAGAGTCCTTTCATAAACGCCACGGCCTTAAAGACCGACTTGCCTTCCAGACCGAGGCCAAAGGCGATTTGGCGCCCCTGAAAATCGGTCAATCCCGTCAATGGGTCGATGTGGGCTTTAAGGATCTTCTCCGGCGTTTCCTCGGCGACGGTCTCGATATCGACGCCACCTTCGGTGGACGCCATCAAGACGATGCCACTGGAGGCTCGGTCAACCACCAGCCCGAGGTATAGCTCGCGAGCGATGTCCACGCCCTCTTCAATATAAAGACGCCGTACCTTTTGGCCCTCCGGTCCGGTCTGGTGGGTCACCAGTGTTTTTCCCAGGATCTCGTCGGCGTATTCCCGAACCTCATCGATGGATTGAGCAACTTTGACGCCCCCGGCCTTTCCTCGTCCACCGGCATGGATCTGAGCTTTGACCACCCAGACCGACCCGCCGAGGGCTTCCGCGGCCTCCACGGCCTCATCGACGCTCTCCACATCCTTTCCACGGGGAACTGTGACGCCGTAGTCTTTGAAAATCTGCTTTGCTTGAAACTCATGGATATTCATGCGTAGACACCTCTAAAAATGAGTGGACCTGGGCTCCGATGGCCGCCCCGTGGGACGGGCCTCGGGGTGGCAGGGCTTGCGATGACCACCGACGAATCTTGTCCTCCACGCCGGTGGCACAATTGACCGTCTTCGCCGGCTTCCATACCGCGCCCTTTCGAGACACGTCAACCCCGTCGATGACCGCATCCAACCCCCCGGGCCCTCAGGCCCACTCTCCAACGCCGGCCCCCTCATAATCCACCTCTACGCTCAGCACACGGCCTAGACCACGAGCGACCCGATGGGCCTCGCCCTTCGACGGCGATGCTGCCACCACGGGATGGGCCTCGCCAGAGGTCGTTCGCACACTGACCTGAGCCGCCGACAACTTGGTTCCTGCACGGGATCCGGGCACCGGCACATCCACGATGGAAAACACCACCGCCTCCACATCATCAAAGGCCAGTGCCTTGGGCGCCGCCCCGCCCTCGCTCGGCCAGCTCAACGTCTGGTAACGCCCGTCCACTTCGAATAGACGCTCCTTCTCGAGGTTTGATCGCCGCCCCAATCGAAACACCACCAACCCCGTCAACAATACCGCCGAGATGACCAATACATCGCCCAGTGACAACAGCGCGGTCGACGCCTCCCATACGATATAGGCAGCGACCACCACGGACACCACGCCGCCCCAAAACCCCCAGGCGATGACACCGGGCTGTTCCCGCTGGGCCCATACCTCCAACCGCGTCGACGCCGGTTGCTCCAGCACCGGCTCGTACACCGGCACCCATTCCTCCTCCTGATCCCACGCCTCCAACCCTACGGAAGTGGCGCATCGCTGTGAATTTTGGTCGCTCATATGTCCTGCCACTGTTTCATGCCGGGTCTCGCCGCTGCATCCTCATCAACTGAGCCACTGACCGCAAGGGCCCCGATGACTTACAACCGACGGCGTTGACACAATATCACCCCCGTGGTGTATTCCCCTCGACGGCCCCTTCTGAACCCATCTGGGCGGCATACCATGACCCGCCGAGGGGGTTCGCGATCACAAATAGAATCCCTATCAGGAGTTGATGGTGAGTAGCTTTCTTCAGGAAAACCCTCGTACCCACATGTGCGGCGAGCTCAATGAATCCCACATCGGCCAGACCGTGACCCTCATGGGTTGGGTTAGCAAGCGCCGCGATCTCGGACGCATGGTCTTCGTCGACCTCCGCGACCGCACGGGGATCACTCAACTTCGCTTCGACCCCTATGGAAAGGATGAGCAGTCGGAGGGCGCCTCGGCCCATCTTGAGGACCAGGCCGACGAACTTCGCCCGGAGTGGTGCATCGCTATCACCGGCGAAGTCGTGAGCCGTGGGGCCAACAAAAACCCCGATATGCCCACCGGAGCCATCGAGGTCATCCCCGAGGCGCTGGAGGTCTTCTCCGAGGCCGAGACCCCGCCCTTTGTCATCCGCGATGACATCGATGCCAGCGAAGAGCTTCGACTCAAACATCGCTACCTAGACCTTCGGCGAGCGCCTCTCCAAAAAGCCCTGCTGATGCGCAGCAAAGTCAACGCCTTGACCCGAAACTATCTAAGCGATCAGGGCTTTGCCGAATTTGAGACTCCCGTCCTCAACCGCTCCACCCCCGAGGGAGCTCGCGACTACCTGGTTCCCAGTCGCATCCACCCCGGGAAGTTCTACGCCCTGCCTCAATCGCCGCAGCTCTTCAAGCAACTGCTGATGGTCTCTGGGTTCGATCGCTACTTCCAGATCGTCAAATGCTTTCGAGACGAAGACCTGCGCGCCGACCGTCAACCGGAATTCACCCAGATCGATATGGAGATGTCCTTTGTGACCCCAGAGGATGTCATCGAGATCTG
>CAZMJS010000128.1:0-3935 GCA_964566695.1 uncultured Bradymonadales bacterium
AGATCGAGCTGGCAGAGGCCGATATGGAAGGAGGCCATGAGGGCCGCCTGGGGGTCGTCGGTGGCCTGCTGAAATTCGTCGATGGCCTCCTCGAGGAGCCCCATATCGCGGTAGGCCATGCCCAGTTCGAGGTTGGAGTTGGCGATGGACTCCAGATCGACGGCGGCACTCTCGGCGGTGGGGTCCTCGACGGCCTGAGGGTTGAATTTCTGGGAGAGGCTCTGGGCGCCAAAGGGGTTTTCCTCGGCGGGCAGGCCGGAGCGGATCTGCTGAATCTGGTTCTGGCGTTTGTCGATGCCCGGGTGATTGGGGTGCTCCTCCTGGAAGAGCTGAAGGGCCTCGGCGGCCTCTTCGGCGAGGCCTTGCTGGATCAGAAAGTCGATCTCGGCCATCTCGCCGTCGATGTCGTCGGCGCCGAGGTTGACGGCGCCCTGGCTGTGCTCGTCGGTGCCAAAGGGGTTGGATGAGGCGTCTTCTGGTCCGCCGAAGAGGTCGTTGAAGAGGTCGTCGGTCTCCACGTCATCAAAGAGGCTGTTGACGCTGGGGCCCTGGCCGTCCTGGTGGTCGGGGCCGCTGTCGTCGTCCAAGGCGTGGAGGTCGGCGTCGTCAAAGTCGGCCCCGTCGTCCAGATCCATGTCGACGATGTCGTCGGCGTCTCCGAAGGCCAATTCGTCGTCGTCGACGATCTCGGAGTCGCCCTCGTCGAGGGTGGTGAGCTCGGGGTCGGTGTCCAGAAAAAGATCGTCATCGAGATCGACATCGGCGAGGTCGTCGGGGACTTCGATGTCGGGATCCGTATCCAGGCTCGGAGGCGGTGGAGTCTGGCTGGCGGGAGCGTCGTCAGAGGAAGTGCTGCCAAAACTGTCGATGGCTTCGCCCAGTCCGTCGAGGGCGTCGCCGACGAGATCGAACTCCTCCGACGGCGGGTCGGCGGGCGCATCTTCGTCTTCCACGTCCTCGACGTCGATGTGGAGGGTCTCCGGGGGGCCCGGGTCGTCGTCGACGACTTCGATCTGGGAGGTGTCGATGGGGGCGACGTCGGCCCCGGGGGGGGGAGCGTCGAGGTCGATGCCCAGGGCCTTGGCCTTGATCTGAACCACCAGCGGGTCGGCCACCAACTCCCGAGCCTTCTGCAGGTAGTCGTAGGCGATGGACGGGGAGTCGGCCTCCAGCTCGGCGAGATCAAAGAGGGTTTGGATTTGCTGATCGATATTGCCCGTGGCCTCGTGGAGGGCCAGGCGCTTGTCCTGGGCGTAGAGGCTGGTGGGATCGAGCTGGAGGGCTTCGTCGATGAGGTTGGCGGCCTTGTCGTAGAGGCCGTAGCGGATAAAGACGTCGCATTCGCTGAGGAGATCGCGGATGGGGTCGGCGTCGTCGTCGACCTCCTCGATGGGCTCGATGGCCTCAATGGGCTCAATGGCCTCGATATCGTCGAGGTCATCCAACTCGTCGAGGTCGTCGTCCAGATCCAGAAGCTCCGGGGAGTCATCGTGGTCGATGAACTCCAGCTCTTCGGTCATGTCGATGGGTTCGTCGTCCTCCGATGGCGGCGGAGGGGCCGACGGAGGCGGTGAAGCGGCCGGCGACTGGGCGGCAGGTTCGTGTTCGGGGACCAATTCTCCGCCCAGGTCATCGTCCAGAAATTCGATGTCGTCGTCCAGAAACTCAACGCCGTCCAGGGCTTCGACGCCGTCGGCCGGGGTGTGCTGGCGTTGCTCCAGGGATCCGGTGTTGGTGCGCGAGCGGGAGAGGACGCTGGAGTCAGGGCCGGAGGAGGGCGCCTGGCCGAGGGCTTGTTGAGCGGCCTGGTGCTCCGGGTCCAGACGCAGCAGGCGGCGATAGAGGTTTTGGAGGTCGGCGTCGCGACCCAGTTCTTCGTAGAGGGGGGCCAGTTCCTCGAGCACCATGATCGCTTTTTCGTCGCGATCGAGGCGCTCGAAGGTCTGGGCCAAGAGCTCCAGGGTTTCCAGATCCTTGGGCATGTCGCGAAAGCAGATCTGGAGGTGCTTGAGGGCCTGCTCGTTGTTCTGGCGATCGAGGTAGGTGCGCACGACCTGTTTGCGAAGATCGTGGCGCTCGGGGCTGAGAAAGATGATGCGTTCCAGCACCTGAACCAGCTCGTCGAGACGGCCCTCATCCTCCAGAATTTCAGCGCAATAGTGAAAGGATTGCAGGGCGTGGTCCCGCATCTCGTCTTTGGTGTAGCGCTCGGCGAGCTGGATGCGAAGGCCGACGTCGTCGGGGTCGATGCGCACCATATGCTCCAGGACCTGGCGCTGGCGGTCGTGGAGGCCCTGCTCGCCATAGTCCTGCTGGACCTGGTGGAAGGTTCGGATGGCGTCTTTGAGGCGGCCCAGGCGATAGTAGCACTCGCCGATGGCGTGCCTCAGGGCCACGTCGTTCGGATCCAGGCGCTTGGCCTGCTTGTAGACGGCGATGGCCTTTTCGTACATCTCCTGCTGGGCGTAGTTGTCGGCGACCGATTTATAGGCCTGGAGGGCGTCGTCGTCGCGATCGAGCTTATTGTACAGGTCGGCGCATTTGAGGCGGCTGCGCATGTCCTGGGGATCGTCGTCGACGAGCTTGCGGTACTCGCGAAGCGCCTTGGACCAATTGCGCTTGCGGAGCTGCTTTTGAGCCTTTGCCAGGACTTTATTGCGATTGATGGCCACGAAAGCACCTGAGGGACGCGAGGGGTGAAAGCGCTAAGAAGAGGGGCTGGGATAAAGATATGGTGGGGGCCCTGGAGGCGTCAAGTTTGGGCGCTGAGGGGCCCCCGGCGACTCAGTCGTTGACCCGCTCGACGTATTCGCCGTTTCGAGTATCCACTTTGACCCGCTCGCCGATCTCCATATAGAGGGGCACTTCCACTTCATGGCCCGTCTCCAGGGTGGCCGGCTTGGTGGCTCCCTGTGAGGTGTCGCCGGCAAAGCCGGGCTCGGTCTGGGTGACCTCCAAGACGACGAAGGTCGGAAGCTCCACGTTGATCGGTTTGCCGTCGTGAAAGAGGATCTCCAACTCCAGGTTGTCCTTGAGGTAGGGCTTGGCATCCTGGACGGCGTTTTTGCTCAGGCGCACCTGTTCATAGGTGTCGTTGTCCATGAAGATGAAGTGCGGATCCTCTTCATAGAGGAACTGCATCTTGCGGGTTTCCAGATTGGGGGCGTCGACCTTGTCGCCCGATCGGAAGTTCTCGTCGAGGACCTTCCCGTCGATGAGGCTCTTGATGCGGGTCTTGACGAAGGCGACGCCTTTGCCGGGTTTGACGTGTTGGCATTTGACGACGACGTAGGGCTCGCCGTCGATCTCGATCTTGAGGTTGCGGCGAAAGTCCTTGGTGCTGAGCATGGTAAGCTCCGGTGCGGTGGTGATGAAAAAGGGCTTATTGCATGAATTCTTCGACGAAGGGCGAGATGAGGCGAAGCATGGTCTGACCGCGATTGACGTCGGCGTCTTCCGACATCGCTAAGATAAGCAGATATTCCTCGGCGACGACCTTTGCCAGGGCGGTGATGGAGCCGGCGGTAATGCTCAGCTCGTTGACCTCACCGACCTCGTAGACCTCGAGGCGCCGGAATTTGTCGAGGAGATTGCTCAACTCCACGGCGATGGCGCTCATCTGGGGCAATTCTTCATCGCGGTAGACGGTGTCGATGGGGATGCCGTCAAAGCCGATAAGGAGGCAACCGATGGAGCCGTCGACGTTGTTGACCACGCTGGTCAACTTCTGCTTGAACATAGAGCCTCCAGTGAGGCGTGGGGGAATCGAGGGACCGAAATTGTGGGAGCCTTAATGTTCAATAAGGCAGGGATGCGGTCAAGGGGACAGAGCACGGAAGGCAGAAGGCGGAAGACAGAAGGCGGACGGGGATCCAAATCATTCTGAGGTTTGAGCATGGTGGGATGGCATGATGAATGAGCACCCGTGGTCCAGT
>CAZMJS010000128.1:4035-7264 GCA_964566695.1 uncultured Bradymonadales bacterium
GGGGCTGTGGGGTGGGCGGGGGGAGTGATGATGGGGTGAGCGGGGGGAGTTATGATAGGGGGGATGGTGATAATGGAGATCTCCGTGAGGATGAGCGATGCGTGGAACGTGGAAGAAGAAAGTGAGTCGGTGGTGGGTGGCGATGGTCGTGCTGTGGGGGATGGCCGTGCCGGCGGCCGCTGCGGCGGAATCGGCGGAGGAGGCAGAAGAGCTGGACGAGCGGTGCACCGCGGAGGTTGTGCCCGGGGGCATCGACTGCGCGGTGGACGGCGAGGTGGCGGTGGACCTGCGTCACGCCTCGCTCTATCCGGGGCCGTCGGAGTTTGAGGAGAGTCAGGGCGGGCAGGCGCCGGTGGGCGGGGTGAGCCACGAGGGGCTTTTCTACTACGGCGTGCAGGCCGAGTTATACGGGTTCGATGTCGATGAGCGGGCGATTTCGTGGCGCGCGACGATGCCGGCGCCCATCTTGGAGCTAGAGGCCGGCGAGTCGGGCCTGGCGGTCACGGTGGAGGTGGTGTCGATGCCGGCGTCTGGAAACCTGGCCGATATGGAGAGTCGGGAGGTGTCGATCGCCATCGACGAGGAGGGGCTGAGCCTTCCGGGGCGGGGGCCCTGGGATTGGTCGGCCACCATGTCGCCGATGCACGACGTGATGTGGCTTGGCGAGACGCCGATGGGCGCCGAGCCGGGGGCCCATGAGGCGGAGCTCGATGAGTGGGCGATGGCCGATGACGAACGGGCCATCGAGGCCCTGGAGCAGATGGAAGAGGTTCATCGGACCAACCCCTTTGTGCCCCTCTACCTGGGGGAGGCGAAGCAGCGGACGGGCGATGCCGAGGGGGCGACGCGGGCCTTTGAACGGGCGCTGGATCACGAGCACGCCCAGTGGATGGATCTCGGTCGCATGGTCCTTCGTCTGAAGGCCAATGAGCAGCCGGAGTTGATGGACGAAGCCGTGGAACGGGCCGTCGAGGCAGCCCGCGAGGCCGGCGTTCGGCCCGATTATCTGCACCTATCGCTCCATGCCACCTACGGCCTGGTGTGGTTTCAGGATCTGATGGGCCAGGCCGTGGAGTGGGACGATGGCGATGGGTTGCACGGCCTCGCGGAGGTGTTGTGGCGACTATATCCGGCCGTCGAGGGATGGGCGCCCATGGCGCGGTCGCTGGAGGCCTATTTTGATCGGCGGGGCGAGGGCCATCGCGCCGAGGTATGGCAGGAGAGGTATCAAGAGGTCGGTGAGGAGAGGCGATTGGAGGATATCATCGTCGAGGGGGCGCGGGCCACGGATCGCTATCTCACGCTGCAGGTGGGACTGGTGCTGGTGCTATTTCTGGCGGGGGCCGTCATCGGGCTGTGGCGGCGGGAAGACGAAGAGGACGAAGAGGGGTGGAAGGCCTATGTGCCGCGTTTTCAAGGCGCCGATCTATTGTGGGTGGGCGTACTACTGGCCGTATTGTGGGCCCTTCCGATGGCCTTCGCCCCGGCGGTCCAATCGCTGATCACCCAGGCGGAGGCCCCGCCGGCGGTGATGGGAGACGCCCTGGCGAGCCCCACAGCCCTGACCTGGCTGGAGGGACTGGAGGAGTCGCCGGGAAGGGCGTCTTTGGTGGCCGAAGCGCAGACGGAGGCAGAGGCGGCCAGCCAGGGTGCGATGGGCCCCGGGGAGGCGGCCATCGACGAGCAACTGATGCGGGCCATTGAGGCCGACACCCAGGCCCATGAGGTGCGCTCCATGGCCCAGTTGGAACCCCAGGAACAGACCCTCCAGGAGTTTGAGTGGCTCACGCCGCTTATCGAGCTGGAGTTCGAGGGCACGCAGTCACTGCTGCTATTTATGGTGTTGGTGCTCAATATCGTGGTCTTCGGGGGCTTGCTGCAGGCGGCCACCCGACGGCTGGAGGGGCTTCGGCGAGCAGTGATCCATGTGGTCGTGGGAGCGCCCAACGCGCTTCGGTGGGTGCGGGTGCCCGTTTTCGCCGGGTTTGTCATCGGCCTATTGTTGATGTCGCCCCTGAGCCGCCAATTCTGGCAGTCCCAGGAGCAGCAGGCCCTGGGGCTCTATGGTATGGAGGAGCTATTTATCACCGGCGCCGACGCGGCGTGGTGGGTCGGCCTGGCGATGGTGGTCCTGGCCCTGGTGGCTCATGGGGCGGGTCTAATGGTCGATCGCAGGGAGTGGTCCAGTGATTAAATGAGTGGGGCTATCGCACCAAAAGCCCCGGGAGACCGGGGCTTTTTAGGTGCAACGGTGGGGTTTTTGAGGGGTGATGGGTCACTCGTCGAAGAGGATCTGGCGGGCCTCGTCGGGGGTGGCGGGCTCACGACCGACCTCGCGGGCAAGGGTGGCCATCTGTTCGATGAGGGGGCCGTTGCCGTCGACCTTGTCGCCGTTGGGCAGATAAAACGTATCCTCCACGCCGACGCGCAGGTTGCCGCCCATCTCGGCGGTTTTGCGATGGACGTCCCACACTTCCCGGCGGCCGATGACGATGGATTGCCAGGTGGTGTCGTCGGGGAGTTCGTCGACCAAAATGGGCAATAGATCCGTGCGGGCAGGCATGCCACTCTCCACGCCCTGGACCAGGGAGGCCGTAAAGGGGCCGTCGAGGAGGCCGTTTTTCTTAAAGAGGGAAAGAGAGCGCACGATGCCGGTGTCGAAGCACTCGCATTCGGGGTGGATGCCGTGTTCCTTCATGACGGCCAGGTATTTCTCGATCTTGTCGACGGGGTTGTCAAAGAGCAGCGGCGGCCAGGCCCAGTCGCCGTTGCTGCGGACCTTGAGGTAGTTCAGGGAACCGGAATTCATGGCCGCCATATCGGGCTGGACAGCCTCCAAAAGCCCCGTGGGGCCGCTGATATCGTCGCCGATGATGCCGGTGGTGAAGTTGATGATGATGTCCGGGCATAGATCCTTGATGCGGGCGACGGCCTCCTGGCCCAACTCGGGATCCCAGACGGGCATGCGGCCCATCTGCTGGTCGCGAAGGTGCATATGTACCACGGAGGCACCGGCGTCGTAGGCGTCCTTGGTGGACTGGGCCATCTCCTCCGGGGTGTAGGGCACGGGGTGGCGGTTGGGGTCGGTGAGGACGCCATTGAGGGCGCAGGTAATAACGACTTTGTCGGACATGGTGCCTCCGTGTGTGATTATTGGACCATCAAGGTAAGTGAACACTAACCAATGGTGGTGGAAGTGGCAAGGAGAACAGAAGTCGGAAGGCGGAGG
>CAZMJS010000129.1:147-7088 GCA_964566695.1 uncultured Bradymonadales bacterium
GAGAGGAGTCGGAGGAAGAGAGCGACGAGGATCGACGAGGCGCGCAGGTGCCGCGACGAGGTGCCGATTCGATTGAGGATCGCCAGAGACGGACGGCGGATCGAGAGGAGTCGGAGGAAGAGAGCGACGAGGATCGACGAGGCGCGCAGGTGCCGCGTCGAGGAGCGGATTCGATTGAGGATCGCCAGCGTCGGAGCCGCGACAGCGATGACGAGGACGACGAGGAGTCCTCAGACGATGACGATATCGTCGTGGTCGGCGATGATGAAGATGCCGACGAGGACCGACGGGGAGCGCAGGTGCCGCGACGAGGAGCGGATTCGATTCAGGATCGTCAGCGACGCAGCCGCGACAGCGAGAGCGATGATGATGGGGACGATGTGATCATCGTGGATGACGATCGACAGAGCGATGATCGAGCGCCGCGACGACCGCGGCGCAGCGGAGACGATGTGGTGGTGGTCGACGAGGACGACCGATCGGGCGATGACCGTCCACGGCGTCGCGGTGGAGACGACGTGGTGGTGGTCGACGAAGACGACGGTCGAGAGGACGTGGTGGTGGTCGACGAAGACGACGGCCGGGAAGACGTGGTGGTGGTCGACGAAGACGAGAGTCGGCGCGACGAAGGTCGCTCTGGAGGCACCACGCGGCGCACAGAGCGGCGCACGGAGCGTCGTCGAACCGATGATCGCCGTCGAACCGACGACCGGCGCTATCGTGACGACCGACGCTATCGAGATGATCGCCGAACCCGCGATGACCGACGCTATCGCGACGACCGCCGAACCCGCGACCGCCGCACCCAGGATCGCCGCCAAAGCGATGACCGACGCTATCGCGATGATCGACGTGTCAGAGATGACCGCCGTGGGTATTACGACGATGACTATTATTATGAGGAGCATTATTACGAAGACCACGGTCGGAGCTCCACCAGCTCGTCGCGAACCTCTGGAACTCAGCGGCGAACGACCACGTCGGCCTCGGCGTCCGCCTCAGCGCACCATCAGCGGGAGGAAGAGCGAAGCGGGGGCACCTGGGAATCCAACTTGACCACCTATTGGACGGTGGGTCTGGGCGCTGGCTCCATGCAACTGGACGATGACACCGGTGCTGGTGCCGACATCAACCTCGGCGCCGGGGTCAAGAGCGAATGGGTCAGTGCGGAATTCGGCCTGGGTGGAGCCTATTATAGCTTCGATAATACGGCCGCCGGTGAGCGCACGGCGTCGCTCTTCAATACGACCCTCGACGTGCGACTGCAGCCCACGGAATACCCAATCCAGCCCTACGCGCTGGGCGGGGTCGGGGGCCATGTTCTGAGCCCGGAGGGCAGTTTTAATTCCATGATGGGTGGCTCGATTCGCCTGGGTTTGGGGGCGGATGTGGAACTGAGTAACGAGGTGGCCCTCAGCCTTCGCTATCTCTACTCGGCCTATCGATTCGACTCCGTCTTCGCCGATGAGCCGGAGAGCAGTCGAACGGAAACGGTGGGCCTGAACCTGCTGGTCAATTTCTGGTGAGTTCGCTCACGACATAATTGGCGTATGCTCTGACTAGGAGCCTGTTGCACATAAGCTCCGCATCGTCTCGCCGGCCGATTTTACGCCATACATCGCTCGTATTCCTCCGAATAGCGCTGCTATTACGTCGTCATACGAACGAGTCTGGCATCAAAATCTTCTCGGCGAGGACTCGGTCCGCTATACGCAACAGGCTCCTAGGGGCGCCGCGTCTGGCCGGGAGGCCAGGGCGGCGCCTCTTTTTTGTTGTCGGCCAGGCGTATCGGCGGCGCCAATTCCTCGTGGGGATCCAACTCCTGGTGAGCGTCGGCCAAGATCGGCGGGTGGTCCGTCTGGACCTCGATGGCTTGCCCTGGCTCAATGACATGCGGTTGGTCGCCGACGTAGATGGTGACCGGCTCGTCAGTGGCGTCATCGACGGCCACGCGAAGCTGGTTGTGATCGACGTCGATATCAAACCAGCGGTGATGGTGGAGGATCTTGAAGGCGATATGGTCGATGCGCTCGGGGAGATGGGGGGTAAATCGAAGGCCCTCGGCGGTGAGGCTGAGGCCTGCGTAGTAGCGCTTGACGATGTCCAGGGTGCCGGCCATGGCGCCCAGGTGGATCCCCTCCTGGGTGGTTCCGCCCTGGATGTCGTGGAGGTCGCTCTCCAGGGCTCGCCGAAAGAGGCGCGAGCCCTGATCGCAATCGTAGCAGTGAACCACGGTGGTAAAGACGACGCGACTCAAGGTGGAGCCGTGGGAGGTGCGGGTGCGATAATACTCCACGCTGCGGATGAGATCCTCCTTGTCGATGGAGTAATCAAGGCGCTCGAAGATCGTCAGGAGGGTGGGGATGCGAAAGAGGTAGAGGAGCATCGTCAGATCGGCCTGCTTGGAGACTCGGTAGCGGTCCGGGCTATCGCCCTCGGCCTTGAGGATGCGGTCCAGGCGCTCGATATTGTCGTATTGATTCCGATAGTGCTCCCAGTCCAACTCCTGGAGCCGGTCGTAGCCCTCAAATTGGCTGAGGACGCCGTCGTGAAAGGCGATGCGAAGCCGCCGCGAGACGTGGTCCATCAGGCGAAGCTCCGGCTCATCGATGGCCAGGATGTCCAGCAGCCGCTGGCGTGCGTCGTCAGAGATGACGCGGCGCAAGGCGTGCAACGCGATGTGGATGGACCAGGCGGCGGTGACGTTGGTGTAGACGTTGTTGGAGAGCCCTCCGGCGTCGGCGTGGGGGTATTTTTCGTGGTATTCGTCGGGGCCCATGACGCCATGGATATCGTAGCGATCGTCGTCTGGATCGTAGGTCGCCAGGTGGGCCCAGAAGCGGGCGATCTCCAGGAGGATCTCGGCGCCGTACTCCTCGATAAAGGAGCGATCCCGGGTGGCCAGGTAATAGGTCCAGATATTATAGGCCACGGCGCTGTTGATGTGGCGCTGGCGATGGGAGTGGTCGGGATCCCAGCGGCCGGACATGGGATTGAGGTGCAGCGTCTGAGTGGTCTCGTAACCGTCGCTGCCGCTCTGCCAGGGAAAGATGGCGCCCTTGAGGCCCATCTGGTGGGCCCGCTTTCGGGCGGCGTCCAGGCGGCGGTAGCGGTAGAGGATGGTGGAGCGGGCGATGGTGGGAAAGCGCAGGATATAGAAGGGAAGGATGAAGAGCTCGTCCCAGAAGATGTGGCCCCGATAGGCCTCGCCGTGGAGGCCGCGAGCAGGGATGCCCACGTCGCGCCCCGTGGTGTTTTGAGAGGCGCTCTGCAGGAGGTGGAAGATGTGGAGGCGCAAGATGAGCTGGTCGTGATACTCCTCGTCCTCCAGGAGGTCGTCGTTGAGGGTCAGGGTGATGTCGCTGTGGTGCCATAGATGCTTCCAGCACTGGCGCTGCGATCGCAGCAGGGCGTCGAAGCCAGGGACGTCATGGATGGCCCGGCGAGCGGCCTTGGCGCACTCGCCGATGCCGCGATCGCGAGAGCTATATTGGGCGACCACCTTGTCCAGGGTCACGGTGCGGCCGGGGCGCATCTGGAGCCGAAAGCGCTCGGCGATCTGCTCGTCACCGGGTTGGAGGTGGCGGTGGCGGAGGGCCAGTTCGTCGGCCGAGGCGTCGATGATGCGGGTGCGTGCCGCCTGGGCGAGCTCGATGCCCGAGCGGTTGGTGCGCACCTTCAAAAAGATGCCCTCTGGCGCCACGGGGCCCCGATCGACGAGGTCCAGATGCTTGGACTCCAGTTGGCGGTAGCGCTTGACGTTGTCGTTGATCACCGAGGCGTCGAGGCCGCTCTCGATCTCAAGCGTCCCCGACCAGTTGTGGGCGCTGATCTTCCACTGCAGGGCCGCCAGATGGTGGTGCTGCATATGGACCAGGCGGCGGCTGGTCACCGCCGTGGTCCGCCCCTCGTCGTCGCGGGCCACCCATCGACGCTCCAGGTAGCCCTCCTTGAGGTGGAGGTGTTGCACGTAATCCAGCACCTCCATCTCCCACAGCTGCATCCAGGGACCGCCGTCGATGCGGCCGCGAAGCCACAGCCAGTTGGGGAAGTTGACCAGGTCCTCGTTGGCCACCTGACGGCCGGCGATCTCGCTGACACGCTCGTTATAGCCGCCGGCGACGTAATTGCCGGGGTAGTGAATGGCGTCCTTGGTGGCCTCCTCGAAGGCCCCGCGGGTGGCGAAGACCCCGTTCCCAAGGGTGCAGATGGCCTCGCGCAGGCCTTCCTTGTCGGCGTTGAGACCGCGATAGGTCAGCGTCCATTGATCATCCATCGACATCCCCCTGTCTCGGGCATTGGGCTGGTGGCAGAGTAGAGAAGGTAGGCGCGGGATGGGCGATGGCAAGAGGGCTTCGGGCCAGCGATGATGGTCGGCCATGGGGCGACCCTCGGAGGTGGTTCGACACAGCGACCCACGGAGATAATCCGAAGCCCCCACAGGCTCGCGGGGCTCGCCAGCTCCCCCACGGGGGGAGCAGATCTGGCGCGGCGGTTGGGTGATCGGGGTGTTCGGGGAGTATGCGCGGTGTGGGGTTCGATGGTTGGGGGGCTGGATGGTATGCGGGGCGTGAGTGCTGGGTGACCCGGAGGAGCCAGGGATGACGGATCTATTGCCGCGAGATATCAAGGGCTATATCAACGAGACGCTGAGGCCGGCGTTGGAGGGGTTGGACGCCTCTCATCGGCGGGCGCGAAAGAAGGTGATGGTCGGGGCGGCGGGGGTGACGACGGCGGCGCTACTGGGGTTGATGTGGTATATGGCGCGGGTTCAGGGGCCCATGGGGTGGGTGGACTGGGCGGTGGCCATCGGGGTGGTCGTGGGGGCGGCGGTGGTGTCCCAACTCCTATTTTATGGGTGGGTGGTTCGGGGAAAGGATCGGGAGCTATCGCAGGAGGTCTTGGCGCCGCTTCTGGAGCATATCCATGGGCCGGTGGGCGAGCTGGAGGGGCGGCGGCGGTGGCAAGAGGAGGTCAAGGAGGCGCTGTGTCAGTGGCCGGTGGATCGCTTTGTGAGTCGGCAGGGGTTTCGCGTAGGTGGGGGCGGCGAGGAGAAGCGCCTGGCGGAGGTGGAGGCGACGATGCGGGTGCGCGTCGACGAGGGGCAGCGAAAGGAGAAGAGCTGCCATCAGATCCACGGGTGGGTCATGGAGGGGAGGCTGAGCGAGGGGGAGGGCTGGGAGGACGTGGTGGTGGCGATCACGCCACGGCCGGGGGCGGAGGAGTGGCGGGAGGTGGAGACCCTGGGAGGCGAGGCGTTGGAGGTGCGGGCGGCCGGGGTGCTGGCGGTGGTGCCCTGGGTGGCGGAGCGGGCGTCGGAGCCCATGCGGCCCCTTCGGCTTCCGCACGTGGAGTTCGACGATCGCTGTGAGGTGTGGACCAATGATGTGGCGGCAGCCCGGGGGTTGATGGGCGATGCGATGATCGAGGCCATCAGTCGGGCGGCGGCGCTGTGGGGGCGCGCCGAGGGGCAGGGCTATTTTGAGGTGGTGATCAAGGGGGGGCGCATTTATGTGTGGTGGCCGCGGGTGACGACGGTGAGTCAGGTGCGGTTTTTGGAGCTCGCCGATCAGGTGGAGTGGTTGGTGGAATGGGCGCGAGATATCGGGGCGGGAGCGCGAATCCTTGACGCTGCTTAAGGGGTGGTGGTAACACCGCGACCATTCTGGGAATTTGCGGCGCCTCGAAGGCTGTGGAGGTGCCGATGTCCCGGCGATGTGTCATGAAGCATTTGGCGTGTTCTTTTTTTAGGTCGGCCGCGCGCGACGCAGAGCATCTGTCGTCGAGATGGTGTGTAGGCGCGCGGAGAGACCGATCCCACCGACTGATATCGTCGCGTCGACGGGCGACGGCATAAAAGGTTTAAAGACCATGGAAACTCTGGCTCTACTGGGCGGCATTATTCTGGCGATCGTGGGTGCGTTTTTCATCTGGCAGGGGCGGTCGACGAAACAGCTCTATGAAAAGGGCAATAAAAAGTTGGAGCAGCGCCGGGAGGCGCTGGAGAAGAAGGCCAAGGAGCGAAACCTGGAGGGGGAAGACGATCGGCCGAGCCGCGATGAGTATGAGGAGCTCAAGGAGAGCCGCGACGAGATCAAGAGCTCCATGAAGGAGCTCAAGAGCGAGGTCTATGAGCTGCAACAAGAGCTCAAGGAGAAGGATGAGGCGCTGGAGAAGGCGCAGGAGAAGGCCTCGTCCGGCGGTGGGCAGAGCAGCCTCATCGAGTCTCGTGAGGAGATCGCTCGTCTGAAGACGAAGTTGGCCAATATCAAAGAGGAGATGACGTCGGAGCCCGCCGAGGAGAAGGCGCCGGAGCCGGAGCCCGAGCCGGAGCCGGAGAAGGAGAAGGAGAAGGAGAAGGAGAAGGAGAAGGAGAAGGAAGAAGCCGCCGAGGAGGGCGCCGAGGTGGAGGTCGATAGCGACGAGCTGGAGCGGCTCCGAGGGGAGTTGGAGCGGGCGAAGGCCAAGCTTCGGAAGGCCAAGGACGAGACGGATAAGAAGCACCGTCGGCAGGTCGAGCAGTTGGAGAAGAAGCTCAAGAAGGCCGGTCGGCGGGCCGACAAGCAGCGGCGGCGGGCCGATAATAATGACAAGGCCTATAAGGTGACGCAGCGCCAGTTGGACGCCGCGCGGGAGCGCATCTCGATGCTGGAGGGCCAGATCGAGGTGGCGAAGTTGGCGCTGGAGCGGGGCATTCCGTTCAAAGAGGCCGAGGAGTTGCTGCCGAAGCTCAAAGAAAAGGCTCGTAAGGAGGCGGAGGCCAAGGCGCGAAAGCGGGCCGAGGAGATCGCCAAGAAGGCGGAGGAAGAGGCGGCCGCGGAGGCCGAAGAAGCTTCGGAAGCGGAAGAAGCCGAAGAAGAGGCCGAAGAGTCTGAGGAAGAGGTGGAAGCTTCGGAGGAAGAGACGGAAGAAGCCGAAGAAGCTTCGGAAGCGGAAGAAGC
>CAZMJS010000130.1:0-7029 GCA_964566695.1 uncultured Bradymonadales bacterium
GGGGGGGCGGAGTGACCGCCCTAGTACTGCGGTTGGGTTGTTTTCGGTGCAGCGATAGATGCGTCGAGACATCGGCGACCCTTTGGAGGTGACGCTCACCACGGCATTTGAGCAGTGAGGCAACAAGGGCAACGATATCTCTGGAGACCCCATTGCGAACTTTTCCGTTAGCGGGGGGCGGAGTATGGTGAGGATGCTTGGGCTAGAGGCCGGAGCGCAACGGTTTTGAAGGGAGTAGAGGCATGGAAAAGTCATCGATGACGCCGGAGGTTGGAAATAATACCTTTCGGCATGTGCCCAAGACGGGTGTGATTTACGTGATGAGTGAGGCCCAGCGCCACGGCTATGGTCGAGGAGCCGATGGCTGGACCAATCTTGGTCAGGGGCAGCCGGAGACGGGCCATATCGCCGATGCGCCGCCTCGGGTGGAGACGGTGGAGATCAATTTCGCGGATCATGAATACGCGCCGGTGACGGGCCTGTGGGAACTGCGTGAGGCCGTCGCCGATCACTATAATCGCCGCTACCGCAGGGGGATGCCCACGCAATATAGCGCCGAGAATGTCGCCATCAGCGGCGGCGGGCGAATCGGCCTCTCCCGACTTGCTGCTGCGCTGGGACGGATCAATCTGGGGCATTTTTTGCCCGACTATACGGCCTATGAGGAACTCCTCGATCTATTTCGGCTCTTCAACCCCATTCCCATTTTATTGGACCCTGCGCGGCACTATTCGTTTACCGCCCCCGAATTGGAAGCAGAGATAAAAGGGCGAGGGTTGTCGGCGATTTTATTGTCCAATCCCTGCAACCCCACCGGGAAGGTCGTCGGTGGTTCGGAGCTGGATCAATGGCTCGATCGGGCGCGTCGTCTGGACTGCGCGATGCTCTTCGATGAGTTCTACAGTCATTATGTGTGGGAAGAGGGCAAATTGGCGACGACGGCGGCTCGGTTCGTGGAAGATGTGAACAGCGATCCAGTGGTTGTGGTCAATGGTTTGACCAAGTGCTGGCGCTATCCGGGATGGCGCATCTCCTGGACGCTGGGGCCGACGGACGTCATCGATCGATTGGCCAGCGCCGGCAGTTTCCTCGATGGTGGCGCCAGTTGCCCACTTCAGCGGGCGGCGTTGCCCCTTCTGGAGGACGACGTGACCAACGCCGAGATCGGCGCCATTCAGGCACGATTTGCCAGCAAGCGCGATATGATGATGGAGCGCCTACGCCAGATGGGCATCACCATCGATTTCGAGCCACAGGGAACCTTTTATATCTGGGGCAATCTATCGGGGCTTCCAGAGCCCCTTCGAGATGGTATGGACTTCTTCAAGGCGGCGCTCAACGAGAAAGTGATCTGCGTGCCCGGCGAATTCTTCGACGTCAATCCGGGACGCCGGCGAGCCGTCAAATACAGCCGATTTAGCGAATATGTGCGCTTTAGCTTTGGCCCGGAGGCCCAGGAATTAGAGCAAGGGTTGGAACGACTGGAGGCGATGATTCAGACCGCCAGCAGTCATAGCGAGGCGACGGAGTGGAAGTGAGCCGCCTGGGTGGGCTGAGGGCCACGGTAAAAACCGGAGCGTGACCCCTTGACCGGCTTTGACTGGTGCAAAGCTTGGAGGTGCGGGTTCGAACGCATGGATTTTTTCTAAGGAGGCGAAGATGCCAGAGAAGACACTATTTAAAAACGAGAGCAAGCAGAGCCGAAAAGCGATCGCCGAGTATTTGCGGGCCGTGGCTGACTCGTTAGAGGCCGGCGGCGAGATCACGCTGAAGGCCGGAGACCAATCGGTATCGCTGAACCCACCGGAGTATCTGGAGTTCGAGGTGGAGGCCGAGCGCGAGGGGCGCGGCTCCAATCGCGAGTTGAGCATTGAGTTTGAATTGGAGTGGAAAGAGTCGGAGTCCGGCAAGAGTGGAAGCGGTGGTGACCTGACCATCGAGTAGGCCTCCAATCTTGCGTCTGCGCGGCGCCGGTGTTAGGTATATGGAAGTGGATTTAAACGACTTCCTCCCGCGCAGATGGAGATGAGGATGATGGGAAGCCTTCGAAAAACGATGTGGTTCGCCATGGTAAGTGGCCTTATGACGTGTGTGGCCACCACGGCGATGGCGCAAGATTTTAGCTTTGAAGCCTGGAGCGACGTCACTCAGGTGTGCCCCACCTGTGAACCCCCTCCGGCTGACACCATCGAAACGGCCGATGGAGATACCATCGAAGGCACCATCCGTGCCATCAACCCCGTCTTCTACACGGTGGAGCGCTTCGGCGAAGTGCGCACCGTCCCCACCGACGAGGTGGAGTCCGTGGAGTGGAAGCGAGGCGACCAACCGGATGGGCTGGAGAAACTAGACCAGATCGTGCTGGAAAATGGTCATGTGCTCACCGGTGAGATCACCATCGATAATGACCGACCGCCGTTCTTTGAAATCGAGTCATCCTATCTCGATCACTCCTATACGGTATTTAAGTCCCAGATCGCGATGGTCTTTCGAGATGGCGAGGAATACGACTTCGAAGCGGCGATGAATAACGTGGAGGATGCACGCGAGTCCAACTGAATGGAGCGTGCGATCGAAAAAAGCCCGACGCCATGAAGTGGCGTCGGGCTTTTTATATGGGACTTCGCTCCCCGCTAGAGGCGATGACTCAATAGGAGTGGAGGCGGATTTGCCCCTTCCCGGCCTTGAGGGCTTCCACTTCTAGTTCTGCGAGTTCTTGGAGACGTGCCTTGACCTCGTCGTGAGGAAAGAATTGGCGAGCCAGGCCCGTATACAGGGTGTGATGGTCGGCTTCCGTGCGAAAGAGCTCCTCATAAAAGGCGGCGAGTTCGGGGTCGTCTTGAACGCGATCTTTAAGGATGGAAAAGCGCTCGCAGCTTCGGGCTTCAATGAGGGCGGCGACCAGCAATTTATCGAGGAGGCGCTGGGGCTCGTTGCCCCGGATGGCGTCGACAAGGTGGGAGGCATAGGGGGCCGGTTTGAGCTTTTTTAGCTCAATATCGCGTTCCTCGAGGATGTCGAGCATGCGGGCGAAATGGTCCATCTCTTCCTGGACCACTTCGGCGAGGGCGCGCGCCATGGCGGGACGACCCGTGTAGTGGAAGATCATGCTCAGGGCCGTGGAGGCGGCCCGTTTCTCCAGGTGAGCATGGTCGATAAGAACGAGGTCGAGGCGCGGTTGAATGGTGTCAAACCAGTCGTCTCGGGTGTCGGTGGCGAGGTTTAGCACGTCGGTGATCTCCAGGGGGCAGGGACATTAGTCGATATCGATGGGGAATGCGGGGATGAATAGGGGTTCGTCGGCGTTGAAGTAAAAGGGCCAGAGGAGTTCGGCTTCCACCTGACGCAGGCCGGCGACCCATTGGCCGCCTGGCATGGAGGGTGAACGGTCGAAGAGGCCGGCGCGATCGGCGGCCCGGCCGAGGAGCGAGGCGGCGGGGACACTCTGAAGGGAGCCGCCGCGGCCCGTGCGATCGACGTATTTTGCCTCCCCGGGCTGGAGCCCGCCGACCTCTTCGGCCCGTCGCAGGGCGTCGATGAGACTGCCCTCGTGATCGACCAGGTCGGCCTGGCGGGCGGCTTGACCGCTCCAGACGCGACCGCGAGCGACTTCGTCGATCTCGTCGGTGCTCAATGGTCGGGTGGTGGCCACCTGGTGAAGGAAGAGATCGTAGAGGTAATTGATCCCCCGCTTGAGGCCCTCTCGCTCGCTTTCGCTCCAGGGTTGCCAGATGGAGGTGGCGCCGGCGCGCTCACCGCGACGGAGCTCGTCGGTGGCGATGCCAATTCGTGTCGCCAGATTGCTGAGGTTGAATTTGCCGGCAAAGATGCCGATGGAGCCGGTTAACGACAGAGGGGTGGCATAGATTTCGTCGGCGCCGGCGGCAACGTAATAGCCGCCGCTGGCGGCGGTGCTCCCCATGGAGGCGATCACCGGCTTGTGGGCAGCGACGTGGCGAAGCGCCCGAAAGATCATGTCGCTCCCGACGGCGCTGCCCCCGGGGCTGTCGATGCGCAGGACGACGGCCTTGACGTTATCGTCGCGTCGCAGGCGGTCGAGGGTCTCAAGGATGGATTCGGCACCGGTGATCAGCGAGGAACCGAAGGGCGAGGTCGCCGATTGCCCGGAGGTAATGGTGCCATCGACGTAGACGACGGCGACCTCTGGGCGGGGCCCCCAATGCTCGTGTTCCACATGTCTCGGGGAGTATCCCGATTCAGGACCCCAGTAGCTATTGGTGACACGTCGAAGACGATCCTTGATCTCATCGTCGTAGACCAGGTCGTCGATCAATCCCTTCTGGAGTGCCTCGTAGGGGAGAAGAGGGGTATTGTCGATCGCTGAGGTGATGGTGTCGACGTCGACACCGCGCCGGTCGGCGATACGAGTGGTGATCTCGTCATAATAGTCATCGAGGATAGCCGCCGTCTGTTCACGGGCAGCATCGGTGGGTCCGTCGCTTTCGACGAAAGCCTCGGGCGCTGATTTATAATCGCCGATGCGGATAAACTCGGTTTCAATGCCCAACAGGTCGAAGAGCTGTGCGTAGGTGGTAAATTCGCTTTGAATGCCCGTGGGGGCGTAAGGGGTGGAGGGGCGCATCCAGATATTGTCGGCGGCCGTGGCGGCGTAAATCACAGAGGTTGAGGGAAGCTCGGTTCCCATGATGGCAAGGCTTGACTTGCCGGCGTCGCGAAGTTGGTCCAGGGCGCGGTGGAGTTCCCAGCCCTGGGAGTAGCTAAGAGAGCGCTCAACGCGGAGGATGACCCCGTCGACGGACTCGTCGGAGGTGGCGCCTTCGATGTCTGCCAGAACGCGCATAAACGGATGGGTATTGGGGCCCAAGAAGGGGTTGGTGGCCTGCTCGGTGACCCGATCATCAAGGGTGATCTCAATCCATCGTCCACGCTCGCTTCTCACGGAGCGCTTGCGGCTGGTGCCCACCCAGGCACGGTAGGCCGTGCCCGTGTTGGTAGAGGTGTCAGCATTGGGACCGTGGCCGAAGGTGCTGGCGCCTTGAAGGCCCATATCGCCAAAGCTGAACTCCAGACCCGTGGAAAACCCGTCGAAGTCGACGTCGCTTCGTCCGTCGGGATGCGGGAGGTCGAGCTGAGCTTGGCCGAAGATACGCACTCCGGGGTAGGGCTCGGCGGAGACTCGGGGGCGGAGCCAGAAGGCATCGACGT
Source organism: uncultured Bradymonadales bacterium (assembly GCA_964566695.1). Classification (GTDB taxonomy): domain Bacteria; phylum Myxococcota_A; class Bradymonadia; order Bradymonadales; family Bradymonadaceae; genus SLJM01. Next base: position 5,188 of record CAZMJS010000130.1, read on the forward strand.
CTTGGATGGATTGGAATTCGGTGTCCAAAAAGAGACGGCCCTGCCAGGCTTTGGCGGCCAATCCGACGCCGTAGCGGCGCGGAAGGGCGCGCTCCGGATCCAGAAAGGAGGCCCGCAGATCGCGTCCCACCAGTCCGGCGCTCAGCCATGACGTCATGCGCCATTGCGCCCCAATATCAGTGGTGCTCAGGTTGTTGAGGCGTTGGCTATCTCGGCTACCAAAGCGGTTGTGGTTGATCCCCAGGGAAAGTCTATCGCCGGGATTGAGGGCCGCCCCAAAGGTAGTCTTCCGATAGCTGCCATAGGCCGGGCCGAGGGCCGGGTTCTCCAGTCGTTGAAAGCCCACACCCACCCCCCCGGAGTCTCCACCGGCCCCGAAAAAGAAGGAGTAGCCATCGGGGGTGAGTCCCTCGTAGTCTCCGCGGGGGGTAAACCACCCGATGCTGGCCTCCGATCCGTCAATAAAGCCGAGGCCCGCCGGGTTAACCTCCAGGCTGGCGGAGTCACTTTGAGTGGCCACCGATCGGTCGGGAAGCGGCACACCATCGCTGGGCGTCGGCGGTTGAGCCAGGGCCGTCGATGGTAGCAGGAACAGAAATATCGCCAGGAATTGCCAATAGCTTCGCATCCACCGACCTCAGCTTGTGCCTTGAGGGAGAATCAATCATCGCCGTCATTGCCGAGAGGTTGCTGCAATTCTGCCTGATTCTCAAGGATATTTCCCAAACGCTGCGCAAGTCGGAGGGCATTGCGGTTGGGCATGGTCGTCTCCATGAAGACGTGGTGGCCGTCCTGCTGGAGCGATAGGTTATCGAGGAGAGGGCGGACACCGAATAGGGAGATCAGTGGGTTTTGAGCCGCCTGTGTCCTCGCTTCGTCGACCTCTTCCAGCATGGCCGATGCGCTCTCTTCGTCACTGAGTGTGACGAGCGTTGAAATATGAACGTTTCGTGGACCGCCGCTCATTGCCAGGCCGACAAAGGACGCGTCGGCCTCCTCGGCCAATTCCTCATCGTCGATATTTGGCGAGGTCAGCAAAAAGATGCCCGAGCGATCGCCCAGACTCTGGAGGCCTTGTTGATATTTGTCATCCAAAGCTCCCGTGGTCGATAGCAGGTCCATCGCCCCATCTCGAAACGAGCCATCGCCCATAAAGATGGCCAACTTATCGCTATCCATGGCAACGAGCGTCGTATTTCGGCCGTCGAGATCCAGCGGTCGTTCCCCATCATGGTCTTCCGACAGCTTCTGGAGAATCGAGTGGCTATCAAATGCGCCGGTCACGACGGCAAATGTATTGCCCGATCCCTGAGCTGCTCCCTGCATCGCCGCTGCGGGGCTGCTGAGCATCCGTTGGTTCAGAGGAGGAAACTCCGAGGCCACGAGGAGGGAGGTCAGATCGGTCGAGATATCGATATCCATCGACGACTCGAGCTCCGCCAGCATATGATCGATGCCCGGTTGGGAGCGAGCCATAGTAATAGCCCGGTCGTAGAGCGGCGACTCGCGGATCTCATCGAAGTTAACCCCGATCACCGTATCGAATCCCTGCGGGACATCGTCCACCGTCATCTGGGCGGCGGCGGGAGAGAGTCCGATGAGCACAAAGGCAAAAAAGGTTCCCATTAATAAGGTATGTCGGGCGAGCGCTCGTAGCATTGGAACTCCTGGGGCAATGAGGTGAGGCCGTGAAGGTAGCAAATTAGGCGCCACCTGCGGCAGTGTAAAGACGTTGTGCGGCCCGGTCATATTCATCGAATGGTATCGTCGATCATAAATCTTGGGGTTTCCCCTTGACGCCCGACCAGCCCACCCCTATAACGCCGCTCCCTCGGACGGAGA
>CAZMJS010000131.1:0-6887 GCA_964566695.1 uncultured Bradymonadales bacterium
GAGGTCGCGGATGGGGGTGATTTGCCTGGGCATGGTGACGGTGTGGACGGGGATGTCCAGGTCGTCGGCCATGGTGTCGACCAGGGGGCCCGGGGAGGTGATGGCCTCCATCTCGATGCCGCGCTGGGCGAAGAATTGGGGTTGGCCGCGGAGGAAGCGAAGGGATTGGGCGACGGTGGTGACGTGGAGTAGTTTAATCATGGTGGGGTTATGGCATTTTGGGTGTTTCGTTTCAACGGGGTTTTGGGGGGGCGGTGTGGCTTGGGGGCTCGGAGGTTGGTTGTGGGGGGGAATGGGGCTAAGATGGGGTGAGTCTATGGGACTTGAGAAGGGAGGTTGGTGTGAAATTGCAGGTGCCCGGTCCAGATGAAGAAAAGTCATTCGATGGTACGGAGCTGTCGATGGAGATGGTGGTGGGGATGGCGCTATCGTTCCTGCTGGTGGGCTTTGGCTATGTAACAGTCATTCATGGGGGCGACGACGATCGGGTGGACGACGAGTTTGGGCATATCGAGGATCGGGAAGAGCGGGAGGCCGAGCGGGATCGGGCGCAGTTGGAGCGCATGTTGGAGCGCGGTCGGGCGGCGGGCCACGATTGGGGGAGCGACGCCAGTCTGGGGGCGCGGGCCATGGAGGTGGGGCCTCGGGAGGCCTCGGAGGTCGTGTGTATGTCGGTGGCCAACCAAAAAGACATCGACGAGTGGCCGGAGGAGATCCTGGGGGCGATGTTGGAGAGCCTGCAGGAGCGAGAGGACTCCGCGCCCTGGACGTGTGCGATGACCTTGTATTTCGAGGGGTCGCTGGAGGCGCGGGTGTCGGTAGAAGAAGCGGTGGAGGCGATGTGGGGGCAGGCCCAGGAGCTGACGGGGGGGACGGGGCCCATCATGTCGTCGGTGTTGGAGGCGTTGGTGACGACGGATATCGCCTTTGAGCACGAGGAGTTCGACCGGTGGGTGCGGCGGTGCGCGTTGAGCTTTGACTATGAGGCGGCGCCGATGTGTCGGCAGGTGGCGCGGCGGCAGAGTCCGGCGATGGGGGCCGATCTGCTGGAGATGGCCATTGGGCATCTGGAGGACGAGGAGCTTCGGTCGCGCGATATCGATCGGGTGGCGGCGGCGCTGGGGGCGATGGTGACCCACGGGCAGCCACCGCAGTGGACGGTGGAGGAGACGGACGCGCTGCCGGATTATGACGTGGATCTGCGCTTTGGGGCGCTATTTAAGCTGTGTCGGCTGATGAATTCGCCGGACGAAGAGGTGCAGCAGTTGGCGGCGCGGGAGTTGGGGAAGCTCTCGGGGATCGGGGGGCGTCCGACGAGTCGCAATATGCATTTTCGGTGGCGGGCGACCTGTCGGAGCGTGTTCAATGAGGAGCAGGATTCGAGGTTGGCGACGCCGATCCTGGGGGTGATGACCGACGAGGAGGACGAGTCGCAGGTGGACTACGGGCTGTCGACGCTGATCGAGCGGGGGCGCTGCGAGGTGTGGGAGGGGGCGCCCGATTGGTATTGCGGGGCCCGGGCCTATCAGGGAAGCGGCGAGGATCTGCGGCGCTATATGGGCGACGCCTTCGCCCATACGAGCGATATCGAGTGGGTGGTGGAGCCGGAGCCGGTGGCGGACTCCGTGGAAGACGGCGAGGGCGACTAGTCGAGGTATTCCTCGGGGATGTCCTGGGGATCGAAGCGGCCGCCCTCCAGGTAAAAGGCGGCGCGCCAGAGGTGGAAGGCGATGCGGTCGGCCCAGGTGAGGGTGCGGATGAGGCGGTCCAGGCGGCGGGGGCCGGGGTCGCCGGTGGCCGATTTCTTGAGCAATAAGTGGCGGCGGTGTTTGCGCTCTTCCGAGAGGGCCTCGGCGTGGTCTGCCAGGGAGCGGGCGACGTGGGATTCGGGCGCCACCTCCTGGGCGCGCTCCAGGGTGCGCTCCAGGATCGCGCGGGCGCGCTCCAGGGAGGGCTCGGAGCTGATGTGGGCGTAGAAGTCTTTGGCGAGCTCCAGGCGGCGGCTGAGTCGCTCCAGGTGATCCATGGTGTGGAGGATGGCCAGGTAGCGCTGGTGTTCGGATTCGGAGTCCGGGTCGGGGTGGATGTGTTCCAGGAAGTCGCGGCAGCGGGCGAGGCCGACGGCCAGGGCGTCGAGCTCCTGGGGGATGGGGTCGGTGGCGTCGGGGTTTTGGAGGCGGTGGGTCATATAGCGGTGCATGCCCTCGTACATCTGGAGTTGGGCGCGGTGGGCGGCCTCCATGGCGACGGGGGCGATGGTGGAGGCGTTGTCGTCGAGGCCGGCGGCGTATTGGGGGGCCTCGCCGGGGACGACGGCGTCGACGATGCGGGAGAAGGGCTCCAGGAAGGGGAGGAGGACGGCGACGCCGAGGATCTTGAAGGAGGTGTGGAAGAGGGCGAGGGCGACGGCGGCGTTGAGGGAGGGGAAGAAGGAGTCGTAGAGGAAGAGAAAGAGGGGCAAGAAGGCGAGGGCGATGAGGGAGGTGATGAGGTTGAAGACGATGTGGGCGGCGGCGGTGCGGCGGGCGGCGACGCTGGCGCCGATGGCGGCGATGACGGCGGTGGAGGTGGTGCCCAGGGCCTGGCCGATGACGAGGGCGGCGGCCTGGGGGAAGTCGACGGCGCCGGCGAAGAGGGCGGTGATGGTGGAGGCGATGGCGGCGCTGGAGGATTGCATGAGGACGGTCATGATGAAGCCGACGCCGACGAGGAGGAGCTGGCCTCGGAGGCCGTAGGCGTCGATGGCGGTGAGGTCGATCTGGTCGGCCAGATCGCCCATGCCCACCTGGAGGACGTCGATGCCGACGAAGATGAGGCCGAAGCCGGCGACGGCGGCGCCGAAGAGGGCGCTTCGGCCGCGCAAAAAGAGCGAGGCCAGGGCGCCGAGTCCCACCATGGGGTAGGCGAAGCTGGAGATGGAGACGTTGAGGCCCAGGGTGGCGACGAGCCAGGAGGTGGAGGTGGTGCCGAGGTTGGCGCCGAAGATGACGCCCACGGCCTGGGAGAAGGTCAGGAGGCCGGCGCTGACGAAGCCGATGCTGGCCAGGGTGGTGGCGCTCGACGATTGGACGAGGGCCGTGAAGATGGTGCCCGTGGTGACGCTGGAGATCTTGCCGGTGGTAAAGCGCGATAGGAGCAAGCGCAGGGCGTCGCCGGCGGCTTCGCGCAGGTTTTCGCTGAGGAGCTTCATGCCCAGCAAGAAGATGCCGAGGCCGCCGAGGATGGTGAGGGTGACGGTCATGATCGGGTCAGGTCTTGGAGGGCGGCCTCGACGGCGAAGACGTGGGGGTCCAGGACGTCGTGGAGGCGCAGGGATTGGGCGAGGCGCAGGATATATTCGTCGTTGGGGCCGCTGGGGCCGCGGGATTGGCGGATCTGGCGGGCGATGTCGGTGGGGCTGGCGGGGCCCAGGTAGTGGGGGTTGTCGGGGGTGGCCAGGTAGACGAGGGCGCGGTCGATGAGGACCTGGCGGGGCTCGTCGGGGTCGTAGAGGGGCAGGTGGTGGCGCTGGTAGCCGCCCTTTTCGCGGTGGTCCAGGCGGGCGAGGATATGCTGGGCGACGTCGGGTTGGACGCGATAGGCCATGCCCCAGGTGGTGGATTGGGGGGCCTCCAGGAGGGTGACGACGCGGCCCGGGGCCTCGGGGGTGCCGCGGTGGTCCGGGGAGCCCTGGAAGAAGCGGCGCTTAAAGCCCTTGAGGAGGGCCGGTTGTTTTTCCATAAACTCAAAGCCGGGCTTCCAGATCAATGAGCCGTATCCGTAGATCCACACGTCTAAAATCTCAGTTGGAGGATTGGGCCTTGTCGGGCGTTGGGTTGTGCTCGCGGAGGATGCGAATGGAGATCCACCAGCCGATGATGCTCAGGGGAAGCAAGATGGCCAATCCGCCGACGAGGGCGGTGATCTCGACGGCCTCGGGTTCAGCCATGGCGACGTCGTAGTGGTCGGCCAGGCGCAGCAGGATGACGCCGTTGACCAGGTTGAGGGCGGCGTGGCCGAGGACGGCGGGCCAGATGGAGTTGGCGCGGAGGGTGAGGTGGGCGAAATAGGCGCCGACGATGGCCAGGGGGACGAAGGCCACGGGGTTTAAATGCATGGCCGAAAAGAGGATGCCGTTGAGGAAGACGGCGCCGGCGACGGTCTGGACGCGGCGCTGTTCGGCAAGGAGGGTGCCGCGAAAGAAGACCTCCTCGGCGATGGGGGCGATGACGGCGACGGAGAGGGCGGCCAGGATCTGGCTGTAGAGCGGGCCCTCGAGGAGGAGGCTGCGGATCTGCTCCTGATAGTCGGCGGCTTGTTCCTGGAGGGGCGGGACGAGCTCGGTGATGAGGCCGCCCATGAGGTTGGCGCTGAGCCCCAGGAAGACGCTGGTGGTGAGGACCAGGACGAGGCCCAGAAAGGGCATGCCGAAGCGGCTAAAGTCGAAGAATTGGACGTCCCGTTTGGCGAAGTGCTTCTGGTAGACCAGGGCGCCGACGAGGATGCCCAGGATCTGAGCCAGGGCGGTGACGGCGGCGACGCCGAGCCCCAAGAGGACGCCGACGACGTTGTAGAAGAGGAAGAGGCCGGCGATGGCGACAAAGAGGAGGAAGACGCGGGTATATTGCAGAGTGTCGTCGTTCACGAGAGGTCTCCTTTGGCCCACCGAGAGATGGTTTTGACGCGGCGTCGAGCGGCGCCGGCGAGGCGGAGTCCGGCGCTCAAAGAGCCCCGGGAGAAGTCGATGAGGGCGCGGGCGAGGGTGAGGCTATCGTCGTCGAAGGGCATCCAGAAGGGGTCGGGATCGCTATTTTTGTCGAGGAAGATGGTCTGGCGCCGGCAGAAGGTGGGGTAGCTAAAGCGGCTGGCGGCGACGCCGGTGCCGGTGTCGCCGGTGCCGGTCCAGGGGATATTGGCCATGGAGCCGCCGATGGCGTGGTTGTTGACGCTGGCGATGCCGACGTCCAGCTCCTGGGCCAGGCTCTGGCCGCGAGAGATGTCGGAGGTCCAGATGGAGCCGTTGAGGCCGTAGCGGGAGGCGTTGGCGCGCTCGATGGCCTCGGCGGGGCCGGCGACGGTGGCGCAGGCGAGGACGGGGCCGAAGGTCTCATTGGCCATGACGTCCATGTCCTCGGTGCAGTCGGCGAGGAGGGTGGGTCGGTAGCCCAGCTCATGGTCCGTGGGTTGGCCGCCGGCCAGGAGGGTGGCGCCCTTGTCGAGGGCGTCCTGGACGTGGCGCTCCACGATGCGGAGTTGATCTTCGTTTTGGAGACGGCCCAGATCGCTGTGGGGATCGTTGGGGTAGATGCGGGTGTCTTCAAAGAGATCGGCCAGGCGCTGGAGGAGGGCGTCGGCGATGGGCTCCTCGACATAGAGGCGCTCGATGGCGCCGCAATTTTGGCCGCAATTGTGGAGCGACCATTGGGCGAGGCCGGCGGCGGTGCGGGGGAAGTCGCAGTCGGCGAGGGCGATGGCGGCGTCGTTTCCGCCGAGCTCCACGGAGGCCGGGATGAGGCGCTGGGCGGCCTGGGCGGCCACTTTTTTGCCGGTGGCCACGGAGCCGGTGAAGGTGATGGCGTCGACGTGGTCCACCAGGGCCTGGCCGACGTCGCCGGCGCCCTGGACGGCCTGGACGAGGTCCGTGCCGAAGACCTCGCGGCATTGGGCGGCCAGCCAGGCGCCGGTGCGCGGGGTCTCCTCCGAGGGCTTGAGGACGACGGCGTTGCCCGCCAAGAGCGCCGGAAAGAGGGGTTTGAAGAAGATGGAGAAGGGGTAGTTCCAGGGGGCGATGATGCCCACGACGCCTCGGGGGACGGGGCGGATCAGCGCCTTCTTGCCGGGATAAGCCACCCGCGATAGGGAGGGCTTGACGGGCTTGAGGGCGATCTTGGCCTCTTTATAGGCCACGTCGATATATTGACCGATGCCGCTGACCTCGTTGAGGAGGGCCTCGCCGGGGCTCTTTCCGGTCTCCTCGCTGATGATATCAGCGATGGCGTCGGCCTGGTCCAGGACCTGGTCGGCCAGGCGCTGTAGCAGGCGGTAGCGCTCCTTGAGGGAGCGGGCGGCCCAGGCGGGCTGGGCGCGGGAGGCGGAGTCAACGGCGGCGGCGACGGCACCGGGGTCGGTCATATAAATCTCATCTCAAGAGGCCAGTCCAAGGAGAACAGGCACCAAGATAGATAGAATGGGCGCGGCTTCAAGTGGGGGTGGAGCAGTCGGGGCCGGTCCAGCCGGGATCGCAGGAGCATTGGCCGTTGATGCAGGTGCCGTTAAAGGAGCAGTCATTGGGGCAGCTCTGCTCCTCGGGCTGGGAGCAGTCGTTGCCCGTCCAGCCGGGGTCACAGGAGCACTGGCCGTTGACGCAGGTGCCGTTAAAGGAGCAGTTATTGGGGCATTCGTTGGGCTCGGGGCCCCCGGGCCCGCCGTCGGAGCAGTCGGGGCCGGAGTAGTCGCCGTAGCAATAGCAGATGCCGTCGAAGCAGGCGCCGTTGTCGTTGCAATCGTTGGGGCAGTCGGTCTCCCCACCGCCGTCGTCATCGGGGATGGAGCAGTCAAAGCCGGACCAGCCGTCGTCGCATTGGCACTCGCTATTGACGCATTGGCCGTTGTCGTTGCAGTCGTTGAAGCAGGCGATCTGGGAGCAGCCGGGGCCGGTGTAGCCGTCCTGGCATTCGCAGATGCCGTTGACGCAATCGCCGTTTCCGGAGCAATTGCCGGGGCATTCGGTGAAGGTGCAGGTCATGGTGTCCTGGTTGCACTCCACGGTCTCGCAGTCGCTGCGGACCTCGCAGGATTGGCCGAGTTCGCAGGGGGGGCAGGAGCCGCCGCAGTCGACGTCGGTCTCGTCGCCGCTGAGTTCGCCGTCGAAGCAGTGATCGGGGTATCCCTCTTCCTGGTTATTGGGC
>CAZMJS010000132.1:0-6856 GCA_964566695.1 uncultured Bradymonadales bacterium
CTTTTTTATGCCGAACCGGTGACTTTACGGGCGAACGGGTTTCGGCGAGCATTTACCAATTACTGAGAGACCGACACGTAGTCGAAGCGCATCAAGATATCGTCCAAGGCCTCCAGATCCAACCCGGAGCTACCCCCGTCACTCAACGTCTCCGCCGGGAAGAAGATGGCGTAGTCCCCGTACAATCCGCGTCCGGCGAGCTCTCGCGTCGACCCCTGAGTATAGGCCTCGGCTTCCAACTCTCCACGCGAGATATTGAAATAAGCGCTGATCCGCGAGTTGCTAAAGGCCTCCGTTTCATCGCTACTCCCCAACCCACTGGTCACCGGCGTCGTCGACTCATCGCGGGCATAGGGATCCAGGAATAGGTTCCTTGAGGGCCGAGTCGACGCCATCTGAAAGACATCGTCGTGGGCGCTCTCGTCGCACCACTGACTGAAGAAGGTATTGCGCTTCCTCAAAACCACTCGGCTAAAGCTGGAGTCCCCGCCCTGGTTTATATCCTCGCCCACCAGCGACATATTGGCGGACCACAAGCGCTCGGCGCAATCCGTGCCCGCCAACAACGATATGCCCTGATATTCGCCCAGTTCCTGACGCCCCAACGGCGCCAACCGAAAGGGGATCTCCTGGCCCTGGTAATCGCCGTCCTCATAGACCGCGTAATTGGGCGAATTGAGCAACGCCTGAAATTGTTCCGATGCCGACAGGTCATAGAACCCAGCGGGCAGCGGCTCATCGTCGCGAATCTGCAGGATCTGATCCCTCAGGCTCACCACGGCCAGCAGCTCCCCGGGGTTGGAGCCCCCGATGCTTCCGGTCATGGTAAAGGCTCGCAGATTACTCAAGACTTGCTCCAGATCCGCCGGCGTTTGGGCCGCCAGCGCTGCCTGCCGCTCGGCGGAGCTAAACTGATATTCGTATTCCACGGCCATCACCGACAGATAGGTCGCTCTCCGTGCCGCTCTCATATAGCGATCGAATTCGTTGATCCGCTCGTCGATCCAGAAATCGATATCCACGGGCGCGCGGGTTCGCTCCACCTCGTTGGCCAATGCCTCTTGTCCATCGCTGAGCAGGCCGTCGACCGCCCGTTGAAGGTTGTCAAAGCGTACCAGTTGTTGGGCCAACTCTTGGGTGGCTCGCTGGATCTCGATCTGTTGACTCTGAAGCCCGATCAAATGCATCTCGGCGTCATTGATGCATCGCCGCTGAGCGGTGTCCCTTTCGATGGCGTCCACCAGTGACTCATGGCCCCGTTCCATATTATCCATCGCAAATTGTATGGTGTCAGACATGATCTTGGCGGTGGCCTCGGCGAAGGCAAAGCCCGCCGTTGCCCCCATCGTCAGGCCAGCGTCAAGACTGGAGCTCTGCCGCCCGGCTGCCGCGATATGGGCCGCTGAATCAGAGGCTAATTTTACGGCGCCCAGGGCTGCCATGCTGATATTGAACGCCAGCGTGGCGTCGGCAATCGCTTGATCGCCCTCGATTTGGATCAGGCAACTCTGCATGGCGTTTTCATAGCGATCGCCATACTCCTGAAGTTTGGACCGCGCCTGACTTACCGCCGTGGATTGAGACCTCAATTCCAGGGCCGCCTCTCCCAGTGCTCCCTGATAACATCCCGGATCATCGAGCTCATCGTCTTCCTCCGGCTCGCATTGCCCACTATCGCAATAAAAGCCGACCGGGCATTCATCGGTGGTCGAGCAATCGCCCGGGGCGTCCGGTCGCTGCGACTGCGTATATTGGCGATGCCCTTCGCATTGCTGCTGAATCTCGAGCGACATCTCATCGGACACCTCTTCGGGGATTCGGTTCAAGGCGCGGCGAAAACCGTCGCGACTAAAATCAAAGGTCAATAACTCCTGGTCGTCACTACCGAAGACCGTGATCTCCTGGCCTCCCAGGGGCAATGGCGATCCATAGGCCGTGCGAACGCCCTCGTCATCGGAGCCGTAGATATCGGCCAACTGGTCCAAGGCCTCGTCCAGCCCCTCCCTGCCCGAGGTGACGCTGGACCCCAACCGATCGCGGTACAGGGCGGTCATGCACAGATCGAAGCCCACATCAGAGGCGCTCAACCGCTCCGAGAATTGCTCCGTCTCAAATGTGCACTGCGGAGCGAGGTAGCAATTATTGCCGTCGATGGAGTCGGCGTTCTCCAGCACCGCCAGATCCCCGAATCCCGTGCCCCCGCATAGACTATTTACCTGCCCGCCGTAGTCGCGCTGGATGGCCTCCAGGCGCCGGTCCTGAGCATCTTCGCTGACCTGTTCCTCCAGATCGCGCTGCACATTGTCGAGCCAGGCATCCTGGGCGGCCGACAACGCATCCTGCGCCTGCTGAACCTGATCGGTCGCCACCGAGGGTTGCCCCGGCTCCACGCCCACCAAAAAGTCCGACACCGCCGAAAAGCGCTGGATCGTCCCCGCCTGATCGCCGATGCGGTACAGGGGCAGATCCACGTCCTCAATGCCCAACGGATTTACCCCGCGGCGAGCATCCTCGAGCTGATTGATCACCCCGGCGATGCGCGAGCCCACCTGGCGGCGCACCATCTGCCACTCATTCTCCCACTCTGGCTGGCCACCGACCCGCATCTCATCATAGGACCCCTGAGCGATCGCCATGAGCAAAAAGCCGCGGGCCAGAGCATCCTTCGTCGGACCCTCGATCTCATCCAGGTCGTTTCGGGCGTATTGCACATCCTCCAAAAATTCGCCGATCGCCCCCAATTGCTGTCCATAGGCCTGCAGGATCGCCACGGGCAATCCAATCGATTGGTCATGCGTGCGCTGCGGCGCAAAATCAGCATCGCTAAATAGCTGGGAGCGATAGTCGGGGCGCCGAAGCAACGAGGTGGGCATATAGGCCATCGGCGCCGCGATGCGCGGCGTCAGTAGCAGGTCAAACCCCTCGGTCATGCGGTCGATCACATCCAGGCGGTTGACGTCCAGGTCCACCGCTTGAGCCGCCGGAACGACCTGATTAAAAACGGCGACTTTGGAGTATTCCTGGGCCACAAAGCTATGGAGACTCATCCATTGCTGAAGCAGGCGATGGGCCAGCGCACTGCCATCGTCGTCGCGGATGCTCCCGTCACCCAGCGCGCGCTCTCGATCGGCGTGCTGCGCCGTCGTAAGCGCATAGATAAAGCGCGCCTCGTCGACGCACTCGTAGGCCCCTGTGTCCATGACCTCCGTCTCCCGTACCAAGGCGGCGCGCTCCCAATCATCGAAGCAACGCTCCATATTTTCGTAGACATCGAGCACCGAGGCGTTCAGGAGCTGAAACGCCTTCGGAGGCACCGGTGACTCCGATGAATCGCAGGCCAATTCGCCGGCCGGGTGATTATTGCCCGGCAACATCTCATAGAGATCGCCCGTAAACCCAAAGGCCACCGCCGGACTCAGCCCCTCACCGGGGGCCGGGTACTCATTGCATAGAGCGGCCTCCACCCACTCTCTCCGCGTGTCGAACATGGAGGACTCAGAGCCCAACTCCCAATCAAAATAGTCGGACACCACCTCTTCCAGGGGCAGTGGATCGGTGATCGCATCCTCCGGATCCACCGGGGCGTGGCCCTCCGTCAGCGACGGAGTCACCGCATCTTCATCTAGGTCACCGGTTCGGCTCACCGTCACTTGCCAATCCACATAGGGCGCACGCGCCTCTGGAAGCACCCCTTCAAAGATCATCCGGTGGGTGATGGACAACGTTGAGCCTTCCCATTGGACGTCCTGGGACTGCCCGTAGACCAACACGGGCTGTGAGATAAAGGGTCGAGAATCGGCCTCCGCAAAAATCTGGCGCGGCGTCGCCAACTCCCAGGGCGAGCCCTGGTCGCGCTCCATCTGGGTTACCACTTCGCCCTCGGGAAAGATCAGATTGAGACCGTCGCTCATCACGGCCGTACGCGTGCGGGCGTCGCCATCTTCATGGACCTCAATGGTGACCGGAACCCGCATGTCGCGTATGGAGTCACTGAACTCGTTGAGTCGCGTTCGACTCACAAAGCCCGACCCCTCAGGCCACGCATAGCCGTGGTAGACCCCGGCGCGGTGCGCGCTTTCCTCTTCCGGTTCTCTGGGCAGGCGAGTATTGACGTTGATCGTATCGCGCAACCCATCGCCAAATAGCCGGACGTCATAGCGCTGCTCGTCGAAATCCGCATCATCCGTGGCTCGCACTCGCACGCGACGCTCCCCTTGGCGTCCGGCCTCCAGCCCCCCATCAAATTCACAGCGCTGGCCGAACTCCCCGTCCCCACAGGCGATTTCAATACCTTCCGGGGCCTCCAGGCGCACTCGTTCCAATCGCTCACTGCGGGCCCCCAATCGAATGCTTCGCTCCCGATCTTGAGGGTGGACCGATAGATTATTCTCCGACAGAAATAGACTTCCCTGGCGATCGAGGGTTCGCCTCAGCGGGCGATTGGCCTGGTCTTCCGACTGGCATCGGCCAAAGCTATCGCACACCTGGCCGTCGTCACACTCCGACGTCTCTCGGCACTGCGCCACGCATTCACCGAGGTCGCAATGGGTTCCGCAGGGACAGTTTAGGTCCTCATAACAGGTCCCCGTCACCTTCGGCACCTGGCTCTCATCGAGGTCCTCGAAATGCTGACATAGCTCGGCGCGGCCCTCATCGACCTCCGCCTCGTCGCTGCCACACCCGGCGACCATCGCTGCGATCGCCAATCCCGCCAATAGTCTTCCAACCCATCGATCCCGCATATCTCTAACCTTCATCGCTTGGGACCCCTTTCGGGGCCCCCGGTTATATTGCTCATAGAGGCCTTCGGCCGCCGGGCCCATTAGTCCTCAATGGTGCAGTTGATATTGCTGCTCTCCAGACCACTCTCTCCGGCCGAGGCGCCGGCCGACGACGTGGTCAGCTCCAACTCGCCGTTGGAACTCAACGTGGAGTCTGCATCGACGCAGAAGAGAGCCACCGACGACCCACCGGCCCCGGCACCACCGTCGCCGCCATCTTGACCGGCACTGCCGTCGCCGCCATCAGTCCCGTCGCCCTCGCCGCTAAACATATTATCCTGGTTGGCCGTCGCGGTTCCTCCAGAGCCTCCGAATCCACCGGCAGCGCCAGCGCCTCCTTCGCCTCCGAGTCCACCTTCGCCGCCATTACTGGCGTGGATACTCACATCCATCACCGAGATCCCCGTGGTTCCTTGAACCACCATACCAACGGACCACCCGCCGGCACGGCCTCCCTGGCCACCTTCGCCTCCACACCCGCCGGCGCCACCGCCGCCGCCGCTGGCGCCGAGCCAATACTGCGAGGACACATCGAAGCGGCCGTGTCCGGAGGCGCCACCGCCACCTCCACGTCCAGCTTCACCTGCCGCCCCATCGCCGCCATGCCCATCGAGCACGATGGCCCCACCCGCCAAACTCAGGTTTGGCAGACCATCCTCCCCGTCGTCGGCTGCCGACTCAAACGCCAATCCATCGCGTCCGGTCTGATCGTCGTACTCAGTCGAGCCCTCATCGAACAGGCGTCCCCCGCATTGATTATCGGAATTGTAAAGCGCATTCGACGTCGTGCCATAGGGATTGCTGCACAGACCGGCCGCCGAATTTTCACCCGGCAGATGCCTCGTCTCGTGGGCCGAGGCATCCATATCATTGTCGTCGCCTCGCGCTCCCTGCCCTCCATTGGCGTCCGGGCAATCCGAATTTTCTCCGGCCGCCGTCATGTCGGGCGTGGGATAGGCCAGGGTGCCCAGTCCCGTCGTGAATAGGAACTCACCACCAGCGTGATACGTGTCACTGATATTCTGTCCATCTTCACCATCGGCCCCGTTGCCGCCGGTGGAGGACGAATCGGCGCCGCTATCACCGTCGCTCCCATCACCGGCCGCTCCGGGCTCCATGGTCACGCGCTCCAACACCAGTCCTGGCGCATTATCGGCCAGCAAGGCCACCGTGCTGACACCGGCTTGGTCCTCCACATCGTCCGTCGTCAACTTCAGGTTCTGGAGGTGCGTCGCGTCGGTGATATCCTCGGCGATCACGGCTGCCAGCATATCGTCGCTGATGGACGAGGCCGTGGGGCGAATCTCCGGGACTTGATCGGGGTTTCGCGTCCAGGATGGTCGCCCTTCGTAACCTCCGATCAACGACACGCCGGTGCGTAAATCTACGCTCTCTTGGAATTGCGAAGCCCCCGCCAAAATCAACGCTTCCGCATTGCGCTGATTGGCCGCCACCAGTGCATTGCCCAACTCGGCAAATGGCGCCTCTCGACTGCCATCGGCATCGCCTCCCGTATAGCTGGAATCCACGTACAGGAACGTGCTTCCCGTTTGCGTATCATCGCACTCTGCAAACTCCGGATCGACGTTGGCAATATCAATATCTTGGCACTCATAGACTCCAGCATCACAGACCTGGGCGCCTAGCTCACAGGTGCCGCATTCGTAGATATGATCCTCGATGATCTCATTTTGGTAGACCGTCTCCCCCTCATCCGTGACCTCCCGAGCGGGATCGCAGAAATACTGGGGACATACGTCCTCTACATCATAATTGCAGTACCTGACCGTCGTATTATCGCAATCACCACCGGGGCACTCCGTGCAGGTCGTCCCGTCATCGGCTTCGATTGGGGCGTATTCGCAGGTGCCCTCGTCGCAACCCACTAGCTGCTCGCAGGGGCTGGTCGGACAGGTGTCCAAGAAATCGTCGGCCGTGCACTCGCATTCACCGCAGTCCACCTCTCCATCGCAGCCATCGCTGAACACGCCGCAACTCTCGCCCAACTCCTCACAGGTCAGGGGCTCACAGGTCTCCTGATTATTCGGCTCTTGGTTATTCGGCTCCTGGTTATT
>CAZMJS010000133.1:0-4676 GCA_964566695.1 uncultured Bradymonadales bacterium
GCGGCCAATACGACGACCTCGACACCCCGGCCATCCGCATCCTCTTCGACGACGAAGACGATTCACCGACCGCCTAGCTCATCTCCCAGACCCGGCCCCCCCCTTCCTCGTCTTCTGAAACAAATCCCAGAAATTCTTGGTCACCCGCAGCAATTTGCCGTCGAGTAGCTTCTCAAAGGTGTCCAGAATTTTGGGGTATTTCGTGGCATAGGGAAACCAGAAGGGCTCCACGTCCAACAGATCCGGCGTCGCCATAATCGCCTTCTGATTCATAAAGCTATAAAGCCCCTCGTGACCGTGATAGCGGCCAAACCCGCTCTTTTTGACCCCGCCGAAGGGAAGCGCCGGGTTGCCCACGGACTGCACCAGGTCGTTGATCGACACCTGGCCGGCCTCGATGCGGCTGGCCAGCGCCATCCCCCGCTTTTTGTCGCCCGTCCACACGCTGGCCGTCAGCCCGTATTTGTGATCGTTGGTCTTCGCCAGGGCCTCCGCCTCGTCGCGCACCCGGATCACCGGCAGCACCGGTCCAAAGGTCTCCTCTTTATAGATCTCCATATCCGTGCTGACGTCCAGGATCAGCGTGGGCTCAAAGAATTGGCCCGGCCCCTCTCGCTCTTCGCCTCCCACGGCGATCGTCGCTCCTTTGGCCCGCGCATCTTCCAGGTGGGCCTTCACCACGTCGATCTGCTTGCCAAAGGTCATGGGGCCCATATCCGAGCCATCGCCCGGCGCCCCCACCCTCAGGGCCTCCACCTCTTTTTTGACCATGTCCACAAATTCATCGTAGACCTCATCGACCACAAACAGCCGCTCCACGGAGATGCACATCTGACCGCAATTGATGAACCCGCCCCACACCGCGCCACGGGCCGCGCGCTCCAGGTTGGCGTCCTCCAACACGATCATGGCGTCTTTTCCGCCGAGCTCCAATTCCACGGGGATCGGCTTTTCGGCGGCCGCCGCCATCACCTTCTTTCCCGTCTCCACCGAGCCCGTAAAAAACACCATATCGATGTCGGCATTCGTCAACGCCGCGCCCGTGCTTCCGTCGCCCTGAACGACCTCCACGACCCCTTTGGGAAACCCCGCCTCCTCAAAAAGCTCTCGGATAAGCTCCCCCGTCATCGGCGTGACCTCCGACGGCTTGAGCACCACCGTATTGCCCCCGATCAACGCCGAGATCACGGGGATGACCGACAATTGAAAGGGGAAGTTCCAGGGCGAGATGATCCCGATCACCCCCTTGGGGGCATACTCCACATAACTCGCCTTGCCCGGAAAGAGCAGCTGCGGCTTGAGCCTCCGACGCTTGAGTGCCTTGGGCGCCTCTTTCTCATAGTAGTCGATGAACAGGGGAATGCTCATCAGCTCCGTCAGCAAGGAGTCCACCAGGGGCTTTCCCGTATCCTCACTGATGATCTGGGCATAGCGCTCCCCTTCTCGACGAATGATCCGATGCACCTCTTTGAGGTACTCCATGCGCCGCGCCAGGCCCATATCTCGCCATCCGGCAAACGCTTTTCGCGCCCGGCTGACCGCCGCCTCCACCTCCTCGCTCGTCGAGATGGGATAACGCCCCTTTAGACTCCCATCGACGGGGCTATATTTTTCAAATACCTGATCGTCCGGTCGCTCATCCACCGCGGGTTGTGCACTCATCGTCCAGTCCTTTTTTCGCATCGGTTAATAATTATCCACATCACCACATGGCCACGATCATAATCACCAAGATCACGGCCGCAAAAATGGCCAACGCGCCCCATAGCGAGCGCTTGGAACTGACCGGAGGCTCCGCCTCGTCGATGGCCTCCATATTGCGCTTCCACCGTCCCTCCCCATACTCCAGCGGTGGAAAGCGATAACTCAACTCCCCCACGTCCTCATCGTACTCCACCTCGATATAGCCCGCGGCATCAAAATCGTTGAGCAATCGCTGAATTCTGGCCCTCGACACCGTCGCTCGCCCCTCCAGATAGCTCAACTCCACCACCTCCTTGCCGCTCTTGGCCACCAGGTGGAGCAACTCATGCTGCTCGCGCACCGTCCTCAACCAGTGGCCATTTTCCTTGAGCGCCCCCACCGTTCGGCTCACCTCCTGGCTATCCTCGACCAGGGCTTCTTCGCTCTCGTCACGGGCCCTGCCACCCCTTACCAACCCCCCATTGCTGACGGCGTAGCGCTTGAGCCCTCGCTGCTCGATCTCTTCGACGTCATCCAGCGTCTCCACCCCCTCCAATGCCCGGGCCACGCTCTCTACGTCCATCGGTAAATAGGTCGCCACCTCCAGCACACTCGTCACCCCCTCGGAGCGACGGGCCAATCTCCCCGTTAACTCGGCGACCACCAACATGCCCCCCGACGTTGTCTGCAATCGATGCGTATCGACCACGCTCTGTCCTCCTTAGGACCTACTCACTTTCGGGCCTCGAATCTAATGCAAACCCGACGCCTCGACAATCACCCACCATATAGAAAGTTGGAATAGATCGGCGGCTTGCCCACGTTACAACTCCTAACGTTCGGTGATCCCACCGCGCCATCTCGGCACCCGGGGTCGCCTGAGTGCACGCACAACCCCCTCTTTTCACCCCGGGCGCCTCGTCCGCAACAACGAGGCGCCCGGTTTTTTCTTGCCCGCCCCTTGACGCACTTGCACGTCGATACCAAAAGAGGCGTCGACACTCCTCCTCTGCCACTCAGGGTCTCAACACCATGGACCATCTCATCGACGCCCTCTTCGACGACTCTCCCCTTTCTCCAAACGACGTCTCTCAGGCCGTCGCCGATGCCCTTGATGAGGCCAGCGACCTTTCCCTGTTGGCGACCCTTGTGCTCGCCGACGACGCCCTCGTCAAACCCGTGGTATCTGCCCTTCAAGGGCGCGACCTCGACGCCACTGCCATTCCCCTCTGGATCGCCTGCGCCATGGCTGGCCCGAGCTCACCCCTGGACGACCAGATCGACGCCTGGCTGGCCGCCCCCGAGCACCGAAAACCCACCCTGGACGCCCTGGTCTGCGCCGGTCTCGACTGGGAGCACCCCGCCATCGCCCAGGCCCTGATCGACGGTCCCGACCGCTTCGCCGCCGCCTCTCTTCTGGCGCGCGCCGAACCGACCGCTTTCCACGACATTATCGCCGACTTTAAATCCCCAGAGGCCATCGTCGACGCCCTGCGCGCTGCTTCCCTCAACGCCTCGCCGGACCTCGGCGAGGCCCTCCTGGAGTGGCGCCAGGAATTGGTCGACGACCTCGATGAGCGCCACCTCCACCACCTGGACGCCGCCCTGGCCTGCGCCGACCCCAACCTCTACGCCCGCCACCTCCTCAACGGCGACGTCACCTCCAACTGGCTGGCCGACGACCGCGGCGTCGCCGACTTCCTCAGCACCCACGGACTCACCCCCTGGACCGGGCCCCTGGCCTACGCCCGCCACGTCCGCGACCGCCAGGCCTTCTTCCTCAGCGCCACCTTCGCCGTCACCGCCGCCTTCAGCGAGCCCTTCGACGACGTC
Organism: uncultured Bradymonadales bacterium; assembly: GCA_964566695.1. Taxonomy (GTDB): domain Bacteria; phylum Myxococcota_A; class Bradymonadia; order Bradymonadales; family Bradymonadaceae; genus SLJM01. Next base: position 3,517 of record CAZMJS010000133.1, read on the forward strand.
GAGCCCGAGGAGCTGGACCCCGCCTCTGCCTCCCAGTGGATCTCGCAGCGCCCCCACCAGGTCGCTCTCTGCCTGGCCCTCGCCGACGATGACAAACTCGCCGAGTTGCTGGTGGAAAACGCCCTCCACCATGCCCTGTTGGAGCACCAACTGATCCCCCCGGCCATCTCAGGCCTCCCCCTCTCCGGCCCACTTCCCGAGCCCTCGGAACTCGACGACGCCTTTGAACTCTTTGATCCCGACGCCGCCGACGCCCCCCAACTACGAGTCGCCCTCCTTCGCACCCTCTCCGACCTCCTCAGCGCCGCCTGGCACGACGTCCTCGATGAGGACCTGGCCCACACCTACCTCCAGCGCTACTCCGGCGCCTGCGACGCCACAGACGCCATGGCCCGCATCGCCACCAACCCCGAGCGCCGCGTCCCCGGCCGACCCAACGACTGGGGCTGCCGAGGCCTCTACCGCACCCAGTGGACCCTCTCCCACTCCCGCCGCGACGCCCTGGCTTCCCTCTCCCAACGACTGTGGGAAGGCCCCCTCTCGCGCGCCGACCTCCACCGCCAGGCCGCTCTCTCCCTCCTGGAGTAATCTTTCTCCAACCGCCTAAACCCTACTCCACATCCCCCGGGTTCCCCCTGGCCCCCGGATCGCCCCGGATCGCCGGATCTGACACCATCACTTACCTATGTCACACCCTCGGTGCCGCACTCCAGGGCTGGCACGGGCCCTGCAATACCGTCTAGCGCTAACCCTATGGAGCGGCTTGACGGTTCCCCCCCAACACTCCAGAGCACTCCCGGGGATGGCTGCAGAACCGACCGCCGGCGGCGTTACCTCCAGTGACGCCGCCGGCCTCGTTTTTCCACCGCCTCACAACGGCTGTTCCGCATCCAATCTGGCTTATGTCGAACCCTCGGTGCGACCACTCACCACTCCCCCAGCCTCATTTACATCCCCGTCCAGACCGAGTATTCTTGAGTTAAGCAACGTAAAATGAAGCGCTCACCTACCCTGACCGAGCCGGGGCATCGCCCGTGTTTACCCTCGACCTTCCAACCCGTGCCATCGTCTACCTGGCGTGTCTGATCTTCGTCGCTCTGCCCCCCTTGAGCGCCACGGCCGACCAGACCGACCAGACCGACCAGACCGACCAGACCGAC
>CAZMJS010000133.1:4776-6738 GCA_964566695.1 uncultured Bradymonadales bacterium
CCGACCAGACCGACCAGACCGACCAGACCGACCAGACCGACGAACCCGTAGCGCTCTCCGATCTCCAACGCCAACTCTACGAGCGCTCCCTTCCCCTGATGGACGCCACCGGCGATGACACCGACCCTCAGCAGGCCATCCAATTTCTGGAGTCCGCCCTCTCCGCCGGCGACCCCTCGTCGCTACTCCTGCTATCTTTGGCTCACGCTTATCTCCTCGACGGTGACTGCCCATACGCTCAGGACCTCCTCGACACTGCGTACACCGCGCCTGCTACCGCCGGCATCGGCCCCGACGCCTTGAACCACCTCGAGGACTACCTCCATCAATCCATCGCCGACACCTGTCAGGCCACCCTCGCCATCTCATGCAACCACGACGAGACGGAATTGCACCTCGACGCCGCCGACGCACCAGCCGTCGCCTGCGGCGACACCCTGGAGCGCTCGCCTGGCCCCTTGACTCTCCACGCCCACCTGGAGGGCGTCCGCTTTCGCTACCAACTCGATCTAGAGCCCGGGCCCACCACCGAACTCCACGTCGGTCTCCGACCCCGTACCCCGGACGACATCTCCCTCTTCTTCCAGGGCGAGGTCGTCTCTTTGACGCCCGATCAACAACAGCACCACGAGCGCGCCCGGGAGGCCCTGGAGGCCACTCCTCCCCAACCGGTGCGGGCCCTCAATCACCTGCGCGCCGCCCTCGACGACCTCCAACCCTCTCTGGCCCTCTATCTGTTGGCCATTGAGGGCCACCTGGAAAACGAGGACTGCCCCGCCGCCCTCGACGCTCTCGACGACGCCCACCGCGCCCCGGCCACCCGCGATGTCAACATCGCCCAACAACTCCAATCCCTGGACGACCTCGACGACCACCTTGCCCACCATTGCATCGCCTCCCTGACCTTCCAATGCGACGACCCCGATCTCCAACTCCAATCGGACGTCCTCGACGCCCCCCGCTGCGACGACACCTTTGAACTTGCCCCTCAATCCCTCTTCGTCACCGCTTCCCATGGTGAGGCCTCAGAGCGCCATCGCATCCAGCTTCGGCCCGGTCAATCCAAGTCACTCACCCTCCGCACCCCGACGGCCGCACCGACCACCGAGCCCTCCCGACCTACCACGATCTCGTCGTCGGGCTCTTCCTCGTCTAGCGCCTTCGCCCTCATCCCCTCGATCGGGTTTCGCGCCCTCTCCGTCGATAGCCTTCCCGACTCTTCGTCCTTCACCACCACTGAGGAACTCGACTCTATCCAGCGCTCCCTGGCCTTTTGGATCATCCCGCGATCTCGCTTCGCTCTGGAGGTCCTCTACGCTCGAAACTCCGGGCGCGATCACGCCGACTTCTTTATCCGAAACCACCATCAACTCCAGCTCCACGCCTTGCTCCGCCTGGTCGACTCCACCCATTATAATGCCTGGCTCGGCGCCGGCTTGTCTGCTCAATCCACGCCCCAACGCGCTCTCTTTCGTGACTTCTCATCGCTTGGCTTCTCGGTCTTGAAACTTCATCAAAGCATCTTTTCCAGTCGCAGTGTCAGCCCTTATGGTGCTATCCAAGTCGATATTTTCACTTCTGACGACGACCGCTCAGCCGTCGGAGCCCTCCTGCAAACCGGTCTGATGTTCAACTTTGGCCACTGATCTGGAGCTATCCCATGACGCGCCTCCTTCCCATCTTGGCCCTCTTACTTGCCCTACCGCTGTGGGCCTGTTCCACCTACACCGACCACACCCGCGAGACCCAGCGCGCCGTCGCCCAGGGAAATGTGGACCATGCCCTGGTGGCCATCAATGAGCATATCCTCGCCGACGGGCCCAATAATCGCCCCGCCGATCTGCGCAGCGAACAGGCCCTCTACCTCCTGGAACGCGCCATGCTCCACCAGGCCCTGGGCAATTACGACCAGGCCGCCGAGGACATGATCGCCATCGACGACCACCTCGAATTCACCGATTT
>CAZMJS010000134.1:0-6554 GCA_964566695.1 uncultured Bradymonadales bacterium
AAAATGACCCCGAGAGGATTTGAACCTCTGACCTCCGGATTAGGAATCCAGCGCTCTATCCAACTGAGCTACGGGGCCGCGCGATATATCTAACCGCGTCGGTGGACGAGTTCAAGGCCCTCATGGGCGCCTTCTCCCTGCACTACCTCTATCGCCACGACCCCTCCAATGGGCCGGAGATCACCCAGGCGGGCTCGGGCAATCCGACGCCGACCGAAGGGGGTCCCCACTTACCCCCATCGATGGCCTTGGTCGCCAACCCCGAAGACCCATCGCCCCCCCCGCACACCCCCGACGGCCCAACCACCGCGCCAGATCTGCTCCCCCGCGTGGGGAGCTATCGAGCCCTGCGAGACTGAGGGGGAGCCAGTGCACCTCCGAGCTTCACCGCGCTCCCCGCCCAGCTCAATAGCCCCATCGACGCCCCGAAAACTCTCCCCGTCCCCGACGGGGAGACACCGGCGCCCCGTGCCGGAAAGGGGCAGTTCGCAGACCTCAGTGGCCGCCGACCGGACCATCGCGCTGTCGATAGACCTCAGGGACTGAGCTCCGGCAGGCGCTGACGGGCCAGATAATCGGAGCCCAGTTGCAGCGTCCAGATCCACCCCTGTTCATCGACGGCGATCGGCCCCGGTGTGCCCAGCTCCGGGATATATCCCGAGCCACCGGGGACGCCGGACTCCTCAAACCAGCCATCCTCGGGCGGCTCGAATATCTCGTACAAATCGACGATATAATCGTGGTCGAAGATACCCGTATCCCGTCGAATTCCGCCCTGGATAAACAGCCCGTTGCCGCCGTCGCTCAAGGCGTAGAATACCTCGCCACCACCCATGGGTACGATATCGATGGCGGTGGCAAATAGACTGCCTGGAAAACCGGCGATCACTCGCTCCTCGCTGATGATATCGTGGTCCATCTCTATCCCGGCGAAGAACTCCCAATCATCATCATCGCTCCAATGGGTGCGCACACTGAACCCATGACCGGCCACCCAGATATGGCCCGTCTCCGGATTCGTGACCAGGTCGTAGACCGCCGCCGGCATATAGAAGGGATCGTCCTCATCCCCCTCCTTGTCGATCGGCAATTCTTCGAGCAGGCTCACGCTCCCCGTGGACGGTTCAAAGAGCGCGAGGTCGGCCACCGCATCGACCCGTCGGCTAAAGGCCAGCAGAAGGTCGTCATCGTCTGTGCGAATCTCTCCCAGCCCGCGCGGTCTGGGACCGACATGCCAATCATCGACCAGCTCCACGACCGGATTCCAGCGAGCGAGGCGCTCATCCTCCGGAAGAAGGGCATAGACCATCGAGGTCTGTTCATCGACGAAGACATCGCGCGTGCCGCCATCGAAATCGCCGAGGCTGACCTCGCTAAAGGACTCATCGTCGCGATCGAAATACCACAGCCGGGCGTCCTCAGCGTCGCCGATCCACAGCCCACCTTCGACGATATGCATCCGCCCCGGCTTGGCCTCGTCGTCGGGCAGCGCCCAATAATCAAACTCCGACTCCTCTTCGTGAAACCGGCCCAGTGCCGGATCGCCGTCGACGTCGGGAAGGGTAAACCATACCTCCACCTCCCCATCCTGGCGCGGCCAGGGATCGACGCCGATATCGGAGGTCGTGTCCACCCCCAGCCAGACCTCGTCGTCGTTGACCGCCGGAAATTCCCCGTCGGCCTCGTATAATACGGCGTTACCGACCACGACATTGGCCTCCGCCGTCAGCATCGGAAGGGCGCCGTCGCCCAGATCGACCTCTAACTCGGCCAGATAGGTCGCCGGCTCGTCGACCTCATCGAACTCCAAAGTGCAGCTAAGCCCGGGCTCCCAATCCTCCTGGGTGCCGTCGATGGGGAAGTCGCACGCCTGGACGCTCCCATCAAAATCATCCTCCATGGCGACGGAAAAGGTCGCATCGTCGGTGGGATTCGTCAGCTCCGGTTCCAGGGTCACCTCCCCGCCCTCCTGACTCAAAAACGCCGGATCCGCCGCCAAGGTCGCTCGGGTTTGCACGAAGGGAAGATCCAACTCCGCCGTCTCGCCGGCCACGACCACCACCTCGTCGGCGGCCTCGGAGCGCCAGACGGCGTTGCCATCGATCACGTCGTCGACCTCGACGTCCCAGGTGCCCCCGTCGAGCATCGGCAAGGTCTCCGACGACGTGGTGGTCACCGTCTCCCCCGAATCCTCGTTCGTCAGCGTCAGCTCCGGTCGATCCAAGCGCGACGGCAACTGGTAGTCCACCGCCACGGCGCCCGTGGCCACCTCCCAATCGACCTCCAGCTCCGAGACCAGCCCGGCGCTGGCGTCGGCGCTCACGTTCTCCGGCTCCGGATCGTAGCGATAATCGCCGTCGACGTACGACTGGGCCTCCAATTGCCACAGCCCTGTCGGCGCGTGGGTGATGATATTGAAGCTGCTGGAGACGTCCTCGCTATAGCCATCGGGCCACATCAGCTCCGCCACGCCCGCCGGCGGTCCCTGAGGGCCCGGGGTATTGAGTCGGACATGGATATTGGCGTCGATGGGCTCGTAGGGAAGGTCCACGGTCATCGTCTGAAAATTGGACACCTCAAACGACGTCGTCGACGTGCCATGGGTATAATAGCCATCCTCGATATCGCTTGCCTCCACGGTATAGGTCCCCAGCGGGACGTCGCTGAGTACGTGACTTCGCCCCACGACCGTCTCCTGGTACCCACCGGGGCCCTCGATCTCCATCGTTGGATCGTCGGCCGCCGCCGGCGCCGAGACCTCCAGATGTATCTCGTTGGTGACGGGCGGCGCTTCCTGGACCACCGTCACCTCCTCGGCGTCCTCCATATAGGCACCATCGTAGTAGCCTCGGGCCTCCACCTCGAAGACCCACTCCCGGGGCTCGTCGCTAAGGTTTTCGGGCAACGTCACCTCCACGGGCTCTGCGCCCTCCAACACCAGCGCCTCCCCCATCGGATAGGGGATCCCCTCCATCCCGGGCCACCGCTCGACGGCGTTGACCCAATACTCCATGGCATCGCTGCCACTCCAACTGAGGGTCAACGATCCGCCCTCGTGGCTGACCTCATCGACATCACTGACCACCTCCGAAACCTGCGGCGGTCCCTGTCCCTGAAATCCGATCTCCACCACTTTCGAAAATTCCTCGGGAATCTCGACTCTCCGTGGAGTATCGACGGCCTCCAAGACAGCCTCCCCCTCCTCGATGGGATCGCAATCTATATCCCACTCCCCGGGGTTGAGATCGGTCTCAGCCCAGCCATCCGTGGTCAGTTCGACGGCCTCCACCGACTCCTGACCGGCGATCAACTCCACATCCACAGGCTCTACCGTACATGACGTCTCCGCACTCGGGGGCTTATCCGTCAACTGCAGCCTCAACATCCCCTCTGTGGGCTCGAAAGACATATGCTCATAATAGCTTATGTCGATGCGATGAAACTCCTCGGGATCGACTCGAAACTCCACCTTCTTCCCATAGGGATCATCCTCCAGGGTCTCCCACCCGTCTTGCCATCCCGTGTTGACCGTCGAGGGGCGCCACACATCTTTGTAATACCTGCCATAGTCGGTCTGGAAATACTCCCCATCCGTATAAGAGGGCACGATCAACTCGTAGCGGCCGGGAGGAAGACAGCTAAATTCATTGTCCCCCGATGAAATCGTCTCTTCCCACTCAAGGTAGGCCGGCTCCGAGTCCGGCACCCTCCGCACCCGCGGTTGAGGCCCCTCTCCGGAGATAGGTACTGCCTCTTTGTGGCTGAGCAACCGTCCCCCATGCCCTTTGAGATACATCTCCGTTTCGCCCTCCAGGCTAAACGACCTCTCACTGGTCCGTAGCATCACACGGGGGGAAAAAATGGTGTGATCATTGCGGGAGCGATAGGGATACCTCCCGGGCCTCCAGATGAGCTCCACCACGGCCCTCAGTCCATCATCCGTCTCCTCCCAGTCCTGTAGAATATTCACCTCATCGGCATTGGAGAAGCGAAACTGCTCCTCGATGGGCTCACCATGGGAGTCGCGATCGATGATCTCGACATGGGCCACTCCCTCTCCACAGGGAAAGACGCCCTTGCCCTCTGGGTAGTCCAACACCTCTACGTCGTAGCGATAAAAATCGCTGAACTTCCTCGCGAGCAGCCATTTTCTCCCCGCCACCCTCCAGGACTCCGAAAAATTGATAAAGCGCAACCCCGGAACCTGAAGGCGGACCCCGATAAATCCGGACACGCCCCCATAGAGGTGCCACCAATCCTGTCTATCGGCATCGACGTCGACTTCGACGAAGGGGTTAAAGCCAAAGGTCGGCCCCACAGCGTCGTAGATCAACAATTCCAACTCCGGGCCCACCCCGAAGCGGGTATGCCATCGCTGAATGCGTTGACTGATCCGCGGACTGGCCGACGCCGTGGTGTTTAGATAGGCATCGACATCGCCATCGTAGCGAAATCCGGTGGACACACGAGCCGACGCGCTCACCGTCACGTGCATATCTCCCTCCATCCCCGCCCCCACCTCGGCCTTCGCCACCAGCACGGGGTGAATACTCACCGGCACCACACCGAGCTTAAACTTAATGGGCGGCAATCGGAGGGTGGCAAAGGGCACGGCCACACGGGTCGAAAACTCGACCTCTCCGTCGAAATCGAGCCCGATTTCCCCTGACGTGCGCACCGTTACGCCGGCCGAAGCATAATCCAGTGACAGGCCGTCGATGCTGACGTCCACATCGACCCCGGCGTCGATGCACCAATCGCCGTTGAGCATCACCTCATCATCATCTCCCGATGAGTAGACCTCCACGTCGTTGAACGTAAAACAAAACCCGTCATCCCCCAGGCTCGCGCCGGGAGCGCCAAAAAATGCCCCCATCATGGTTTGATTCATCATGGGGTCGACGGGAAATGCCTCCACGCCCTCGACCTCCGGATTCACTTCAATTTCCGTATCCTGAGACTCGATACGCGTCGTGCCGTGTAGCCCCCCGCTCTCGATGAGTTCCGGAAGCCCGGCCCGACGCGCCTCCACCTCCAGGCGCTCATCGCTATCCTCGATGACCTCCACCACGCGCCCCAGATACCCCAGTGGCAATAACTCGTGCTCGTCAAACGCCACCAGCGAGTCCAGGCCCGGCCTCTCATCCTCATCCAACAGCGACGGATCAAAGACCAGGCGACGCCGGTCGTCTTCTGGATCGTAGTCCGGCGCCCGCGGATCGCCGGCCACGGTCTCCCAGGTATCGATCAACGCCTGGGCGTTGTCGTTTTCCTCATCAAACCCCAGGGCCTCGTCGGCCACCTTGATGGAACGCCGTTCATAGACCACCTCCACCGTCTTTTTCTTTCCCTCGGGCAGGTATATCTCTTTCGCTGGCTCATCGGGCCGATAGCTGGCCTCAGAGCCATCCATGCGAATGCCGGCCTCCACGACGTAATCACCGGGCTCCAACCCCCGGATGGTCGTCTCTCGACTATAGCGTTCCGAAAAGGCGTTGCTCGCCATTCCCGCCTCCGCCGCGTCGCCCGCCATCGGCACCTCATCGCCCTGGTCAATGAGCGACGGATCGTCGGCCTCGCCCTCTTCAAATTGGTGCCATTCCTGACCCTCCTCCTCGACCTGGCGCACCAAATATCGGGGCTCGATATAGTCGGGAAGCCCACTCACCACGATGCGAAGCCCGCTGGATTCATCCTCCACCAAGGCCTCTTCTTCCGTGGCACTCTCATCGGAGCACCCCCACATCATGGCCAATAAAAACGCGGCGAAACACCAATAAAATCGTCGCCTATTCTTGACTCCGTCATTCCACCCGAACATGTCCATCCCATCTATCTAAAAGTAGAAGCCGTTTTCCCAACGATGGCATCTCACTCGACACCCCGTTCCAAACACTCTCTAAAAAGTAGGCCCTTACGATATTCGTAGCGATTCCACTGTCAATCTCTACTTGAATATCCCTGCTGCGCTCCCCACCCAGCTCAATAGCCCCATCGACGCCCCGAAAACTCTCCCCGTCCCAGACGGGGAGACACCGGCGCTCGTCGCCGGAGAGGGGCAGTTCGCAGACCTCGGTGGTCGTCGCACCACCCGCACCACCCCGATCGCCATGACCTCTCGAACAGAGCCGGCGGCTTCAGCCCCGGCGACCCTACGCCGACCGCAGGGAGGCGTACATCTACAGCCTCCGGATTCATCCGGGGGGGAGGATCCGCGCCGATTACCCCCATCGATGGCCATGGCCGGGCCATCGATCACGGTCATTTCACCGCCAGGCCGCCGAATCTCCGATGGTCATCGCCCCACCCGCAGACCTCCCAAGCCCCACCCAACGCTCGAACCTCTCCCCACCTGTGGGGAGAAAGCGGCGCCCCGCGCCGCAGTGGGGCACACCGCAAACCTCTCTGGTTCGGCGCCCCACCCGCACCACCCCGATCGCCATGACCTCTCAGACGGAGCCGGTTTCAACCGGACGGGGAGGGTCCGGGCCGATTACCCCCTTCGATGACCATGGCCGAGCCATCGACCATCATCGCCAACCGGCCCCCCCGGC
>CAZMJS010000135.1:0-6527 GCA_964566695.1 uncultured Bradymonadales bacterium
CTTTCCCGGACGTCGCCCACGAGGCCGAACTAACGTTCGTTAAACACCCTGACAGCGCTGTTTCGCATGCCGTCTCCCCAGTCCAATACCGACTCCTTCGCCGACCAACTGATCGCTGATGGCATTGAACCCAAGCCAGCGCGCATCATGGCCGCCGGCCTGCATCTCTTTGCTCGCCAGGGCTACGCCGGCACCAGCGTCCGCGATATCGTCGACGCCGCCGACGTCACCAACCCCATGCTTTACTATTATTTCGACAACAAACAGGGGCTCTTCACGGCCCTGCTCGAACACCTCTTCGATTCCATTGCCGCCGACGTCACCCAAATCCTTGAGCGACCTCGCTCCATCGATGACACCCTGGACGCCATCGCCGCTGCCTACTTTGAGGCCTGCCATGACTTTCCAGACGCCCTGCGCTTCGTCTACGCCGTACTCTACTCTCCCCAGCAGAGCCGCCCCGACTTTGCCCTCCCCGACGCCTACCAGACCATGCTTATGGCTATCCAGCGTCGCATGGAAATCGCCATCGACCAGGGCGAATTGACGCCCCCCGATGGCTTCGACGCCACCTTCTTGACCGAGCGCTTCATGGGACTGGTCGACAACCAGCTCATGGGCGCCTTCTCTCTGATCTCCCGGGGCCAGTCGTGGCATCCAAGTCGCCACGAACTCGACGATTATATCGGCCCCCGGGCTCGCGCTCAGCTCCTGGACTTTTTCTTCGCCGGCGCAGGCCTTGCCGCGACCGAGGACTCCCCATGATCCGTACCACCCTAGTTTTGCTCCTCCTATGCATCGCCCCGGCCCTCTTCATCGGCTGTGACAGCGAGGCCTCCGAACAGCCCGCCGACCGCGCCGAGGTCGATCCCAGCCCCGTCGAAACCCTGGTCCTGGCGCCCACGACCTTTACCGACCGCTTCCAGGTCAACGGCGTCATTGCCCCCGACGAGGCCATCGACGTCCCCGCCGAGGCCACCGGTCGACTCCTGGAGGCCTACGTCGATGAGGGCGACGACGTTCAGCAGGGTCAGGCTCTGTTTCGCATCGACGTGGAGGCTGACGAGGCCGGCCAGCAGGTCCTCCAGACCCAGGTGGAAGCCGCCGAACGCGAGCTGCGCCGCCTCCGGCAACTCCGCGAGGAAGGTCTGGCCACCGAGCAACAGATCGACAACGCCGAAACCGAGTTGGAGAGCGCTCAGAAGAACCTGGCCCAGTCCCGGGTGGCCACCGACCGCCACATCGTGCGAAGCCCCGTCGACGGCCGCGTGGCCACCCGCTACGCCGACCGCGGCGAATTTGCCGCCGCCGGAAACCCCCTGGTGGACATCATCGCCGACGACCAGGTCCTCATCGAGGCCAGCGTCCCCGAGTCGGAGCTCAATCACATCCAGATGGGCGACGACGTCCCCGTCGACATCCCCGCCCTCAACACCACCGTCGATGCCCAGGTCCAGCGCATCGCCCTGCGCGCCCACCCGGCCACCCGCACCTTCGGCGTGGAACTTGTGGTCGACAACGAGGATCGCCACATGCGCTCCGGGATGCGCGCCCGCGTCCACTTCGAGCGACACACCTACGAGGACGCCATCGTCATCCCTCGCGACGCCATCCTTGAGGGCTTTGACCAACGAGAGGCCATGATCGCCCCCTTCGACGGCGAGATCGGAAATGCCGAGGTCCGCCCCCTCCTCACCGGCCCCGGATCGGACGAACGCATTCTCATCCTCGAGGGTCTGGACGCCGGCGATCGCCTCATTCTTCGCGGCCACCGAGGCCTCATCGGCGACGCCAAAGTGGAGGTGATCGATGAATCCCACCAAGATCATTCCGCCTCGGCGACCACCGACCTCTTGGAGGATGGCGCCGATCACCACGACGACAGCGACGACAGTGACGACGAGGTGCAGCCGTGAAGATGACCAAATTTGCCATCGATCACGCCGTCTCGGTCTACGTCCTTATCTTCGCCATCTTCGTCGGCGGCTTCTTCGCCTATAGCCAGATGCCCCGCGAGGCGGCCCCCGACATCGCCATCCCCGTGGTCATCGTCTCCACCCCCTATTTTGGCGTCTCCCCCGCCGATATCGAGACCCTCATCACCCAGCCCATGGAGCGCGAGTTTCAGGGCCTTCGCGATCTCGACGAGATGACCTCCACCTCCGCCGAGAGCGTCTCGCTGATCACCCTGGAATTTGACCCCGACGTCGACATCGAGGACGCCCTCCAGCGCGTCCGTAGCGATATCGACCGCGTCCAACCGGATCTGCCCGCCGACGCCGACGATCCCGAGATCATCGAGATCAACGCCAGCGATTGGCCCATCCTTGTCGCCAATATCTCCGGCGACATGGATCCCTATCGCCTCCAACAACTCGCCGAGGAAATGGAGGAGGATATCGAAGCCCTCGGCGGGGTCCTGGAGGCCAATATCTCCGGCGACATCCAGCGCGAAATCGAGGTCCAGGTCGACCCCGAAGCCCTCTACCATCACGGCGTCTCCGTCAACGAGGTCATCGGCGCCATCCAGTCCGAAAACGTCAACCTCCCCGGCGGCTCCATCGATATCGGGGCCCTGTCCTATATCGTCCGCGTCGCCGGCGAATTCGACACCATCGATCCCATGCGCCACATCCTGGTCACCGAGATCGACGGCGATCCCATCTACCTGCGCGACCTGGCCACCGTCACCGACACCTTTGAGGACCGCGAGACCTACTCTCGACTGACCACCTTTCACGAAAATGCCGACGGTGAGGTCGTCCCCGTCACCCGACCCAATATCTCCCTGGCCATCGTCAAACGCGCCGGCGACAACATCATCGGCGTCGCTGACGAGGTCAAAGAGATCATCGCCGACTACGAAGCCCGCACCGACGGCAACGTCGAGATCAACATCATCAACGATATGTCCGAGGGCATCGAGAATACGGTCCACGATCTGGAAAATAACCTCATCACGGGCATGATCCTGGTCTTTTTGGTGCTCTTCCTATTCATGGGAGGGGTGCGAAATGCCCTCTTCGTGGCCATCTCCGTGCCCCTGAGCATGCTCCTGTCCATCCTCGTACTCTCCTTTATGGGCATCACCCTCAATATGGTCGTCCTCTTTGCCCTTCTATTGGCCCTGGGGATGCTCGTCGATAACGCCGTCGTCGTCGTGGAAAATATCTACCGCTTCGCCTCCACGGGCATGCCGGTGGACGAGGCCGCCTTAAAGGGCACCACCGAGGTCGGATGGGCCATCATCGCCGCCACCTTCACCACCGTGGGTGCCTTCTTTCCCATGCTTTTTTGGCCCGGCATCATGGGCGAATTCATGGGATATCTGCCCCTGACGGTGGTAATCACCCTCTTGAGCTCTCTCTTCGTGGCCCTGGTGATCAACCCCACGCTATGCGCCACCCTCATGAAGGTCGATGAAGACGCAGAACTCAACGACGAAGAAGTCCCCGACATATGGATCTATCGCATCTACCGACAGCACCTGGGGTGGGCCATCGACCACCGCATCATCGTGACCTTTCTGACCATCGCCGTGCTCGTCGGTACCTTCATGGCCTATGGAAAGCTCAACCACGGCGTCGAGTTCTTCCCCGTGACCACCCCTGAGCAATTCAATATCGAGTTGACACTCCCCGACGGCACCAACCTCGATGAGACCAATCGAATCCTGGACCAGATGCAGCCCCCCTTGAGCACCGAGGCCGACCTCATCCGCGCCTGGATCACCGACGCCGGCACCCAGGGCGGCGGCCAGGTCGGCGGCGGCGGCAACGCCGAACACTATGGCCAGATCACCGTGGACCTGGAAGCCATCGAGGACCAGGTCTCCAACCCCTTTGCCTTCATGGACTTTCTCCGCGGCGAATACGCCGCCATCCCCGATGCCGAGGTCGTCATCGAGGCCCAGGACATGGGTCCGCCCACCGGCGATCCCGTCTCCATTGAGGTCGCCGGCGATGAGCTGGAGACCCTGGCCTCCATCTCCGAGGAGATCCGCAGCCGCATCCGCGCCATCCCCGGCATCATGGACCTGGCCGACGACCTGGAGCTGACCCGCCCCGAGCTGCACGTCGACATCGATCGCCAGCGCGCCGCCATGGCCGGCCTCAGCACCGAGTCCGTGGCTCAGACCGTGCGCACTGCCATCGCCGGCACCGAGGCCTCCGTCTTTCGCGAAGATGACGACGAATACGACATCGTCGTCCGCCTCACCGAGGACAGCCGCGACACCCCGGAGGCCATCGAGCGCCTGACCATCGTCAACGAAGACGGCGCCCACATTCCGCTCGCCGAAGTGGCCACCGTGGAGGTTCGTGGCGGCAGCGGCTCCATCCGACGAAAGGATCGCGAGCGGGTGGTCACCGTCTCCGCCAACGTCGCCGAGGGCTACCTCCCTCCGGTCCTCCTCGAGGAGGTCCAGGCGGAGCTCGACGATCTGGAACTGCCCCCAGGCTACGAGCTTCGCTACGCTGGCGAACAAGAGGACATGGAGGATGCCGCCGACTTCTTGGTCCGCGCCCTCCTGGCCGCCATCTTCCTCATCGCCCTTATCCTGGTCACCGAATTCAACTCCATCGTCCAGCCCTTCCTGATCCTCATCAGCGTCACCCTTAGCCTCATCGGCGTCTTATGGAGCCTCATTTTGACGGGCCTTCCCTTCGGCGTCATCATGACCGGCATCGGCATCATCAGCCTCGCCGGCGTGGTGGTCAATAACTCCATCGTCCTCATCGATTATATCAACCAGCTCCGCGATCGGGGCTACGATCGCCGCGAAGCCCTGATCCGCGGCGGGCAGGTCCGCTTTCGCCCCGTCGTCCTCACGGCCGTCACCACCATGCTGGGACTGATGCCCATCGTCGCCGGCATCAGTCTGGACTTCGTCAACGGCCAGGTCGTCTTCGGCGGCCAATCCGTCGAGATGTGGGGCCCCATGGCCAATGCCGTCGTCTTCGGACTCCTCGTCGCCACCATTCTCACCCTCATCGTGGTCCCCGTCATGTACTCCTTGCTCGACGAAATCTCTCAATTTGGTCGAAAAATCCTGAGCCGTATCGCCGCCACCGGCCTCATCCTGTCGGTGCTATTCTTGGCCCTGCCATCCATCACCCACGCCCAGGACGCCCCCGACACGGAGCCCGAACCCGGCGCTGAACTCGTCGAGCCCACCTACTCCGAACAACAAATCGATGACGGTATCGACCTCGACGACCTGGACGACGCCCCCCTTGAAGACAGCCTCGACGATACCGACGTCGACATCCCCGTCGAGCGCCAGCTATCGCTCAGCGACGCCCGTGACCTCGTCCAACAAGACAACTACGACGTCCGCCTGGCATCCACCCAGGTCGAGGTGGCCGACGCCACCATCCGCCGGGCCTACGGGGCCCTCCTTCCCACCCTCTCCGCCAGCGGAAATTACAACGTCTACCAGGAAGAACGCACCGTCGACTTTAGCCCCCCCGGGGCTGACGAGATCCCCGGAGCTGATCCCGACGAGGACTCCGAGATCGTCGTCCAACCCCGCACCGACTACCAGTGGTCGCTAAGCGCCTCTCTCAATGCCAATTTCCGCTCCATCCCCGGCATCCGCCAGTCCTATCGCCAACGCGAACTCGCGAAGATGGAGGTCGAAGCTGCCCGCGAACAACTCGACGGCGCCGTCATCCAGTCCTATTACAACCTGCTGCTCATCCGGCGCACCATCGACGTCGCCGCCCAGCAAGTTGCCTCGGCGCGCACCCTCTACGAGGCCACCCAATCCCAGATCGACGCCGGCACCACCACCGACTTCGAGCTCACCCGCGCCGAACTGGAACTTCACCAGGCCCTCCAACGCCTGGAGGGCGCCCGCCTCCAATTCATCGAGGCCCGCCAGGCCATGGCCGAACTCCTCCAGACCGACGCCGACTTCGATATCCAGCAGCCACAGCCTCCCGTCGAACCCTCGGCGAGCGATGAGCCCCTGATGGCGCGAGCTGAGCAGCAGCGAGCCATCTTTGAGATCGACCACCTCCAAACCGAAGTGGCCCGCTTTGGCGAACAGGAAGTCCTCTTTCGATATCTGCCTTCCTTTTCGGCCACCTTTACCTACGCCGGCCAATCCGGCACCGACCTCCAACCGGGCGACGCCCAGTGGATCTTTACCCTCGGCGCCGAGTGGATTTTGTGGCAGGGCGGCATGCGCAGCGCTGAGCGCGACGAAGCACAGGCCCGCTCTGTGGCCGCCGACGTCCAGGCCCAGAAAACCCGCCACGAGTTGGACTCCGAAATCGAGCAGGCCCTCGCCCAACTGGACGCCGCCCGCACCCAACGCGACAGCGCCCACACCGAACTCCAACTCGCCGCGCGCAGCCTCCGACAGGCCGAGCTCTCCTTTCGCCACGGCGTCGCCTCCCAACTGGACGTCATCAACGCCCGCGATCAATACCGCGTCGCCCGCCTCTCCGCCCTCCAGGAGGCCCTCCAAGTCGATCTGGCCATTTACCGCCTGCGCACCCTCGTCGATGGCCTTGATGCCT
>CAZMJS010000136.1:0-6457 GCA_964566695.1 uncultured Bradymonadales bacterium
GGCGGAGCGTTTCGACTGTGAGCCCGTAGGGTGTTGCCCGGACTACGGCCTGGGGGGAATTAACACCAGCCGTCGAATCACTCCGCCACCAACGACCCTAGAGGAGGTCGTTGGTAATTGCAAGGAGATATTTGATCGCTTCACAGTTGGAAGATGAGGTGCTCCAGAATCGCCTCCATTTCGTCGTCGGCCTGCGCACTATTGTGGAAAGAGGTGAAGACAACGGTGCCATCGTTGAGAGGGTCGTTATAAGTGGTGATGAGAGATGCATCCTCGAAGGTATTGGAACCACCGGTGGGAACGACGGGAGCGTTAAAATGAGTGGTGGTCCGGTCGGGATCGACGCCGCCGGAGACGATGGTCCAGCCGTTGGTGTCGAATTGGAATTCCATGGAGTTGTCATCGAGGATCAGTTGCATGGCGTCGCTGACGGCGTCGGCGTAGACGGGGTCGGCGCTGGCGCCGCCGAGTCCGGTGTCGGACTCAAAATGGAAGATGTCGGGCATGGATTCATAGATCCATTCGTCGGCCCGGTCGGAGGCGTAGAAGCTTCCCCCCTCCTCGACAAATCGGTTGATATTGAATTCCACAAGGTCCTGGTCGTAGCCCTGGCCGGAGCGCGGCAGTGTGACCTGACACTCGGCGAAGATGATGTCGTATTGGTTCATCTCATCGAGGTCGGTGACGAAATCATAGACATCCTGGCTGATGGCGGCGCCGGCGGAGTAGAAGTCGTATTCGATGCCCATATTGTCCAGGAGTTCGTCGAGGTCGTCGAAGTTGCCCTCCATGACGGCGATATTGACCTCCGTGCCGGCCAGGCAGACCTTGGCGTCGCCGGCGGTGAGGTCCGTGACCTGGTCGACAACGGTCTCCACCTCATCTTCGACTTCGAAGGAACCGGAGGAGATGGTGATGGTGTGGGTTCCGGAGGGGATATTTTCGAAGTCGTAGAAGCCCTCGCCGTCGGCCGTGGTTTCTTCGCTGAAGGGGGCGCCATCGCAATCAAAGCCCTCGATGGTCACCGTGGCGCCGGGAAGGGGCCCGTCGTCGGGGCGACAGGTCTGGCCGGAGAGGCCGCTGTCACCGCATTCGTCGCTATCACCATTATCGCCGTTATTGTCGCCGTTATTCTGGTCGCCACCGTTAGGGGTGTCGTTGTCGCCCGGGTCATCGTTATTGGGCTGGCCTGTGTTGTCGTCTCCATTGTCCTGACCATTATCCCCGGTGTTGGGGTCGTCGTTATTGTCTGAGACATCGATGCACTCACCGGTGATGGGGTTTGGCTGCTGACCCTCTTCGCAATCATCGTCGTCAGGGTCGCTATTATTGGCGGTTTGGTTGGCCGGATCGTCGTCGTTGGCCGATTCACCTTCGTCGTCGCCGCAGGCTGCGAGGGACAACAAGGAGAGGGCGAGCAGGCAGGCAAGCAAAGTACGATATCGCATAAACACCATGGAAAATGGGTGTGGGTTTGTTACGTCGCCCTGAAGAGTAGTGGCTGGATATGAAGATTTCAAATATATCTAAGCAGGCTTAAGGTGCGGGGTTGGGGCGATTTCAGTGAGTTGTATTCTATAGTATCCTTCGAGGGTCAGTCAGTCGCATAATCATATCCCAGGGCGCGATGATGAGGCGTTGAGCAGGAGGCGAAGATGAGGATCATCTGGATGGTCGTGATGTCGGCGATGGTGATGGTGGGGTCGGCGATGATGGTGGCGGGGTGCGGTGATGATGGGCCGGAGGTCCTGGAGTGCGAGGGCTCATGCACCTGTGAGGAGGAGACGCGGACCTGTGCCTGCCATGGAGGCACGGAGTGTGCCATCGACGGGGTGGATGACATTCGATTTGAGTGCGATGGCAACGCCAGTTGCGATCTGAGCTGTGGGCGAGAATGCCACGTGGTGTGTCCTGGAACCACGAGTTGCGCCGCGGCGATTGGCCCTCAGGGAAGCGCTGAGTGTCGGGGGACGGCGACCTGCGTGTACGATTGCGACGAAGATTGCGAGATCGACTGCGGGAGCAATGCGGACTGCACCATCAATTGCGACGATGAGTGCGAGTCCACGGGGTCGGGCTGCGAGTGTTGAGGTTGAAATTGGTGGCCTGTGATTAGTGTGTGGCGGGCAGTCGATGATGAATCTTGCAACCAATCATTCAACAGGAGCGCCATGAGTCGCCATTTCGAAGAAGCGGAAGGTCTAGTCGAGACGCAAGCCAAAGAGACAGAGGGGTTCGTCTTCAATCAGACGATGATGCGGATCAAAGATCCGGAGCGGACGCTGGCCTTTTATACGGGGGTCTTGGGGATGACCCTGGTGAAGCGGCTGGATTTTCCGGGCATGGAGTTCAGCCTCTATTTCCTGGGCTCATTGTCGCCGGAGCAGCGCCAGCAGTGGTCCGATGACGAGGAGGAGAGGCTGGTGGAGACCTTTTCGCGACCGGCGATGTTGGAGCTGACTCATAATTGGGGCGATGAGGACGACGATGAGGTCTCCTATCACAGCGGCAATAGCGACCCTCGGGGGTTTGGGCATATTGGCTTTTCGGTGCCCGATCTGGAGGCGGCCTGCGAGCGATTCGATGAACACGACGTGACCTTTCAGAAGCGAAGCGATGAAGGGTCGATGAAGGATATTGTGTTTATCAAGGACCCCGATGGTTATTGGATCGAGATCTTTGAGGCGCAGCGGCTGCCAGGATCATTGGAGGAACACCTTGGGGAGAAATGAGCGATGAGCAGGGTCAGGGCGTCGATGTGGACGGGGATCCTCGGTGGGATAGCTGTCCTGTTGGGCGCGGATCCAGTGCTCGCCTCGGTGGGGGCCGGGGAACTGGATCGGGAAGTGGGAGAAGTCCGTGAAGAGCCCTATCGCTTTGAGGTGGAGCAGGCGCGGGCGAGCGACGGGCCGGGGACGGGCCTTGGGGGGCGTCATTTATTGTGGCCGACGGGATGGACTGGCGATCCTGGCTCGTTGGAGACGGTTAATCAGGGAGCGGGGGTGCAACGGCTTCGCTGGGGTCTGTCGTCGCGGGGAGAGCTTGAAGCCGGAGCGGCCGGGTGGATCGGTGACCAGGGCTACGGCGTGCTCGGGGGGCGATGGCAGGTGTGGCAAGATGAGGTGCGGTCGGTGAGTCTGGGACTCCGGGGGCGACATCGATGGACCCAACTGGAGCCAGGGACCTCCGATTGGGGCGTGGGGGTGGACGCCGTGGTCGGCGTTCGCGCCACGGACGACGTGGAGTGGAGCCTGGGGGTGGCGGGTCACGTGCCGCTGCAGCAGGGAATCGATGTGCTGGACTTTGAGGGGTGTCAGACGCGTCAGGAATGGGCCCGGGGGGAGTGCGGGGCGATCGTTGAGCAACGTCGGTGGGTACCGTCCACGGGGCGGTGGGCGGCGCTATTTGTGGGAACCCGTGTGCAGTGGAGCGAGCGCGTCGATATCAAAGGCGAGATGTTTAGCGGTGTGTCCCAGGGACAATTTATGGGCCTCGCCGGGCTTATCGAGGATGGCTGGAGCTATGAGGAGGAGCAGCGGGCGTTGAGCGATGAGAGCTGGGGATGGGGCCTGGGGCCGCTGGGGAGATTGAGCGTGGCCGCCGGGGTGGCCTATCGACTGGGGCCGATGACCGTGGAGCCGTCGGCGATTCTCAGCCATTACGATGGGGGAGCCCGGGTCTTTCCCCATCTTCGAATTGGGGCACGCCTAAGGTAAGGGGGGAGCGAGGCGAGATTGGGTCGATGGATCAACCATAGGACGGTGGACGATGGGTGAATTTGGTTGGCAGATGCCGGCGGTGGTGACAGAGATACCGGGGCCAAAGTCAACGGCTCAGGTCGACGATCTGGCCCGTTCGGAGTGCCCGGCGATCACGGCCAGGCGAGCCCGGCGTCGCGAGGAGAGTGGGGTGTCCCAGGACCCCATTGTGTGGAAGCGCGCCCGGGGGGCCAACGTGGAGGACGTCGATGGCAATCGCTTTGTGGATCTGACCGGGGCCTTTGCGGTGGCGGGGTTGGGTCATGGGCACGAAGCGGTCAGAGAGGCGCTTCACCGCCAGGGGGAAGAGCTGATTCACGCCATGGGCGATGTGTACCCATCGCAGCCGAAGATTGATCTATGTCGGCGCCTGGCGGCGGTGACACCGGGGGAGTTGAGCCATACGATCCTGGGGTTGAGCGGGTCGAGTGCCGTGGAAGGGGCGTTGAAAACGGCGGCCATCGCCACAGGCAAGCCAGGGGCGCTGGCGTTCTGGGGGGGCTACCATGGGTTGGGGTATGGAGCGTTGGGGGTGACGGCCTATCGAGAGGCATTTCGGCGGCCGTTTTTGGCGCAGCTGTCGCCGGGCATCGATCACGTGCCCTATCCCGATAGCTACCGGCCGCCCTTTGGCATGGAGCGGGGCGTGGCGCCGGCGACGGTGCGCGATCGGGTGCTCAATTATATCGATGATCGGCTCCGGGGCCCGGCGACGGGGGCAGAGGCCGTGGGGGCGATCGTGGTGGAGCCCATTCAGGGGCGAGGCGGCGAGGTGGTTCCGCCGGATGGATTTTTGAAGGGGCTTCGACAGATCTGCGACGAGCATGGCCTGGTGTTGATCTTTGACGAGATCTACACGGGGTTTGGACGCACGGGGAAGCTCTTTGGCTGCCAGCACGAGGGCGTGGTGCCCGATATCATGTGCCTGGGCAAGGGAATGGGCGGTGGGTTTCCCGTGTCGGCGGCCATTGGTCGGCAGTCCATCATGGAGAGCTGGGGGATGTCGTCGGGCGAGGCCATTCACACGTCGACGTTTTTGGGGAATCCCCTGGGGTGCGCGATGGCCAATGCCGTCATCGACGAGATCGTCGACGAGGGATGGCCGGTGAAGGTGGCTCGGCAGGGCGAGCGGATTCGAAAACGGCTGGAGGCGATGGCCCGGCGCTATCCGTCGCGCATCGGTCGGGTGCGGGGGCGGGGGTTGATGCTGGGGTTGGAGTTGGTCAAGGACCGGGCGTCGGCGGAGCCCGATGGGGCGCTGGCGATGGCGTTGACGGCCCATTGCCGAGAGCAGGGATACCTGGTGCTGCCATCGGGGCGGTGGGGCCAGACGCTGGCCTTGTCGCCGCCCTTTGTGGTCAATGAGGAGCAGTGGGAGGGGTTTTTCGAGGTGTTGGAGGGCGGGTTTCAGGCGCTGGCGAAGTGAATCAGGGGAGCGGCGATGGCCCGGGGCAGTCGCTCGTCGGTGGCGTCGATGATCGATGAGGTCACGGGGTCGTAGTCGCGGGAGCGAGCGGCGGAGTCGCGGGTTTCGAAGACCAGGTGTGGTTCGTCGCTGGGGTCCTGACCTTTGGGGTGAATGACGATCCAGATGGGCCAGGCGGTGGCGTCTCGGCGCCGTGGTCCGTCGCGTTGGCCGATGGCGTCGGGGACGGGATTGGTCAGAAGGGAGACTGTGGCGTCGTCAAAGGTCTTCAGGGGTTCATCGTCTTGCAGCCAGGTGGCCCGGCGATCGGCGTCGATCTGGATGTGGCGTTTGACGGGTTGTTGGATGCGCGACTGGGCGTCGAAGAAGGAGCGCATCAGGAAGAAGAGGACCGTCCACACGATGATGACCATGGCCGATAAGGCGGCGGCGATCAGGGGTTCGGCGGCCACGCCTGCGGGGCGCATGACGGAGGCGATGATGACGACGCCCAGTCCGGAGAGGGCGCCGGCGGCGATGGGGTGGTCGGCGATCCATCGAAGGAGGGAGCCCAGGGGGCCCGGGCGGGGGTGGTCGACGGCGGTTCGGTAGGCGATGTCAATAGGGGCGTCGGGGTCCATGAGGCCTCGTCAGGATCGCTGGGCGTGTTCGGGAAAGCGCTCCAGGAGTTGGCGGCGGAGTTCTCCGGGAAGGCAGAGGCGGATACGGCGATAGGAGTCGCGTCCCAGCAGGTGGATCATGTCGCTCCCCTCTTCGATGGGGACGACGTCGCCGGATCGCTGAACCACCGGGATGTGGGCGCTTCGCAAGGGGTGGCTGGGGTCGTAAGGGGTATAGGGGGTGTCGGAGGCCCGATCGATGAGGACGGCATAGTCCGGGTGGAGGCCGGCCTCAGTGGCCAGATGCCGGGCCTGGTCCAGGACGCGGGCGACGATGACGGGATCGGAGTCGTCGAGGGAGACGGTTTTATAGAGTCGACGCGACAAAAGGCCCTGGCTGAGTCGTGCGAGGGCGGGGTCGTCGTCGGTTTGCCAGCGCTTGAGCATCATCCAGACGTCGGTGTCATCGACCGAGAGGTAGTCCGTGACGGTGAGGGAGTCGTCGCCGGCCAGGAGGCGCATCAAGGGGTGGTCGTCCTGGAGTCCGGGCCAGCGACGGCCGTCGCAGATCAGGGCGGCGCCGCGGCGAAGGACGGCTTCCAGCATCTTCTCGGCGGCGCGCACCGTTTTGTGGAGGTAGACCTGCTTGAACATATGAAAGCGGGCGATGAGGT
>CAZMJS010000137.1:0-6379 GCA_964566695.1 uncultured Bradymonadales bacterium
GGCTCCGGTTCTGGCTCTGGCTCTGGCACCTGCGCTGCCGCATCATCGTCGTCGAGATACTCCTGTACCTCTTCATCTATATCACCCATGACGGCCCAGGCAACCACTCCGCCAACGCCCAGAAGAACCACCAACAAAGCGACGATCCACAGACCGCGTCTCCCACCGTCGTCAACATCTTCAAAGACATAACCCTCTTCGCCGGCGAGCGTCTCGTCACCGAAGCGACCATCCAGCGCTACCCCGCCTTCCGATGGACCGCTTCCCCCTATCTCTGCGGTCACCGCGACCGGTTTGGCCTCTTCTTCAACCTCTTTCTCCACGTCCGGGGTAGCCTCTACCTCCTCCTCCGCCGCATGGTCATCTGGCGTCTCTTTCCCCTGCTCTGCCGTGACCCCGTACATAAACTGAGTAGACCTTGATGCCCCCCCTTCTTCCTCTGGCCTGGCATCGCTGACTACGTCCAACTCCTCACCGGGTTGAGGCAATAAGGTCAACTCCGATTCCTTTGTGATCCCCGGAATCATCTCCACGTCTACATCGGCCAGCGCGTCGGCAAATGCCAGCCCATCCTCGAAGCGCTCCTCGTGGTCCAGGGCCAACGCTCGCACCAACACGGGCCCCAGCGGCGACTCTAGAAGCGCACGAGGCACCTTCAGCTCCCCCTGGACGTGCTGAAACATGGCCGCCATGGGCTCCGAGTGCTCCACCACCGCCGCCCCTCGCAGGGCCTCGATGAGAATCAACCCCATCTGATAGACGTCCAACATGGGTGTGACGATCTGTTCCGTGGAATACTCCGGGGCCAGATAGGCCGGCGTTCCCATCAACTGACCTGCCTGAGTGAGCCGGCTCCGCATCTGCTGCTCAATATGAGCAATCCCAAAATCGAGGATGCTCAGCGACTCCATTCTCGTGCCGGGCCGCTTTAAAAAGAGATTCGACGGCTTCAAATCCTTATGAACAATCCCCAGATCGTGCGCCACTCCGAGAGCCACCAGGGTATCGATAAATAGCGGGATGATATGCCCCGGCTCCATCGCCCCCTGTCGAAATAAATGGCGCTCCAGATCATGGCCTTTTAGGTACTCCATGATCATAAAGGGCTCTCCCACACCCTCGATGATCCCATAATCATAGATATTGAGCACATTGGGGTGGTCGATCCGCCCGGCCAGGCTGGCCTCCCGTTGGAAGCGCTTGAGCAACTGGTCGCGCACCCCCTCGTCAGTCACCGTCTCGGCGGTCGTCAATATCTTGATGGCCACGTCGCGCTCGATCTGCTCATCGCGGGCCAGATAGACCTCTGCAAACCCGCCGGCGCCTAGGCGTTCGGTGATCCGATAGCGCTCATTGACCAGAAACCCCTGGCCAATATCTTCTAGCCTGGTCTTCTGTTGTGGGTCGCTATCACTCTCCATCACCGTTACCTGTGGCCAAAGACCCCGGCTCTCATTGACTATGCTGGTAGCTCTATACAGCTAACCCACAACGCCATTTTGAGCAACCAACCTTCACATCACTCATCGTCCCAGGTCACATCGGCCATCACGATATCGGCCTGCTCCATCGAGCCTCCCTCCACCAGATTTGTGGCCTCCGACTCCCACACCACACGGCGCCCATCGGCAGACATCGACGGCCGCCGATTATGGCCATCGGCCGCCTCCCCCTCCGCCGTCTGGCTCAACTTCAGCGAGCGCTCTCGGTGACGATCATGCCAGAAAATATGGTTTATACCTCCAATCTCGCCCTCCAAGGCGACAAACCGCCCATCTGCGCTGACGGCGCTTCGACCATATCGCTCGATTCCCCCGCCATCGGTCGGCCGCTCCCACCGATCGCCGTCCACATCGTAGACATAGAGTGTCGGAAAGAGGTGATAGCTACCCGATGCCTCTGGATCGACGAGATTGACCTCCGAGATCAGGGCGATCACCGACCCATCCTCATTGGTCGCTGCCCTTCGCGAATGCCCATCCCCGCTGCCCTGCTGAGGTCGACTGATCCACTGGAGCTCACCGCTATCGACCTCATAGCGATAGACCTGATCGCGACCGCTCATCGCTTCGTCGACCAGATCGGTGGCATTGGACTCGAACACGACGACGCGCCCATCTCCACTGATCTGGGGCCGTCGTGACTGAATGACCGGGGCCTCTCCCTCCATGGCAGCACCGTCCTCCAGATTATTGCTGGCCCGCCGCATCTCCTCGTCTCGCTCGTCATACACATAAATCTGTGTTCGGAGGCCGTGATCGGCGCCGTCGCCCACCAGGTCCCATCCCGATTCAAAGGCCACAATATGGCCATCGTCGCTGATGGTCGGCGCCGCCGTCGGCGCCCGCGCAACCAACCCCTGGTCATCGACGCTGACGATCTCCGTGCTCCCTTCCCCTCGGTGATACCTGTAGATCTGGCTGATCGGATCCTCGATATTGAGATAGGCCGTCGACGAAAAGACCACTTTTTCCCCATCCCCATCCACCGCCGGTTGACTGCTCCCCTGCCCTCCCTCAACGGCCGCCTGCCCATCCTCATCGACGCTGATGAGCGCCTGATCCTCGACGTCGGAGACGGAGCGTCCCACCACATCGAGCAGTCCGTTATCGCTTCCCTCCAACCAGGTGCCCCTCGTGGCATACACCACATAATCTCCCTCGGCGCTGATCGCCGGATGAGTCGATGCGCCCGGTCGCTGCTGGCCGACTCCATCCACGCTGAGCTGCCGCAGCTCAACATCGATGAGGTCCTCGATCTCTTCCGCTTCTTGATTATTTTCCTGCGCAGGCGGGGTTTCATCATCGCCACATCCCACCACCATCAGGGCCCAAGCCCCCACCCATATCCATACCATCTTCCATTTCATGGTCGCGCCTCCGCATTCGTCGAAAGTCTGTCTTGCCCACCTTCACCGCCGCGCCCCGCGATGCGCTCGATCCGCTTGCGCAACTCATCGGCTCGGTCGTAGGCCTCCTCAATCCCATATTTGGCGCGAAGGCTCATCTCCTGGCCCCCCTGTTCCTTGCGCTCGTAGAGCCAAAGCCCTTCTGGGGCCGCCACCATCACCGGGTCCAGCCCCTCAAATAGAGCGTAGGAGTAGGCCTGCTCCCTGGCATCCTCCAGTTGACGGTCGTTGCTGATATGTCTCTTGGCCTCCAGAAGCGCCACCTTGCGACCGCGCCGATCCTTGAGCATAAAATCGACGAAGAGCGTCTTATCACTGCTGCCGATGCGGCGCTGAATGCGGTATTCTCTCTCAAAGCGATACCCCAGGCGATCCATCAATGGATCGAGCCCCCGATCGCAAAAGTCTTCTTCGTTATCGAACCCCTCTCCCGATCGCATCGCCGCCCTGCCAACGGGTCGGATTTGGCCTCGCATAGGGCGCTTGGTCATCTCGTCGAGCAGCGTTCGCAGCGCCTCTCCTTCGGCCTCATAGGCCTCGGTGATGGCCTCCAGGGAACGACTCCGCCAGGGCGAGCTCTCTGCGTAGGCCTCCATCTCCTCCAACCGCTCTCCTCCCAGGCCATCCAACGCCTCCTCCAACTCCGTCAGTTCGGCCTCCAGGCCTTCCTGGTCGCCACTCCAGAAGCGCCACCATAGCGATAGGCTCGATGGTACCCGGGCCTCCAGCTGGCCCTGCTCCTCGCTGAGCGTTCGCAACTTCGGCATCACCTCCCGGCGCATCTCCAGGACCTTTAAGCCCAACACCACAGGGCGAAACTCAGCGTCGCCCCGGCCGTGAACCGTCGGCGGTGGCACCGTCATCTGTGATTGCTCATATTCCAGCTCCCGACGTGCCCTCTGGAGCGCCTGAGCCCTCGCCTGTCCGATGCCTTTGAGATGCGTAAAGCTTCCCCGAAAGCGAAGCAGATCATCCACCGTCTCAATCCCCGCTCGCTCCAGGGCCTTCCATGACATGCTCACCGATATTCGCGGGCTCAACGCCCGGATCGGCTGGCGGCGGTACACCCGGCGGATATGGTCATATTCGTACTCCCGGGCCCGCCTGCGCAGGTCATTTTCCGCCCCGGAGACATATTTTTGCAACTCCGTGATCCGCCGACTGATCTCATCGCGGCGCGCTTGCCAGGCAGCCCACCTCTGGCCCACGGGGTGGCTATGAAACCGCCAGTAGAGGACGGCGACAAACCCCAGCACCGCCACCGTTAACGCCACCACCAGCCCTACCAATACCCATTCCATCCTCCGTGTCCTCCTCTATGCCTGCCACGTCCTGCGCGTTGCTTGAGGTCTTCGCCCCACCGCTGTAACGCGATGGATTCCCCCGCCATTTCGATGCTCCCCTCGGCGCCCCCCGGGCCCCTGGCGCCGCTGGCAAAGCTTGACATAATTCGAGCATCTCTGGTAGCTCAGATAGTGATTAATACAGCTATTCACTCTTCTATCTCCCCTGCTTCGGGAGCCTATGTCGTCATGATACGCGTTGAATCGCTCATATTTGCGGCGCTGGCATGCGCCGCCCTGACCTCGCTTCTGGCGCTGGGTTGCGGTCCCACCCAATCCACCGTGGGCATCAGCAGTGCCGAATCGTCGTTGGAACAGGCCCGGATCCACGACGCCGAGACCTACTCGCCCTACGAGTATCACCAGGCCGTGCACTATCTCTACAAAGCCAAATACCACTGGGGCTACTCCAACTTCGAGGTCGCCAGCGACTACGCCCGGCAAGCGCGCCGCGCCGCCGATGCTGCCCAGGACAATGCCCGTGAGGCCCCCTGGCGTGGCCACCCCATCTACGGTTTCGACGACCGCTCCGAGGGCGTCGAGGAACTAGAGCAGCAACTGGAATCCACCGACGACTTCGACCAACTGGAAGACCTCGATGAGATCGACTGAGCTCCCACGGCCATGCTTCATTCTCGCCACCGTCGTTCTTCTGAGCGCCCTGGTGGGTTGCTCCACGGGCAGCCAACTGGAAGGCCAAGCCTCGGCCATCGGCGACCTGACGGACTCCATCGAGGAACCGGCCTACCGTTGCGCGCCAAAGGAATTGGCCATCGCTCAAGCCCACCTGGAGTTTGGCACCTGGGAACTCTCCCAGGGCAACTTCCGCCGGGCTCAAGAACACCTTCGCACCGCCGAGAAAAATGCTCGCCTGGCCCACCAGCTTTCGGGCTACGAAGAATGCGAACTCCAGGAGTGGGAATTGGATCTCGGCGTCGCCGAAGTCCAGGAAGTGGACGTCGATCCCGTTGACTTCATGTGGGACTCCGACGGCGATGGTATCCCCGATCACGAAAGCGATTGCCCCCACGAGCCCATCGTCTTTATCGGCGATCCCGAACAGGAGGCCACGGGCTGTCCCAACTACGACGTCTCCGGCGATGGCATCCCCAATACCGAGGACCACTGTCCCGGCATCCCCGCCGATATCGACGGCTTTCCCGGAGAAAACGGCTGCCCCATGCTCGATCTCGACGGCGACGGCGTCCTCAATATCAACGACGAGTGTCCCTTTGAGCCCGTCGAGTTCATCGGCTACCAGGATGATTCCGGGTGCCCCAACTACGACGTCGACGGCGATGGCGTCCCCAATATCCTCGACGAATGTCCCTTTGAGGCCGGCCCGTCGGAAAACGCCGGCTGCCCCGTTGAAGAAGAACCCGCGCTGGCCGAGATCCGCGACGATCGCATCGAGCTCAACCAGCGTGTCTACTTTGAAACCGCCGAAGCCGAGATCCTCCCTCAGAGCTTCCCCCTCCTCAATCAGGTCGCTCAGATCTTGGAGGACAACCCCCAGATCACCATCCGCGTCGAGGGCCACACCGACTCCCGGGGCAGCTGGGAGTATAATAAGGGCTTGAGTAGCGATCGCGCCGGCAGCGTCCGACAATTCCTCATCGACCGAGGCATCGATGCCTCCCGAATGGACTCCGAGGGCTTCTCCTTTGACCGCCCCATCGACGACAACGCCACCCCCGAAGGCCGGGCCGCTAATCGACGCGTCGAAATCCATATCACCGGCCGCTGACCCGGGCTCCGCCCGGTCCCGTCCGACGACCGACCCTTTCCCCCACTCTTGGGTACGCACCATGCGCTTAGTCACTTCTCCCATCACCGCTCGTCGCCGGTGGCCCCACCTGGTGGCCCTCTTATTGACCGGGCTTATCCTGGGGCTGGCCACGCCGGCGATGGCCGACACGGAGGCCCAGCTCCAGGAAAAGGTCGAGGCCGCTGAAGAGGAGTACGATATGCTCTTCTTCGAAGACGCCGTGCGCATCATCCAGCAGGGGTTGGCGATCGCCGAGGAAGAGGGGCTGGAAAACGACACGGTCGCCGAACTCCACCTCCTTCTGGGCCTCATCCGCCACGCCGATGGCGACGAAGACCTCGCCGTCGACGCCATGGTCGA
>CAZMJS010000138.1:0-6205 GCA_964566695.1 uncultured Bradymonadales bacterium
AGAGGAGGTCGCGATCGACGCCGTGGCCCTCGATGGCCACAAAGCCCAGGTCGCGGAGGGCGTCACCGATTTTTTGGACGAATGCCTCCTGAGAGGCCTCGTCGCCGTCGGTGTAGTCACGAAGATCGACAACTGGAATGGTCTGTTCTTTAGACATGGATCGGTACTCCTAAGAGAGTGGTTCGCCGTGTTAATTGCATGGAAGGGGGGTACGCGGCGCCGATCCATAACAAAGGAGGGGAGGAAAAAAAAGGGTTGACTTTACAAAAGGGTGGGCTGTGTTAAGGGTATGCGTTATTTGGCCCCGCCAGAATCGGGGCGATCCAGAGACGACCAATCACCGACCATTTCAACCAAGGTAGAGCACGTGGCTAAAAACGATCTGACGGCCTACGACGGACTGACCATCGCCAATGCAGAGCAGGGCACGAATATTGTTGACGAGAATGGGGAGGTGGTGTTCCAGACGTCCAATCGCGAGGATGCCCAGAAATACCTGGAGTTGCTACGAGAGCGAGACCAGTACCAACAGTTGTTGGAGTCCCGCGGGATTGCGCCGCACCGCATTTATTTGCTGGCGGCCGACAAAGATAAGCGGGGCCGGGTCAATTCGGAGAATCTCCCGGCCAAAGAGGTGGTGATCATCGCCAAGACCGATCTGGGAGCCCTGGTGGTGCGCGACCTGGAGACGGGCAAGGAGGAGATCGTCGATCCGGAAGAGCTGGAACCCATCGAGGGAGGCTCCTACCTGAGGGCCAGCGATGTGCAAGACGAGGTGATGCATGCGCTGATCCGCTATCGCCAGCTCAACGAAGAGGATCGAGAGGTGCATCTGAGGTTGTTTCGCAGCGAAGACTCGGCGGAGGAATACGCCGGCTATTGGGAAGCCGAAGAGGAGGCGCCGGGCTCGGAGTACGAAGCCAGTCAGGATAGCTCGGAAGAGGGCATCTTCGTGTACCGAGCGGACGTGATCGTCGAGGACTGATCGACGGCGAGAGATGAGATCAAAAAAAGGCCGCCGGCGTGGATGACGCCGGCGGCCTTTTTTTGATCATGGGTGAGCGAGCGGATTAAAGCTCGGCCATCTCACCGACGATCTGAGGGTTCTGGCCTTCCGTGAGGAAGCCCGCCTTTTTCCAGGCGGAGATGCCGCCGTCGAAGTCGGAGACTTTGCGAAAGCCCAACTCCTCGAGGATGGTAGCTGCCTGATGGGAAGTGTCGTCGTCGTGATCGAAGCCGTAGACGACGATGCGCTGGTTGCGGCTCAGGTCGCTCTTGGCGCGCTGGCGCAGCTCGGTCAGGGGGATATTGAGGGCGCCGGGGATATGCTCGTCGGCGAAGGCCTCGTCGCTGAGGACGTCGATGAGGACGAAGTCCTCGTCTTTTTCAATGCGCTGATGCAATTCGGTGCTGGACATCAACCGTGCCATGGGAATCCTTTTTGGGTGCTGATCTGCCAGGGGTCGAGGGTCGACAAATGTCCCTTGAGAGAGGTTCGCGGAGCGGCCCGACGAGCCCCGAGTCTGGCAGAGGTATGAGGGACGAGAGGGGTAATAATGGGTCAACAGGTCGGCGGCCGCCCGGCGCGAACCGATGAATTCATGGGGAATCCATACAATGGAGTGGGGGCCGATCGCAAGCTCCGCGAGCCCAGGGGAGGGCGGTTTGGGATCGGGGAATTGGGGAGCCCAGATCGGTCTTGATTCGCCCCATGGCCAATGGTAAGACACCGCGCAGACGCTCGGAGATTTCGTTGGGCGCCCGCCGCCTTTTCCCATATGACGTGGCTGAGAGCTATGGAACAGCAGTCGATTCAACATCTCGGCGAAAAAGAGAATCAGCGACGGTGGGATTGGTGGAGAGAGACGCCTGGCGAGATCATCGTGGTGGCCTTGGTGTTGGTATTTTTATTCGCCGTGCCCTGGGAAGGGTGCGGTATCAGCGAGGCCGACGACGTCCGACCGAGCGGTCAATATACCGTGGTTCCATGAATGGATGCAGCATACTGATGGATAAATAAGTGAGATTGTTTGAGGCGCCGACCCCACCGGGTCGGCGTTTTTTTATGGCTGCTCAGAAGGAGTGGCCGATGCTGATATAGATGCCGTAGCCCAGGATGGCCTGCTGAATGGGGTCGTCGTCCAGGGGGACAAATTGGCACTCCGGGCGGCCGTAGGTGGCCTCGATTTCGCAGCGGCGAAAGCGGGGGTCTTCGCTGATGTCGCTGAGGGTGTAGGCAAAGTCAAAGCGCACGGGGCCCACGGGGGTATTCCACCACACGCCGGCGCCGAGGCCATAGAGCATGGTCTGGCGGATGTCGTTGAAGTCGGCGGTGGAGAAGATGCTGTCCGAGCGGGCGGTGCCGTCGTCGAGAAGCAGGGGCCCGCCGAGGACGGTGGCGGCATCGAGGAAGAAGGCGCCCCAGAGGTCACCGACGTTAAAGAGGTTGTCCACCAGGCGAAAGCGGGGTTCCAAGGAGAGCTCAAATTGGGTGGATCCACCGACGGGGACGGCCTCCTCGGAGGCCGTAAATAGGGATAGGCGACGGCGTCCGAAGCTGCGCATGCCGTCGGTTCCACCGCTGTAGAGCTGGCTCTGAATGGGGACGCCGGAGTCGCGGCCCACGTCGTAGATGGTGCCCAGGCGGCTGCGCATGGCGATCAGGGAGTTGGTGGTCATGCCCTGGTAGTACTCGCCGGAGAGGACGGGTTTGATATAGTCGAAATCGCCGCGGGCGACGTAGCTTGCGGCCTGCTGGACGGTGAGGTCGGCCATATAGCCGCGCGAGGGGTTGAGGAGGTCGTTTCGGCGATCGAAGGTCGCCGATTGCTCCAGGTATTCCAGTAGGAAGCTCTCCTGGAAGTCGAGGCCCAGCTCGGTGGCCGTCTCGTCGATGAGGCCTTCCTGGATGTCGAAATAGCTAAAATAGGCGACGTTATAGGAGGCGCTGAGGATCAGATCGCGGCGAAAGATGCGGTTTAGGGAGATGCGGGCCGAGGGGTTCCACAGCGAGAAGCCCTCGTCGACGTCGCGGGCCACGCCGGCGCGGACGCGCAGGTTGGTGCGGGGCTCCAGGAATTGGGGCTGCTCAAAGCGCATCTGGCTGGAGAGGATGACGCCGCGGTTGGAAGCCTCACCGGTGCCGAGGATGCCCGGCGCCCAGGCATAACCGACGGCGTTTTGGTGCTCGATGCGGCGCAGGCCGCCCATGAAGTTTCGGGCCGACCAGTTGGCGAGGCCGCGAATGTCCTGGCGGTTGCTCTCGACGGCCACGCCGGTGCCGAGGCGCAGGTTATAGCCTGTGGCCTCTTGAACACGGACGATGATGGGGACCTCGGGCTCGAGGCGGCTTCGGGACTCGGCGTAGGATTGGACTTCGCCGAGGAGGGCGGAGATATCGCTTTCGTCGGGGTCGACGACGGCGATCTCGTCGTCGTCGATTCGGACGGTGTCCTCGCCCTCGTCGTCCAACTCGGTGAGATCGTGGTCGTCGACGATGTCGTCGAGGGCCTCTCGATCCTCGCCATCGGGGATGGCGTCGCGGGCCTCGTGGGCCGGCAGCACAGTGACCATGCCGAAGACGCCGAGGTCGTAGATATCCTCCTGGGCGCGGCGCAGCACGGAGGCGTCGTAGTCCTCGCCCTGGCGAAAACGGATGGCCCGACGGACGGCGCGCTCGTTGATCTCGTCGAGGCCCAAGACGTAGACCTCGCCGAATTGGGCGCGCGGGCCGGGATCGGCGTAGAAGTAGATGTCGGCGCTGTGTTCCGAGGGGTTGACGAAGACGCGACCGCTGACGGTGGCATAGGCGTGGCCGGCCTGGCGGAGACGGTCCTGAATGAGGTTTCGAAGGCGGCGGTATTGGCTCTGGACAAAGACGGAGTCCTCTTCCAGGGGACTATCTCGAAGAAGTCGACTCGCCGAAGGAGTGGTGCCGTCAATGAGGCCCTCGATATTGATATTGTGGACGCGCGTGGGCTCGCCCTCGTTGATATTGAGGCGGATGCGAACCGTGTTGGACTCCGGGTCCTCGATGATGGACTCGGAGTCGATGGAGGCGCCGTAATAGCCCTGTTGGCGATAATAGGCGATGATGCGCTCGCGATCGTGGGCCCAGTCAAAGCGGTTGAAGTAGCGGCGATCGGGGCCCAGGAGGGGAATGCGAGTGCGCCAGCCAGCGTCCTGGACGGTGGCCAGTCCAGAGCGGAGTTGGCGCTCCGAAATACTGTCGACGCCGACGAAGTCCAGGCGTTCGACGACCAGGTCGGTGGTCCCCGGATGGCGGTGATCTCTCGTTTCGGGGCTGCTGGAGCAGGCGGTGGCCATGGAGAGGGCCACGGCGGCGGCGAGAAAGCAGAGCCCGTGGAACAGGGAAGTAATGCGCATAAAGAGGGGAAGGCCCGCGCTTAATTAAGGGTAGGGATATTGGGCCCGTCATCATCATCGGGCTCGTCATCATCGTCATCATCGCCCAGAAGTTGGATGCTGGGAACACCGGAATCGTCGGGTTCCTCCGGCTCCTGGGTGGGCGGCGGCGAGGGACGGGGAGCGGGTCGGGCGGGGCGGTCGCGCTCCAACTCAAAGGAAAAGGATTGGGGATCCTCTCGGTTCAGGTCGGGCTCCAGGACGATCTCCTTGGAGTGGTAGTCCTCTTGTTGGAGCTCCAGGGCCAGGGGAGCCTGGTCGGATTCGATGGTGAGGTTGAGGGGGGTCTGACCAAGGGCCTCGGCATCCTCTAAGATGTCGGCGCCCTGGGGCTCGGAGTCGATACGCAGTTGGAGGGTGTCGCGCACCGAGACCTGAGGCGGCGCCGGCTGGTCATCAATGGCGTCCTCATCGCTCTGGATGTCCGGTTCTTCGGCGAGGGTGTCGGCGTCGGCGGCCATGGCCTCGGCATCGGTGGGCTCGTCGGCATCATCTGCGTCGGCGAGAGCGACGAAGGCGGCAAGGGCCACCAGGAGGGTGATGCCAACGGCGGCACCGACGACGATGGGGGTCTTGGAGGAGGCGTCGTTATCGGAGTCGCTGCCAGCGGGCGCGGTCGGCCCGTCGTAGGCGCGGCCCTGTTGGTGCGCCTGGAGGGCGGCCTCGAGCTGAGTTCGGAGTTCTTCGGTTGATTGGGGGCGCTCCGCCGGGGCCTTGCCGAGGGCTCGACGGACGACGTCTTCCAGGCCGTCGGGGATGTGGGCCAGGGCGTCTTCGTCGAGCCGCTGGGCGAAAGGGGGAGGCGATTCCTGGGCATGGCTCATCATCAGCGCCGTGGTAGTGGGCGCTGAAAAGGGAGGGGCCCCGCAGAGCATCTCGAAGATAATGCAGGCCAGGCTGTAGATATCGCTTCGGTGATCGATGTCCTCGGAAAGGATCTGCTCCGGCGACATATAGCGGGGGGTGCCGATGATACGCCCATCGCCGGTGAGGGTGACCTCTTCTTCGCGTTCCACGGCTTTGGCGATGCCGAAATCCAGGACCTTGACGACGTCGGGGTCGCCGTCGACGTCGATGAGGATGACGTTGTCGGGCTTGATGTCGCGGTGGACGATGCCCATGTCATGGGCTTCGGCGAGGGAGCGACAGATCTGAGAGGCGATTTTGACGGCCCGAGCGGGCTCCAGGGGACTCTCTTGTTTGATGAGGTCCGTCAGGGTGCGCCCCGAGAGGAGCTCCATGGACAAAAAGAGAAAGCCGTCGTCGGTCTGACCGTAGTCGAAGACGGTGACCGTATTGGGGTGGCGCAATTTACTGACCGTCAGGGCCTCGCGCTCGAAGCGGGCGGCCGTGACCGGGTCGTGGGAGGGGATGTATTTGAGGGCGACGCGGCGATCCATATTTCGCTGGACGGCCTCATAGACGGCGCCCATGCCACCAAAGCCCATGAGGCTGAGGATGTCGTACTGGTCGGCCACGGTCTGGCCGACGAGCTTTTCATAGAGTTGGCGTCGGTTTTGACGAGAGCTCATGAAAGACACCTGTCGGAGGGGTCCGACGTGGGAGAGAAAGGCTCAAAAGTCGAGGGAAAATCCAAGGCCCGAGGAGTCGCCATCGGTCCAGGGGCTGACGACGGCGCTGGCGTCGTCGGAGGAGCGGAGGTTTAAAAAGAGGTAGGTGCCCACGGCGGTGGCGGCGAGGCCGGAGACGAAGAAGATGTCGGCGACCACGGCCTGGGTGCTGGCGGAGCTCTGGGCGGAGCGGCGCTCGTCGAGGCTCA
>CAZMJS010000139.1:0-6090 GCA_964566695.1 uncultured Bradymonadales bacterium
GCCGCCGACTGGCATCGGGCGGCGGGCAGCGCGGAGCGGGTCCAGGCCCTTCGGGAGGCGGCGGCGTCGCTGCATCGATTGAGCGGCGTCTATGGCTGGCAGTGGGTGCGCGAGGAGATGGCGGGCCAGCGATCGGAGGAGGCGTTGGAGCGGGTTCGGGGCTACGCCTCGCGGGATCGCGGGAGCCTTCGGTGGCCGCGCCAGGAGGCGTTGATCTTGCGCTCTGTCGATCGGTTGGATGAGGCCATCGACGTGGTGGAGGCCATGCTTCGGGAGGCGCCGGGCAACGCCGATCTCTATCAGCAATTGGCCCAGTTTCGGGCCCTCCAGGGCGATCGGGAGGCGGCGATGGCCGCCGTGAGGGAGGCCATCGCCTTGAGGCCGCAGTCCACGCGCTATCAGGAGTATCTGGAGTTTTTGCAGCCGGAGTCCGGCCGCTTTTATGAGCCCTGGCATATCGGCGATTTGCGGGGCCTGGCCGCGGAGGTGGAGGCCGGGTCTCAGAGCTACGACATCCTGGTCAATCAGCGCATTCAGCAGGTGGCGTCCAACGGGCTCTCGCGGCGCTATGTGCAGCGGGCCCATCGGGTGCTGCGCGACGAGGGGGTCAACGGGGCGCGGCGCTTTCGGGTCTCCTATCAGCCCGGCGATGAGCGGGTGGAGGTCATCGGCGTGCGGGTGATCCGGGCCGACGGCACGGTGGGCGAGGATTTCGACACCTGGCGCACGGAGCAGACCCGCCAGAGCCAGCGGATGTATAATGATCGGGCCCATAAGAATATGCGGGCGAACCACGTGGACGTCGGCGACGTGGTGGAGTTTCAGTATGTGGTGCATCAGGTGGCCAATGAGAATTTTCGCGGCGATTATTTCGGCGATGTGCATTATGTGCAGCAGGCGCGGCCCATCGGGCTGGCGCGCTACGCCGTGCATTACCCGGAGGATTGGGAGCTCTATTTTCGCGATCCGAGCCTGGAACACCGCCGCTTTGAGGGCGAGCTTCCCGACGGCTCACCGGTGGAAGAGGGCCAGGTCACGGCCTATGAGCTGCGGGACGTGCCACGGGTCCATACGGAGAGTGACCAGCCGGGGAGCGCAGACATCTACGATTATATTCTGGCCTCCAATAAGCAGACCTACGACGAGATCGGGCGCTGGTGGTGGGAGTTGATCGAGGAGCAATTGGTGGTCGATGACGCCATCCGGGGGGCCGTCCGGGAGGTCACCCAGGGGGTGAGCGACGATCGGGAGATGCTGGAGGCCATCCACGCCTATGTCGTCAGAAATACGCGCTATCTGCACCTGGGGCTGGGCATACACGGGTGGAAGCCCTATCGAACGTCGACGGTCTTTCGAAATCAGTACGGGGACTGCAAGGATAAGGCGGCGCTGCTCAAGGTGATGCTCGAGGAGGTGGGCATCGAGGCGGAGTTGGTGCTGGTGCGCACGCGGCGACTGGGTCATGTGGATCCGTGGCCGGCCAATATTCACGTGTTTAATCACGCGGCGGTATACCTGCCGTCGATGGACCTCTTTGTGGACCCCACGGCGCGCTATAATGGGCCCTACGAGTTGACCCAGATGGACCAGGGCGCTCAGGCGTTGATCGTGCGCGACGGGGGGGCGGAGACGGAGTGGCTGGAGATGCCCATCGACGAGGCCCACCAGAATCGGGTGGAAGAGGTATTATATGTCGATCACGACGAGGAGGCGTCGCGGGTGGCCGGGATGATGACGCGCCATGGGACCTATGCGGTCAGCGACCGGCGGCGACTGGAGGATGAGGACCGGCGTCGGGAGGTCTTTGAGCGCCAGCTCAACGGGATCTTTCCCGGGGCCTCGCTTCTGGAGGCCCAATTCGAGGAGTTGGACTCCCTGACGGAGCCCACGCGCATCGACTACGAGGCCCAGGTGCCCGGCGTGTTTCGGGGCCAGGGCGAGGAGCGGCGCATCCATCCCTACGTGGTGCCGCGAGAGCTGTTGAGGAGCATGGCGCGGTCGTCGACGCGGCGCCAGGACCTGGTATTTCGGACCCCATATGAGCGCCACGCCGTCATCGAGCACCGCCTCCCCGAGGGCTGGGAGGTGGCGCGCACGCCAGATCCGGTGTCCCTGGAGACGCCCTTTGGGCGCTTTTATATGGAGAGCGAGGATCGGGGCGACCGCCTGGAGGTGCGCATCACCTATGGCATCGAGGTGCAGCGCGTCAGCGTCGACGACTACGGGGATTTTCGGGCCTTTGTTGGCGAGATGGACGACGCCCTGGACGCCTCGATCGCCATCGGGCCGGCCGATAGTGACGACCAGGGAGGTGAGCGATGAGACGGGCCTGGAAGCGATGGATGATTGCCCTGTCGATGAGTGCTGTGGCCCTGGTCGCGGGGTGTGCGAGCGCTCCGGAGGTGGCGTCGCCGCCGGCGGTGGAGGTCGAGGAATCGGGGTGGTTTGAGGGCGACGAGATCGGCACCGTGGGTGCGACAAGAGCCTTGTTTGAAGCCGAATCGGCGTATTGGGCGGGCGATTTTGAGGCGGCCTACGAGGGCTATGTGGCGCAGCTTCGAGAGCATCCGGGGAGCCCCCTGAATCGCTACGCGGCGTTTCGGCTGGTGCAGATCCGGGGGGAGGTCGTCGATTTTTATCGGCGCGTCCGCGAGGACCTGGGCGGCCTGGAGATGGGCGGCGAAGAGGTGTTGACGCGTCTGGAGTTGAGCCGCCTGGCCTTTGAGGTGGAGCGCCAGGCCTGGGCGCGAAGCGGCGCCGACGAGCCCTTTCGGGCGACCACGGCGGCGACGATTCAGCGCTGGCAGGTGACCCCCATGCTATCGCCCTGGCGATTGCTGGACCGGGACCAGCGCTTTGGGATTGACCCCGCCGAGGGGCTCGATGATGGGTATACCAGCCCGCAGATGGCGGACGACCATGACGGCCACTGGCGACCGGTGCGCAGCCTGGGCCTGGAGCGGCTTCGCCAGCGCGTGGGGCTGCAGCGATCGGGGCGCTATATGATGGAGGGCACCCTGGAGGTGCGCGGCGAGGAGCCCCAGCGCGTGGTGGTGAGCGGTCGTTTTCCGGCGGCGACGACGCTGTGGATCGGCGACCAGGAGATCCTGAGCCACGACGAACAAGACGACGACTCGGCGCGCCACCTTCGGGCCCTGGAGTTGGAGCCCGGGGTGCATCGGGTGGTCATGGGCTGGTCCTACCAGCGGGGGTCTCGCAATTGGTTCGAGTTATTGATGGTCCCCGAGGCGGGTCGCCTCTTTGACGAGGTGGCCCTGGGCGATGGGTGGGATGCCCCCGTCGATCCAGGGGTTGGTCGCACCCTGGGTGCGACATCGACCAGTGCTCATGCGGTGGAGCCGGTGATCGTCGACGATCCGGCGTCGGCGACGTCGTCGGAGCTATACCTGGGATTGCTATCGGCCTATGCCTCGGGGGAGGCGGCGATCTTTGAGCCGCTGTGGGAGGCGCTGATGGAGCGCCATCCGGCGTTTGTGCCGGGCTATTTGATGGCCAGCTATCAGGTGCGGACGCGGCGCGACTTGCCGGCGGAGATCCGGGACTCGCGGGGCATCTCCTATTTGCGGATGGCCGAGGAGCGGGAGCCCGATAATCTGCACCTGTTGGTGCGCCTGGAGAATTTGATCGGCGACCAGGGCGCCGATCGGGAGCGCCGCGATCGCCTGGAGCGGGGACGGGAGTTGGCGAGGGATGAGGAGGGGCACTTGCGCCACATCGGGCCCCTGGTGGGGATGGCGCGCTACCTGGAGCGCCAGCGGTGGAACGACGAGGCCGAGGAGGCCTGGCGGGAGGTGCTGGGCGTGGACGATGGGCATTGCACGGCCATGCGGCGGGTGCAGGGCTTGATGTCGTCGCGCCACGCCTTTGCGGCGCCCGACGAGCTGTCGCCGCGGGCCGTGGAGTGTCCGGAGGTGATGCGCAATTGGTATGGGAGCCACCCCGATCGGCGGGAGTCCTATCTGCGGCTGGCGGAGCGGGAGGCGGCGCGTCATCCCTATGGCGAGGGGGCCCAGCGGCGATGGGCGCGGGCCCTTCGCCAGGATGGGCAGCGGCCGGAGGCGGCGCAGGTGCTCTCGGAGGCTCGCCAGCGGATGCCCCACGAGGAGGGGCTGTGGGTCGACGCCATCGATCTGGCCCTGGGCGACGGCGATCGGCAAGGAGCCCAAGAGATCTTGGAGGAGGCCATCGAATCCGTCGGTCGGAGCCGACGCCTGGAGCAGCGGCGCGCCCACCTGGGAGAGGGGCTTCCCCTGGTGGAGTTGATGCGCGACGGGCGCGAGTTGGCCCGCGAAGAGGTGGGCGATACGGGGCTGGAAGAAGAGGTGGGCGACGCCGTGGGCGGCGAGCTCGATGAGGCGTATTTTGTGCATAATAAGCGGGCCCAGCAATTCTTTGACGACGGCGGCTATTGGACGCTGACCCATCAGGTGGTGCGGACGATGAGCCGCGGGGCCATCGATCGATTCGCGGAGTGGTCCGTGCCCTCGGGGGCGATGCTCTTGGAGGCGCGGACCATCAAGGAAGACGGCGAGATCCGTCGGCCCGAGGGGGTCTCCGGGGATTCGACGCTGAG
This sequence comes from uncultured Bradymonadales bacterium, assembly GCA_964566695.1. GTDB lineage: Bacteria > Myxococcota_A > Bradymonadia > Bradymonadales > Bradymonadaceae > SLJM01. The sequence goes on from CAZMJS010000139.1 coordinate 4,595, forward strand.
CATGCCGGGCCTTGCGCCGGGCGATATGCTGGAGGTGGCCTACCTGCAATATACGCCGCCGGGCACGGTGGCCCGTCGGGTCGACGGCCAGCGCTTTTTCTTCGGCTCCACGTCGACGTCGTCGCGTCATACGGAGTACGTGGCCATGGGCGAGGATCTGGCCTTCGAGTCCTTTCACGGGGCGCCGGAGCCGCAGCGCTTTGAGCACCATGGCCAGGAGGCCTGGCGCTTTGAGGCCCGCGATCTGCGGCGGCCTCGAAGCGAGGGACGGCGGCCGTCGACCACCCATTTTCTGGCCTGGGTGCGCCCCTATCGCGAAGGGGTCGACGGATTGGAGGGGCTGGACGCCGAGCGGCGCTACTACGCCAATACGCTGGTCGATAGCATGCGATGGACGCCGACGGTGCGGGAGGCCGTGGAGGGCTGGATCGACGGGGCGAGCGGCGACGAGGACGCGGCGGTGATGGCCCTGTTTGACGGGGTGGCGTCGACGCTTCGCCAGATTTCGGCCGGCGCCTTTTCGACGGCGGCGAGCCACGCCCTGGAGCGGCGAAGCGGAAGCTCCGTGGTGCTATTGGCCATGGGCCTAAACGAGCTGGGCGTGGAGCACGAGGTCTACCTGGGCAAGAGCGACGAGGCGTTGAGCCACGATCAGGCCGTGGGGAGCCTGGATCGCTATCGCCACGCCCTGGTGCGGGTGGAGATGCCGGAGAGCGGCGAGGTTCAGTGGCTGCAATTGGATCGGCGAGACGCCGTCTTTGGCGCCGTGGAGCCCGAGTTGTTGGGCCAGCCGGCGCTGTGCGTGACCTGCGACGATCTTCGCTTTGAGGAGGTGCAGATCCCGGAGGCCCTGCGGGCCTATCGCCAGGTGGTCCTGGAGGCGGAGTTGGACGAGGCCGGCGCGTTGAGCGGCGATCTGGCGCTGAGCTTTCGTGGACGGCGAGCGGCCCGGGTGCGCACGGCCCTTCGAGATCGGCAGGAGGCCGAGGAGCGCGATGACTATATCGAGCGGATATTGACGGATCAGATCGGCGGGGCCTCCGTGGTGAACTACGAGGTCTTGGGCGAGGGAGCGGGCCAGGAGCCGGTGACCATCAGCATCGCCTTTGAACGGCCGGGGTTTGCCCGCGTGGACGGCGAGCACCTGCGGGTGGAGCGCTCGCTCTTTCGCGAGGAGATGGAGGATATCTACGCTCGACAGGCCTCTCGGGTGACGCCGCTGTGGGTGGGGTACCAGCGGGAGCAGAGCTATGAGGCGACCATCGCCGTGCCGCCGTCGATGGAGGTGATGTGGGAGGCCCAACAGGTGGAGTTGGACTCCCCATTTGGGTGGTTTGAGCGCCACCTCGATGGCGACGGCGAGCAGGTTCGCCTGAACAGCGCCATTGAACTCGGCCGACAGCGGGTGGAGGTCGACGATTATCAGGCCTTCCGGGAGTGGACCCGAGAGGTGGAGGCCAGCGGGGTGCTCCGCTTTGAGGCGAGCCGCCGGGATT
>CAZMJS010000140.1:0-6074 GCA_964566695.1 uncultured Bradymonadales bacterium
AATACCGAAACCGCATCTACCCCTCCTACGATGACGAGGGGGCCATCGATGGTGGCTTCGCCATTCGCCGCATTTCCCTATCCAGCGAAGCCCTTCACGAGATCTCGCCCTGGATCCACCTGGGCGCTCGCTTTCAAGCCCTGAGCGACCAACCCAGCCTCGACCCCGTCGGCGCCACCATGCGCGACGCCCAGCAGCAACGCGGCCTCCCTCCTTCCTCACGCCTCTTTCGACCAGGCCTTCTCGCCCGCATCGGACAGATGAACCAACTGGGCCTCGTCATGGGTGGCATAACCCTCGATCTCCAGATCGATGGCGCCTCCCAATCCCTGGGTTCTACCGACTCTTTCTTGGCCGCCGACGCCGTCCTCCGCGGCGCCATCAGCTTGCCCTACCAGAGTAATCTCCTGACCCGCCTTCGCCTCGGCCGCACCGGGGCCGCCTCCCCGCAGCACCAACTCTATATCGGTGGCCTCGACGAGGTCCGCGCCTTTCCCGACATGCGCTTTCGCGGATCCCATCGATGGTACGCCAACGCCGAATACCGCATCCCCTCGCTGGGCAATGAATGGGTCACCCTCCAACACGTATTTTTCGTCGACGCCGGCGCCATCGGCGATGCCACCTCCGACCTTCGAGGCCTCGACGCCCTCAGCACTGGCCTCGGCCTTCGCCTTAAATCCCCGCGCATCCACGGCCTCGCCCTTCGCTTCGACCTGGCCCTTTCCCTCCACGGCGGTGGCGACGCCCCCTTCGGCTTTGGCAGCCGACAATTCTTCTAGCGCCTCGCACCTTGCTTTACCACTACCCCCGATATCGCTACTTTGGGGGCACCGAGGGTTCGACATTCCCCTGATATAACTACCTTTCTGAGGCTTTAACCATGGTCCCTAACCCCCTTGAAGAATCCAATAACCAGGCCCTCCGAGTCGTCCTTACCGGGGGCCCCGGCGGCGGCAAAACCACCGCCGCGGATCTCTTCCGCCGCGAAATCGGGGACGATGTGGTCGTGGTCCCCGAATCGGCCACCGTCCTTTTTTCCGGCGGCCTTCCCCGCGTCGATGAAGTTCACGCCCGCTGCGCCGCCCAAAACGCCATTTTCCACCTCCAACGCAGCCTGGAACTCATTCAGTCCTCCCTCTACCCCGACCGCATTCTTCTCTGCGATCGCGGCACCCTCGACGGCGCCGTCTATTGGCCCGACGAAGGAGGCGACTTCTTTGAGAAAATGGGCACCACATTTGACGAGGAACTCGCTCGCTACGACGGGGTCATCTTCTTTGAGAGCGCCGCCGTCGGCGATATGTCCATCGAGACCGGCAACCCCGCCCGCATTGAGAGCAACCGAGAGGCCATCGCCCTCGACAAGAAACTGCGAAAACTATGGTCCAAACACCCCAACTTTACCTTCGTTCCCCACAATCAATCGTTCTTTAAAAAGATCATGTTCGGCCTCGCTGCCATGGAGAGCATGGTCAGCCAATTGACCCATGCCGACGAGGATGTCGTCGACACCGGCGATGACATCCATCTCTCCGACAACACCGACCCGGAGGCCTCTGACGCCCAGGCTTAACCCTATCTTAGCTCTTAAGCCGGGTCCCCCCATGGCCCATCCTTAGAGCGCGTCTTCCACCTTCGACAGCTCCATCCGCGCCTTCGTCAGCGCCATGCCGATATTCGCTGACTTATCACACACCCACACCACCGCGTGATCGGGGTGGTTTTTGCATCGCTGAAAAATATGAAGAAGGTTGTCACTAAAGACGATGATCTCCTGAAAATAGTGATGATCGTCCTGCTCCAAACCCCTGTGCTTCTTGAACATTTGCTCAATCGTGGTGACGTTCTTTCCTTGAAATAGGTCCGCCGTCGCCGCTGATACCATGTCCAGCACTTCCTGGGGGTGGGACTCCACCGTCTTGACACCGATCAACATCCCCGTCGACATATCCACGTAGCCTCCGGCCACGCATTCCGGGATCTGCTGAACCGATCGATTGATTGCATCGTTGAGTGACATCGCCTTCTCCTCTTTTTTCTTGCACTATCTCCATGGACCCACAGCGTCTGGCGACGCTACCGGCCCGACTCATATCGACGCGACCCCTCTGGGAGTGACGCCTTATTCGGGACCACCCCGAACCTCTGATAACTTCTTGTCGTCGTCAGGCTCCATTCTTGCCTGCTCGCCGAGCCGTTTTGCTTCCATGATAAATTGCCCGAGCCGCGTTGGCTCGCTGGCGACCAGTGCCATCGACCCCTCATCATATACCCAGTGCCAAGCCAAATCCTTGGCGACCATTGTCGCCGTCGCCACCGACCCTCGCACCTGTGCCCCACCCAGGGCCTTCAAATACCCATCAACCCGATCACTTATCTTTAATACCCGAATCACATCCTCCAGACCCACCTCCCGACTTAACCTCCACTCCACGGGAAACCGGTTGCCCTTCTCCCCCGGCATTTCCTCCAATAACCATGCCTCCTCAGACCGACCACCGACGCTTGAATAATAGCGATGACCCACGCCCTCGTTTGCCTGTCGGCACTGCTCCACTACCGCCTTGAGTACCCTTGGTAATGGCAACATCAACGCCATTGATGTGCCCACGGCCTGATCGCGAAACCCCACAAATAAATCCCGTCCCTCATGCTCTTTTAACAGACGCACCATGCCCCGAGCCCACAATTCCCCAAAGGACATCGCCCGCGGCGTCGACAAACTGATCAACTCCAATGTCTGCTCTCGCCCCCCTTGAAAATCCTGTTCCTGATGCTCCCGGCGAAATACCCGATCCACATATACCTCGCCATCGACGTATAGCGGCGACACCAAGTGAGACCCCTCGATAAAGAAACTCCCTACCTCCACCCCGTCCCCATCGACCACGAAGACCTTGATCTCCTCCTCATGGCCCGTGCTCAGCACCATCGTGTGCAGCACCAACTCTGGGATGCTCTGGCCCACCAATTTGGTCAACCCCTTTAGCCCCTTTAAGGTCAGGGTCGATCGATTGACCCCGGGCCTTGTTTTCTCGCCGCTAAACTCCTCGCCTGCCCTGCGTTCACTTCGCTCACAGGGCGCACCTCCCACCCTTCGTCCATCGCTGCTAAACCCCGACTCCGTGGATTCCTCCAAGCCCTCTGGCACTCCGCTATCGCGCTCTCCCTGGCTCATCTCTTTTGGTCCTCCCACATCCTTTGACCCCCTGCTACCGACCACGCTAGAAGCTTAAAAACTACATCTGTGGATTATAGTATACCAAACCGATCCCCTCACCGTCAACACCTTGCGTTTAACACCCCAAAAAACATGTTTATTATCGCGTTACTAACTTGGCTCTCCGACCTTATAGCCCCCTCGGCGAGGCGAGCTTTCATCGCTCATAAGACGCATTGACCCTATGCCACGGGAAACCGCCTCAGTCGTTCTGCCTCCCCACCCTCTTGCAACTTAGGACTTACTCCCCGGGCTGCTCCTGGGCCGCCAGATCCGTCACCTCGACATCCAGTGAACTGGCCAATCGATACAGCACATCAATGCTCACATTGAGCGCCTGGGTCTCCAACCGCGCCAAATACGTGCGATCGATCTCGGCTCGGTCGGCCAACTCTTGCTGAGTCAAATCATTCGACTTTCGCAAGTGCCGGACCCTCTTTGCGATCCGCTGACGCAACCGTTTCGAGCCCGCCTCGCTATGATTTTTCTTCCCCTGTTCCTCCACCATGGATCTTCTCTGCGTCCCGACGAAATTAATGAATGACTAACGTCCATCACCCTGCTCGATCATTTTATATCGCTGCATCTTTGTCGATTCCCGACCGAACGGCATCCGAACTCAAGAATCATCGATGTTACATTACTCCGCCGCGATCATTTTATCAGTGGAGTATATGTTACACCCCCATATTTTAACAGATCCGTTACAATAAGCAACAACGACCGGCCCTTTCCTCGCTACATTCTTCCTCATATGACACCAGCTACAACCGGCTTCCGCCGCCGAATGGGGTTCCACTGACACGGTCCCCACCGCTCACGATCGCACTACTAAGTGCTGCAGCGCATCACGCACCATTTTCAATCACCGCCCCATCGCCTATTCTCCCCTCATCGATCCCTTCGCCTCACCCAATGCCCTTATCGATGAGCCACCATGGAAGACGTACAGAACCGACCGGATCACAGAAATATCCCGATCGACCGCGTCGGTGTCACGAATCTCAGCTACCCCATCACCGTCTGGGATCGGCACAATGAGCAGCAAGCCACCGTGGCCGATCTCTCCCTCTCCGTCCACTTGCCCCGCCAATTTAAGGGCACCCACATGAGCCGCTTTTTGGAGGTGCTCAACGAGCATCGCGGAGAGTTCACCATCCAGACCCTGCCCACCATCGTTGACGCCCTCAAGGAGCGCCTGGACTCCCAGGCCGCCCACCTGGACGTGCGCTTTCCCTACTTCGTCGAAAAGCGCGCCCCCACCACCGACAAGGCCTCCCTATTGGATATCGAGGGCTATTTTCACGGGGCCTCCACCGCCGATGGCGACGACTTTATCCTCGGGGCCACCGTCCCCGTCACCAGCCTATGTCCCTGCAGCAAGGAAATCGCAGACTATGGCGCTCACAATCAACGAAGCTCCATCTCCATCCAGGTTCGCATGACCTCCATGCAGCCCGATCATTTCGTCTGGCTCGAAGAGCTGGTCGCCATCGCCGAGGACGCCGCCTCGGCCCCCCTTTACCCCCTTCTCAAACGCCCCGACGAGCGACACGTCACCATGGAGGCCTACGATAACCCGGCCTTCGTGGAAGATATTGCTCGCAACGTCGCTCAAACCCTCATCGACGACCAACGCATCGCCTGGTTCGAGGTCCGCTGCGTCAACGAGGAGAGCATCCATAACCATGACGCCTTCGCTGAAATACGCTGGCATCGCCAGGGATGACCTCCACCATGTCTCTCTACTGCCCCCATTGCCAGCAGCGCTTCGACGATCATCAGGGCCAGACCTGCCCCAATGATGGCGCCCGCCTATTTCGTCGCGACCAACTCCCCGATGACCCTCTGGTGGGCACCGTCCTCGACGACCGCTTTCGCATCGACGCCCTCCTCAGCGAAGGCGGCATGGGCGCCGTCTACCGCGCCACTCAACTCTCCGTTCAACGCACTGTCGCCCTCAAGGTCGTCCGCCCCGACCTCGAGGCCGATGACCTCTTCATCGACCGCTTCTTTCGCGAAGCCAAGGTCATCGCCGGCCTCAACCACCCCAATATCATTCACCTCATCGACTTCGGCCAGGACACCTCTCGGGACATCCTGTACCTGGTCATGGAACTCGTCGACGGCATCGAACTCGGCGACCTCATCACCCTCGGTCGCCTCCACCCTTCGCTGGCTCTCGAAATCGCCTACCAGGTCTGCGCTGGCCTCACCCAGCCCCACCAGCGCGGCATCATCCACCGCGACCTCAAGCCGGCTAATATCATCGTCCTCCCCTCCTCCGATGGCACCTTCCAGGTCAAGATCCTGGACTTTGGTATCGCCCGACCCATCGAGGACGCCACCCAACTCACCCAGTCGGGCATGATCTGCGGCACCCCCTCCTACCTATCGCCCGAACAGGCCCAGAGCGACCCCGTCGAACCCCGCAGCGACCTCTACTCCCTGGGCGTCCTGCTCTTCGAAATGCTCACCGGATACCGTCCCTTCCGAAGCCCCAGCGGCCTCCACCTCCTTTTCGATCACGTCCAACGCCCCGCCCCGGATCTCGCATCCAGCTACCCCGATCTCTTCCCCCGCCCCCTTGGCGACTTCCTGCTCCAACTCCTCGAAAAGTCTCCCGAAGACCGTCCACACTCCGCCATCGCCGCTCGACGCCTCATCCAACGCCTTCGCCAAACCCTGGACCTCGATCCCGTCTTCTTGCCCACCCCCTCACGGCACGGCGACGACCTCGAGGCTATCTTCGCTCCCTGGCTAGATGACCCGCTTGACCCTGACCAGGCCCCTAACGCTCAAACGACCGCACCGAGGGTTCAACAATCTCCTGTTCATCCGCCAGATCCAC
>CAZMJS010000141.1:0-6074 GCA_964566695.1 uncultured Bradymonadales bacterium
CGTGCTCGAAGGCGGCGCGGGAGAGGCCGACGGCGGCGGCGGCGACGATGGGGCGCGATTTGTCGAAGGCGCCCATGGCCTGCATCCACCCCATGCCCTCTTTGCCGCCGAGGACGTTTTCCTCGGGGACGACGACGTCGGTGAAGCCGATCTGGCGGGTGTCGCTGGCGCGCTGGCCGAGGTTATCCTCTTTTTTGCCGATCTCGATGCCCTCGGTGTCGGCGTCGACGATGAAGCCGCTGAGGCCTTTATAGCCGGCGTCTTTGTCGGTGTAGGCGAGGACGAAGTACCAGGAGGCCTTGGAGCCATTGGTGATCCACATTTTCTGGCCGTTGAGGACGTATTCGTCGCCCTTTTTCTCGGCGGTGGTTTTGACGGCCTGGACGTCGCTGCCGGCGCCGGGTTCGGTGACGCAGTAGGCGGCCATGTGGGGCTTGCCGTCGTCGCGCAGGCCGTTGACCAGCATGCCGAGGTATTTGTCCTTTTGCTCGTCCGTGCCGAACATGATGACCGGGGCGGTGGCCAATTGGTTGGCCTCCATGGCGGTGCCGATGCCGGTGCAGCCGTAGGCCATCTCTTCGGCGAGGATGGAGGCTTCCAGGGCGCCGAGGCCCAGGCCGCCGTTGTCGGCGGGGACCATGGTGTTCATCAGGCCCAATTCCCAGGCCTTGGTGAGGACCTCCCAGGGGTACTCGCCGGTCTCGTCGTGGTGGGGAGCGGCGGGGCGGATGACGTCGCGAGCGAAGTCGCGGGCCGTCTTTTGATACATCTTCTGGTCGTCCGTGAGCTCAAAACCGATCATGGTGGTCTCCGTGGGGGGAAATAGGATGAATCACTATTCAGTGGGCCAGATAATGCGAAAAAATGGGGGGAAAGTAAACCGCAGGTTGGGACAGGGCGGCCTATTCGCCTTCGGCGGGTTGGTTGGCCTCGGTGCGGGCGGCCTCCTCGTCGGCCAGGAGTTGGTTCCACTGGCGGCGGGCAAGGAAGATGCCCACGGAGAAAAAGAAGAGGGCGGCGGCGCCGACGCCGGCCCAGGCCCAGGCGTTGTCCAGGAGGCCCGGGGCGTCGTCCATGGCCAGGGCCTCGGTGAGGTCGCCGGCGACGGCGCCGACGTAGACGTAGACCAGGGAGCCGGGAGCGACGCCCAGGAAGGTGGCGCCCAGGTAGCGCTTCCAGTCGATGCTGGTGACGCCGAAGACGTAGTTGGCGACATTGAAGGGGATGACTGGAAAGAGGCGCATGGCCAAGACGATATGCCACGGCTTTTCCTCGGTGAGGGCGTCGATGGCCTCGAAGCGATCCCAGCCCTCGATCCAGGATTGGATGCGTCGTCGGGCGACGTATCTCCCCAGATAAAAGGAGAAGAGGGCGCCAAGGGGGCGGCAAGAGAGGGCGATGAGCGCGCCCAGGGGACCGCCAAAGAGGAATCCGGCGCCAGCGGCCAAGACCGCTGAGGGGATGAAAATGGCCGTGGCGCCCACATAGGCCAGGAGGAAGATGAGGGTGGCCACCCAGGAGCGATCATCGACCCAGAATTGAAGGAGGTCCTCGCCGACGTCGACGGGACCTAGCCAGAGGACGAGGCCGATGACGACGGTTAGAACGAAACCCAGGGCAAGGCGGGGCCAGAAACTCTTGAGCAGTCCTGGTGAGGGGCCGGGGGTGCTGTTGGACGCGGGGTCGCTCATGCGGGGGTGTGGTCGAGGGGAGACGTTTGCGCTATAACACTGATATGGTTTGCACGATGGGTTATCTCCACAAGGGAGAGTGAAATGAAGGCCTGGAAGAGTGGAATGGGTGGGTGGTTCGCGGTGGGCATGATGGCGTTGGCGCTGGGGCTGGCCACGGCCTGCGACGATCCGGAGATCGATGAAGGTCCGCCGGCGGCCGAGGAGGAAGCGCCGACGACCGATGGCGATGGGCGAATCATCTTTGAGGATGTGGCCGAAGAAGCCGAGGGTCGGGCGCCGGCGGAGGTGCCGGATGACCAGGCCGATGCGCCGGCTGACGCCCCGGACGAGATGCCCGATCCCGACGAGGGCGAGCCCCCTGAGGAGATGGAAGACCTCCAGGAGGAATTCGAAGGCCTGGATGGGGATGAGGAATAGAAATTAGCGCGCACGATCGTCCTCCATGGAGGCGATGGAGCGACGCACCGATGCCAGGGCGTCGGGGTTGATGGAGATGGAGTCAATCCCGGCGTCCACCAGAAATTGGGCAAAATCAGGGTGGTCGCTCGGCGCTTGACCGCAGATGCCGACGGGGCAGTCGTGGTCGTGAGCCGTCTCGATGAGCTCGGCGATGGAGCGAGTGATGGCCTCGTTTCGCTCATCGAAGAGGTCTGAGAGGAGGGCGGAGTCGCGGTCCACGCCCAGGATGAGTTGGGTGAGGTCATTGCTGCCGATGGAGAAGCCGTCGAAGCGTTCAGCGAAGCGGTCGGCCAGGGTAATATTGGAGGGGATTTCGGCCATCATATAGATCTGGAGGCCGTCCTGGCCGCGGCGGAGGCCCTGGCTGGCCATCAGCTGGAGGACGCGGTCCGCTTCATCGACGGTGCGCACGAAGGGGAGCATGATCTTGATATTATCAAAGCCCAGGACGTGCCGGGCGCGGTGGAGGGCCTGGCATTCCAGTTCAAAGCCCCGGCGATAGAGGTCGTGATCGTAGCGGGAGGCGCCGCGAAAGCCGATCATGGGGTTGTCCTCACGGGGCTCGAAGAACTGACCACCGATGAGGTCGGCGTACTCATTGGTCTTAAAATCGCTGGTGCGCACGATGATCGGTCGTGGATGATGGGCGGCGGCGACGCTGGCAATGCCGCGAGCGAGGCGCTCGATGAAGTAGTCGGTGCGGTCGTCGTAGCCGGCGGTCAGCTCGTCGATGGCGGCGCGGTCGTCGGGGTCGTCGACATGCTGGGGCTGTAGCAGCGCCATGGGGTGGATCTGAATATGGTGTTCGATGATGAATTCCATGCGTGCCAGCCCGACGCCGTCAAAGGGCATGCGCCACCAGCGAAAGGCGGCTTCGGGGTTGGCGATATTCATCAGGATGTCCGTGTCGGTCTCGGGAAGTTCCGAGGGGTCGACGGAGTCCACGGAGAAGTCCAGATGACCGTCGTAGATGTGGCCGGTGTGGCCGCCGGCGCAGGAGAGGGTGATGGTCTGGTCCTGCTGGATGCGCTCGAGAGCGCCGGAGGCGCCGACGATGGCGGGAACGCCGAGTTCACGGCTGACGATGGCGGCGTGAGAGGTACGCCCGCCGAGCTCGGTGATGATGCCGCCGGCGCGCTTCATGATGGGGACCCAGTCGGGGTGGGTCATGGAGGTGACCAGGATGGCGCCCTCGGGGAAGGATTCACTGTCTGAGGGGTCGTCGAGGAGGCGGGCCGGCCCGGCGGCGATGGCGTCGCCGATGCTGATGCCCGTAAGGATGGGCTCCGCGTCCTCCTGAAGATGGTAGGAGTTGAGGGCGCTCTGGTCGGCGCGTTGGGATTGGACGGTTTCGGGGCGGGCCTGAACGATGAAGAGCTCGTCGGTGAGGCCGTCGAGGGCCCACTCGATGTCCATGGGTCGTTGGTAGTGGTCCTCGATCTGGGTGCACCAGCGAGCGAGGGTCAGGATCTGCTCGTCGCTGAGGACGGAGCGGCGGCGCTTGTCGTGGGGCGTGTCGATGAGGCGAGTATCCTGGCCATCGTCGCCGTAGACCATGGTGCGAGCCTTTTCGCCGACGCGATGACCGATGATGGGGGAGGCCGAAGGCGTGTCCAGCAGGGGTTGGAAGACGGTGTATTCATCGGGTTCCACGGATCCCTGAACGACGACCTCGCCGAGGCCGAAGGCGGCGCTGATGACGACGGCGTTGGGAAAACCACTGTCGGGGTCGACGGTAAAGGCGACGCCGGCGCCACCGCGGTCGGCGCGCACCATTTGCTGGACGCCCACCGACAGGGCGACGTCCAGGTGATTAAAGCCCTTTTGCTCGCGGTAGCTGATGGCGCGGTCGGTAAAGAGGGAGGCGTAGCAGCGCCGGCAGGCGTCGAGGAGTTGAGAGGGGCCCTGGATATTGAGGTAGCTCTCCTGCTGGCCGGCAAAGCTGGCGTCCGGGAGGTCTTCGGCGGTGGCGCTGCTTCGGACGGCGACGCCGACGTCGGCCTGTTGGGTGCGGTCGCCGAGGCGGGCGTAGGCCGATTGGATGGCGTCGACGGCGGCGTCCGGGAAGGAGGCGTCCAGGATGGCCCGTCGGACGCGTTGGCCGGCGTCGTTGAGCGAGGTGTCGCCGCGGTGGAGCTCGTCGAGGATGGCGGCGATGGGGTCGCGGAGGTCGTTGGCCTCCAGAAAGCGCCAGTACATCGTCGAGGTGGTGGCAAAACCAGGCGGAATGGCGATGTCCGTATTGCCCAGGTGAGCGATCATTTCGCCGAGGGAGGCGTTTTTACCGCCGACGTCGGCCAGGTGCTCGCTGGTGATATCATCGTACCACAGAATCAGATCAGTCATCGGAATCCCCGCGGTGGGAAGCGTTGGATCGGTGTCAAAATAAGAGGCAATCCAAAGCTAATCACCGCGGGGCGTCATTCGAGGGTTAGCCGTCGAGGGCGTTGGCCAGGCGATCATCGAGATCGCCGGGGTTGACGAGGCGAAGTTCGGCCCCGTCGGCGAAGATGGGCTCGTCGGTGGGTTGGTGGGGGGCGATGATGATGGCCTCAGGGCTCTCGTGTTGGATGATGAAGTCATCGCGGCTAAGCCGCTGGCCGTCGACGAAGATCTGGGCGCCCTGGCTGATGCGCTGGCCTTGAATGAGGTAGCCCAGGCCCGATTGATCGCCACCGTTATAGTCGATGTCCACGGTCTCGAAGGTAGCGATGGAAGGGGCCACGGGGCGAGGGATATATTGGTGGGTGGCCCGTCCGTCGCTGCTGTCGACGGTGGCCAGGAGTTCACCGTGGGGGTCGTAGAAGTGGAAGGTGGCCGGCCGCTGGACGAAGCGCCCATTCTCATCGAGGAGCTGGGCGTTGAGGGTGACCGGGGAGCCGGAGACGGTGACAGGCGCCGAGGTCAGGCCGGCCTGAGCCGGGGTGTCCACCAGGGGGGTGACCATGCGACGAGCGGGGCGGACGACCCAGTCCTCGACGTCGGCGGCGTCATAGCCGTCGGCGGTGCTAAGATCGACGTTGATGGTGAAAATACGAGGCCGGGGGTTGTCGGGGGTATAATTGAAGGTCAGGGGTTCATCGGGGCCGATCTGGCCGCAGACCTCGTCGTCGGTGCGGAAGGTGCTGAGGCAAACGGTGGCGCCGGCGATATCGGCGGTGGAGCCACCGATGAGATCGGTGATCTCTGTGGGCTCCACGGGCATGGCTACGGTGTCGCCGGCGCGCACGGCGTACTCTCGCGTGTAGGGAGAGTGGTGACGATGGGGGTCGTCCTGCATGGAGGCGCCGAAGGCGAGGAGGTCATTATAGCTGGCCTGGACGGCGGCTTCCATGCCCTCCATGAGGGTGTTTTGGATGCCAAATTCGGGGGCGCTTCGCAGGTATTGCTGGGAGCCTCGAAGGCCCATGCGAGAGACGATGTCATTATCGTCCTGATTGACGGCCTGGCGAAGGCTGCGCCCGACGTCGTCGGCGATGGCGTTGATGGACATATTGGAGCAGTCGGAGCAGGGGCCCATGGAGCCAGTGTCGATATATTCACCGAACCAGTCGCCCTGGGAGCCGGCCGGGATATGGTGGGCTGTGCCCACGCCGCTTCGCTGACCCATCCACTGGAAGAAGGAGCCGGTCAGCGCCGAGGTGGGAGCACTTCCCTGGAGGCGGTGATCGGCGGGGTCGTCGACAACGAGGCCGCTGGAGGAGCTGTCCAGATCGTCGTCCTCGCAGTCTTCATACCCCTCGTCGCCGGGCTCCAGGTCGTCGCAATCGATGGGGATGCCCCCGCCGCCGTTGTCGGAGTTATTGGAGCCGGAGCCGTCGTCGGAGTTGTTGGAGCCGGAGCCGTCGTCGGAGTTGTTGGAGTCGGAGCCGTCGTCGGAGTTGTTGGAGTCGGAGCCGTCGTCGGAGTTATTGGAGCCGG
>CAZMJS010000142.1:0-6019 GCA_964566695.1 uncultured Bradymonadales bacterium
CGAGGATTTGGCGGGCCTCGGTGACAAACTCCCTTCCCGCCGGGGTCGCGATGGTTCCATCGGGGGTGCGCTCAAAGAGACGTGTGCCGAGAAGGTCCTCGACCTTCTTGACCTGACGACTCAGCGCGGGCTGGCTGATATGACAGGAGCGAGCGGCCTCTCCGAAATGCCCCTTGTCGTGGAGGGCGACGATATATTCCATCTGGCGCAGGGTAAGCTCTACCATCTGGACCTCAATGCCGTGGCGGGCGGAAATTAGGTGTCGTCTTCGTCGGCGGTCAGTCGATAGTGTCGCCGAACCTCTTCGAGCAGGTCCTCAAAAGGCACCTGGAGATCTTTGAGGAGACCGCTCTGGAGGTCGTAGACCCACCCATGGACGGTGGGGCCTTCGCGGGTGAGATAATTGCGCTGGACAACAGCGGTTTTAATGACGTTGAGGCATTGCTCGTGGACATTGAGTTCGACGAGCCGGCGCTTCTGCTGCTCCGGGTCGTCGATGGCGTCTAATTCGTCGGTATGCAAGCGATAGACGTCGCGAATATTTCGCAGCCAGCCATTGAGGATACCCAGATCCCGTGGCTGGAGCGCGGCCTCCACACCACCGCATCCATAGTGGCCACAGATGACGATATGCTCCACCTCCAGATGATCAACGGCGTAGTGAATGGTTGACAAGGCATTGGTGTCCGTATTGACCACCAGATTGGCGATATTGCGATGAACGAAGACCCGTCCTGGATCGACACCCATCACGGTATTGGCTGGAACTCTGCTATCGGAGCAGCCGATAAATAAGAATTCGGGGTGTTGTTCTTCGGCCAAGCGCTCGAAAAACGATGGGTCTTCATCGCGCATATTTTTGACCCATTTTCGATTGCGCTGAAAGACTTCTTCGTAAAGCGAATCGCTCATCGTTGGACCCGTGGCAGACAATGGTGAAGGGGGCTGATAGTTGGGCGAAAATTACCAAATCTCGGTCCGCTGGGCCATTGGCCTTGGCCTCAACAACGGAGCGATTTGTTGACTGATCGCTTATTCGCTACGATCATGATGATCCACTAAATAACGCTCGGCGATGGTTAACGATTGCGTCAACTGGAGGCTCTCATGGTGAGACAACAACGATTGCGTTGGGTATATATATTGGCAATTTGCCTCCTGGCATGGGGGTGCGGTGATGACGATGAGTCCGGCTCGCAAGACGATGGCTGGAATGTGGATGAAAATCAGGCTTCCTGTGAGGACGGAGGGCCACCGGTCTGCGGCGATGACGGCGAGACCTACGCCGATGAATGCGCAGCGGCCGATGCCGGGGTAGGTGTGGAGCATGAGGGCGAATGTGAGGCCGGAGGCGACGATACCTGCTCCGATGAGTTGGAGCCCGTCTGCGGGACCAATGGCGCCACCTATATCAACGCCTGCAAAGCGGAAGCCCTGGGGGTTGAAGTCGATTCAGAGGGACCCTGCGATGATAATATAAGCTGTGGCTGTGATGCTGTTTATGATCCCGTCTGCGGAATCGACGGTCAAACCTATAGCAATGGGTGCTTTGCCATGTGCGCCGGCGTTGAGATGGCGTACGAGGGCGAATGCGAGGACGATGAGCCCCAGCCCAGTTGCCAGTGTCCCGCCGTTTATCAGCCGGTGTGCGGGGAAGATGGAGAGACCTACGGCAATGACTGTCAGGCAGAATGCGAAGACGTCAGTGTGGATTACGAGGGCGAGTGCGTCGACGACGACGAACCATGCACGTGTCCCGATGTCTATGCCCCGGTCTGTGGGGAAGATGGAGAGACCTACGGCAATGACTGTCAGGCAGAATGCGAGGACGTCAGCGTGGATTACGAGGGCGAGTGCGTCGACGACGACGAACCATGCACGTGTCCCGATATCTATGCCCCGGTCTGTGGGGAGGATGGAGAGACCTACGGCAACGCCTGTCAGGCGGAGTGCGAGGACGTCGACGTGGATTATGAGGGCGAGTGCGAGGATTCATCGGATCCGGTCTGCGACTGCCCAGCCGTCTATCAGCCGGTATGCGGAGAGGACGGACAGACCTATGGCAATGCCTGCGAGGCCAATTGCGCAGGCGTGGACGTGGAGTACGAAGGCGAGTGCAGTGACGACGATATGTGTACTTGCCCCGACGTGTATGACCCGGTGTGCGGGGAAGACGGCAACACCTATGGCAACGCCTGCCAGGCGGAGTGCGAAGACGTCGATGTCGATTACGACGGCGAATGCGATAGCGATGGGTCGGTGCCCGGTGACCCCGGTTGCACCTGCCCTGGTGTGTATGACCCGGTGTGTGGCGAGGACGGCAACACCTATGGCAATACCTGTGAGGCTAACTGCGTCGACGTGGACGTGGAGTCCACGGGTCCCTGTGATGGCGATGGCCTCGGCGGTTAAGCGCCGAGGATGACCTGGGGAGTGAAATAAAAACGCCCGCCGTCGACGAGCGACGGCGGGCGTTTTTGTTGGGGCGATAAGTGGTTCAGCGGGCCAGGTAGCCCCCATCCACTGGATAATAGCTGCCCGTCATGAACGAAGCCTCATCGCTGGCCAGGAAGGCGACGAAATGAGCGACCTCCTCGGGCTCGCCGAGACGACCCACGGGATGGGCATCGACCAACCCCTGGTAGGTGGCTTCGTCCTCTTTGAGTTCGGCGATCATGGGCGTGTTGATGAAGGCTGGGCCCACGGCGTTGACCCGAATGCCCTGGGGCCCATATTCCAGCGCTGCGGCCTTGGTCAGCCCGTTGAGACCGTGCTTGGAGGCCGTGTAGGCGCAGGAGGTCGCGAAGCCCACCTGACCGAGGATGGAGGAGATGTTGATGATGGAGCCGTTGACTTCCTGCTTCGTCATCGCCTGAATCTGATGATGCATACACAGAAAGGCGCCGGTGAGGTTGACGTCGATGACCCATTGCCAGTCATCGAGTTTCATCTCTCCCGTCGGGGCCTGAGAGCCTCCAACGCCGGCGTTGTTGACGCCAATATGAAGCTCTCCGTAGGTCTCTACGGTGCGGTCGATGAGTTGTTTTATCTGGTCGGCATCACTGACATCACAGGGGATAAAGGTGGCTTCGCCGCCCGCGGATTGAATATCGGAGACAACCTTGTCCCCGTCGCTGGATTCCAAGTCGGAGACGACGACATTGGCGCCGCGCTCGGCCATGACGATGGCGCAGGAGCGGCCAATGCCAGAGGCGGCACCGGTGATGATGGCGGTCTTGTCGGTAAGCGTTTGGGTCATCGCAGAACCTGTGGATAGGAGGATAGGATTTCATTGACACGCCAAAGGTGCCCACCATCGACGAGGGTTCAACCCGGGGCCCCGGATATGGCGGTCACATCGAAAGGGAGCCCTGGCGGAAGTCAGTCTGGCTAATGTGGGCGTTGATGACCACCGGAGTGCCATTGGCTGCCAACTCTTTGGCCTCTTGGAGGGTCTTTTCAATGTCCTCTGGGTCGTCGAGAAGCAACCCATGGGCGCCGTAGCCCTCGGCGACCCGATGATAATCGGTGGGGAGGAGTTCCGTGCCCACCGGGTCGTCGAGGATGACCGACTGATCGCGCTCGATTTGCGCCCACGATGCATCGGTGCCGATGACCGCGATGGGGGCCAATCCATGGCGAATGCAGGTATCAAACTCCGCGAGGCTGTAGGCGCTGGACCCATCGCCCCAGATAAGCCAGACCTCGGCGTCAGGGCGGGCCAGTGCGGCGCCCACGGCGAACCCCCCGCCGACGCCCAGGGTGCCAAAGACGCCGGGATCCAACCAGGAGAGCGGCCGGCGAGGCTTGAGGATATAGGCACCGGTGGCCACGAAGTCCCCGCCATCGACAACGATAATGCTATCGTCGTCCATCACCTCTTCGATATGTTGAAAGAGGTGAATGGCGTTGACCTTGGGGGTGTCCTGGGAGCCCAGGTCGTCGATATAATCGTCGCGGTCGTCTTCTCTTTTCTGGAGCTCAGCGAACCACGGAGCACGCGCCTGGGGCGACGGCTCCTGGTTAGCCAGTTGGCGGACAAAGTGGCCAGGGTGCATCTCCACGGCCACCTCGGGAGAGCGATTGGTCGTTAGGGCCTCTTTGTCGAGATTGATGGCTACGACATCGGTGTCCGAGCCGAAGCATTGGCCGTATTTGAGGCGGAAATCAAAGGGGAAGCCAGCGATGATGGCCAGGTCGCTAGCACGGAGGGCACGGGAGCGACGATGCCGAAATTGGAGGTCGCTATGCTGCCCCAGAAGGCCGCGCGATCCGCCGGCGAGGAACGTAGGGATGCCCAATGACTTCACCGCCTGAGCCAGGCTTTGTGCCTCGTCCGGGGTGTAGTTGACGAGGGTTTGCGACCCCATGACCAACGCCGGCCGCTGGGCACTCTCCAGACGGTCTGCAACCTCATCGACCAGGGCCAATTGGTCGGGGCCGGCGGCGTAATTTGGCGGAGAGCTCCGATAGCGAAGGGGGTTGGAAGGGGCCTTGAATTGCTGCATGAGGTGGCCCTGCAAATAGACCTTAAGGGCCTTCTTGCTAAGGCTGTCTGGGTTGGCCACACCACTCTCTTCGATGAACCATTCGCGGACGAGTTCCTCGGGGTAGAGAAGATCGACGGGGACCTCGATGAACACCGGGCCGGGGGTGCCGCTCATGGCCACGTTTAAGCCGTGTTCCACGGCCGGCCCCAGTTCTTTGACCCGGTTGAGCGAGGTCGCCCACTTGGTCAGAGGGGCCATCAAGCTGAGCTGGTCGATATCTTGAAGAGAGCCACGCCCCTTGAGGACCGTCGCCGTCGCCCCGCCGAAGATGAGAATCGGCGATTGGGCCATCTGTGCATTCTTGACGGCCGTGATCGTATTGGTCACGCCTGGCCCCGCGGTCACGGCGGCGATGCCGCATTGGCCGGTCATTCGCGCCGTGGCGTCGGCCGCAAAGACAGCCGTGACCTCGTCGCGCACATCTATGACGTCAATGCCTGCCGACTTGGCACCCGTGAGAATGGGTGAGATATGGCCGCCGCAAAGCGTAAAGAGGCGATCGATGCCTCGGCCTCGGAGCACTGCTGCGATGGCGTCACCACCGTGTCGCTGAACCATGGTCAATCCTCGGTTTGGGTAGGCAGGGTAGGGCGTGATCAGTTATGGCCCACGAGTTCAGCCAGAGCCTTGGCGTATTCCCAGCGGAAGCGTCCGCGCAGTAGAAAGAACGCACGATTATAGGAGTTGAGGCGATCCAAGAGAGCGCGCAAATCATAGCTATCAAAATCGCGTCGAAGTCCGGCCCGCTCGCTCAGGATGAAGGCACCATCGCCATGGTGAAAGCCGATTTCGTCGCGAATCGCCAGCAAGGGGTCGAACGCAAAGGCCAGGCCTCGCTGCTGGGCCCACTCGCGGGTGGGTTTGGTCTCCCAGGGGCCCTGGGCTTCCCAGATCACGGGTTGCTTGATGTCGCTGAGGCACTGGTCGGCGAATTGATCGAGGATGCGCTTGGAGTTTTGACCGGGGTGAAATTGCATGGGGGTCTGCAAGACCAGTGCTTTGGCCGCCAGGGCGTTGGCGTTGGCCATCGTGCGCTCCCATCCCTCCTTGAGGGCTGTTGGAAGGGACGCCGCTCCCGTGCGACTGGCTTGAACGAGGCTCTGCTCCACCGCCGGGTCAACATGGAGCAAGAAGGCGAACCCCTTTGGAGATTCAACGCGCCATCGATTAAGGGTGTCCTTTCGAGGCGGGTTGTCTAAGTCGTGGAGATCGATCTCCAGGGCGTTACACTGCTGAAAATAGCGAGCCCAGTGACGTGGGATTTGATTGCATCCAAAATATATCTTGGTCATGTGTCCGTGGGGGCATCAGGGAAAATAAAGGATGGCGTCCTCGCCGTGCGTTTGTTGAAGTTGGTCAACCCGGTCGAGAATGGCCTGGCGTTGGGTCCAAAAACGCTCCATTCGGCGCTCCTGAGCAGCCGTGGCCTCCGGAAAGAGCACGCGTCCGGCCAGGTCGCGGTCGATGGC
>CAZMJS010000143.1:0-1347 GCA_964566695.1 uncultured Bradymonadales bacterium
CACGCCCGGACCACCAGGAGCCACCGCCGGCCTACCTGCGCCTCTTTCGCCCCTACCCCCTTGAGATCCCCGAGTCTTACCGCCCCCGCCCCGACGCCGAAGGCCGCATCCTCGACCTGGCCGCCCGATTCTTCGACGGCCACCCCCAATCCCTCCTCCTCAGCGGCGACTCCGGCATCGGCAAGCGCACCCTCCTTCGCCACCTCATCCCCGGCCGCCTCTACACCGTCGAGAGCACCCTCGATCCCGACCGCATCGCCTTCCTCGACCTCTCCAAGACCTCCGCCGACGAGCCCGACCTCTGCGCCCACATCGGCCGACGCCTCATCGGCCGCTCCACCTCCGACACCTTCGACCACCTGGGCCGCCAACTCCAGCGCTGGCACTCCCCTATCCAAATCGCCGTCGTCGAGGGCGCCTCTCACCTCTTTCGCCGCACCGACCAGGGCCTGGAGCACACCCGTCGCTTCCTCTCCATGATCGACCAATCCTCCAGCCACTTCCTGTGGATCGTCGTCATGGACACCCCCACCGTTGACTTCCTCAGCACCCACCTCTCCATCGACGGCTACTTCTCCCACCACGAGCGCCTCCAACCCATGGCCGCCGACGATCTGGAGAGCCTGCTCATGATTCGCCACCAACTGGGCGACCAGGACCTCCACTTCCAGCCCCCCGAGCTCCCCCTGGCCCACCGCCTCCGCCACCAACTTCGCCAACTCAACCTCATCTAACCTGGAGGCCACCATGCTCTTGGCCACCGTCGACTCCCCACAGACCATCAACTGGATCGCCTACCTGCTGCTCCTGGCCATCGCCGCCGGCTTCTCGCTGGGCCTGCGACGCATCGCCCACCTCCAGAGCCGCTTTCGCCTCCAGCGCTGGGTCCCCCTGGCCCACATCCTCATCTGGACCCTCGCCACCGGCGCCGTCCTCGTCGCCCTCGCCAGCCAGGGCCTCACCACCGGCCTCGGCCTCTTTGTCCTGGCCCTCCTGGCCTTCTTTATCACCGGCCTGGACTGGCTCAGGCACGTCGCCGCCGGCCTCGTCCTCCTCAACGAGCCCCACCTGCGGCCCGGCGAGCGCATCCAGGTCGGCGACCGCCGCGGACGCATCCAATCCATCGGCCTCCGCTCCCTCCAACTCCGCGACGACGACGGCGTCCTCCACGACATCCCCCACCGCACCCTCATCGACCAACCCTCCTCTCGCTATCCCCACCAGGACGACGCCCCCTGCCAGCTGGAGCTTCGCCTCCACGTCGACGACGACCCCTCCCAGGTCCTCCAACGCCTCCAGCGCATCGCCGGCCTCGCCCCCCTGGCCTCCCCCCGCAAGGCCCCCCGC
>CAZMJS010000143.1:1447-6015 GCA_964566695.1 uncultured Bradymonadales bacterium
CCTCCAGCGCATCGCCGGCCTCGCCCCCCTGGCCTCCCCCCGCAAGGCCCCCCGCGCCTTCCTCAGCCAGCCCCCGAAAAAAGGCCAACCCCTCCACATCACCCTCCAAGCCTACCCCTTCTCCAGCGACCACCGCGACCCCTTTAAGAGCGATCTCCTCACCCGCATCGAGCGCGCATTTCACTGATCTCCTCTCACGTTCTTATTGACCGACCCCAAATCGCTCTTTATAATCCCTACTTCCATTTGTAATCTGAAGAACGTCGTGGCTGCGTCCATCGCACTCAACAGGCGATGCGACGCCGTTGCCCATGCCTGTCTGCTAGGTCGGATCAAGTCCAAGGATACTTATAATGCGTCACATCACACCCAATCCCTCCACGGCCCTCCACCGATTGCTCTTGCTCTCGTTGGCCGCCTCCCTCGTCCTCGGCCTCAGCGCCTGCTCCGACGAGGAGGGCATCACTGGCGGCGACAGCCCCACCTTCCAGGCCGAAGACGTCTTCTTCTTCCACACCGACGTCGGCGATACCACCACCGAATTGGTCTATATCAATAATATCGGTAGTGGGCCTCTGGAGCTCAGCGATCTGCGCGTCCACAACCACGACGACGAGGTCTTCTCCCTGGCCCACGACTGGGAAGACACCGTCGTGGAGCCCAACGAAGACATCGTCTTTGAGGTCGAGTATGCACCCACGGACCAGCAGGTCTTCTCGGGCCACATCTCGGTGTCCACCAACGATCCCGAAAATCGAGACGCCACCATCAACCTGGACACCGCCGGCTTTGACCCCGAGATCAGCGTCTCGCCGACCTCCATGAACTTCCAGACCGCCCCCGGCACCTCCCAGAGCCAGATCGTCCAGATCCGCAACTACGGCTTTGGCACCCTCGACATCGAGGACATCTACCTGGCCCAGGGCAACACCGACTACACCATCGGCTTCTTCGACGCGTTGGAGGACAACGGCGATCCCCCTCCCTCCAACGACGATAGCTCCACGCCGCCCTCCGCCCTGGAGGAAGGCGGCGAGCCCACCTATATGCGCGTCACCTTTCACCCCGACGACGAATCCGGCGACAGCGGCGGCATCCCCGGCGAGATCGTCATCGAGAGCAACGACCCCTCTCGCGGCGAGGTCTCCGTGGAGATGATCGGCAACGGCGGCGACGGCTGCATCTCCATCTCCGACCCCAATGGCATCGAGTTTGGCCCCCGATCCATCTACGACACCAGCTATCACACCCTGGTCATCGAGAACTGCTCCTCCGAGGAAGAGCTGGAGATCTTCGACATCTACGCCGGCGACGACGGCGGCGGCGTCTTCGGCGTCTCCGACGATGACCTCCCCGCGGGGCTGCCCGACTCCTCCCACGTCTTGCTCCCCGGCCAGATCACCACCGCCCTCGTCTCCTACGCCCCCGACACCGAGACCTCCCACTCCGGCGAACTCATCATCGAGAGCAACGCCGGCATCAACCAGGAATTCCCCGTGCCTTTGACCGGCCAGGGCGTCGACGCCGAATGCCCCATCGCTGACGTCGGCGGCTCCGTCGGCGGCCTCACCGCCCCCACCAACCCCGTGGAGGCCACCAACCAGGACGTCGTCCACCTCGACGGCTCCAATTCCTCCGACCCCGAGGGCGGATCCCTGACCTACGATTGGAACGTCCTCTATCAGCCCGACGGATCCCAGAGCGACGTCTCCGACTCCTCCGCCGTCGATCCCACCTTCGACGTCGACATCGTCGGTAACTTCATGATCGAGCTCACCGTCTATAACGACGCCGGCCTCCCCAACTGCGAGCCCGCCGTCCTCGACATCCTCGCCGCCCCCGACGAAGACGTCCACATCCAGCTCGTGTGGTATACCCCCGAGATCAACGACACCTACGGCGGACCCATCCCCGAGGCCAACGTCGGCACCGACCTCGATATCCACTACGTCCGCCCCGGCGGATCCTGGGGCGACGCCACCGATTCCATCTACTACCTCTTCGATCGCCAGGACTGGAACGGCGACGGCGATCACAACGTCATCCTCGACATCGATGACTACTACGGCTCCGATCCCGAGAATATCAACCACTCGGACCCCGAAAATGGGGCCCACCCCGTGGGCGTCCACTACTATAACGCCCGCGACTTCGGCCCCGCCGTCGCCACCGTGCGCATCTACTTCGGTACCGTGCTCGTTGAGCAAATGACGCGCACCATAGAAGACACCGACCACTTCTGGTATGTCGGCGACGTGGTGTGGGGCGAGCAGCCCACCTTCGAGGTGATCGACGGCTACTCCACCCAGAGTTCTCTGAACTCCGCCAACGACGGCGTCGGCGGCTTCTAAGCCCCCTGACCCCCATCGTCTCCGCGCCACCGCTCCTCAACCGAGCGGTGGCGCTGTCATTTGACCCTCCTTTTTCCCTGGAGTCCCCCATGTCCGACCAACCCAGCTCTGGCGACCATCCCCCGGTCCTCATCCGCCGCCGCATCGGCGCCGAAGAGGCCCACTACGCCGGCGACCTCGTCGACGGCGCCTTCATCCTCAAGCTCTTCGGCGACGTGGCCACGGAACTCCTCATCCGCCACGACGGCGACGAGGGCCTCTTTCGGGCCTACGACAACGTCGAATTCCTCGCCCCCCTCATGGCCGGCGACTACGTCGAGGCCACCGGCCGCATCACCTCCGTCGGAAACTCCAGCCGCCAGATGACCTTTGAGGCCCACAAGGTCATCGCCCTCGACGGCGATCCCGACCAGCCCTCCAAAGCCTCCGTCCTCGACGAGCCCCTCCTCCTCTGCCGTGCCTCCGGCACCTGCGTCGTCCCCGTCGACCGCCAGCGCTAATCGCCGCCTGCCCCTGGAGCCCCCATGCCCACCGACAACCCCCTCATCATCACCGCCGCCCTCGTCGGCGCCGAGGTCACCCGCGACCACACCCCCTATATCCCCTATACCCCCGACGAGATCGCCGACGAGGCCCTCCGCGCCTTCAACGCCGGCGCCTCCATCGCCCACGTCCACGGCCGCCGCCCCGACGGCTCCCCCACCCAGGACCGCGACACCTTCCAGGCCATCCTGGAGGCCATCGAGGATCGCTGCGATATCATTGTCCAATTCTCCACCGGCGGCGCCGTCGGCATGGACGTCGAGGAGCGCATCCAGGCCCTCGACCTCAAGCCCCCCATGGCCACCCTCACCACGGGCACCACCAACTTCGGCGACGACGTCTTCTTTAACGACTGGCCCACCATCACCACCATCGCCCGCCGCCTGAAGCGCTTTGGCATCACCCCCGAGATCGAGGTCTTCGACTCCGCCTTTATCGACAACGCCCGCCGCCTCATCGACATGGACCTCCTGGAGCCCCCCCTCCACGTCGACTTCGTCCTCGGCGTTCCCGGCGCCATGACTGCCTCCGAGCGCAATCTGGACTTCCTCATCGACGGCCTCCCCCACGGCTCCACCTGGTCTGTCGCCGGCGTCGGACGCCACCAATTCCCCATGGCCCAGGCCGCCATCGAGCGCGGCGGACACGTCCGCGTGGGCCTGGAGGACAATATCTACCTCAAAAAGGGCGTCCTCGCCCAGGGCAACGCCCCCCTGGTCGACGCCGTCGTCCAACGGGCCCGTGACGCCTCCCGTCCCATCGCCTCCGTCGACCAGGCTCGCCAGATATTGGGACTATAGCTTGCTCTCTCCTTTTCTTCGCCTTGACACCCGCCCATCCCGTTTCTATGCTCCGCCCACGATCCTGCGTCGCAGAGCGGGTCGCAACGCCACAAATTTTCAAGTGTTTTGACTCTCCATTTTTTCCTGACCTACCGAGGATACCATGACGAAGTCCGAACTGATTGACGCCATCAACGCCGCCGCCGCCGACGAAGACATCGATCTCACCAAAAAAGACACCCGCACCCTCATCGACATCGTCTTTGACACCGTCACCGAGGCCATCGACACCGAAGACCGCTTCTCCTACCCCAACTTCGGTACCTTCAAGGTCAAATTCCGCAAAGCCCGTGACGGCCGCAACCCCCGCACCGGCGACAAGATCCGCATCCCCGCCTCCTACTCCGTGGGCTTCAAGCCCTCGCCGAGCCTCAAAGAGGTGGTCAATGACAGCCGCGACCCGGAAGACGAGGGCTAATCCCTCGCTCCGGCGCTGCTCTCAGCGCTCGCCGGCCCACCCCTCCAATCGGGGGATGGGCCGGCTTTTTTTATTTCTCACTTTATATTCTCTATCGGGGCACTACCTTTATAAGTAGATAAATCTTCTGCTGCACTTGGTATTGCCATGACTACTCAACGCTGGATCGCCCTGCTCGCCATCCTCGCCCTCCCCGCCATCCTGGCCCTCCCGGCCTGCGGCGACGACGATCCCCCCGAGGACAATACCAATAACCAGGAAACCAACGCCGCACCCAATAACCAATCGCCCAACGCCAATAATCAATCCCCCAACGCCAATAACCAATCCCCCAATAACCAATCGCCCAACAATCAATCGCCCAATAACCAGGAAGAGGGATACCCCGATCACTGCTTCGACGGCGAACTCAGC
>CAZMJS010000144.1:0-5848 GCA_964566695.1 uncultured Bradymonadales bacterium
CCGACGTCGATGCCGAGACCTTTAACCACTTTGTGTGGCAGATGCGAAACTCGCTATACGGCGAGGATAAGCTCATGGAATTGATGGAGGGACTGGCGCCCGAGGAGTTCGTGGAAGACGCGCGAGCCGGCTTTCGCATGGCTCCCATGGCCGTGCGGGTGACGCCCTACCTGCTGAGCCTCATCGACTGGAGCGATCCGTGGAACGACCCCATTCGAACCCAGTTTATCCCGGTGGCCTCTCGGCTTCTGGATGACCATCCGATGCTGACGCTGGATTCGCTTCATGAGCAAAAGGATGCGCCCATCGAGGGATTGACGCACCGCTACCCGGACAAGGCGCTATTTTTGCCCCTGGATACCTGTCCGGTGTATTGCCGCTTCTGCACCCGAAGCTATGCCATCGGTGTGGATACCGACACGGTGGAGAAGGTCAAATTGCGGGTCAATCCCAAGCGCTGGCAAGAGGCCTTTGAGTATATCGAGGCCACGCCGCACCTGGAGGATATTGTGATCAGCGGCGGGGATACCTTCAACCTGGCGTTTAAGCATATCGAAGACATCGGGATGCGCTTGCTGGAGATTCCCCATATTCGGCGGATTCGCTATGCCACCAAGGGATTGGCCGTCATGCCCATGAAGATCCTCAGCGACGAGCGATGGGTCGATGCCATCACGGACGTCGCCCAACGGGGCCGGGAGTTGCACAAAGAGGTGGCCATTCACACCCATTTCAATCATCCCAATGAGATCACCGAGATCACTCGTCAGGCCATGAATCGGCTCTTTGAGCGAGGCATCGTGGTGCGCAACCAGTGCGTGTTGCAGCGCGGGGTCAACGACGAGGCGTCGACGATGGCCCTGTTGGTCAAAAAGCTAGGCGAGATCAACGTTCAGCCCTATTATGTCTACCAACACGATATGGTGCAGGGCGTCGACGAACTCCGCACCTCGGTGGCCACCAATAAGCGCATCGAAAAGGCGGTGCGGGGGATCACGGCCGGGTTTAATACCCCAACATTTGTGGTGGATGCGCCAGGCGGTGGCGGAAAGCGGGCCGTCCACTCCCACGAGTACTACGATCGCCAGACTGGGATCAGCGTATACACGGCACCGTCGGTCAAACCGGGGCAATCCTTTATGTATTTCGATCCCCTCCATAGCCTGGACGAGGAGGTCCGTGAGGCCTGGCGCGATGAGGAGGCCGCTCAGGCGATGATCGAAGAGGCTCGGAGAAAAGCGGGGGTCCTGCCGGGCTAAAGGCGGGGCGCCGACACGTGGGGGGCACCCACCGGCCATCGGTGGTCATGGCGATCGATGGTGATTAATTTTGCATAAATCGAGATGGCTCGTCGTTTAAGGGGTAGGACGCGGAGACGGCGGGACATCAACCAGCGTATCGATCGCAGCGAGGAGTGGACGATGAATGGATGGAAGTGGATGGCAATGGCGACAATGGTGGCGGCGGTGACCACGGTGATGGTGCCGTCGTCGGCCGAGGCCTTTTTGAGGGTCGGCGCCGAGGCTCGGTGGTTGCCACTGGCCGATGACACGATGAAGGAGGGCTCTCAGACGTGGACCCCCGATCGCCAGGTCGAGAGTTCCGGCGTGGGCATCCGCGCCCTCATTGGCACGCGCTATTTCTCGGTCGGCCCCAAGCTAAACCTGGTGCGAAATTCCTTTGACGATAGCGATCTGAGCTATACTCAATTCGATATCAATGCCCAAATTCGCAGCCAGATGCCGCTGTCCAACCTGGCGCTGGTCGCCGAAGGGGGCCCGTCGATGTCGCTGAGCATTGGGGAGATTGGTTATAATGTGGGGCTGGCCGCCGAGGTGGAGGTGCTATCCTTTTCCATGGTGGATATGAATCTGGGAGTTGGCGCTCAATACGCCAGCATCTCCAGTGGTACGGGATCGCAGACGGACCGAGTCAATTCCGGGATCCGTGGCCTGGTTACCCTGGGGGGCGATCTGGCCCTGCAGTGATGGTGGACGAATTTCTTGCTCCCCCTGTCAACTCGATCAAGGGTGGTTGAGGCCCACTTCCAACGCGAAGTGGAGACCGAGCGACAACCCCTATTGGTGACGAGTGACAGGTGATATTGATGCAGCGAGAGTGGTATCTCATCGATGATGAAGGCATCCATGCCTTGGACATGGGTTCAAATTCCGGGGAGTTCTGGGGGCAATTTCGGCATCCAGGAGAAGATGCCCCATGGCCTCCGTTCTCTCAGTTGGTATTCGCCGCGGCGCCCGATGCGGTGATGGCGGCCATGGAGAGGACGGGGCCCCAGTTGGGATTGCGTCTTCAGGACGTCACGCAGCGCCCAGAGCGCTGGTCGCAGGCAGTGGTGGTCGCCGAGGGCCAAGACCTGACGATGGTGGCGGAGCCCGCCGTGGATCTCGATGAACGCGTGGTGGCCCTTCCCTGGGCAGAGGCCCTGGCCGCTCAACTGGGCTGCTCAGGGGCCTTTTTTGGCTACGATCCGGCGGCGTCCACGCTATATTTGACCCAGTTTGAGGCCGGTGAGGTCACGCTGGCCTGGAGCGATTCGTTGATGCCAGGTCCCAGCTATGCCTGGGTATTCGACGATCAGGGGCGGGTTCAGGACCAAGATCCTCGAAAATTTGCGCTGGAGCGCATGGGCTTGCCCGAGACCAGTCCCCTTGTGGATCGCTACGCCTTTTTGGAGATGGAATTGGGCCGCCATCTGGGGTTGGAAACGATCAGTCCCGACCTGGAGGCCTTTCCCGTCGCTGGAGTGGTTGAGGTGGAATACGACGAAGAGCAAGGGGCGTCCGGGGAGGAAGCCCTCTAGATGGGGGGGCGGTGAACTCCCAAATCGATTGCCAACTGTTGCAACGGTCACTATGTTCACAGGGCGTTGGTGAGAAGTCTTGCCCCATGAGGAGCCCCAATGTTTAAGCGACCGCAGCGGCCGGCCAGAGCCGACGAAATCAAGGTGGATCCGGAAAACCTATTTGAGTCCTACCCCGTGGGCACGATGGCCATGATGGGAGCCGGTAGCGGCCTCATCGCCGTGGTGACCCTGGGGATGGAGTTGCTGACTTCCCAGGTGGTGGCGTCGGCCGGTGGATTTCCCCTTCCCTTCGTGAGCATGCCCATGGCGGTGGCCACGATGGTCTTGGCCGGTCTGGTGGCCAAGCATAATACCAAATACGCCCTTCCGGCGTTGATCTTCGGAACGCTCTACTGGGTGGGTTATGCCGGCTGGTGGCTGGCGTGATGGCCGTCGGTGCTCTCCAATAGCCACAGGCTAAATAGGCGATCGTCGTCGGTCCACAGCGCCCGGGTGCGCCAGCGGGAGCGTTCGGCCAATCTGGCGAAGGACTCGACGCGGTATTTATAGGAATGCTCGGTGACGATCGCGTCGCCGGGCTCGAAGTGTAATTGAAGGTCGGGGAGGTGAACGGTCTGCTGCTGTTGGCTGATCAGCCGCATCTCCACGCGTTCGTGGCGGGGCTGATAGACGGCGCGATGCTCGAAGCCGCCCAGATCGAAATCGGCACCGCATTCGCGATTAATGCGTCGAAGAAGATTTAGATTAAAGGCCGCCGTGACCCCCTCACGGTCATTATAAGCCGCTTCCAGGAGGTGGGGAGCTTTGACGAGGTCGACGCCCACCAAGAGGGAGCCGCGCGGTCCCAGTTGAGCGGCGAGTCGTGCCAGGAAGGAGGCGGCCTCGTCGGGGGAGAAGTTTCCAATCGTGGACCCGGGAAAATACGCAACGGTACGACCTTCGTGGCCGATATCAGAGAGGTGCCACGACGAGGTATAGTCGGTGCACAAAGGGGTGATGGGGAGGTTTGGAAAGCGCTGACGAAGTCGACGCACGCAGCGCTGGAGCTCGGCCGGGGAGATGTCGACGGGGACGTATTGGGCCAGCGCTTGGTCGAGGAGGGACTCGATGAGAATCGTGGTCTTGAGTCCGCTGCCGGCGCCCAGTTCCACGAGTCGCGACTGGGAACCAATATGGGCGGCGATATCGTCGCTTCGTTGGCCCGTCAGGGCGATTTCGGTGCGTGTCAGGTAGTACTCGTCGAGCTGACAAATTTGGTTGAAGAGTTGGGAGCCTCGGTCATCGTATAAAAATTTGGCGGGGATGGATCGAGGGTGCTCTCGACAGCCGTTGATGACGGCATCGTAGAGTCGGGGCGATGCAATGGCGGCATGGTTGGCGGGGACGTTCATAAAGGGAGAAGGCTCCTGGCTCAGTTCGTGGGATGCGTAGGCGAATGGGGTTGGTGATGGGATGATCGGGCAAGGCGAAGGCCAGTAAATTGCCAGCGGGCCTGTGGTGGAAAGAAATTTCGATAGGTGGAGCGGATGTGCTCTCTGGGAGTGGCGAAGGAGCCGCCGCGGAGGACGAACTGGCCACACATAAACTTGCCGTTATATTCGCCCAGGGTGTCATCCCAGGGGCGAAAGCCGGGATAAGGGCGGTACGGGCTGGCGCTCCATTCCCAGAGGTCACCGAAGAGGCCCTGGCCGTCCGTGTCGTGGGTACACCGCGGGCCAAACGAGCGGTCTTCCAGAAAGCCTCCGGATGGCGATTGGTGGCCGGCAGCGACCTCCCATTCCACTTCGGTGGGCAGGCGATGGCCGGACCAGCGAGCGTAGGCATCGGCTTCAAAAAAGCTGAGGTGCATCACGGGGGCGCATGGTGAGACGGGTTTCATCCCACCAAAGGTCATGGTGAACCACTGGTCGTCGCGCCGCTGCCAATAAAGAGGGGCTTGCCACTGCTCGCGTTGGACGATGTCCCACCCGTCGGAGAGCCACCAGGTCGGCTCCTGGTAGCCACCGGCGTCGATAAAATCCATAAACTCGTCGCAGCTCACCGGGCGGTGGGCCAGCTCAAACGCCTGCAGATACTGGGTATGGCGTGGGGTCTCGTTGTCGAAGACAAAGCCCCCGTGGGGGGCTGCACCGATATCATAAAGGCCGTCATCAAAGGCGATCCACTTCAGGGGCGAGGGCGTGGATGGATCGCCGTGACGGGATGAATCGGTGCGTTCGCTCGTGTCTAGATAGGCTGGGCGAAGGGGATGGGTGGCCAGGGCGTGTTTGATATCAGTGAGGATGAGTTCTTGATGTTGCTGCTCGTGTTGGAGTCCGACCTCGATGAGGGCCAGCAGGTCCCCGTCCCTCGGGGGCTGTTCAAGGAGACGGTCCATGGCCCGATCCACGTGGCGGCGATAGGCCTCGATAGTGGTCACCGTGGGTCGGCCAAGGGTGCCTCGACGGTGGCGGTCGAAGGGCTCGCCGACGCCTCGGTAATAGGAGTTGAAGATGGACTCAAAGCGGGGGTCAAAGATCTGGTAGTCCCCGAGGTGGGGGAGCAGGATAAAGGTCTCGAAGAACCAGGTCGTATGGGCCAGATGCCACTTGGTTGGGCTGGCCATGGGCATGGACTGAACGACCTGGTCCTCTGCCGGCAGGGGGGCTGCAAGGGCGGCACTCTGGTGTCGCACGGCGCGGTAGCGCCGACGCAGTTCGTCGGTGGACGCATTCGTCATTACCCTCAAGGACTGGGTCATATCGGTCATCCCGTCATGGAAGTTCCCCTGATTGATACTGCTTTCAGGTATTCGATGTGGGAAAGAAGATAGTGACGGCCACCCAAAAGGCAAACGAAAGATCTGTGGCCGGGAGCACCAAAAGAAAAGCCCCTCTCTGCGGTTCGCAGAGAGGGGCTTGAGCAGTCTTCCAATATCCGATCAGACGATGGACTCGTCGTCGCCGCCGTCGCAGGCGATGATGGATTTCTCATCGTCGTCGCCGCCGTCGCAGGCGATGATGGATTTGTCATCGTCGTCGCCGC
>CAZMJS010000145.1:0-5798 GCA_964566695.1 uncultured Bradymonadales bacterium
TTAGATCCTTTTGGCAACTCCCTCGTTGAGAAGACCCATGCCGCCCGTATTGGCGGCCCAACCCGTTCACTGGTCTTTTCTCAACGAGGTTTGCCATGCCCTCCCCATCGCCCACCCGGCTCGCCCCCCTTCCCTTTGTTCTGGCCTGCGCCGCCCTCACCGGCGCGCTCCTGGTCTCGCTGAGCCTCTCCCTGGTTGGAGGAGCCGACGTCGAGGCCCGCATGCCCGGCCACGCCCCCGGTCCTGGGACCACCGGCTATACCTGCGAGATCCCCACCGATCCCCCGGCATCGGTGCGCTCCAGCTTCCAGTCCAAATACGACTGCATGGAGCCCCTCTTCGACGAGTGGTTCGCCAAATACCCCCAGCATATTGAGCGCCTTAAGGCCCAATACGAGGTCTGGAAATCCAGCCGCCAACACGACCTCCGCGACCAGAGCGAAGCCGCCCGGTTCGTCCGAAACCACCCCGTGGACTTCTCCTCCTCCCACGAGGAGCTCACCGCCGACGACGTGGCTTCTCTAGAGCCCACCATGTCCGCCCAGCCCCCGACCGTTGCCGGAACCTTTGAGCGCTTCTTCGTCGATCGCGATCAGGAGCGCCTCTTCTTAACCACCGACGACAAGGGCCTGACCTCCCTGGACATCTCTCAGCGCTTCGCCTTCCAATTCGAGGGCACCATGGACCAGGCCGGCGGACGCGACTTCTTCGTGGTCGACGAAAATACAGCCCTCTTGGAGGAGGAAAATGACGACAAATCGGCCCGCGACCTGGTGGTCCTCGACATCTCCGATCGCAGCGCTCCCAGGGAGGTCCACCGACTCCACGGTGTGCTCCCCCGGGTCACCCGCCCCGCGCTGACCTCCATCCCCGACCGACCGCCGACCTTCGACGAATACCGCGCCATCCGC
This sequence comes from uncultured Bradymonadales bacterium, assembly GCA_964566695.1. Taxonomy (GTDB): domain Bacteria; phylum Myxococcota_A; class Bradymonadia; order Bradymonadales; family Bradymonadaceae; genus SLJM01. Next base: position 912 of record CAZMJS010000145.1, read on the forward strand.
CGCGGCCAGGTACATCTAAGCCAGTGCATGGACCGGCCGTCCATAGCCGCCCAGGGCAACTACATCTGCCGGCCCGACGGAAATTGCTTTAGGCAGGAGCATCGCGACTCGCCCACCGACGAGGGCTACTGCGAGCGCCGCGCCACCCGACCGGCGCCGACGCCCCGCTTCCATGCCCGCCAGCAACCAGCCCCCAACCACGGGCCAGACGTCGGCGACAGGCTCTTCGACATGGAGATGGAGGAGTCCGCGGGCCGCATCGGCTCCGACGACGCCATGCCCCAGGCTCAAGCGGCCCCGGAACCGCCCGCTTCCCGTCGGTCAGCCCCCTCGGCCCCTGCAGAGCGCGAACGAGCCCCCCAGGGCGGCGACGGCGGCGCCGGCTCCCTCAGCCAGATGATGGTCATCGGCTCCACCCTCTACGTCTTGAGCGCCGACGACCACCTGGACCACGGCTGGCTCACCACCTTCGACATCGCCGAGCCTCGACGGCCCCAGTTGAGCCACGTCATTGGCCTGGACAACGGCCCGGAGGCGCTGCAGCGCCATGACAACCTCCTGCTCATCGCCGGCCGCGACGCCTTGGTTACCGCCTCCACGGCCATCCCCGACGGTCCCCGCCTCCTCGGCGAGCGCCGCCAATCGTGCCCCGTGGACTTCGATCCCGTCGTCGTCGAGGGTGCCATCGCCTACCGCACCATCATCATCGACCAACCGCGCAGCACCTGTAACTCCCGCCTGGAGGTCATCGATCTCAGCCAACCCCATCAGCCCAACCTGCGCACCACCCGCAATATCGACCGCCCCCGGGGCCTGGCCGTCCACGGCGAGCGCCTCTTCGTGGCCAACGAACGCCGCGGCGTCCATGTCTTCGACATCACCGACCCCGTGACCCCCAGCGAGGCCGCCACCTGGAAACTCCCGGGCGTCAAAGACCTCGTCCTCAGCGGCTTCGACCTCTACGCCATGACGGACGACCAGGTCTCCACCTACTTCGTCGGCCCCCTCTTCCAATCGGGCCTCTCCGCGACCGACGCCGCCAGCACCATCCGCGGCACCCCCACGGTGCTGCGCGCCAAGTGACCACCGGCGCTCCGGGGGGAGCGCCTCCGAGACCTCGCGGAGAGATCAAATTGGGAAACAATTGTTCGCCTCGGCCTGTTTCACGTATAGTATTTGAGTAACGACGAGCCAGGACCCATCATCATGAATGACAACCAAAAAACAATTTTGCTCCGCCTCTCCGGCGACGAGATTTCCCCGACGAATGTCCGGATTGACACCCTGTTCCAGGTATTAGCGGGATTGGAGCAAGTCATCATCGCCATGGCCGGGGAAATGGGGCTTCAGTTTGATGAACACGAGGCGATCATCATCCCCGGGCCGCTGAGTGCGTCGTCGCTTGGCGTGGAGGCCCACCTCAATCAGGATGCCCTGGCTCCCCTCAACGCCATCGACGAGGCGTTCCACAATGATCGTCTACCCTCCTTGCCCGACGAGGTTCACGAGGGATTCCGCAAGATTCAGCGCGGCATCAAAGGACGAGATCTACATTTAGACATCCAAAGTGAGGCTCTATCCCTGAACGGCTTTTCTATCACTGCCGTAGAGCCTCAGTTTGCCAGCGACACCATGACCGATGAAATCACCTCCCACGCTGTCGTGTACGGAACATGCATGAGAGTTAATCGTGAGCGCCGGGATGCCACTATACAGCTCCACAATGGCCAAAAGTGCACTCTCAAAAGCCTCGAAGATCACCAGATTCGAGAACTTCTACGCGGAGCCGGTCAGGACCTCAATCAAACCTTCCGGGTCGATGGCCAAGCCACCTGGAGCCTCACTGATTACCAAATAAAAGATATTCATGCAGAATCCATCGAGGCCGTAGAGCGCAACGTCAGAGAGCTTTTCTCGGGCCTCAGGGAGACCGCTGATGAGTCTGTCGACGACCTCGATCCCATCCTCTATGTCAATGAACTCCGAGGGAAATAAACCTTGCTGGTTTGCATTGATACATCACTCCTCATTTTGACGGTGCAAGCGAGAAATACGGCTGGCAACGATCCTCTAATGAAGGCCGCTGCCGCCTATGAGCGATGGCTATCTGCTGGGAATCATAGTGTCTTAATTCCCACACCAGTCGTCGCCGAATTCCTCACCTCTCGGGACAAAAGCCGGCGTAAAAACACCCTCCAACACCTTCAATCATACGCTGATATTGGTTCATCTGATCTTCGTGCGGCCACCCTCGCTGGCGAGATTCGCTACCTATTCGCAGCCGAGCACGGTCTTCCCAAGGGGCAGAACAACCAAATATTGACCGTTGATATTATGATTGCAGCAATTGCCATCGTAAATAATGCTACTCATCTCATCACACACAACATCAGGGACTTTCGCAGGATTCTGGAATGTAGATCCAATGAAGACATTGAGCTTTGTGGAGTCGAAGAAGGACCCCCGGGGCAATCTAGCCTGTTCGGATAACCTCTTCTACCCCTCCGGATAATGGCTGATCGCCACTCGATTTCCCTCCGGATCTCGGCCATAGGACGAATAGTCGCTGCGGCTCTCAATGGGTCCGCCTCGAGCCTCCATGCGGGCCTCAAGGGCGTCCCGCTCCGTGGGGGTCACAGAAAACGCCAACAAAAAGGGGCCGGCCCCCACTCCCTGGACCTCCTCTCGCTCCTCCTCCGTGCGCTCCACCATCAGGATAGAGCCTCCCACATCGAGCCAGATGGACCTCAACCGTCCCTGGTCATCGCGGTGGCGATCCACCTCTTCCAGTTGAAACACCTCCCGATAATAGGCCGCCACCTCTTCGACGTCCCGAGCGCCCAGCGCGATATGGTGTAGTCCAGTCATAGCTCTCCTATGAAAGCATCCAGCATCACGACGACGAGTCCTTACGAAGCAAGGCCGTCACTCCGTAATCCCTTCGGCAAGGCAAATCGGATGGGTTGGCCCATCGCTCCGGCGGCCACGGTGTGCTGCCAATAGCGCCGACCCCACTGCACCATCCGATGCTCTACGGCCGACCAGCGCCGACCCTTATCGAGGACTCGCACCACGCGTCGCAAAAGGGGAAACGCCCGTGCCAACGGGGCCCGCTCAATCCCCAGTTCATCGGCCCGTTCATCGCCGATGAGGGTTCGACACACCTGCTTTCCAAAGGCCACATGCTTTTGGGCCCGCCGTCTCTCCTCCTCGTTAGACGCCTGGTTCAGCGGTTCTTCCAGTAGCGCCATCGTCAGCGCCCGGGAGTCCTCGTCGGGAGGTCCCTGAGTCCCGGAGATCATCTGCCACTGCTCCTGAGCCTCACGAACCGACCTGGGCAACAGAAATCCTTCCACCCCGATCACGTGTCCCACGTAGCGCCACAGGTGCAGAAAATCCTCTTGTTCCAGCGGCGAGAGGTCCATCCCCAGCGTCTGCACGCCCTCCATAAAGCTCGTGGAAAAGAGATGAATCGTCGCCACCATATCGTGCTGGTTGATGGGCTGCGCCCACCGCTCCTCTCGCCACCGACTGGACGCCGCGATCAGCGATCGCACTCGAGCGTGCATTAGCCGCACCCGCAGGGTGATATTGAAGCCCTCAGCCCCCGGTCGCATCCCTCCCGACGTCCCCACGGCCTCGACAAAACGAGCCGTCTCATTGAGCCGCTTCGCCGCCTTGTCCTGAAGCCTGCCCGACATCGCCAGAGGCTTGTTGCCGGCTGGCGCGCAATAGCCCTCCACCAACGATTTTGCTCCCAGGGTGATCCCGCCCAGGACGCCCGTTCCCATGAGGGTCGCCGCCCCCCTCTCCACGCGACTCCAATCCACCCACGAAGGCACGGCCCTCGCCTGCTCCACTAATTCCCTCAGCGCCTCCGGGACCTCTGGTTCCTCCACATCGCCGGCCAGCGCCGCGTCGATGAGCGCCCCTTGCCGCGGATAGGGGAACGCCGACAGCGCCTCCATGGCACGATCCGCCGCTGGATCCATCCGATACAACCCCTCCACCAACCTCAAAAAGCGCTCCCCGTACCTCTCTCGATGCTCGTCGAAGCGCTGGACCCTGGGGTGACGTAGCTCATCGGTGTTCATGACCCTGCTCCTTTTCAAAAGAACCCGGTCTCGCCGGGCCCAGAAAGAAGTAAGCAATGCTGGTCCGATGTCCAGCACTCGACATCCCTCCCATCGATTTTCTAAATCGTCTTCAGCGGACGTCGATCTCGATCTCTACCCGCCGGTTTAACTCCCGCCCCTGCGCGGTGTCGTTGTCGGCGATCGGATCCTCCGGTCCCCGCCCCGTCGCGCTGACCAGATCGGAGGGCACGCCCAGTTGCACCAGTCGCCGCCGCACCGTATTCGCCCGATCGGCCGACAGCTCCATATTTCGCTCCACGCTTCCCCGAGAGTCCGTATAACCGACCACTCGCACGAGGCGCAGCGACTCCAGATTGGCCGTAATCGTCTGCGCCAACTCCTCGATGGAGTCCACGCTATCGGCCGTCACCTCGGCGCTGGCCGTGCCGAATAATATCCGCGGCGACAGCACCAGGCGATTTCCCTGGTGGCGAACCCGCGACACATTATTGGGCACCGTGAAGGGAAGGGTCACTTCCCTTAAAGCCTCCGTCTCGCGCTGCACCTCCTCAAAATTGGCCAGGGCTGCCTCCCAATCCTCGGCCTCGGACAGCCGATAGGCCTCGTTTTGACGCTGGCGGATGGCCGCCCACCGATCCCTGTCGCGAAGCTCGCACTGAGCGGCGATGCAGCGCTCCATCGCCCGATGGGCATCGCTCATGGCATCCTCCACCTCCCATCTGGCCCCGTTTTCCTCCCCGCTCTCTTCTAAATCCTCGATCTCCTCCACTTCTTCGTCGACCTCTTCGAC
>CAZMJS010000146.1:0-5742 GCA_964566695.1 uncultured Bradymonadales bacterium
CTGCGAATGGATATGGGCGCCTGGTACTACCGGGATACGGGGAGCACCAACCTGTCGGCCGAAGATCGGGACATGGCGGGCGATGAACTGCCCTCGGGCTACTCCAGAGACGAGCTGGAAGCCCAAGAGCGCCTGGGCAAGGATCTGGGTGTGGAGCTCAACGCAAGCCTGACCTATCAGGCCACCAACGAACTATCGATCTACGGGATGGGCGGGGTCTTTTTGCCCGGTGAATTCTACGAGGTCGAGATCAGCCGTAACGCTGGTCGTTCGCGGGGTAGTGCCGACAATCTTCAAAACTTCTGGGCCGTGTCCGCCGGAGCCTCCCTGGCGTTTTAAGTCCGGGCGCGGAGCCACGTGTTATCCAGAACGATATGGAAGGAAGAGGAGCGTATGCAATACAAACGATTAGTGGCCATAAGCCTGGGCGTGCTGGTGGGGGCCAGCGGGTTGTGGGCCTGCCAGATGGACACCGCCGATCCGGGAGAGCCCGATGAGCAGGTGCTCTATCGGTGGGACCAGGAGGACACACCGTCCAGCGCGGAGCGGGGCTCGGTATTGATCAATGAGATCATGTGGGCTGGCAGCGTCGATGATGACGGCAATTACGATCCGGACGATGTCTTCGTGGAACTTCGCAATGAGTACCACCGGCCGGTCAATCTGTCGGGGTGGCGGTTGATCGTTCGCGGCGACTATGAATATAGCCTGCGGCTTCCCGATTTCGAGGAGGCTCTAGACCCCAATGACCATCTGGTGATCGCCGCCAAGGAAGATGGGGCCTTTGGAGAGGTGGCCGATGTCATCGATGAGCGCCTCAAGTTGGGGAAACGAGCGGTGCGCGTGCAATTGAGGGATTATGACCACCGACTGATCGAGGCGGGCGGATCGGAGACGGATCGCCCCTTTGCGGGAGGATACGATCTGGTGACGGCGCGCTCCATGGAGCGCACGCAGGCCCTGTTTGATAATAATGGCACGCAGGATCGAAGTTGGACGGCCAATATCGACGATATCACCGGCGATGTGGAAGCGCGAAGCGGCATCCGAGAGGGGTGGCGTCAACATACGTTGGCGAGCCCCGGCGAGCCAAATAGTGCCGATTATTCGGGAGCGACGGCCGGAGGAGGATTCGATTGAAGTATTCAACTGAGCATGGACAGACGATGAAGTGGAAGAAGTGGCTAGGGCCAGCGCTGGTGATCGTCGTGACGGCGGTGAGCGTGATGGTCATGATGTCGACGGCGTCGGCCAGTGGTGAGGACCACGACCAATGGTTATACGATGTCGATTATTATCTGGAGGTCGAAGAGGTCCGGGGCCTATTGCTCCAAGACTTGGAGAGCGCCGAGGACCGGATCGATGTCGCGCTCAAAGACCTGGATGATGAAGAGATCGAAGGGGCGTTGTTGGACGCCGCCGACCGGGGCGTGACGGTGCGCGTGGTGGCCGACGAAGAGGACGAGCCCTCGGGCCGGTTCGACGCGCTCGTAGACCACGATGATATCAGTGTGGTGTTCGGTGATGGGGAGCTTTCCTATCTGCCGGAGCCCAATTTGTCGCCCATTTTGGAGTTCTGTGACCAAGAATTCACGGGTCATGACGACCATATCCAGTGCAGTCAGGCCTTTGGGGGAAGACCCGCAAATAACGATAATCAGATCGTGCGCCCGGCCCATTATAATACGATGAGCCATACCTTCTTTCTCATCGACACGGCCTATACCTGGAATGTCACGGCGCCGATGACGGATGAGCAATTGGTATGGCCCTCGTTTCGGATCATGAGCGAAGAGGTGACGCAGAGTTTTGATCGGGAATTTCGCCAGATGCACGGCGGGGTCTTCTCGACGACGCTGAGCGTCTACAACGGACCCCTGAAATCCATCACGCAGCAAGAGCCGATGCGCATGACCAATCGCGGCCAGTTGCGGATTCGGTTTAATCCCCAGGAACGATTGGTCAAAAATATCGTCGATGAGACGTTCCGGACGAAGGGCTCGGTGTTCGTGATGACGGAAAACCTGACCAACGAGGACCTGATCGCGGCATTGCAGTATAAGATCGACAACGGCTTCGACGTGCGAGTGATGGTGGGGCAGAATCAGGCTCAAGAGCCTGAAATTCGATCGGAGGTCGATGATCTGGGGGCTGTTCAGGCGCCGGCATCGATGGGACGTCTGCCGACGATGGTGGTGCATAATAGTGAGCGCGATCGCAATGGGAATCGCCAACCGCGGACGGTGCAGGTGCTGAGCCACGAATTGTGGCGGGCCCGCCCCTTCGAGGTCATTCGTTCTCAGAATAGCGATATCGTCAAATTTTATCCCTCCGACACCTTCGCCGATGGCGTGATGTGGGAGATTGTGGAGAGTGGCAATGATCGCAATCCCGAGGTGGATCGCTTCCTGGATTATTGGGAGCAAGCCTGGCAGGAGGCGACCGATGAGTGAGAGAGCGATGAAGAGAAGCGGTGGATTGGGATGCCTCGGCGTATTGGTATTGATGGGGCTGATGGCAATCGGAACGGCGACGCTGTCGGGATGCACCCTGGAAGCGCCCCCGGAGAGCGAGGAACTCGACAATCTTGGGCGGGTCCAGGTCTATTTCAACTCGCCGGGATTTCGCGATGGCTCGGAGTTTAACCGAAAGCCCTCGGAGTTTATCTCGGAGCGCATTGACTCGGCCAATGTGAGCGTTCGAGCCGCGGTCTACGGGTTCAACAAAGAGAATATCATCGACGCCTTGGTCGACGCCCACTACCGGGGCGTGGAGGTGAAGTTGGTGGCCGATGCCGGCGAGTATGACCGAGGGGCCGGTGGCTACGGAGTGATGGACAGTCATCGAATCCCGGTGCAGACGGGCAACCAATTTCATATCATGCACAATAAATTCTTCATCATTGATGAGCGCTTTGTGTTCACAGGCACGGGAAATATCTCGCGCTCCGAGTTTACGTTCAACGATAACCACTGGGTGTGGTTTGATAGCGAGGATATCGCCGAGCTATTTACCCGGGAGTTTTTCCAGATGTACGAGGGGCGTTTCTCGGCGGCCAAGGAGCCGTTTGAGGACTTGCCCAATACATTTGAGATCGATGGGATCGAAATTGAGATCTGGTTCGCCCCACAGGAAGATGCCATGGGGCGTATTCTGGAGGAGTTGAAGGCGGTCAATACGTCGATCCATTTCCAGATCTTTGCGTTCACCAAAGATCAGGTGGCCTCGGAATTTATCGCCCGCCAACGGGAGGGCAAGAAGGTCCAGGGGGTGTTGGATCGCTCCCAGCTCCACGGAAACGGGCAATACCACCAGGGATATCGCCTTCTGGCCAACGGCATCGATATGAGATTGGACGGCAATTATAACTCTCGTACCCCTGGCGATTATCAGGCCGGCGGTGGCCGGATGCATACCAAGACCATGCTACTGGATGCCGGCACGGAGGATGCTCGGGTGCTGACCGGGAGCTTCAACTGGTCGTCTGCGGCGACGATCTCCAACGATGAGGTGTTGGTGATCATGCGCGGTGAGGGGATCACCGAGAAGTTCAAGGAGGAGTACGATAATATCTATCGAAAGGCCAAAGACCTGTCGACGTCGATGTGTCGCCTGATGAAGGATAGCGACCAGTTGCGCTGCGACGACCAGGTGGAAGAAGGCGATGTGGTTATCAGTGAGGTGCATTTTGATGGGTGGAACGCCGAGGTCGACCCCTCGGATCATACGGGTAACCTCGATTTCCGCCGCGCCGTGACGAATGACCAATTCGTGGAGCTCTACAATACGACAGACGAACCCATCAATCTGTCGATGTGGACCCTCAATAATGGTCACGACGTGATCATGGGCTTTACGCCGGGGACGGTCATTGGCCCCGGGGAGCGATTTGTGGTCCTAGATCACAATACGGTGCCCCTGTCGGAGGGAAGCGCGCAGCGCGGAGAACACGCCTTTTTAAATCCAGATTTCGTGCTCAATACGGCCAACGATCCGCGCTTTAGAAGCCTGAACCTCAAAAGTGGGTTCATGGATCTGACGCTCCAGAATACGCGCGAGGTGGTGGTGGACCGTGCCGGACATGGTGGGCCGCCCTTTGCCGGCGGACGCGATGGCGACACGAATTACTCGATGCAACGCCGATTCAATAGCGATGGCACGGTGCCCGACGGAACGGAACGCTCCAGTTGGGGGCGGCCGGAAGCGGCGACGGGTGGACAAAACGTCAACGAGGATTTCCGCGACTTTATCATCGCCGAGCCCGGTGAGGAGAATTCGGTAGCTCCTCTGCCGTGATAGGGGCTCCGGATCACAGGGCATTCTGAGACGGTTGACGCCGACACCGCAGAAGGTGGTACATCACCTCCCTGCGGTGTCGGCGTTTTGAATGGAACGATGGTTTGAGAACCCCAGAAGAGGAGAGGGCATGTCCTATACGGTGTTGGCCAGAAAATGGAGGCCCGACCACTTTGATGAAGTGGTGGGGCAGGAGCACGTGGCGCGGACACTGACGAACTCCATCGAGCAGGGCCGGGTGGCCCATTCCTACCTTTTCTGTGGGGCTCGAGGGGTGGGTAAGACCTCGACGGCGCGAATCCTGGCCAAGGCCATGAATTGCCACGAGGGTCCGACGCCGCGGCCCTGTTATGAGTGCCCATCCTGTGAGGAGATCTCGCGCGGTCAGTCGGTGGATGTATTCGAGATCGATGGTGCCTCCAACCGGGGCATCAATGAGATCCGGGAATTGCGAGAGGGCGTGCGCTATGCGCCCAGTCGCGATGAGCATAAGATCTATATCATCGACGAAGTCCATATGCTGACGACCGAGGCATTCAATGCCTTGCTCAAGACGTTGGAGGAGCCGCCACCGCACGCCATCTTCATCTTCGCGACCACGGAACCGCAGAAGATCCCGGTGACCATTCTAAGCCGGTGTCAGCGCTTCGATTTTAAGCGCATCAGTCAGCGCGACATCGTGTCGCATCTGGAGCTTTTATGCCAGGAGGAGGGATTTGAGGCCGAGAAGGCGGCGCTACAGATCATCGCCCGACAGGCCAACGGGGGCATGCGCGATGCGCTGAGTCTCCTGGATCAGATCATCAGTTTTTCCGGCCAGAAGATCACCGAAGAGGAGATCGCCGAAATACTGGGGGTGGCCAACCGAAAGCATCTCTTTGAGTTGAGCGATGCCGTATTGCGTAGCGACCCGGAAGGGGCGTTATTGGTGCTCGATGAGGTCAATCGCTACGGCTACGATCTGCAGCAATTTGCGTCGGAATTGGTCAATCACTTCCGGGATCTGATGGTGACGGCGGTGGTGGAGGATCCGCAGAAGGTCACGCCCCTGACGGAGAGCGAGTTGGAGGAGGCCCGGCGTCAGGTGCAGGGCATCGGTGGGGAGCTGATGAACCGCTACTTCACGGTGATGGTGGAGGGGGCCGGGGAGATGAGTCGGTCGGCCTATCCCAAATTGATTTTTGAGATGACCGTGGTGCGCCTGTGTGAGTTGGAGCCCATGGAGAGTCTGGACGTTCTGGTGGAACGACTAAAGCTATTGGAGGAGAGCCTGGAGGGCGATGGGGGGGAGGTGAACTGGCCAGATAGTGGATCGTCGCCAGGTGCGACCGAGGAGGTGGCCACGTCGCCATCGGGAAAGGAGAGGGCCCGGGCTGAGACAGCGACGGTCCGGGCACAGCGGGAGGCGGCGCCAACAAACGTAGAAGCAGCGCCAAAGCCGGAGCC
>CAZMJS010000147.1:0-5488 GCA_964566695.1 uncultured Bradymonadales bacterium
AGGCGATGATATCGTGGATGGGGTCGCGAAATAATTTGGGTCGCATGATCGCCGGTGCAGGTGGGGATCGAGGCAGCGTCGTGGCCAGCCTAGGGGGCCCGAGGGCAGAGGGCAATGGTTGTCCCCCGATCTGGGAACGTGCTACACAGCGGCGACATCCAAGGACTCGTTTTGCCGACCACGTAGGGGGCGGTGAGGCCAGTCACCCTATTCGCGGTTCATGGGCTAAGTATATCGGGATCAGCTATGGAAAAATTTGTCATCGAAGGCGGTCATCAGTTGTCGGGCAGCGTCAAGCCCGGTGGAAGTAAGAACGAGGCGCTTCCCTGTCTGGCGGCGACGCTACTGACGGACGAGGCGATCACCCTCAAGAATGTGCCGCGGATCAACGACGTATTGGTCATGCTCCAGGTGATGGAGGATCTGGGCGGTAGCCACGAGTGGATCGATGAGAATACGGTGCGGGTCCACAATAAGAATGTGAATAAAACGGAGCTCGATCGGGAGCTGTGCAGGCAGGTCAGGGCGTCGATTCTATTCGCCGGGAGCATGCTGGGTCGTGAGGAGCGCTGTGAATTGCCTCCTCCGGGAGGCGATGTGATCGGCCGTCGGCGCCTGGATACCCACTTTTTGGCGCTGGAGGCGCTGGGGGCCGAGATCGAGGTCAAGGAAGACCGGTTCTCGATGCGCACCGACAAGTTGCAGGGCACCCAGGTATTTCTGGACGAGGCCTCGGTGACGGGGACGGAGAATGCGATCATGGCGGCGGCTGTGGCTCAAGGGACGACGACGATTCGAAACGCGGCCTGCGAGCCCCACGTCCAGGGGTTGTGCCGGATGCTGGTGAGCATGGGGGCCAGGATTCAGGGCATTGGCACCAATATCCTGACCATTGAGGGGACCAAGGGGCTCTGGGGCTGTGAGCATACGATCGGTCCCGATTATCTGGAGGTGGGATCGCTGGCGGGTCTGGCGGCGGTGACGGGTAGCGAGTTGACGATTGAGGATGTGGTGGCCGGTGATCTGCGGATGATCCGGATGACCCTGGAGAAGCTGGGGGTGGTGACGCACCTGGAAGATGGCCACCTGGTGGTGCCGGCGGACCAGCCGATGCGGGTGGATTACGATCTCAACGACGCCATTCCCAAGATCGATGATGCGCCGTGGCCAGCGTTTCCCACGGACCTGATGTCCATCGCCATCACGGTGGCGACCCAGAGCGAGGGGACGGTGCTCTTCTTTGAGAAGATGTTCGAGGGGCGGATGTTCTTCGTGGATTCGCTGATCGCCATGGGGGCGCGGATCGTGTTTTGCGATCCCCATCGAGTGGTCGTGGTGGGACCGAGCCAACTCTACGGGTCGACGCTGGAATCGCCGGATGTACGCGCCGGCATGTCGCTTCTCATCGCCGCGCTGTGCGCCAAGGGGGAGAGCACGATTTACAACATTCGACAAATCGACCGGGGATATGAGAGAATTGACGAAAAGCTAAAGGCGCTGGGCGCAAAAATTGAGCGATTGCCGGTGGAATCGGACTGACGTGAGGAGCGAAAGATGATGGGGCAAAAATGGGTTGGTAGATGGGCGCTGGTGGCGGCGGTGGCGGGACTGGCGGTGGGGCTCGGCGCCTGTGGCGATGACGGGGGGGAGGCGACGGATAATCAGTCGGAGGTCGATCCCAACCAGGAGCCCAATCAGGAAGACCCCAACCAAGCGGCCAATAATCAGGGCGTCGAGGAGTGCGATCTGGAGTATGTGTTGCCAGATGGCACGTCCTTTGCGCTGGAAGCCGATGATATCACGGAGCCGGCGTCCATTGTGCCCCTGATCGGCGGATTTTTGGACTCCATCCCGCCTCTGTTGTTATTCGCCGATGGGTTGAGCGATGGGGTCGATGACGGCTTGGTGATCAAAGGCGGGGTGGGGGAGCAGATCGATTTTGGGGTCGACGAGACGCCGAATACCCCGGAGGATCGCTTTGCGATGTATTACGGGTCGATCAGTGAGGAGACCTGCCAGTATCAGGCGATTCTGGAGGGCGATAGCGTGGCCTATGAGTTGGAAGCCACGGCCGCCGAGATGGAGATCGACCTCGGGGGGTTCTCCTCGCTGACCGAGGGGCTGGCGCTACACGTGGAGAATGTGACGCTCACAGGGGTATTCGGCGAGGACCTGGAGATCATCGAGGACGTGGTGCTGCGGGGCAACGTCAGCGACCAGGGGGTCGATGAGCTGGTGGAGCTGGCCCAAGAGTATATCTCGATCTCCACGGACCAGGCCTGGGATCTATTGGACCCCGATGACACGGGGGAGATCCTGGTGGAATTAGAGATGACGGGCCGGCCGGTGGTGGTGGACGGGTTTATGGATCCCGTGGGCGATGAGGAGCCCATCGAGCCGCGAGCTGCGCAGGAATGCTGCCCGGAGGGGCTGGCCGTGGGCGACTCGGTGATCCCCCACCTGGAGTGGGCGCAGCAGGGGCTTAGCGCCGATCAATTTGAGCTGTTTCAGATGGCGCTGCCGGCGTTTCGCGAAGACCCGCATATCGCGATGTTGGCCACGGCCAGGCGCCAATCGGATGGAACCGTGCACTACGAGGTGTATAGCGGAGGGGCGGTCAACGAAGGACATATTATCTTTGAGCGCCACGCCGGAGATGGCGGTTGGGCGCCGGACTTCGAGGTGGTCAGCCAGCAGGGCTATAACCCGCTGGAGAATGTGGATCCGACGGCGCTGTCGGCCTACGAGGAGTTTTTGAGCACCGGGATCAACCCCAACGACATCACCTATGCCGATCAGGGCTATTTGTCCGACGATCCGCGGCTGGCCTTCGTGCCACCGACGGAGATGCACTACCCCTTTGCCATGGAGCGGATCGCTCAGAATTTTGATGATCCGCGGGCCGGCGATTTGATGATCATCCCCGCCAGTTGGTCCACGGGAGGCTTTGGAACGCACGGAAATCTGGGGGCGCTGCAGAGTCGCTCGCCCCTGGTGATGGCGGGACCGGGGATTCGCCAGGCCGCTGACGACGACGAGGTGGCGCTATTGGGCAACGATGAAGAAACGGTGGTCATCGGCGATGCGGTGCGGCAGGTCGATATCGCGCCGACGGTGGCGGCGGCCCTGGGCGTAGAGCGGCGAACAGGGGTGGGCCCGGATCTTCGGCTGGACGACGATGTCTACCTGGCGTGGCAGGATGGTCGCGTCTTGGAAGAGGTCTTTACGGAGGATGCGCTGGCCCAGATCGAGGCCGGCGAGGCGGTAGCGGAGCGGGCGGTGATCATCATCAATGATGGGCTGACCAATACGGAGCTATTATTTCAGGTGTTTAGCGAAGATGACGCCTACGATGTGGACGCCTATCGACGCATGATGAGTCAGGGAGTGGTCTATGAATTCGGGTCTATCTCCAATTTTCCCTCCAATACCTACCCGGGTCACAATACGGTGGGCAGCGGGGCCTGGGCGGGGCACCACGGGATGGTGGACAATCGCTTTTGGGAGCGCGAACAGGGGGTTCAGGGGGCGCCGATTTCGGAGCTATTCGAAACGGAATACCTCTTTGGGAGCGCCCATCAAGACCTGCCGGTGGAGACGCTGTACGAGGCGGTGACTCGAAGCTGGGGAGGCCTGGAGGAGGGCGTGCTGGGGGCGAGCATCAACGAGCCGTCGTCGCGGGGCGCGGAGTTTGCGACCTTGGAGCGCCGAATCCCGGGGGATTTCCAGATGCCCGACGGGGCCGACGAAGTTCGAGTGGGCGATGAGATGCGAAGCGTGCCCCCGGCGGATCTAAGTGATTACGCGGCGGTGATGGACAATGACAGCCTGGTGTCATTTGCCGAGCTCTATCAGGATCACCGCCTGCGCGACGACGGGCTTCCGATTCCCACGGTGTCGATGGTCAATTTTGGGTCCACCGACACGGCGGGTCACGCCCACGGACCGCATGGTGATCAGGAGCGCTATACGGTGATCGCCCGGGTGAACCAGCGCATGGAGGCGATGCTCGATATTCTGGAAGAGTTGGCGATCGATGACTCGACCCTGGTGGTGTTGACCAGTGATCATGGCATGGAGCTTCAAGATCAGAGCCGGGCGTCGTCGCGCACCCGGGCGCTCAACGATGCGGGCGTGAGCATGCGCCGCTCCGGCTGGTTCTCCTATTTTAAGGAGCTGGATGCCGAGTTGATGTCGTTGGAGGCCGATGGCGATCGGTGGCAAGTCGACGTGTCAGTCATCGACAAGGCGACAGGCCAGGGCGAGACGCCTCGTGGGGTGGATGATGTGGAGGTAGAGATCGTCAGCGGCGGTGAGTCCGTCGAGGTGGTCGCTCATGAGGATGAGGTCATGGAACTGAGCCTGGAGGCCGGCAGTGACGCCTCGGAGGTGATGCTGCGTTTTGATCACCCCGATTGGAATGCGACAAGATTACGCATTGATCTTCCCTGAGATGGGGCTACAGATGGGGGGTGACGGCAGTCCCTATCGATGACGGAGATATGCATGAAGAGCGGAGTTGGAGCGGTAGTCTTGGCGGCGATAATGGTGGGGCCGGTAGCGATCCTGGCGGCCGATGAAGGGCCGTGCGCAGATGAGCTGGCGGTGGTGCCGGCGTCTGGCGACGAAGTGGCGATCGCCCAGCCCTGGCTGAGCGTGTCGGGACATCTGGGGCTCGCCGGTCTGCATCGGGCAGAGGATGAAGAGGTGTCGCTTCGCAGAGATGGGGAGGCCATCGATGGGGTGAGATGGGAGACCATGGAGGGGGTCAAATCCCACCTCGGCGTGGCCCTGCCAGAGCTGGAGCCAGGCGGGAGTTATGAATGGTTCATCGGCGATCGCGCCATGGGTCAATTCGACGTCAGCGATGCCCCGGAGGAGGCCGGGGAGCCGCGGTTTGGGGAGGGGGAGGTGGAGGTGGAGATCGAGTTGATCAACTACGATGAATTTCCGGTGCTGTACCGGGAGTGGCACCTGCGCTTCCCAGGGGTCATCGACGAGTCCATGGAGGGAAATGCAGGGCGCTACGTGGTGGACTTTGTCAACCGAGACACGAAGGAGTCGGCAAAGATCTTTGTGAGCGCCGAGGCCGGCGACGATGGTTGGGTGGAGGTCAGTCTGGGGGGCCCCAGCGAAAAGTGTCAGCACGTTGAGCCGGAGGTGGGGATCACCGACGAGATCGAGATCGAGATACGGGCGGTGGGGCTGGATGGCCAGCTCATTGAGGAGGGTGTGCAAGGAGTGTTTGAGGGCGTGTCGGAGGAGCGATTGGCGGCGGCCCATGAGGAATTTCGCGGGGTCATCGATGGGCTAGACGTCGACGAAGACGCCATGACCACCGAGGAGATGGCCCAGCAAATGGAGGCCGAAGAATCGGGGGGAGATGGCGATGGGTGCGCCGCCGCCGGATCGGCGACGGCGCCGCTGTGGAGCTTGTTGGCGCTATTAGGCCTGGTGGCGTGGGGACGTCGTCACCAGATGAGCTAGG
>CAZMJS010000148.1:0-1563 GCA_964566695.1 uncultured Bradymonadales bacterium
AGGGAGAGATCCTCCAGGTAGGGGACCTTTTCAAATTGGGTCTCCAGGGGAGCCAGAATCTCGATTTCATCGACCGAGTACTGCATGGGGTGTTCCACGGTCAGAGAGGACTGGCGGGCCTCCATGGAGTAGCGGATCTGGACGGTAACTGGGTGGTTGGGTTGGAGGCTTCCGCGCCAGTAGACGATATTGTTGATGACATCGAAGTCGCCCGGTCCAGCGGCGCTGATGCCTTCGGCGGAAAAGGGAAGCCGCAAGGGAATCCCCCGTTCCAGGGCGGGGTCGTCGGAGTCGGTGACGTCAAAGTAATGGTCGCCCTCCAGTTGAAGGGTCCAGAATTGATCAATGACCAGATATTCCTCCCAGGGCGATACGAGGACTCGTTTGTGAGCGACTCGAAGCCCGGGGTAGCGGTCGGTGCGGTCGTAGATGGGAAAGTCGATCTGGTTGGTCGGTCGGTAGAGAGGGGTCTCAAAGGAGGTGGTTCCACCGCGTACGGAGGCGTCGGTGGTGGCCTGAAGATAGAGGCCCCGGCGATCGAGATCGTTGGGTAGGTCCTCAAAGGTGGCCACGCCCTGGTCATCGGTGAGGGCATCCCAGGAGTCGACGACCTGGTGATGGCTATCGGGTTGGAGGGGGCCGGCGCGACGCAGGGCTCTGAGCGTTACCAAGTGGTTGTCAAAGCGGGCGTCTTCGTCGGAGGCGTGGTGCACACGCACCGTGAGTTGGCGATCGCCGTCGGGGAGGTCGGTCTCCGCCTCGGCCTCGGGGGCGGGTGCCATATCCCCGCCGTGGACGGCGTCGGGATCGGTGGGCGGAGCCGGGGAGGCGTCGCCGGGCGTATCGCCAGAGGGATCCTCGAAGTCGTCGGCCCCCATGACCTGGGCAGCGGCCGGAGAAGCCGTCAATAACAGGCATAGAAGGAGAGGAAGCGAAAGGATGCGGAGAGGGGTGGCGAAGGTCATCCTGCGACCTCAATATTATCGGAGGGTTGATAAGCGTGTGCGGGAGCGACAGGGGCTCCGCATTGGCTGCAGAAGCGGTCGTCGTCCTTGAGTTGGGCGTGGCATTCGTTGCAGGCATCGGGCCGATGGTCATCGCTGCTCGCCGGGCTGTCGGGTTCTGGCGAAGAGGGACGGTCGGCGGTGGCATCGGTGGCGCCGATGCGCTCGGCGACGGCTTGTTCGATGACGGCGTCCCAGTCCTTGTCGGCGCCGTGAATCTGGTCCAGTCGGCGCATGACACCGATGGCCTGGCGTTCACAGGATTTTTTGAAGCGCTGGTAGTCGTCGGCGGAGATCTTGTTGGTCTCGTAGTCGTATTCGATATCACGCAGGGCCTGCACGAGGGCGACCTTGCGGGCGACCAGGGCCTCGATGGAGCGAAGCTCTTCATCGAGGAGTTCAAAGCTGAGCTGGTCTTGGCGCGATCCGATAAAGGGTCGGATCATCATAAACGCCGAGCCGATGGTAAAGAGGAGGGCCAGGAGAATGAATAGCTGGGTCACGTGGCCTCCTCTTCGATCGCCGAGGTGTCGCCGATGGGTGGAGGCTGATGGTGTTC
>CAZMJS010000148.1:1663-5349 GCA_964566695.1 uncultured Bradymonadales bacterium
GAAGTCCACGAGGGCCACATAGAGATCTTCGACGGGGTTGGAGCGGATGTCGATTTCACTGATCGGCATTTCCATGGTGGCGTGGAAGACGGCTTTGCCCGGGTAGAGGTCGAAGACGTGTTCGCCGTTTCGCTCCACGGGCATGGTGGCCAGGTACATGGTGTGAGAGCGCACATCGTCTGTGTGCAGTCCCTGATGGGTCAGGGTGTAGTCACCGATCTGGACCGATTCACCGACCTGAAGGGAGACGTCCATCTCGATTTTCAGGGAGTTGCCGGCGAAGGCCAGGAAGGCAAAGACGACGCCGAGGTGGACGATATAGCCGCCATAACGCCGCTTTTGCTTCATGCATAGGCGGAGGAAAGATTGGGACCAGCTCTCGTCGTGACCCCGTCGTCGGGCCGACATCCCTCGATAGAATTCCTGAACGATGGTGGCGCCCACGAAGTAGCATAGGCCCACGGCGGTGACGGCGTAGACGGCGATGACCACGTCGGGGGTCACACCAAGGGCTTGGCCGCGAAACGTCCAATACAGGAAGATGCTCAGGGGGGTGAGGATGACGGAGGCCGCCAGGGGGATGACGAAGTTTCGACGGAAGTTCTTCCAGTTGGCCTTTCGCCAGGCGATGATGGTGCCGACGCCCATCATAAAGAGCATCAGAAGCCCCAGCGGGATCATCCAGCGATTGAACCACTGGGGCCCCATGGCGACTTCGTGGCCCGAGACCCATTCGGAGATACGCGGCCAGAGGGTGCCGAAGAGGACGACCACGGTCATGCTGAGGAACATCCAGTTATTAAAGACGAAGGCAGCTTCCCGGCTGACCGGGCTATCCAGGCGCTGCTCGGCCTTCATGTCTTTCCATCGCCAGATAAACAGGGCGACGCTGATGGCGGTGAGGCTGAGCAGGAGCGTTAAGAAGTAGGGTCCGATGGCTCCTTGAGCAAAGGAGTGGATGGATTCAATGAGGCCACTTCGGGTGATATAGGTGCCGAAGATGGTCAATAAGAAGGTGGCGATCATAAGGCCCACATTCCACCGCTTGAGCATCCCTCGTCGCTCTTGAATGAGCAGGGAGTGGATGAGGGCAGTGGAGGTCAACCAGGGCAGGAGGGAGGCATTTTCCACGGGATCCCAGGCCCAGTAGCCGCCCCAGCCGAGTTCCTCGTAGGCCCACATGCCGCCGAGGATATTGCCGATGGTTAGAAGCAGCCAGGGAATGAGGATCCACTTACGGGCCGCTTCCACCCAGGTATTTCCGAGTTTTCCGGATAAAAGGGCGGCGACGGCGAAGGCAAAGGGGACGGTCATGGTGGCCATGCCGGCCAGGAGAAAGGGCGGATGCATGACCATCTTGGGCGTCTGGAGGAGGGGGTTGAGCCCCTCGCCCTGGGTGGGATCGTCAATGAGTTGATAGGCCTCAAAGGGGTTGGAGCCAAAGACGAGGATCACCAATAGGCCAAAGGCCACGGTCATGCATACGGACATGACCCAGGGCATAAACTCCTGGTATTTCTGTCGATTGACGTAGACGCAGATCGCCGAGAAGAGGGCGACCATCCAGATCCAGAATAAAAGGCTTCCGGCCTGGCCACCCCAGAGGGCGCCGATGAGGTAATAGGTGGGCATGGTCTCGTCGGAGAATCCGGCCACGTATTGGAGGCTAAAATCATGGTTGAGAAAGGCGTGCCATAGTAGGCCCATGGCCACGGTGATGGTGCCAAAGACGGTATAGACCGAGAATCTGGCGGCGTGGAGAAAGCGTCGCGAGCGGGTCACGGCCGCCACGGCACCCAGGGCGATGGAGACGATGGAAACGTAGAGAGCGAAGTGAATCGTCAAGGTGCCATAGAAGCTCATGGCGGGCCTCCTAGGAAGGTCAGTTTAGTAGTCGGCGTCGGCGCTGGAGTCGAGAGCGGCGTAGTCGCCGGTGTCGTAATCACCGCCGTCGTAACCGCCGCCATCGTAGCCACCGTCCCCTTCAGCAGGAGGGGCGCCCTCATAGCGGCTGGGGCACTTGACCAACACTTCGTCTGCCTGGAGGACCATGCCCTCCTGGAGGGTTCCCTCAGCGACGATTTCAGAGTCGTCCTCAAAGGTATCGGGGAGGGCCCGGGCATAGAGGATGGTCATGGACTCGCCCTGGGTGCCGATTTTGAACTCGTGTTCCACGTGGCCGTCTTCGCCGACGTAGCTTCCGGCTTCGACGTCGCCGCGAACGCGAACGGTTTCCCCGACGAGTTGATCCTGACGTTCAACCACCTCGTGAACGTCGAAGAAGTAGGTCTCCCCGTCCATGGCATCGAATACCAGGAAGGTGATGGCGGCCATGGCAACGAGGACGCCGATGACCAGGCCCCAATTGGAGGCTTCGTCATCGTCGGCCAGGCCGTAGTCCAAGTCTTGGTTGAGAAGCTCGTCGTCAGAGAGGCCCTGGGTCAAATCGTCGGGCTCGATGGAGCCGTCGCGTCCACGGGAATCATCTGGGGGAAAAGAGTTGCTACTCATGGTCAATCCATTGCGAAGTGGTGCTGGACCGGAGGTCGCAGCGAGAAGAAATCATGGCCCGCCCGGACCCGACTAACAGGCGATGACGCCGTGGCATTCCGGGAGACTTTAAATATGCACTCGGAAGTGCAGATTCAAGGTGGGCGATCGTAAATAAACGCGCGGTCGGTGCGTTAAACACCGACCTCCACGCTCCATATTAGCTAATGGAATCGGGGCGTGAGGGCAAGTCAGGCAGGCGTGACAAAATGACGCAGCTACCCCGGGAGGGGGCCAGACGCTGGATCAGAATAGGGGGATGGCACCGCCGCTGGAGTCTTCCTCTTCTTGCTGGGGTTCGGGATCGGGCTGCCGTTGGGGTTGTTGCTGACGTCGCGGAGCTCGACGGCGAGGGGCCGGTGAGTAATCGGGATCTTCGAAGGCCTCGACGATGGAGTATACGGTGGTGCTGCGAGGTGCCTCGAAGGTAAATGTAGGGTTTTCGGGCTTAAATTTGGGGTTATCATCGCCGTTGGGTGGGGTCTGGATGCGGACGGTGTGCTCTTCGCCGGGGATGGCGTCGAAGACGGCGTAGGCATAGCCCCGAGAGTCGGTCAGGGCGACTTCCTCACCGTCCAACAAGAGAGGAAGCCCACTGCAATCGCCGTCGTCGAGGCCGTCATCGCATTCGACCTGGGCCCATATGAGGTGCTGGGAGACCATGGATTGGAATTGGGTGCGAAGAGAGACAGGGACACCGCGATAGCCACCTCCGATGGCCTCGGTGACGCGCAATTCCTGTCGGGTCTCGGCGTTATCGCTGATGAGGTGGTAGCCATCGATTTCCTGGACGGCCAATTCGATCTCCACGGTGGGTTGTTCCAGGAGGGTGGCGGTGAATTCACCATTGGCGTCGGTGAGACCGATGACCTCTCCGTCGAGCAGAACAGGGATCCCCGGCAGGGGGTCGTCGTCCTGGTCTTTGGCTTCCACCTCCAAGGCGAATTCGAACTCCGGGATGGGCCCCTCTTCTTCTTCACCGCAGCCGAGGAGGGTCAAGGACACCAGGAGAGCAAAGATAAGGGCGCGCAATGGATTATTCATCATCGTCCTCGGCATCAGCATCGGGGCGTTGGAGGGATTCGATATTAGCGGAACGGTGAGCGTCCAGAAAGACGACAATGTCAGTGGCGTGG
>CAZMJS010000149.1:0-5224 GCA_964566695.1 uncultured Bradymonadales bacterium
ACGATTACGGCGTCGGCGATGAAGAACTCCATCTCATCGAGGAGCAGAATTGAAGGCTCTGTCTCCACCATGCCCCAAGAAACAACAAAGGCCAGAAGCCGTTTCCGACTTCTGACCTCTATCTTCTGTTCTCCGTTATGGAGGCGGCGGGAATCGAACCCGCGTGCGCGAACCTTCGACTAGATATATCTACGTGCGTAGTTCGCAGGTTGGGCTTTACCTCCCAGATCGCTAGCTGCGAACGCCCTACGAGCAGGGAGGGACCTTCTATGTGTCGCGCCAACGCGAAGGTCGAATTCGCGGCGCCATGGGCTCGCTGTATGTCGTCATGAGGGGCCCACGAGCAAAGCCCAACATAACGGGCTACCATCTATGGGTAGCATCATGCGACGGGTGGCTTATGCAGCCGCCATCGCAAACTGCGCATCATCGTTGGCAGTTATAACGTTCTCAGTATTTGCTAACGGAGTTACTGAGAGTTACCTCCGGCACGCAACATCCGCCTCAATGCCCACGTCGAAGCCAGTGCGCCCCCGAAAGGGTGAAGCTCGACGGGCCGCCAGAGGCGGCGGCGCCATCGCCGATGGGGAAACCCCGTCGGCAAGAGATGAGTATAGGCACGGCGGTGGGTGCGTCAAGGCCGAAGGCCGTCAGGCGGTCCCGCGCGGTGCCCCGTCATCGAGGAGTTAGAAGTGGTCGGGGTCGATTAATATTCCCAGTTGCGGGCGGACTTGGTGCGGGCGATCTCTCGTTTGTGCTCCCGCTCCTTGATGCTCTGGCGCTTGTCGAATTGCTTTTTACCGCGGCAGAGGCCCAGTTTGCATTTGACGTGGCTTCCGCGGAAATAGAGCTTGAGCGGGATGAGGGTATAGCCGGCGGTGGCCACCTTGGCCTCCAGGCGGTTGAGCTCCCGGCGGTGCATCAGCATCTTTCGCTTGCGCTCGGGGTCGTGGTTTTCCTGGGTGGCGTGGCTGTAGGGGCTGATATGAGCGTTGACCAGGTAGAGCTCGTGGTCCTCGAAGCGCGCGTAGGCATCCTTGAGATTGACCTTGCCCTGGCGCAGGCTCTTGACCTCGGAGCCCAGGAGCTTGAGGCCGGCCTCGAACTCGTCGTCCACAAAATAGTTGTGGTAGGCCTTGCGATTGGTGGTGATGGTCTTGGTGGGGCGGCCCATGGGGCCTCCTCGGGGTTCAGTGTGGGTTAAGCGTCGAGATTGCACACCAGCTTGCGCAGGCCATCCTCGAAGAGGACCTGGACCTTGGTGGGCTTGACCTGTTCGACGACGAAGCCGATGCCAAATTTGGGGTGCTCGATGACGTCATTGGGGCCGATCTCGGCGCTGATATCGAAGGCCCGCGGGTGCTTATCACCGAATTTTTGGTGGAGTTTTTTCCAGGCCCGGACCTGTCCGTCCGGGTCGGAGAGCTCGGCGTCGTCGATGACCCCCTCGATGACGGCGCTGGCCTTCTTTCGCTGGGCAGCACTGAGGCGCTTGGGGTTGGCTTTGACGGCGTCCTTATAACCCTCTTTGGTGAGGTCCACGTCGCTATCGCTGTCCAGGCCGCCCCCGTTGGGCCCATCCTCGAAGTCCTCATCATCGAAGCCGGAGGACCCTCCAAAATCGCTGGTTTCTAATTGATTGTCCAATTCGTCGACATGATTTCCGTTGACCATAACGCAATTCTCCCGCTCGTGACATAATCCCCAGTTTCGTGTGAATCCACCCCTCCTATAGACGTTCTGGGGGGCCGTGACAACCAAGATATGGCCGGTGCAGAAAAGTCAAGCAAAAATGGGGAGGTGGCAACGCCGTTCAGGGGTCGCCGGCGGTGGTGCGGCCAGCGGAGTCTCGCTCCTGAACCTCGCCGTTGGCCTGGCGCCGATTCTCACCATATTCAAAGGCCAATTGAATGAGCTCATCGCGTTCAACGGCCACGGTGATCTCGTATTGACCGGCTTCAAAGCCCTCATCGACGATGCGGTCGCGCACCCGATTGCGAAAGTCCTCGGTGTCGATGGACTCGACGTCCAACTCGTCGACCTCGAAGCCGCCAATGGCGGTCACGAGCTGACTGATGGTGGGCAGGAGGGTCTGGATGGCCGTCTCCTGAGCCTGGTAGAGGGCCTCGTCGTCATCGGGTTCCAGGCGGCGATCCAGGGGTTGGTCGATAGACATGGTGATGCGACGCGTCTCGGCGTCGTAGGCCCCGCTGTCGATGAGATCCGATCGCAGCTCGTCGTCGAAGCGCTCTATCGCCTCCTCGTAGAAGGCCTGGCGGCGCAATTCCCGCGCCCGTCGATTGGCCTCCCGGCGAGTGTCCGTAAAGGTGCGCAACTCGTCGATGCGCTCCAGGGTCTCGGCGGCTTCGATCAGTTCGTTGGCCTCCACGAGGCGGTCGGCCCGGTCCTGATAGAAGTCCACCATCTTGGCTGCCAGGCGAAAGTCTCGGCTATTTCGCTCCAGCCCCGTCTGCCCCACGGCCTCAAAGGACTCGGGGTTTTCCACGGGGTCGATGGAGGCCGCCCACTGACGGTATAACTCCGTATATTGTTTATTCATCAACTGGCGGGTGCGCCGGTCGTCGGAGTCCAGCTCCGCCTCCTGCGCGTAGCCCTGCTCTTCCCACAGCCGATCGAGGGTGGCCTCGGCGCGATCAAAATCGCCGCGCAACATATGAACATTGGCCATCAGTCGACGGGCCTCCAGTAGCTCCGGGTCGGCCTCGATGGCGGCCTCCAATTTCTTCTCAGCGCCGTCGGCGTCGCGGGCCGTCAAGGCCTGACGCCCATCCATGAATTTATCGCGAGGGGAGTCCTCGCAGCCGCCGAGCCCCACCATGCACCAACATAGGATGACCACCCATATCGATTGTCCTCCCCTGAACGGGTGAAGTTGGTACATATTAGTACATTCCTGGTGGGTGAGCGATGCCTATCCGTCGAATTTATATCGCCCCACCCCAACGGATACAAGGCCCCCGTCCGTGGTTGTGGGCCGACGAGCCAGCCCCTATAATCAAAGGTGTGCACGCACCACTCTTTCCAACGCGAGGATGCCATGGGTGATCAAAAATGGGCCAGTGATGATGCCGCCGACGATTTGTTGGCCGGTATTCTGGACGAGACGGCCACGGAAGCGGAACAAGAGCAACAGCGAATCCAGGCTGAAATCGAAGAAAAGAAGGAGCTGGAACGCCGCCAAAAAGAAGAAGAAGAGCGCCGCAAGCGAGAGGAGGCCGAGCGCAAGCTGAGCGCCGAGAAAGAGCGCCTTCAGGAGGTCGAGAAGCGGCGCACCCAAAAGATCGAAGCCCTCAAGCGCGAAGAGCTCAAAGCCAGCGGGCAGTGGGTTCCCCCGGAAGAGGAAGAAGAGGAGACGACGGCGCCCGTCGCCGAGGCCGCCGCACCGGCGCAGGCCACGGGGCCCCAGCCCCATCAATCGGGCGCCCATCCCCAGCAGGCCACAGGCCCTCATCCCCATCAGTCGGGCGCTCACCCTCAACCCCAGCCTCGCCCTCAGCCCAAGCAAGAAGAGAAGTCCTCGGGCTCCAAGGGCTTGCTCGTCGCCCTGGTGCTATTGGTGGTGGCCGTCGCCGGTGCCGCCGCGGTGGTCGTCTTCGTGCTGCCCGAGGGCTATGAAATTGACACCACCACCTATAGCAAGGTCTCCTACAGCCCCACAGACGCTGAGACACAGGTGGTGGAGCTGAGCTTCCAGGCCCTTCCTGAGGAAGAGGAAGAAGAGGAAGCGGCTCCCTCACCGGCGCCGCGACCGAGCCCATCGCCCTCGCCTGCCCCGGCCGCCTCGGACGACGATGACGATGATGATAGCGGCAGCGGTCTTGATCTGGACCTCGGCAGCGACGATCCCTTCGACTCGGGCACCTTCTGATCCGCTCAGTGATTCGCTGCACCAGATGCCCGGGGGCTTTTCCCCCGGGCATTTCTGTTTATTGTCAAAGGGGTCATCTCCCTTTGCTGCCGAGCCCCTTCCATGGCCATCTCATATAGTGACCATATTGAACGACGTCGCCCCCGACGCCTTCGGGCGCGCCATCGAGAGGAAATCATCGCCTTTCTCCGAGAGGATATGGCAGCCAACCTATTCAGCCTGTCCTGGCTGTTGCAGCACGGCGTAGAAGCCGCCCGACGAAATACCTATGACTTCTGGGGCCACGTTGAAGACGGGCAGTTGCAAGCGGTCTGTCTGGCCATATCGGGGCGGCTGCTGATGATCGACGCTCGCCGGCCCAGATGGGCGGAGGCCATGGGCCACTATTTTGGAAGCCGTCGGCGTCGGTTTAGTCATCTGGTCTCGCGCCCCCGCAGCATTCAGCCCTTCTGGGAAGCCTATCAAAAGGCCGACGCCACTTGGCCCGTGGAGGCCCGACTGATTCAAGATCAACGTCTCTACGAAATGAGCCCCGAGGACCTGTCGTCGCTGGCGAACGCGCCCACCCGGGGCCTTCGCCTGGCCACCGCCGCCGATCTGGACCCCGTATTCCTGGCCAGCGTCGCCATGCACCGAGAGGAGACCCTGGAAGATCCACTGGACCACAACGCAAGCGGCTTTCGGCGCCACGTCCAGAACCGCATCGACAATAAGCGCACCTACGTGTGGTTCGACGATCACCACCGCCTGGTGTTTAAGGCTGACATCTCCACGCGGTGTCGCTTCGGGGCTCAGATCTCCGGGGTCTATACGTCCCCGCGACACCGCAACCAGGGCGTGGCCTCCCGGGCCTTGCACCATATCTGCACCGAACTCTTCGATCAGGAACAACCGCGGATCACCTTGTACGTAAACCACGTCAACCGACCGGCGCGGCGAGTCTACGAAAAACTGGGCTTCCAACTTCGATCGCCTTACCAGACCATTTTCGTCGCCCGCCACTGAGCTCGTATATTTTGACAGGGGCGCCAAAAGACCGTATCAGCGAGATCACGCACGCCCGGCCCCGCTGAGGTAGGATAGAGGTTTCCCCATGAGCAATACCCACCGGCTCTGCGCCGTACTCGTCGCTATACTGGCCGTGACAGTCCCCCTCCAGGGATGCTCCAGCAGCGCCGATGAACGAGACGATGAGCGACCTCAGGAGTTTATCGGGGCGCCCCCGACGGAAGACGAGGATCCATTCTATCGCTACGCCCTTCCCTCTGACGCGGTACCCGCTGAGGAGAGTGGCCAGATTGGATTTCCCGAAGAACCCGAACCTGAGCCGGAGCC
>CAZMJS010000150.1:0-5140 GCA_964566695.1 uncultured Bradymonadales bacterium
AAGGGGCCGGTCTGGCGAAGGGTGTTGGCCATGCCGTAGGCGTTGCCCTTAAAGGCCCCGTAATCCTGTTGGAAGTCGCGCATGGCGTAGCTTCGGTGCACCTCGACGTGGGGACGGAGGTCTTGTCCCAGATGGTCTTGGAGGCGGTCCATGACGAGGTCATAGAGATGGGCGCGGCGCTCGTCGGAGTCCGGCAGGCCCGGCGCCAGGGGAATGAGGATAAAGAGGGCTGATTTCCCCTCGGGGGCCACCGTCGGGTCGGTGGCCGAGGGGGCGCAGGCGTAGAAGAGGGGAGCGTCGGGCCAGCGGGGGGCGTCGTAGACCTGGCGCATGTGGCGGTCCAGATCTTCGTCGAAGAAGAGGGTATGGTGGGGAAGGTCGCTTAGTTCGGCGTCGATCCCCAGGTAAAAGAGCAGGCTGGAGGGGCTCATGGTTCGGCTCTGCCAAAACGCCTCGTCGTATTGGCGATAGGCGGGCTCCAGCAGCTCGGTCTCCACATGGTGGTAGTCGGCGCTGGCGACGATGGCCTCGGCGCTGTGGCGGCCCTGGTCTGTGGTGACGCCGGTTACCTGTCCGCGGCGGATGTCGATGGATTGAGCGGCTTCGCCGTAGCGAAATTGGGCGCCCAGGTCGCGGGCCACGGTCTCCATGGCCTGGATGACCTGGCCCATGCCGCCGGCGGGATACCAGGTACCGAGGGCCATGTCAGCGTAGCTCATGAGGCTATACATCGCCGAGGTTTTGTGGGCGGAGGCTCCCAGAAAGAGGACCGGCCACTCCACCAGTCGGGCCAGTCGGGGGTGGTCGAAGAAGGAGCGCACATAGGTCGACATGGAGCGCAGCATGCGCAGTCGGACCAGTTCCACGACCAGGCGAGGGTCGACGAATTCCAAAAAGGACAAGCTGGGGCGAAAGAGGTAGTCCTCATAGGCCGTGCGATAGATATAGCCCGTCTCGTCGAGGAAGTCCTCCAGGGCATCGGCGGCGCCCGGTTCCTGAGCGTCGAAGAAGTCCTTGAGGGCGTCCACGCCGGCCGGGACGTCCCAGTGGTCGCCTTCTGGCCACACGACGCGGTAGCTTGGATCGAGGCGCGTCAACTCGTAGAGCTCGTCCACCTGGTATCCCAGGCGATCGAAAAAACGCTCGAAGAGGTCGGGCATCCAATACCAACTGGGGCCCATATCGAAGCGGTAGCCATCTTTTTCCCAGACGCGGGCTCGTCCGCCCGGCTGGTCGTGCTGTTCGATGACGGTCACCGGGTGGTCGAGATGGGCCAGATTGGCGGCGGCGGAGAGGCCGGAGAAGCCGGCTCCCACGACGATGATATCGCTCATAACAGGGCTCGCGAGGCGGGGTCAGGATGTGGAAGAAGCATCATCAGGCTCGGCTACGGCGTCGACGTCCTGGCCCCAGAAACCGGGGTGCTTTCGGATCGCCAGGTCGTCGTGGACCTCGATCTGGCAGGCCAGGCGGAGGCCGTCGTCGGCGTCGTGGGGCGGAAAGTCCAGGCGCCACTGCTCGCGGCGGTTTTTAGGGCCCACGTCGCCCTCGACGATCTCGACGGCGCAGGTGCCACAGGTGCCAAAGCCCTTGCAGTTGAACCAGCGGGCCTGGCCGTTATGGGGCGTTAATTCGGCCCGAAGGAGGACGTCGCGCAGGGTGTCGCCGTCGTCGCATTCAATGCGTTGGCCGCGGAAGGTGATGGTGGGCATGGCGCAGTCCGGGGAAAGAGACAGGAGTGCCGAGCAACGGCCAGCAAGCTAAACGTGGGATCAGGGAAGGCAAGGCGGTGGAAGGAGATGGGCCGCCGACTTAGCGAGGAGATCCAGGGCGTGCTGGGAGTCCGGGGCCATGATTGGCACGGGTTGGTTCATTGGTCGCTAAGATCGGCCAGGGTGTCCAGGAGGGCACGACGGGTGAAGGGCTTTTGGAGCAGGGGGTTGTCCAGGAGATCCAGGGATTGCTGGATTCCCGGGGAGCGAATGCCGCCGGTCATAAAGGCCAGGCGCCCGGCCAGATCTGGGGCGAGTTCTGATAGGCGGCGGTGAAACTCGAGGCCCGATAGCCCGGGCATGAAGACGTCGCATAAGATGAGGTCCACCGATGAGGGGTCGTCCTCGATGATCTGGAGGGCCTCTCTGGCCCCCGTGGCGGTCATGATGGCGGCGTGGTTTCGGAGCATGCGCTCGGTGGAGGCGCAGATGGCCGGCTCGTCGTCGATGACGAGGAGTTGAATGGAGGTATCCAGGGGAGAGGGCGTAGTCGCCCGGTCCTGTCCCTTGGCGGGGGAGGCGATGGGGAGAAAGACGCGAAAGGACGTGCCCTGGCCGGGGGCCGATTCAAATTCGATATGGCCGCCGAAAGAGGTGATATTTCGGTGCGATATGGGCAGGCCCAGGCCGGTGCCCTCGTCGGGATCGCGGGTGGTAAAGAAGAGGTTGAAGAGTTGGGAGCGGTGCTCCTCGGGGATGCCCTGGCCGGTGTCTGAGACCTGGAGGACCACCCACTCATCCTGCTGATAGGCCTTGAGTTCCACGAGGTTGTCGGCGGCGGCGCCGCTGTCGATGGCCTGGGCGGCGTTGGTCAATAGGTTGAGGAGCACCTGGGCGAGCTTGGCATGGGTGGCCATGACGGCGGGGAGATCGTCGTCGATATGCTCGACGTAGCGCGCTTTGTGCTCGATGGTTTTTTTGACCATGCGGCGCGTGGAGTCGATGACCGAGGGGATATCCACCGGTTGGAGTT
Source organism: uncultured Bradymonadales bacterium (assembly GCA_964566695.1). Taxonomy (GTDB): domain Bacteria; phylum Myxococcota_A; class Bradymonadia; order Bradymonadales; family Bradymonadaceae; genus SLJM01. The sequence continues at coordinate 2,746 of CAZMJS010000150.1, forward strand.
CGGTCTCCGTGGAGGAGCCGGAGAAGATGCGCAGATCGGCGACGATGTCGGCGATCTGGCGGCCCCCGTCATAGGCGTCGCGCAGGGCCTCGTAGAGCGCCGACAGTTGTTGGGCCGTGGCGGTGGTATTGGAGCGAGCAAACTGCTCCAGAGTGCGGCAGACGTAGTCGATATTGGAGATGACATAGGACAGGGGGTTGTTGATCTCATGGCCCACGCCGGCGGCCAGGGTGCCGGCGGTGATCATGCGGTCCATCTGCATCAATCGGGTGGTCATCTCCTTTCGGTGGTAGATGTCGCGGCCCACGCATAACTGGGCGAGGCCGTCGGGAAAGCGAAGGTTGAGGGCCACCACCTCCAGGTGGGCCGGGGGGTCGGTGTCGGTGTTGAGGCGAAATTCATGGAGGTCCGAGGTGGCGCCGACCCCGTCGAGGTGGCTCAGCATCAGCGAAAAGAAGTCGACGTCCTTGGGGTGAATAAGTTCGGTGATCGGGGTGCCGCGAAGGCGCTCCAGGTCATCCAGGTCAAAGAGGTCCAGTAAGGCCTGGTTGGCGTAGGTGATACGGCCTTGCTGGGATATCCAGACGGCGTCCGGGAGGTGTTCGATGAGGCGATGAAAGCTGATTTGGTGTTCTTGTTCGATGCGGAGAAATTGAATTTCGCGCTGGTGCTTCTCGATATTTTGTAGGGCCTGGGCGGCCACGGGGGCCACCCGGCGAGCGAAGGCCACGGCGTCGGCGCCGAAGGTACCGCGCTGGCTGTCGGTGCAGATGAGCATGGCCTCGCTGAGGGGGATGTGCAGGGCCGATTGGACGGCCTCTTGAACGTCGGCCGGTTGTCGGCGCCACTCCTCGATGGGCCCGATATTAAAGGTCGATGTCGGACCCTGGGAGCGGACCCGGGCGAAAAATTCGCCGGGGGTCCATCGGGTGTGGGCCAGGCGTGGATCGGTGCTGACCACGGGGGTCATCTCCGGAGCGTCGTCCGAGGGCGGGGCGATGAGAAAGGCGTGCTCAAAGGAGAGGTGTTGGTGGAGGAGTTCCGTCAGCGTCGTGAAGATATCGTCGACGGACTGGGCCTGGCCCAGGGGGATGAGGCCCTGGAGGAGGGACTCGGACTGACGGCGCAGGGTGCGTTCGCGTTGGTGGGCGCGCTCCAGATCGAGGAGGCGCTCGCGAAGGCGCTCGGGATCGCTATCCATGGTCGGGTTCCTGATGATGGGGCTTAGTCGGCCGGGGAGCGCCGAAAGAGGAGCGACGATACCATGAGATTACCATGGCGGTTTTGACCATCAATAAAGCATCCCTGCTCGCCGAGGGTAAAGAGGCCCATAAATGGAGTGTGGCGCAGGGACTGGTGGAGGGAGTCGATGATGTCGTCCGTGCGGTCGGTGATGGTGGACAGGCAGCCGGCGCAGAAGACGACGAGGCCGCCGGCGATGTCGTCGGCGCTAAGGCCGTAGATGTCGAGGGCCGACGAGGTGACGCGACCGGCGCGGGAGGCCAGGCTGTCTTCGTCGCCCGTCATGAGGATGAGATCGTCGCCGAGGGCGACCTCGTTGAATAGCTCTAGACCGCCGCCGTCGACCACGCGACGGGGGTGGGATAGGAGAAAGGAGGCGCCGTTGTGTTGGGAGTGCAGGCGGCGACCGAGGGGAAAGAAGATACTTTGCTGAAAGAATTGGTCGGAGTCGTGATCGGCCTGCGTGGGGGCGCTGCCGTCGGTCCACTCGTGATAGACCTCGGCGGCGGGGCGCTCGTCGAGGGTCCAGACGATGCGACCCTGGCAGTCGGTGACGGTGGCGCTGTGGCCCGTGGGCTCGTAGCCGCTGTGAAAGGAATAGACCGGCTCCACCGAGGGGTAGAGGGCGGCGATGGCAATGCCCTCCGAGGAGGACTGGTGGTTGGCCATCTGTTGCCAGCGCCCGGCGATATCGTCGTCGGCGGAGCTCCCGCCGAGGATGGGGACCTGGGGGCCGATGACATCTTCGATGCCGGCGATGACGCGTTCCTCCTGGCCCGGGGCGCAGTGCAACCAGATGACGCTGGGCATTTCGCCGCAGCGTCCGGCGTCTTCAATGGCCCTTTCCACGGCATGGGCGGCGGCCTGCCGGGGGGCGTCATCGATGGCGACCAGGGCGCTCCCATAGACGCCGTCGGGATCGCGAAGGCCCCACAGCGCCAGGCTGGGGCGTCGGTGAAAGCCGTCGTCTGTCATGACTCCCTGGTAGGAGGTGGTGCCGATGGTGGTGGTGTCCGGGAGGCGTTTGTCGAGCCGCGCGGAGAAGGTGGCCATCTCGTGGTGGCAGGCGGCGCCCAGGATTAGCAGATCCGGGGAGCCGTCGAGCTGGTCGCATAGCTCGGCGATGGCGGCGTCGATGGCCTCGGCCTCGGAT
>CAZMJS010000151.1:0-5126 GCA_964566695.1 uncultured Bradymonadales bacterium
TGCCAGTACATGCGGGGGAGGGTGTGTAATTTGAGGGCGTACATGCTGTAGCGCTCCTGCGATTGATCAAAGGGGAAGGTCTCGCAGGGGTTTCCGTCGTAGTCGAATTCGGCGAGGATCAGACGCCCGTAGCCCGTGACCAGGGGGCAGGATGCATAGCCGTCGTATTGGGCCTCCAGGGGTTCCCCGCGGCGGTGAGCCAGGAGGTTCTGGACGAGGACGGGGACCTCTTTTCGGATGGCGGCGCCGGTGCGGGAGGTGGGGAGGCTACTGCAGTCGCCCGCGGAAAAAACGTTGTCAAAAGAGGTGTGCTGGGTGGTGTATTTGTCGACGTCGACCCATCCTTCATCGTTGGCCAGGGGGCTTTGCTTGATGAAGTCCGGAGCGCTCTGAGGGGGGGGAGCGTGGAGCATGTCGAAGGCGATTTCTTTTGTGTCGCCATCGGTGGTCTCGAAGACCGCGATCTGTTCTTCGGCCCGGACCTCGGTGAGGACGTGTTGAAAGTGGGTGTGGATGTCTCGTTGGTCGATCAGTGTTTCGAGGGCTCGTCGGTATTTGTCGACGCCAAAAATGGCCCCTGTGGAGGCGGCGAAGTGGACCTCGGCCTGGTCGCGTAGGCCCTGGCGCTCTAGGAAGTGCTCGGCGAGCCACATGATCTTTTGGGGGGCGCCGGCGCATTTGATGGGGTTTTGGGGATAGGTAAAGAGGGCGGTACCCCCGCGGAAGCTGCGCAGGGTCTCCCAGGTGTAGTTCACGGTGTCCGGGGAGTAGTTGGAACAGACACCGTGGTGGCCCAGGGCTTCCTCAAGGCCTTTGACGCGGTCCCAGTCCAGTTGAATGCCGGCGGCGACGACCAGGTAGTCGTAGGTGAAGCGCTGGCCCTGGTCGGTGATGACGGCGTTGCGATCGGGTTGGAATTCGGCGGCCGCTTGTTGGATCCAGGTGGTATTGGGGGGAATGGTGTCGGCCATGGGGCGGCCCGTGTCTTCCAGATCGACGACGCCGGCGCCGACGAGGGTCCACAGCGGTTGGTAGTAGTGGGTGGAGGCGGGCTCGATGATGGCGACATCCAGGGGGATGTCGAGATTGTTGAGGCGAGCGGCCACGGAGATGCCGGCGCTTCCGCCGCCGATGATGAGCACGTCGTGGTGTTGGGCGTCAGTCATGGTAGATGGTCCTGAGTCGATAGAAAATGAGTGATTCGGGCCGAGTGAAGGTGGGGGAAGTTATTCCTCGAGGAGCAATTGGCTGGGTTGGTCGAGGTGTTCGCCGAATCGGCGGGCGAAGGCGATGGCAAAGCCCATGGCGCTTCGCACGTCGTCGTCGCGGGTGGCGCGAAGGAGGGCGAAAAAGCCTGCGGAGTGCTCTTCGGCGGGGTCTGAGGCCTCGGCAAGGGCGGTGGCGGCACGGCTGAGGACGTCGACGGTGGAGGGCTCCAGGAGGTGAGAGTCCATGAGGGTCGAAAATTGGTCGCTCTGGACGAAGCGGGCAAAGCGCAGGGAGGCCGACTCCAGCTTGGCCAGGGTGCGCACGGGGTCGATGCCACGGGCCCGGGCGTCGTCGATAAATTCATCGAAGATATCCATGGCCATGGCCATGCCGTCGGGGAGGTCGTCGATGAGGTTGACCAGCGTCTCCAGGGAGTCGGCGCGATCGGCCAGTTTTTCCAGGGAGTTGAGGATGGCGGGATCGGTGAGCTTGGCGCTCAGGCGAGTGAGTTGGCGAAGGCGCTGGTCGACGTCGACGCCCTGGTCGGTGGCCTGGCGAAGCTCGTCGTCGACGATGTCGGCGACGGTGGCCATCATGGGTGGGGCTTGATCCAAAAGGGCGGTGACGCGGGCGATGGAGTCCTCCAGGCGATCGAGGCGTGACTCGATGCGCTGGAGGCTCTGCGCGACGTCCTGTGAGGAGGCGCTGCCAGAGCCGTTGAGGTCCGAGGAGGATGTGTGAGCATCAGAGGTCATAGGAAAATCCCGTGATAGAAAATGAGTGAATCACGCGTCAGGGGTTAGCGATCCAGGGGTCCTCGGCGATGGTGTCCCAGAGTTCGTCGAGATCGTCGGCGTTCCAGGCGCTGGTGCGGTCGGCCGTGATGTCGCGGACGCGTCGGACCATGTCGGAGGTGACAGGGGGGGCGTCATTTCCCCAGGATCGGCGAATATAGGTCAAGAGATAGGCCACCTCCTCGTCGGAGAGCTGGGCCTGACCGGGCATAAAGCCATCGTAGCTGTCGCCCAACACCTCCAGGGGCCCGGAGACGCCATCGAGGGTGATGGCGATGAGGGCCGTCGGATCGTCGGTGGCGGTAGGGGTGTCGACGAGCGGGGGGAAGGTCGATGGGGCGCCCTGGCCATCGCGGCCGTGACAGGAGGCGCAATACTGGACGTAGAGGGCTTCGCCGGGGTCGTCGACGGCGTCGATGTCGACGTCCGTGGGTTCGTCGGGGAGGTCGTCGGGCTCCGGGGGATCGACGACGTCGCCGGGCACCTCGACCCAGAACCATCCTCGGAGGTCACCTTTTTGGTAGCCCGTGGCCACGTCGTCGGGATAGTGCAGATCCAGGGCTTCAGGAACCCCATCGGCCAGGTGCTGGGATTCACCGTGGCAGTTCATGCAGGGGGCTGCCAGGTGAATGGGCATGGCGGTGGCCAGAGAGCCGTCATCGCCGGCGGCGTAGAATTGATCATCGACGCCGGCCTGAACGTGGTCGCGGGCCCACTGGGGGGCGAGGTTGTCGGGGTTTCGAAGCTCCGTAGAGGTGCGCCCGATATTGACCTGCCGCCGCGAGGCGATCTCGTCGGCGATGGGTTCGGCCTCCTGTTGGCACACCTCGATGGCGGCGCCGAAGCCATCTTCATTGGCGGCGTCCATGACGGTGCCCATGAGGCGTTGACCCATCAGTCCTCGAGAGGTGCCGGCGTAATCGGCCATGGTCTGCTGGTGGGGGGTCAGGTCGTCGGCGTCGACGGGCTGCCAGGATTGAGCCATCACCTCGTAGGAGGAAGAAGAGTCCTCGTCGCTGGAGTCGGTTTGTTCGGAGGGATTATCGCAGGCCGAGAACGTCAATAGGGAGGCAGCGACGAGGCAGGAGACGGTGGGATGGGAGGTGATATTTGGCATCGATCCGTCACAGATATCGAAGTAGCGAAACGGCGTGGTCCCGCGGTGGAACCGGTGGAACTAAAGCCGTGGACGGTGAATGACCAAGCAAGATGGATGCCATTCGTGGGTTTGGACGTGCAAAAGCGTGGATATCCGTTATGGAGGCGGCTTGAGCGCCCGTCGTTTGGTGGGGCCGGGTCGCGCCAGGATATGGCATTGTTTCAGTTGTTACGGTTATTGTTTATTTATTGTAACACCCCTTGTGACGGAGGGTGGATCGCCGAGATATCGAGTGTATATGGGCTAATGTCGAACCTTGGGAGTGTTAAGGTGGGGTGTTTTCAGGGGCGTTGGGTTCGAAGGGTGGACAAGCGCTGGCGCCGGGTCTGGAGGTGTTCGACGCGAAGGCGGTGTTTGCTGAGGGAGGCGTCAAGGGCGCGTCGGCGGTGTTGGGCCTGCTCATCGAGATGGAGGAAGAGCCCGTCGGGGGCCTGTGAGCTCAACGCTGGATCGCCGATGGGTGGGAGATCAAGGTCGTGCTCTCGGCAGAGGGATTTGAAGGCCCGGTTTCGCACGAGGCGAAGTCGGCGAAGGGTCTTTTGGCGATTCGCAGGGCCTGTGGGCTTGCCAGGATCAGGGGTGGGGTCGGGCACGGGGGATGGGCTGGGCTGGTCATCGCTTTCGTCGTCGAGGAGCAAGCCGGCAGCGGTGAGGGCGGCGGCGACGCCGCCGGCGATGATAAATGGAATGGGGATGGCCATGGAAAAACTCCGAGGTGGAGGCATAAGTGAGCAGGCGATGGTCGTAGTGATAGACGCCTGAGCGCCGGAGTGCTGACAGATGTGGGGCCGCATGACGGTGCGGCGAAGAAAGTTGAATATCATGCTTGCAATCTCCGAAGGGGTGACCTAGAGAGAGGGTGTGGCAGCGAGGTATTAGCCATCGCCGCCGACATCTCAAGGAAAGCCCATCCAAGTTTTGGTTGCCGGTTTTTGTGACGCACATCCGCCGTGATGGAAAAAGTAGCACCTTCCTTCCTTCGTTGATTTGCCCAAACAAGATTGGTCAGTTCCAGAATGAGCTGGCATGTCCGAGAGAATAGATATTCGAAAGGTTCGGATGTCTAAGACGCCGTGGAGTATTCTGGCTTTGGTCAGAGCTGACAGGGCGAATCAATCGATTTGAAGAAAGTTAAAAAGGACAGCATATGTCGAGAGTTCAAGGTAAAGTGAAGTGGTTCAGTGAAGACAAAGGTTTTGGTTTTATCGAGCGTGATGACGGCGGCGACGACGTCTTCTTGCACTTCAGCGCTCTGGACCAGTCGGGCTTCAAAACCATCGCCGACGACACGGCCGTCGAATTCGACGTCGAGTCGGGCCCCAAGGGCATGCGAGCGGCGAACGTGAGCACCCTCTAAAGCAGAGGTGAGTGCCGAAAAGCCCCCCGGCCGCTGAGGTCGGGGGGCTTTTTTTGTTTAAAACCATCCATTTTTTTGGCGATGAGTCAGCTTCAAATTTGGTGGAGCGTCAAGGCGAATGAAAGGATTTGGGTTTTTCTGGGGAAAAGTTGATAATACGGCTTGCAATATTAAGTGGCCTCCCCTACAACATGGCTGTGGCAGCGAGGCACTCGCCGCCAATATCTCTAGGAAAGCCCAACGTATTTTTGGTTTCCGGTTGTTGTGACGCACGTCCGCCGTGTGGGAAAAGTAGCACCTTCCTTCCTTCGTTGATTTGCCCAAACAAGATTGGTCAGTTCCAGAATGAGCTGGCATGTCCGAGAGAATAGATATTCGAAAGGTTCGGATGTCTAAGACGCCGTGGAGTATTCTGGCTTTGGTCAGAGCTGACAGGGCGAATCAATCGATTTGAAGAAAGTTAAAAAGGACAGCATATGTCGAGAGTTCAAGGTAAAGTGAAGTGGTTCAGTGAAGACAAAGGTTTTGGTTTTATCGAGCGTGATGACGGCGGCGACGACGTCTTCTTGCATTTCAGCGCTCTGAACCAGTCCGGTTTCAAGACCAT
>CAZMJS010000152.1:0-4910 GCA_964566695.1 uncultured Bradymonadales bacterium
CCCTCTTCGACGCTCTACCCCTGCCTTCCATTCATCGCCGCGTCACCGATCAATCATCGGGCCACGCACAATAGTCTGGTCCAATCAACTGACTGTAGCACCCCTGTCCTGACGTACAATCCGCCTCACTTTCGCAGTGACACCAGTTGTGAACCGTCCCGCAACTACCGAATGGACACTCCGAATCAATCTGACACTCCGAGGTGTCCGGATTATCCACACATTCCAGCGTCACCAGGTCGCAGACTTCGCCATTGACCGGGCAATCCGCGTCGCTGATGCACTCCCCACACTGATTCTGAAGGCAACTATCGGCCCCCGTGCAATCATCATCGTCAATACACTCGGCGCACCCATAATCCACGCAATACTCATCGCTGTCGCAGTCGCCGTCGCCAAAACACTCCGCCGGCTGACAGCTCAGGTCTTCGTCGCAAAAGCTCTCCCCTTCGCAATCCTCGTTGATCAAGCACTCTTCACATTCATAGGTCTCGCTGCACACTCCGCCGCCGCAATCGGAGTCCTCCACGCATTCCCGGCACAATCCCGAGTCGAGGTCACAGACCTCGCCTCCACACTCGTCATCGCTCTCACATCCCCGGCAGCTCCCCGCGTTAAAATCACATAGCGCACCGTCCGCACAATCATCGTGTTCGCGACAGGTCACGCACATCTGATTGACGCACCACCCACCAAAGCAGTGAAAATCCCCCGTGCACTCCGCCTCCACGCAGATCCCCTCGTCCAGATCGCAGAGTTCACCGGGATCGCAGAACAGATCGCCCTCACATTCCGTGGGACCGCCGTTATTATTTCCGGGCTCCGAGTTATTGGACTCCGAATTATTGGACTCCGAATTATTGGACTCCGAATTATTGGACTCCGAGTTATTGGACTCCTGGTTATTCGGCGCCTGGTTATTAGGTTCCTGATTATTGTCAGTCTGGTTATCCGAGTCCTGTTGATTGGGCGTCTGGTTCACCGCCTCCTCGACGTCGCCCTCCGCACAGGCCCCGATCAGCGCCATCGACACGACCATCGCCACCAGCCCCAACCAGCCGACCATCCCCACCAGCCCGCGCTCAACACCTGTCCTCATAGCGTCCTCCACCTGACAATCCATCCGTAGCTACTCTATGTTGTTACGCTCCATCATGACGGATTGCCGCCGCCCTTACAATCTTATGCACCCACACCCCTTCCACAGCGACCGCCACCTCCCGCACGTCCAGCGCATCTGGCGCGAGATCGGCTGGCTCCAGGACGACACCCCACCCGAAGCCCTGCGCCTCTTCTGCGACCACTGCCAGGGCTGGATCGCCGAGCTCCACGGCCAGCCCGAGTGCTATGTGGCCACCGCCCGCGGCCGCCTCCAGCACCGCGACAAACCCCTTTCGCTATGCTCCATCCCTGCCGTCACCACCGGCCTCGTCGCCCGCAAACAGGGCCTGGCCTCTCGCCTCACGGCCCACGCCCTCGCCCAGTCCTACCACCGAAAACCCTTCGCCCTCGCCGGCCTCGGCATCTTCGAACAGGGCTTCTATGACCGCCTCGGCTTTGGCACCGGCACCTCGGAGCGCCTCTACCACATCACGCCCGCCCAATTAGAGGTACCACCCCTTCAGGCCACCCCCCTTCGCCTGGACGCCGACGACTGGCAGCGGGTCCACCAAAACCGCCTCTCCCGACGGACCCGCCACGGCGCCGCCTCCATCACCTCTCCCCATCTCACCCACGCCGAGATCCTCTTCCACCCCGGCTCCTTCGGCCTCGGCTTTACCGACGACGCCGGCCGCCTCACCCACCACCTCTGGCTCCACGGCGACGACAACAAACAGGGCCCCGGCCCCTACTTCCTGACCTGGATGGCCTATCAATCCTACGACCAATGCCTCCAGCTCTTCTCCCTGCTCCGCTCGTTGAGCGACCAGATCCAACGCCTCCGCCTCCTGGAACCACCGGCCCTCCAACTCCAGGACCTCCTCAACCAACCCATCGCCCATCACCTCCTCACCGAACAATCGACCTTCCCCCTGGGCGCCCGCTCCCTCTCCTTTTGGCAACTCCGTATCTGCGACCTCCCCCGCACCCTCGACGGCCTGCGCTTCCCCTCGCACTCCCCCCTCTCCTTCAACCTCGACCTACAAGATCCCATCGCCCACCACCTCCCCGACGACGCCCCCTGGACCGGCGTCGCCGGCCCCTACCACCTCACCCTCGGCGCCACCTCCTCTGCCACCGACGGACACCGCCCGCACCACCCCACTCTCCAATGCGGCGTCGGCGCCCTCACCCGCCTCCTCTTCGGCGTCGCCCCCGCCACCACCCTCGCCATCACCGACGATCTCCAGGGCCCCACCGACCTCCTCCAAGCCCTGGACCGCCACCTCCAACTGCCCCCACCCCACACCGACTGGGATCTCTAACCTGCCCACATCTCGCCCTCATGTCGCACCCTGGGTGCGACAACACCCTTATTTTCCGCCATTTTCACCCTCCTCATCGCCACCCGCCTGCAACCCTCCATTGCCAGCCGCCGCCAAATGGGCGAGCATACCCCCCATGAATAAACTGACCTCCACATTACTCGACCTCGTCGACGCTCAAGACTCTCCGCTGGTGGCCCAACTGGCCGACCTGGTCAGCCGCCCCACGGGCCGCACCAGCGCCGGCTACCCCTATTTCGAGCGCCAGACCTTCGAGGATTTTCGCGACACCATCCCTCTTCTCTTTAGCCCCGCCGCCTATTTGCTGGAGGTCATTCAGACCTGGCGCGCCGCCATCGACGACCTCGATCTCGACGCCGGGCGCGCCGACAACCTGCGCCGCGGCACCCGGGTGGCTCGCCAGATATTTCGCACCGCCGCCATCACCGCCCCCACCGACCTGTGGCTGACGCGCCACATCCTCGGCACCCACCGCGCCCTGGGGCTCACCGAACGCCTCCTCGACGGCCAGGCCATCGACCCCCGACGCTGCACCGTCGACGGCCAGCGCCTGGACGCCGAGCAACTGGCCATCGACCTCCACTTTCTGCTCTCCCGCGGCTACCTGGAGGCCTACGACCAGCGCTTTCGCATCGCCGGCCACCCCCGGGTGCGTCGCCTCTTCGAGGCCATCCCCCTCAAGACCGATGACGAGCCCATCCCGGCCACCGCCATCTGGCGCCCCCTCCTTACTGGCGACCCCGTGCCCCAGGCCGATCTCCAGGCCCTGGCCTCCATGCTCCACCGCCTCCAGCCCCACATCGACGTCCGACCTCCCACGCTCAATACCCACTGGGTGCCCTCTCTATCTCAGGTGTGCATCGGCTATCTCCTGGTCCCCCTCGTCCTCTCTCTGCGCGCCGCCGAGCTGACCCACGGTCTGCAGGCCGGCCAGGACATCGACCCCACCGCCTGGCTCCCCGACCACCCCGACCTGCGCCAGCAGGCCCTCCACATCCTCAGCGCCGCCGGCTGGCTTCGCCTCCGCGGCCAGCGCGCCACCGTCACCGCCCTGGGCGCCCGCGGCTTCCAACGAGGCCCCGGCCCCTTCGGCATCATCCAGACCTACCACCCCTATATGAAGGCCGCCGCCCAGATCCTCCGCCAGGGCACCGGCGAGGTCTGGGTTCGCCGCGGCGAAAACGTCGGCGCCAGCCAAGACGCCAACCGCAAGACCTTCCGCCTCGCCAACCAGGCCCTCGACGACTTCTGCGAGCAATACGACTTCCAATTCGACCTCTTCATCGAACACGCCATCGGCCGCGGCGAGGCCACCCGCCAGCGCTTCAACCAGGACGGCGAGGACCACATCCGCTACGTCGGCGCCGACCTCGAGGACCCCGCCATCGACGCCGCTCAACGCGAGCAACAGGCCGGCCGCCTCCCCCAGAATATGCTCTTTATCCGCCAGGCCGACATCGGCAACCCCCGGCGCCTCCTCGACGCCCTCCACGACGCCGACCTCGACCCCAACGGCGCCGTCATGCTCGTCGGCAACGGCTTCCACGAAGTCCGAAACCAGGACGACCACACCATGGCCCAGGTCTTTGAGGGCTACCACGACGCCGGCATCCTCCTGCTCTTCACTGAGGAAAACGCCCTCTCCATCGACGATCTCCGCGCCACCGCCTTCAACACCTACCACGCCGGCTTCAAATACGTGCACGAAAAATCCGGCCAATGCCTCCGCCCCGCCGACCCCCGCCCCGAACCCCGACTCGGCCCGCCCCTCCGCGCCGCCTGGAGCGAATGCGCCCGTATGGCGGGCTACGTCCGCCTCAACGACTTCTGCACCCGCACCCGCACCATCTATCCCTATCCCCGCCCCGACGGCCACAACCCTTCCATCAGCGTCAACCACTTCTTTATCCCCCGCCCCCTGGCCGACAAACTCGGCATATCCCCCTAACACGATCAATAAACTCACCCCCTCACCTTTACGGGACGACCGCTCCTCCCCTAGACTCGATGACTCATTAACCACTCATCACACCTAATATCGAGGGGAGCCTCCATGCCAGACAGCATTTCCGACTTTTTTAAATTTCGATCCTTTATCACTCACCGTATTGTCAAGGTACTCTTCTGGATTGCCTCCGCTCTGATGGTCTTGGCCATTCCACTGGTCTCACTGGGCGCCCTCATCAGCGAGGGCGTCGTCGCCGCCGCCGGCTCCTTCTTTGGAAGCGTCATCTTCGCCCTCTTTGGCATCCTCATGGCTCGCATCTACGCCGAAATCCTGATCGTCATCTTCGGCATCCACGACGAACTCAAATCCCAGACCGACATCCTCCAGCGCTAGATCGTATCGGGGCCTCCACTTCTGGGGGCCCCGCCTCATCACGCGCGATTTTCATTTCTCCCGCCACTTTCCTACCCTCTACAGGCGCTGGCCTCTCCTCTCACCACCGCCTCCCTATGCGT
>CAZMJS010000153.1:0-4799 GCA_964566695.1 uncultured Bradymonadales bacterium
GACCTTCCCAACTCAGGTAAATTGCTTCGCTATCAGCGCGCTCTCAGAGCGCGCACGCCGTGCTACAAGGAACTGCTATCAACCGATCCGGGGACCAACTTCCCGAGACTCGTTGCGTTGAATCGACTTGTGCTCGACGGGTGAGTATCGCATTCACCATCAGAATCCCGGACTTCTAGGCGCGGTTCAGGGACGAACCTTTTACCGGGTCACCCGACTTGGTGCGCCTACCTAGCACGGACCCCATCGCGTTTCAAATGACCAATAAAAAATCCCGATCCTCACTCCACGAGCCATGGCATCGGGTGCATCTCTTCACCGATCATCGCCAGGATGGACCCCCAATCATGCGGCGTTAACCAGGGCCCCACAAGAATCAGGGCCAGACAGGTCAGGCCAAATCCGAGGGATAACCAATCGCCCAGCACCCACTTCTCAGCCCATGGGCCAAGCCGTCCCTTTAGATCCGTCGGTCCTTGTTCGGGCTCAAATAATTGATCGACCTCGTCTCCCTCCAATCCCTCCATCTCTTCGATCGCGCCGTCTTCGCCCTGATCCTCTCCCTCTTCGTCGGTCCCCGTGGCCATTCGGGCCACCAACGCCGCGTCATCCACCGACAATAACGTGCCTCGAAGCACGCTCTGCCACATCGCCGCGCGACTACCGGCCTCCACGCCGGCCCTGGCCGTCGCCCCGAGGCCGGCGATCCCTAACAACATGCCGATATAGACTTCCAAGGCCAGTCCAAAAATCACCAGCCCGATATCGAATTTTAGCTCCCACATCACCCGGAAGAATCGCGCCCACCGATCCTCTACCAGCGCCGACTGCTTGATCCACTCAAAGAGCCCGTGCACCGCCACCACCGCCGCCAACCAAAATAGGTTGATCACGATCGCCAGCACCACCGCCAGACTGACGTAGGCCAGAATAAAGGACCACCGCCGATCATGGGTGATAATATAGTGATGGATCTTTTGCTTGAGCGTCATATCTCCTCTCGCCAACTCTCTATCGCCCGGCGCCCCGCCTCGTAGACCTCTCTCAATGCCACCCCCTGCTCGCGGGCCAACCGTCGACAGCTTTCATACTCCGGTTGGGCCTGGACCACCTCATCGTCAAAAAAACCGAGCTTTATATCAAGCTCACCATAATCGGTGGGCAACGCGATCGCCTCGCGCTTTAAAATCCATCGCTCGCTGCGGCGAACCCTCATGCCCAGGGTCGTACTCTCCCGCACAATGACCTCCGCCATCGCCCGAGCCGATGCCTCGTCGGCGCATAGCACCCATAAGCGCTGGCCGACGCGCCCCTTTTTCATCGTCACCGCCGTCAGGTGGGCATCCAGAGCCCCCTCCTCTTGGAGCCGCTCCAATACATAGGCCAATTGTTCCGGGCTTTGATCGTCGATTTCGGCGATCAGTTCCACCACCTCGTCTTCCACAAACCCCTTGGCGACCCTATCGCCCTTCTTCTCCAACACCGTCATGCGCGCCACATTGGATATCCCCGCCACATCTCGCCCCCCACTGCCAAAACCCGTCGACCTTATACGTCCCCGGCGCTCTCCACTCAGACCTTTTAAGGTCGCCAAAATCGTCGCTCCCGTGGGGGTGACGAACTCATGCTCCACCGGCTGGTAAGCCACTGGTTGTCCCGCCAATAATTTCGCCGTCGCCGGGGCCGGCACGGGAATCGTCCCATGGGCTGTCTCAATGCTCCCTGATCCCAGGGGAATCTCTCCATATGACCAGGTGGCCTGAGCCTGTTCGATAATCCACGCCGCGCCCACAAAATCCAACAGGGAGTCCACCGCCCCCACCTCGTGAAAATGGACCTCCTCCAGGCTCATCCCATGCACCTCGGCCTCTGCCTTTCCCAGGGTCCGAAACATCGCCAACGCCCGCTCTTTAACAGGCGCCTCCAGATCGCTATCGCCGATCATGGTCTCGATGGTGCTCAGATGGCGATGATCAGCCTCCATCTCCGGATCCCATCCCTGGAATCGAATATGGAGCCCCTCCACCGCGCCGCGAAGGGCTCGTTGGTCGACGATTTCAATGTTGCCCAACCCCACCTGACTCAACGCCTCTTCCAACGAGGACTTGTCGACCAATCCGGCGTCCAGCGCGGCGGCAATGAAGATATCTCCTGCAAGCCCCCCCATTAGATCGAGATGAATATGGCGCTCGGTCGTTCGGTCGTCGCTCATGGTGTCTCCTTATGTCGGTGGCTGGCCACCATTCGCTGTCCAAATTGATTGATCTTGGTGGCCAGGGCGGCCGCCCCGAAACCATTGTCAATATTCATCACCGCCACCCCCGGGGAGCAGGCATTGAGCATGGTCAATAGCGGCGCCACCCCCTCAAAGGCCGCCCCATATCCCACGCTGGTGGGCACGGCGATGATCGGCTGGTGACTCAGACCGCTGATCACGCTCGGAAGGGCCCCGTCCATCCCGGCGACCACCACCACGATTCCGGCGGCGTCGACCCGATCCATATCGGCCAACAGCCGCCCCAAACCGGCCACCCCCACGTCAAATAACTCCTGCGTCGGATTCCCCAACAGCCGACTGCATACCGCCACCTCACGTGCCACCGGCCGATCCAGCGTGCCCGCGCTGATCACCAGTACGGACTCGCGCTCCTCATCGATGATCGGGGCCCTGGTGGCCACCACCCTCGCCTCTTCATAGTGATCGAGGCGCGGGAGCAAATCCTCCATCTCCGCCAGGATATCCGACGTGATTCGCGTGGCCATCAATGCCCGGTCGGCGTCCACATAGCGCTCGATCACCGACCGCACATCGCCCGGCCGCTTGCCCTCCGCCAGAATGGCCTCGGGAATCCCCGTGCGATCCTCGCGCTGGTGATCGATGCGGCCGATCAGATGCTCCTCATAGGGTTGCCGACTCACCCGCCGAAGCACTTGCTCTTCGCCGACCTCGCCATCGCGATAGCGCCGAAGCAATGCTTTTAGGGACTCACTCATCGCTACCTCCTCCTGCCGGGTTGAGGCTCCCCGATCGATATCCCGTCATATCCAGCACCACATCCTCAAAGCCGGCCTCCACGATCCCGTCGTACAACCGACCCAATAATGCCCTGTCCATCGCTCGCCCCATCTCCTGAGGAGCGATCTCCACGCGCGCCAACTCCCCATGAGCCCGCACCCGGAATTGCTCAAACCCCTCGCCAAACACCACGTCTTCCGCCCGCTCGATCAGTCGTAGACGGGCCTCCGTGACCTCTAATCCATGTGGGATTCGAGACGACAGGCAGGCCATCGCCGGCTTATCCCACACCGACAGCCCCATCGCTCGTGCGATGGCCCGCACTTCCTCCTTGGTCACCCCATGCTCCAGCAATGGCTGATAGACCCCCTGATTGCGCATCGCCGCCAATCCCGGTCGATGATCGCCCTCATCGCTGGCGTTGGTCCCCGACGCCACCACCTCCACCCCCAATTCACGCGCCATGACGCCAATTTGCTCAAAGCGCATGGACTGGCAAAAAAAGCACCTCGACGATGTATTCTCCCGAAACCTCTCATCGTCCAACTCACTAAACTCAATGAGTTCGTGCTCCACGCCCAATTCTTCGGCCACCTCGCAGGCTTCCTCGAGTTCCCGCCCGGCCAATGTCTCGCTGACCGCCGTCACCGCCCGCACCTTCTCAGGCCCCAGCACCTCCTGGGCCAAAGCGGCCACCACCGTGGAGTCGACACCGCCGCTAAACGCCACCACCAAAGAATCCAGCGACGCCATCTGCTCCTCGATGGCCTCTTTCTTTTTCTCCCAACCGGCTCTGGGTTCAGTCATCGCCGCCCCCGGTATTCGCCGCCCCCGAAAAGGCGCTCAAGTCCAGGCCCACGTAGCGACGCGTGTCGCTCTTAAACGCCTGCGCTCCCGTCTGCATGATCTCCGGGCTCGGCAACTCCACATCCTCATCGACCTTGACCACCAGCACCGAGCCCCGCTGCTCCCACTGACTATCGGGTAAACCCATCTCTGAGAGCCCCTTCTCCACGTCCTTTGGCCCTTCCGTCTGTGCACTCATATCACCATCCACGTCCACTATGACTTGTCCTCGTCGTCAACCCGCGCCAGTATAGGTCAGGCCCCCTATCACTCAACCTGCACTGGAGTCTTTTATGCGTCTTTCCTCCATCGGCCTCATCCTTCTGCTCTCCTTAACCCTTGGCTGCGACGGTGATCATGGCGCTGATACAGACGCCGACGTCACCGACGAGATCGTCGTGATCGACGAAGACCTCGACGCCGACGAGCCACAGGACGACCACGATCACGGCGAAGATGACGAGGAGCACGAATTGGCCGACGACCTCGCTCCAGGAGATACGGGCCATTTCGGCGACGAATTCGCCCTCGACGGCGATCCCATCGATCTCGTCGACGCCCTGGCCAAATTGGAGGACGCCGATGGAGAATCCATCGATATAAAGGTCCTGGCCCAATCCACCGAGGTCTGCGAGAGCCGCGGTTGCTGGATGAACCTCTATCACGCCGACGAGGATCTCCCCGTACGCGTCCGCATGGAAAATTATGGCTTCTTCGTGCCTCGAAACGCCACCGGCGCCGAGACCGTCGTCGAGGGAACGATGAGCTACGAAGAATTGAGCGAAGATGACGCCCGTCACCACGCGCGCCACATCGCCGAGCAGACGGGCCAGTCCATCGACGACGTCCCCCTGGAGACCCATATCGTCAAATTAAAGGCCCGGGCCATTGAGATGACCATGCCCGAGGAGTCCTGAGCACCGGTCCCCACGCCTAG
>CAZMJS010000154.1:0-4239 GCA_964566695.1 uncultured Bradymonadales bacterium
GCCGATTACCCCCGTCGATGGCCTTGATCGCTCCATCGACCATGGTCATCGAAGGGCAGAGAGCCGACGGTCATGTAAAGAGATGGCCGACCCATCAGAAGTAGGATTGCAGTTTCTATAGCGCGGGTTCTAATAGGATCGCGATATAGCCATCTTCATTATCGCAAAAGAGCTCGCTCTCCTCTTCGAATGTGCGGGCGTCAAACTCGAGTACACAGGTCAGGACTGTATTGCTGAGAAAGGTGCCGTGGGAGATGACCTCGATTTGCCACCAATCGGTGTGGCGGTTGGGCTTTAGGTAGGCCGTCTCGAACCAGGAGGGCGTGGAGGTGGAGTTGCTCTTGTCGGTCCGCAGGATGAGGTCGTCGCCGCGATAGCGGACTTCGACCTGGAAGTTTCGGGTCCAGGGAAATTCACCAAATTCAATGACCAAGGGAAAGGTCCGGGTGTCCACGGGCACGCAGCTCCGATCCACGCAGATGTCGCCGGTGGGGCATTCGCCGAGTCCCGGGACGCACTCCGGGCTTGACCAGGAGTCACCGCCGCCGCCGGAGCTACTGCCATTATTGGACCACTCGCTGCCGTCGGACCCGCAGCCCATGAGCAGGGCGAGGGTGCACACCAGGATAGTGAAAAACGAGGTCATTCGTCGATTGCGCATCATCATCTCCATATGTCGATGGGCCAGACCCAGCGCCCCGCCCGTGATATGGTTGCAGTGTGAATCAATCGCTCAGATCAGCCAGATGACGGCGTGTGATACGCGTATCGCACGGGCCCGCTGGGCTGTGATGAACGGCTGCGCTAAGGTGTGCAATATGCCTCGGCGGACGTGGCGCCAATGACTCGTGGAACGAATAAAGGTGGGTAAGATGACGCTCGATATGACGGCCCTTCCGGCCAAGCTAAAAGAGGACGCTGCGGAGGCCTGGAAGGGCTGGTTTTTGAGCGAGACGGGCTGCCAGGAAGTCATGGATCTGGCGATGGCCATCGCCGGGGTATTTATTGACCAGGACTCGTCGACGGACGAGGGCGACCTCCAGAAGAAAGCCCGGACGGCCCGCACGCGGCTGTCGCGATTTTTGGGGGGACACACCCACGAGGTGGTGCGCTGGATCGGCGATTCGCCCAATAAATACGGGGAGGCTATGGCCTATCTGGTCGACGAGTCGGTGGACTCCCTTCGGGCGCGCTACAAAGCCCACGCCAGCGGCGCCCTGGGGCAAGCCGAGCTCGACGAGGAGGTGTTGAATTACCTGCCCTTGAGGGTCGCCGCCGGCGATCGCCGATGGGATGTGCGCCAGTTTTTTCGGCCCTGGTTTAAGAAGCATAACCGCCTGGAGCGGCTGCCGCCGCTTCCCGAGGCGGAGCCGCTCTCCTGGCGACAGGTGGCCACCTTTTTGGACCGCACCGCCCGGGCCATGGAGCGCATCGATCCCCAGGTGGTGTGCTACCTGACGCCCGTGCCCCGGGCGACCTTTGCCGTGATGGGGCTGGAGGCGGAGCGCCGAACGCTGGCCACCCGCCTGGCCATCCGACGGGTGGCCCACTTCGTCGAGGAACAGCCCGTCTTCCGGCTGTGGGCCCCGACGGAGCCCCTGGAGCGCCCGCCGGAGGATGACAAAGCGATGGAGATGCCCCTTGTCTTTCACCCCGTCGGTCTGGAGGCCATCGACGCCTGGTTGGAAGGCCTCCAGGAGCGCTACTATATCAATGCCGACGAGGCGGCCCGCGTCCGCGAGGGCCTGGCCTATATCCAAGAGGGGCGCCTATCGAAGTTTGAGCCCTCCTTTTTGATCTATGCCCTCCGGGAATTTCCCCATCAGCCGGGGAGCGACGACGGCCTCTACGTCGCCCGTCGCTTGGCCCGGTGGACGCGGCGCGAGCTCAAGGAGGAGGTGGCGTCGCCCATTGCCGCCTCATGGATCGATGATGGCACCACGGGGGAGTTCTTCCTTCGGTGGATGGAGCTTGCGGGGTCCACGCGAATGCCCGTCGACCGCGACCAGTTGGAGATATGCCTGGGGCTGGAGAGCAATAATACGCGACGGATCAGCAAGCAGGAGCTCCTGGAGGGCATCGAGGACTTCCTGCAGGTCGACGTGGAGGCGGCGGAGGACCTGAGCGCCGCCAAGGGACGGCTGATGCAGCTGGTGCCAGATCGCACCAAATACGCCCTGGAGGAAGAGGGGCTCATCGAGAAAAAGGGAAAGAATCGCTTCGAGCTTTGCACCGGTCTGGAGCGGTTGGCGCTGCTGCAACTGGCCATCGATCTTCGGCCGGAGGACGCAGCGCGCCTCAACGAGGCGCCGGCCGGGGTCTTCGCCATCATTGAGGAGGTCATCTCGGTGGCCCCGCCGGCCCGCATTGCCCGCTGGTGCGACGTCCTCCTGGCTCAGGAAGAGCCCCATACGATGGCCGTCAACGGCGTCCTGGCGGGCATCGCCGCGCGTCCCGACTCGGCCGCCGATGTGGCGGACGAACTCCTGGTCAAGCTGTGGAGCGCGGCGGTGATCCTATCCTTTCAGGTCGATGGGGGCGTGGTGAAGAATCTGGTTCGAAAGGGCCTCCAGGCCTTCTTTCCCAAGGGAGAAGTCGCCCAGGACGCCCTCACCAATATCGTCGCCAAGGCCAACGTCACGTGCTCCACGTTCATCTTGCGCGAGCGCCTGCCCATCCTGGACGATCCCGAGGGGCCCCTGGCGATGCTCCTTTCAGAGGTGGAGGATATGCCCTGGGTGTCCAATGTGTCGCTCCCGGACCATTTTAATGCCCTGGTCACCCTCTTCATCCTATTTCAGGTGCCCTATGAGAGGGGATTGGGCCTGGCCTCCGACGACGACGGCGATAACCGATTGATGCAGTGGCGGCAAAGGGAGCTAGAACTCCATTTCGACACCCCATTTACGCACTGCGAGATGGGGCTCCATCTGGCGCGGCGAGGCGATATGGCGGCCCGCCGCGATGCGCTGATGGCCGAGCGACGGTGGGCCCGGGAGGCGCGACCCCGGTTGAGCGATAAGGAGCTCCTTCGGTGGTGGTGCGACTGGGCCGACGAGGCGGCCGAGACGCTGTCGGCGCTGGAGGTCTTTGAGGCTGATTTTCAACAGGCCTTCGCAGCCTGCATGGAGGACGGCCAGGGGGCCCTCCGGTTTGAGCTCCAACGGGCGGCGGAGCACAGCGACCTTGGCCAGCATATCGGCGAGCCGCTCCGGGAAGCCCTGGAGGCCCTGAGGTCCGGGAGCGACGCCGTGCTGCGATATGTCCAGGATAGGGAGCCGGGCGATGTCGATACGCTCATGACCTGGATCGCCATCATGGAGCGGCCGACGTGGGCCCGGGCGATTGGAGGTCACGCCTTGGGCGATGGAGTAGGTGATGGTGAGGAGCGCCTCCGCGAGCGATGGGCGTTGCTTCGCCACCGGGCCCTGCTCTACGTCGCGCGCCAGGACCCGCAGGCCGACCTGCCCCCGGGCTTTTTGGAGCCCCTGGCGGAGAGCGGTGATGAAGACCGGCTCGAGGAACGCCGGCGCTGGGCTCTGAATCACCACGAGCCGACGCTCGTCACCTGGTGCGCCCAAGAGGTCGACATCCCGAGCCTCATCGACGACCTGGAGGGGCTCGGCGAGCGGGCCTGGCCCCACCTTTCGGGCCGGCAGCGCGCCAACCTGCTGCAGTCCCTGCCCCTGGGGGAGCTCAGCCCCCGGTGGTGGGCACGGGGCATGGAGCTTCCACTGGAGCCGCGCATGCGCTTCGCCCGTCGCCACGGCACCCTTTCGCAGCGCCAACAGGTGGCCAGACACCTCCTGGAAAAAGCCTCCGCCAGCCGCCTGGAGAGCGTCCAAACCTGGGTGAACCTCCGACGAGAAGAGCGCCCAGGTGACGTGGCCATGGAGGATACCATCCAGGCCTTTATCGATGAGCTTCCGCGGGCGCCGCTATCGGGGCAGCAACTCAAGATCTGCGAAAAGCTCATCCTGCTGCGCGACGCCAAATCCCGCCATATCGTGGAGCTAGTGCCTCCTTTTCTGGCGACCAGCATGCTGCAGAGTGCCCGATGGTGGCTCGATAACGGGAAGTTGCCGGAGGTCGATATCTTGACGCCCTCATTTATCCAACCCTGGGTGCCGCCGGAGCGGCTCCAACAGCTCAATCGCTCCCAGCGACAAGACCTTCAGGACCGGCTTCAGCGCGTGGACCGCCGCCGCCTTCGCCACGTTGAGCGGATGGCCGAGGAGT
>CAZMJS010000155.1:0-3620 GCA_964566695.1 uncultured Bradymonadales bacterium
GTGCAGCGTCTGGAGGAAATGATTGCCGCCAAGGTCAAGAGCCGAGAGGCCTTGAGGGACCAATTTGTGACGGCCCACGGCATCTCGGCCTACCAGTCATGGAGGCGAGATGGGAGTCGTCGCGCCGATGAGCGCTGGCGAATCGAGGAGCTCGTTGATTTTTTGTTGGATGAGTTGCCCGAGCAGGCGCGGGTGGAGTTCGTGCGGCTCTCCCAGGTAAAAACACTGCAGCACCGCATTGCCAAGAGGTTGACCAATATCGTGTCGACACTGTGTGCCGGGGTGGCGGCGACACCCATTCCGCTGGCCGATATTGCACCGATTACATCGATGCAAGTGAGCCTGGTCAGTGGGATTGGGTATATTTCGGGGAGGCGCCTGGAGGTGCGGGCAGCCACGGAATTTTTGGGGGCACTGGGAGCCAATATCGGGGCGGCCGTCGCCTTGAGAGAAGCGGCGAGGGCCCTGGCGAAGCTGTTGGCCCCGGGGCTGGGAAGTGCGGTATCGGCGGGCGTGGCCTTTGCCGGGACCAAAGCCATCGGCAAAGCAGCGGCGGTGTATTTCATTGATGGGGTTGATATGGGGCGGGCGAAAAAGGTCTTTGAGTCGACCCGCGAAAAAGCTCGGCGCCTCTACGAGCGTAACCCTGACAAGGCGCCCGAGCAACTGGAAGAGCTGTTGTCGGACGCCGATGAGGGCGATGAGCCCAAAGGCGATTAGAAGGTGTAAGTCACGCCTGCGGAGGTGCCCAGGTTGGTCGTGGAAATCGAGAGACGTTCGTCGAGTTCGTCGACGCTCTCACGTCCCCAGAGTCCATCGAATGCCAGCCCGAAGCGGAGTTGGAGCCCATCGGAGAGGCGATAATTGACGCCCAATCCCATGCCAAGAGCAAACCCCCGAGTGCGGGTATCGACCTCGCCGATGGTATCGCCATCGGGATCCTCCTCGTTGACGAATCGATCGCTACTCCCCCGGAAATAGCCCATGGACGCCTGGGTATAGCCGGCCAGTCGGTTGGTGAAGGGAAGGTAGTAGCGAAGGCTTGGTTGGAAGGCCAGAGCGGTCTCCGTCGAGGATTGGCCCACCTCTTGAGAAAAGCGGCGATGCACGAGACCGACGATCATTCCCACGGCCAGCCGGTCGATGACCGTGACCATTAAGCTGGGGTCAATGCGCAAAAAACGGGTGGAGTCCACTTCATCGTCTGCACCGTCCTCCAGGAGTTCCACGGACGTTCGAGTCATGTTGAATAACCCATCGAGGCCCAGAGACCACCGTCCCGACTCGTAGATGTCTTCGCGGAGGAGGGCGGCGCGGCCGTCCATATGATGACCCGGTGTGGAGCGGCGAGCCTCTTGTTCTTCTTGCTCCTCCTCTGTCACCTCGGCGTCTTCCTCATCTTCTGGAGCATCTTCGGCGACGGCGATCGAGGGGATCGACAACACGGAGACAAGCGCCATCAAGGCGATGAGCGTGGGCTTTGGCATTCGCATAATATCCTCACAAACAGTATCGAAATAAAGGCTTCATCGGCGGCCCCCCAGCGACCGATGGGCGGCGCCGGGTGCGTGATTATGTGTATCTCGCCACAGACGTCGGTGGCAAGCGATGGACGGCCAATCAGGGGTTGCCCCTGGGCTTTAGAATTTGTGCGCTCGATGGTTGAGTTCAAGCCTTGGCTGCGCGAGCCACGCGTCTGTGCTAGGCTTTGGGCAGAAAGTCAGTGCGACCCATGGAGAGGATGAAGGCATGAGTTACCAATTTTTGGAAGATACCGGCGCATCGATCCCACTGATCTGTGGAGCCATGTACCCCTGTTCGAACGAAGAGTTGATCGCGTCGGTGGTGGCGTCGGGCGCGGTAGGGGTGGTTCAGCCGCTATCCACCATCTTTGCGCATGGCGGCGATCTACGCTCCACGTTGCGGCGTCTTCAGCAGCAGAATCAAGGGGGGGCTATCGGGTTTAACGCGTTGGTCGAGAAATCCTCGAAGGTCTATGAGAATCGGATGAAAAAGTGGGTGGATATCGCCCTCGACGAGGGGGTCCGGTTTTTCATCACAGCCCTGGGCAACCCCGATTGGGTCGTTGAAAAGGTCCACGCGGCGGGAGGCGTGGTGTACCACGACGTCACCGAAAGAAAGTGGGCTAAGCGAGCTCTGCGAGAAGATGTGGATGGTCTGATCTGCGTCAATGGGCGAGCCGGGGGCCATGCGGGGGCAACCCCGGCGGGTGAGCTCTACGAGGAGTTATCCGATCTGGGCGTGCCATTGGTGGCCGCTGGAGGGGTGGGCTCGACGGAGCAATATATTGAGATGCTGGAGATCGGCTATGAAGCCGTGCAATTGGGCACTCGCTTCATCGCCACCGAGGAGTGCGATACGCATGACGATTATAAGCAGGCCATCGTGGATGCCGAGGCCGAGGATATTGTATTGACGCGTCGCATCTCTGGGGTACCCGTGTCAGTGATCGAGACGGAATTTGTCCGCCAGGTGGGAACGGAGGCCGGACCCATTGCTCAATGGCTGTTGCAACATCCGACGTTTAAGCACTGGATGAGGGCCTGGTATTCGGTGCGCTCCCTCTTCAAGTTGGCGCGCGGCAATAAGCGTTCGGGCGGCTACGACGATTATTGGCAGGCCGGCAAAAGCGTCGCTGGCATTCACGAGGTCAAGGCGGTGGCCGACATCGTTGAGGAATTTCGCCAGGCCCTCTTGGAGCACGATCCCAAAAACCCCTCCATGAAAGCTCTAAAGGCAGCCATGGAGGAGCGTCGAGTCACTGATTTGGCGTCCTGAGGTCAAGGTCGGCGTTCGCCACGGTTACGGATGAGCCCCTCTTGAGAGGTGGAGGCCACTAGATGCCCCTGCTGGTCATAGATTTTTCCGCGGACGAATCCCCGTGCGCCGTGAGCCGAGGGGCTATCGATGACATATAGCAACCATTGGTCGACGCGGAATGGGCGGTGAAACCACATGGCGTGATCGATGGAGGCCACCTGCATCCCAGGGGTTAGCCAGGTCACGCCGTGGGGGCGAAGAGAGGTGACGAGAAACTTAAAATCGGAGGCGTAGGCGAGCAGATAGCGGTGCAGTGAGGGATCATCGCCCAGTTCACCGGTGGCCCGAAGCCAGTGCATACTGGCGGGGTCGCCGACGGAGGGGGCGATGGGATCGTCCAGCGGGTTGACGTCGCGCAACTCAAAGGAGCGTTCGGCTTCTGCCTGCTTACGCATAAAAGCTGGCAGGGGCGTGCCCATTTGTTGGAGGCGTTCGCGGTCGGAGCTAAGCTCCTGGGGGGCCGGGGCGCCGGGCATTTCCAATTGATGGGTGAACCCCTCTTCATCGATTTGGAAGGACGCCGAGAGATTGAAGATCGGCCTTCCTCCCTGGATGGCGACGACGCGCCGAGTGGTGAATGAGCGTCCATCGCGGATGCGATCGACGTCGTATACGATGGGCCGATCGACGTCACCGGGGCGCAGAAAGTAGGCGTGGAGGGAGTGAACGAAGCGATCATCTTCCACCGTCTTGGCGGCCGCCGACAAGGCCTGACCCAGCACTTGGCCGCCGTAGACCTGACCCCAGCCCAGATCCTGACTTCGCCCGCGAAATAGATT